>NZ_JBEYXC010000004.1:309775-887049 GCF_040644695.1 Streptomyces sp. NPDC046909 | reverse complement strand
GTGCACACACACGAGAGCGGAACCACCGGCGGAATAAGCCGGCAGTTCACAGCGTCCTCGCTGTATGTTTCTTCAAAGGAACCTCATCCTCGGCCGTGACGGCCTCGGACGGGGTATCAACTAATCTGGCGTTGATTTTTGGCACGCTGTTGAGTTCTCAAGGAACGGACGCTTCCTTTGTACTCACCCTCTCGGGCTTTCCTCCGGGCTTTTCCCTTCGGTCTTGCGTTTCCGACTCTATCAGACCGTTTCCGGTTCCGATTTCCTCGGTGCTTTCCAGGTTCTCGCTTTCGCGTTTCCCTTTCCGGCGGCTCCGACTTTATCAGAAGTTCTGAGTCGGAATTCCCACCCGCTTCGGGGACTGGTTCCGGCACGCGAGGCGGCCGGGTTCCCGTTCAGGCGGAGCCGTAAACGTACTGGAGCGGGGCGCCTCGATGCAAATCGAGGCGCCCCGCTCCAGGTTCACGCGTACGGAGTCCGACGGACCGTCAGACCTCCACCACCACCGGGAGGATCATCGGCCTGCGGCGATAGGTGTCGGAGACCCACTTGCCGAGGGTCCGCCGTACCAGTTGCTGCAGCTGGTGGGGTTCGACCACGCCGTCCTGGGCCGAGCGCTCCAGGACCTCCGTGATCTTCGGGATCACCTCGCTGAACGCCGAGTCCTCGATGCCGGAGCCGCGGGAGTGGACATGCGGTCCGCCCGTGATCTTGCCGGTCGAGGAGTCGATGACCACGAAGACCGAGATGATGCCTTCGTCGCCCAGGATCTTGCGGTCCTTGAGGGTCGGCTCGCCCACGTCGCCGACCGAGAGGCCGTCGACGTAGACGTAACCCGCGCGGACCTTGCCGGAGATCTTGGCCTTGCCCTCGATGAGGTCGACGACCACGCCGTCCTCCGCGATGACGATGCGGTCGTGCGGGACGCCGGTGAGGGCGCCGAGCTCGGCGTTGGCGCGGAGGTGGCGCCATTCGCCGTGGACCGGCATCAGGTTCTTCGGGCGGCAGATGTTGTAGAAGTACAGCAGCTCGCCGGCCGAGGCGTGGCCCGAGACATGGACCTTGGCGTTGCCCTTGTGGACGACGTTGGCGCCCCAGCGGGTCAGGCCGTTGATCACGCGGTAGACCGCGTTCTCGTTGCCGGGGATCAGGGACGACGCCAGGATCACGGTGTCGCCGTTGACGATCCGGATCTGGTGGTCGCGGTTGGCCATGCGGGACAGGGCAGCCATCGGTTCGCCCTGGGAGCCCGTGCAGACCAGGACCACCTCGCGGTCGGGGAGGTCGTCGAGCGTCTTGACGTCGACCACCAGGCCCGGCGGGACCTTCAGATAGCCCAGGTCCCTCGCGATGCCCATGTTGCGGACCATCGAGCGGCCGACGAAGGCGACCCTGCGGCCGTACTCGTTGGCCGCGTCCAGGATCTGCTGGATGCGGTGGATGTGGCTGGCGAAGCTCGCCACGATGATCCGCTTGCGGGCGTTCCCGAAGACCTGGTGCAGGACGTTGGAGATGTCCCGCTCAGGCGGTACGAATCCGGGGACCTCGGCGTTCGTCGAGTCGGAGAGAAGGAGGTCGATACCCTCCTCGCTCAGACGTGCGAACGCGTGTAGATCCGTCAGACGGTTGTCCAGCGGGAGCTGGTCCATCTTGAAGTCGCCGGTGTGGACGACCATGCCGGCCGGCGTGCGGATGGCCACGGCCAGCGCGTCCGGGATGGAGTGGTTGACCGCGACGAACTCGCAGTCGAAGGGGCCGATGCGCTCGCGGTTCCCCTCCGCCACCTCAAGGGTGTACGGGCGGATCCGGTGCTCCTGGAGCTTCGCCTCGATGAGCGCGAGGGTCAGCTTGGAGCCGATCAGCGGGATGTCCGGCTTCTCGCGGAGCAGGAACGGGACGGCGCCGATGTGGTCCTCGTGGCCATGCGTGAGGACGATGCCCTCGACGTCGTCGAGGCGATCCCGGATGGACGAGAAGTCCGGCAGGATCAGATCGATTCCGGGCTGCTCCTCCTCGGGGAAGAGCACTCCGCAGTCGACGATCAGAAGGCGACCGCCGTACTCGAAGACCGTCATGTTTCGGCCGATCTCTCCAAGACCGCCGAGTGGGGTGACGCGCAGGCCGCCTTCGGGGAGCGGCGGGGGCGGGCCGAGTTCAGGATGCGGATGACTCAAAAGACTCTCCTCACCACACACGCCACGTACCGGTGGGCACGTGGCGCGCATGACGTTCGTGCGTGTAGCAGTTGTCGTTGTGGTCGCAGGCACCGGTGGCCCGCTTATTCAGTTGTGAAGTCTGTTGCGCGCCGGGGGCGCGCGAAGTCTGGTGCTAGAGCTGTACCCCGCCCGCGGCAAGATCGATCTTGAGCTGCTCGATCTCTTCCGCCGTGAGCTCCACCATGGGGGCGCGCAGCGGTCCGGCGGGCAGGCCCTGGAGGGCGAGCGCGGCCTTCGTGGTCATGACGCCCTGGGTGCGGAACATGCCCGTGTAGACGGGGAGCAGCTTCTGGTGGATCTCCGTCGCCTTCTGTACGTCGCCGGAGACGAAGGCGTCCACCAGCGCGCGCAGGTCGGGGGTGACCACATGGCCCACCACCGAGACGAAGCCGACGGCGCCCACGGACAGCAGCGGCAGGTTCAGCATGTCGTCGCCGGAGTACCAGGCGAGGCCGGAGCGGGCGATGGCCCAGCTGGCGCGGCCGAGGTCGCCCTTGGCGTCCTTGTTGGCGACGATCCGCGGGTGCTCGGCGAGCCGGACCAGGGTCTCGGTGCTGATCGGGACGCCGCTGCGGCCGGGGATGTCGTAGAGCATGACGGGCAGCTCCGTGGCGTCCGCGACGGCCTTGAAGTGGCGGTACAGGCCTTCCTGCGGGGGCTTGTTGTAGTACGGCGTCACGATCAGGAGGCCGTGCGCGCCGGTCTTCTCGGCGGCGCGGGCGAGCTCGATGCTGTGGTGGGTGTCGTTGGTGCCGACGCCGGCGACGACGTGGGCGCGGTCGCCGACCGCCTCCAGTACCGCTCGTACGAGGTCCGCTTTCTCCGCGTCGCTGGTGGTGGGGGACTCACCGGTGGTGCCGTTGATGATCAGGCCGTCGTTGCCTGCGTCCACCAGGTGGGTAGCGAGCCGCTGCGCGCCGTCGAGGTCGAGTGCGCCGTCCGCCGTGAAGGGCGTGACCATGGCGGTGAGGACCCGCCCGAAGGGGGTCTGCGGAGTGGAGGTCGGAGCCATGGGTAACACGCTACTCGCTGCTCAAGGCGTGGTCTGCCCTCGGGGGGCGGGGAAAGTCATGACAAAGATGGAGCCCGGCACTGCCTGCTCGGGGGTTCAAGCAGTGCCGGGTCCGTTTGATCAGGCTAGATGAACTTCTCTAAATGCCGCAATACGGACACCTCGCGAGGCTGACCCGTACATCTGTGCCCGACCGGGGAACGCGGGTGCGTTACGGGGCCACACGGCCGTTCGCATTGAAGGCGGCGTAGGTGAGCGGCATGAGCTTGGCCCACTCCGCCTCCATCTTCTCGCCGACCATCTCGATCTCCCGCTGCGGGAAGGACGGGACCTTCGCCAGCTCGTGCTGGGTCCGCAGGCCGAGGAAGTGCATCAGCGAGCGGGCGTTGCACGTGGCGTACATCGAGGAGAACAGACCGACGGGGAGGACGGCCCGGGCGACCTCGCGGGCGACTCCGGCAGCGAGCATCTCCTGGTAGCGCTCGTATGCCTGGATGTAGGACTCCTGCATCGAGCGTTCCATGATCTCCTGCTGCGCTTCGGTGCCCGACACGAACTCGTATTTGCCGGGGCGTC
Source organism: Streptomyces sp. NPDC046909 (assembly GCF_040644695.1). Classification (NCBI taxonomy): domain Bacteria; kingdom Bacillati; phylum Actinomycetota; class Actinomycetes; order Kitasatosporales; family Streptomycetaceae; genus Streptomyces; species Streptomyces sp. NPDC046909. Next base: position 883,245 of record NZ_JBEYXC010000004.1, on the reverse strand, counting down.
CCTGCTGTACGAGTTTGCGGTCCTCTCCGGGTACGTAGAAGACCGGCTGGAGTTCCCTGTACCGGCCGGATTCCTCGTTGTAGGAGTTGTGGACGACGATCCCGTTCGCGAGGAAGTTGTGCCAGGGGCCTTCCACGGTCAGGTCGTACGTCATCTCCTCGCCGTCGTCCTCGATCGAGACGACCGGATCCGGAACGGCCACGGCGATCTCTCCGCCACGGCGGGCGAGCTTCTGTTCTGTCGCGCTCTTGGCCGCGTGGCAGGGCTCGCAGGCCGGGGCCAGATTGCGCTCGTCGAGCGCGCGCGTCAGGTCCTCGGCCACCGGCACCACGTGATCGAGCGCGAGTTGCTCGCGAGGGAAGGACCCTCCGCACAGGTGACAGAGATCGGTCTCGCCGATGAGGCGGGCGTGCTGCATCGAGGTCCAGACCCCGACACCGCGGCGGAGGCTCGGGGGGACGAGACCCTCCGACGGGCGGGGCGCCGTGCCGGAGGCCATCACCGCGTCCCCGACCACGAGTTCACCGGCCTTCCGCCAGCCGTCCGGGGTGAGGACCGCGTGATCGACGGTGGAGCGCAGAACCTTGCCGCCCGCGGTGGTGATCTTGATCAGAGGCTTGATGCCCGACTGGATGACGTCGAGGATCTGAGCCCGTTGCGCTGTCAGGGTCTCCTCGTCGTAACAGCGGACGTGGTTGCGGCGCACCGATTCGAGCTTGCGCAGTCGGGTGGACGGGTGCTGCTCACGGAATTCCGCGACGGCGGAGTCGGCCGCCTCACGGTTGTCGTACAGCCCGAGATAGTGGTTGGTCTCCCCGCGGCGGACCTGCGCCATCCACTTCTGTGCCTGGGCATGCCACGTAACGCCCCCCGCAGAATGCGGCAACCGGTCCTCGACCCCGAGGTGCCACAACTTGTAAAGATCCTCGATCGAGCGGCGCCGGACAGTGCCTGCCTCGCTCACCAGCGTGATCTCCGTGTCACCCGCGACACACCAGCCCACGCGGTGCCGCATGAACTCGCGGAAGACGAAGATCGGGGCGCTGATGAAGAAGGTCATCGAGTTGTGCTCGAAGGGGCTGCCGTGCCGGTCCCGCATCAGGTAGTTGATGAGGCCCTTGGAGCGCTCGGGATCCTTCTGGAGCTCCTCCAGGGACTGCTCGCCGGCGGTCGAGACGCGGGCCGCCCACAGGACGTCGGAGTCGGCCGCGGTGTGCTTGACCAGCTCGACGGTGACATCGCTGCGGAAGCTGGGCTTGAGGTCGTCTGCGGGGGTGTCGGTCACGGCTCGGCGGGTCCTTCCATCACTTCTCTCGGGCGGCGCCCACTCTACGGCCCGGCACTGACATCGGGGCGTTCGGTGCCGGGACGCGACATCTTCGGTGAAGTTCTGTGAATTCGGGGCATCAGGGCACCTTTTCGGGCACTCGTGCGTCTGTATCAACAACAGTCACTAATTCGAGTCTCCGAGCTTGAGAGGAGCGTCTCCCCGATGTTCCGTCGGCGTGAGCCCGTCCCGTTCGCCTTCGTCGCCGAGGCCGACAGGTTCCGCAGCAATGTCACTCCCCCGCGCCGGGAGAAGTCCTCCGCGGCGGAGATAGCCGGGCGTTGGCTCCTGGGCGTCACCATCGTCGCCGCGCTGGTGGGGGCCCTGGTGCTCGGGATGCCGGCGCTGACGCTCGATCACTCCTCCAGCGGCACTCAGCAGTCACAGGCGTCCCAGGGACACTGACTCATCCGAGCCCCCGAAGGTGGCTAGTAGGCACACCGGCGGATAGCCTCACCGGGCACAGCCCACGCATGGACGAGTGAGGACCAGCCGTGCCCCTGCCCTTCCTGACGGCCGACCGCGCCTTCGAGACAGCCGGTGATGTCGCGCTGCCCTTCGACGACCGTGAGCACTGGCGGCGCCCCTACCGCCCCGGGCCCTACCGGGTGGCCGCGGCGGCGCTTCTGCTGCTGCTCGCCTCGTACGTGCTGTTCGCGGCGGTCATCATCGCGCTCACGGGCTCCGTGTCCGAGGGCGGTGCGGTGTTCGGCGGCGCGCTCGCCATCATCGCCGTCGCGCTGCGGCTGCTGCGCATGGGTGTGTGGGTGAGCGCGCGCGGAGTGCGCCACGTCGGGTTCTTCCTGACGCGCACGGCGCGCTGGGAGAAGGTCGTCGCGGTACGGACGGTCCAGCAGCCGGTGCGCTGGCTGGGGCTGCCGCGCACGGTGCAGGGGCAGGCCCTGACCGTCGTACGCAACGACCGTGCGGTCGAGGACACTTCGCCGCTGCTGACCACGCACAACGCGGACTTCCTGGGACGGCCGGAGGCGTTCGACCGGGCTGCCGACTCGGTGGAGGCGTGGGGCGCGGAGTATCAGCGCGGCGCCTGACACTCCGGTTGCGGCGACCGCAACCATCAATTGAGGAACCACGACGGCGATCAGCCAGCTCCGCGAGAGCGGCGCCGGTTTAGGCGCAAAGAGGGGTGCAGGGCGATCGCGCGCTGCATCGCCTTGCGGGCCCGCGGGGTGTCACGGGCGTCCTGGTAGGCGATGGCGAGGCGGAACCAGCTGCGCCAGTCGCCCGGCGCGTCCTCCGTCTCGGCCTTGCGCTTGGCGAAGACCTCGTCGGCCGAATCGCGGTCGATGCGGCCGCTGGGGGTGCGCCTGAGCTCGTCGACGGGCAGGCCGCCCTCGGCGTCGAGTTCGGCGGCGAGGGCGTTGGCCCGGCGGACGAACTGGGTGTTCTTCCACAGGAACCACATGCCGATGACCGGCAGGATCAGCACGGCCACACCGAAGGTGACCGTCAGCAGGGTGCCGGACTGGATGAGCATGATGCCGCGGCTGCCGACCAGGACGAAGTAGAAGACCAGGACGGCGGCCGTTATGGCGTAGGAGAGTTTGGCGCGCATGCTGTCGTCAGCCCAGGTCCAGGAAGTGTTCCAGGCCGAAGGTGACGCCCGGGGTGGTGACGACGCGGCGGGCGCCCAGCAGGATGCCCGGCATGAAGCTGCTGTGGTGGAGCGAGTCGTGGCGGATGGTCAGCGTCTCGCCCTCGCCGCCCAGGAGGACCTCCTGGTGGGCCAGCAGGCCGCGCAGGCGGACGGAGTGGACCGGGATGCCGTCCACGTCCGCGCCGCGTGCGCCGTCCAGGCCCGTCTCCGTGGCGTCCGGTGCCGGGGCCGTGCCCGCCGCGGCGCGGGCCGAGGCGATGAGCTGGGCCGTGCGGGTCGCCGTACCGCTGGGCGCGTCGACCTTCTTCGGGTGGTGGAGTTCGACGACCTCCACCGACTCGAAGTACGGCGCGGCGATCTGCGCGAACTTCATGTTGAGGACGGCCCCGATGGAGAAGTTGGGCGCGATGAGGACGCCCGTCTCCGGGGAGGCGGCCAGCCAGGCGTTCAACTGGGCGAGGCGTTCGTCGGTCCAGCCCGTCGTACCGACGACGGCGTGGATGCCGTGGCCGACGCAGTACTCCAGGTTGGCCATCACCGAGTCCGGCGTGGTCAGTTCGACGGCGACCTGGGCGCCCGTCTCGGCCAGCGTCTCCAGCTTGTCGCCCCGGCTCAGGGCGGCGACCAGCTCCATGTCCTCGGCGGCCTCGACGGCCTTGACCGCCTCGGAGCCGATCCGGCCCTTGGCACCGAGGACCGCCACGCGCAGCTTGCTCATCACTTGCTTCCTTAAAGACGCTGAAGACGCTTACCGAAAACGCTGACCGAACAGGCGCCGGCCGGAGACCGGCGGGGTTACGCCACTGCCTCGTGCAGACGCGACGCCTGCTTGTCCTTGAGCGGGCCGATGACCGACAGCGAGGGCCGCTGCCCCAGGATGTCGCGGGCGACCGCGCGGACGTCGTCCGGGGTGACCGAGGCTATCCGGGTCAGCATGTCGTCGACGGACATCTGTTCGCCCCAGCACAGCTCACTCTTGCCGATGCGGTTCATGAGCGCGCCGGTGTCCTCCAGGCCGAGGACCGTGGAGCCGCGGAGCTGGCCGATGGCACGGGCGATCTCGTCGTCGGTCAGTCCGTGCTCGGCGACGTGGTCGAGCTCGTCGCGGCAGATCTTCAGCACGTCATGGACTTGGGAGGGCCGGCAGCCGGCGTACACGCCGAAGAGACCGCAGTCGGCGAAGCCCGACGTGTACGAGTACACGCTGTAGGCCAGGCCGCGCTTCTCGCGGACCTCCTGGAACAGACGGGAGGACATGCCGCCGCCCAGCGCCGTGTTGAGCACGCCCAGCGCCCAGCGGCGGTCGTCCGTGCGGGCCAGGCCGGGCATGCCGAGGACGACATGGGCCTGCTCGGTCTTGCGGCCCAGCAGTTCCACGCGGCCCGAGGTGCGGATCGTACGGCGGCCGTCGCGCGGGGCGATGGGGGCCGCCTCGGCGTTCTTGAAGGCGCCCGCCTTCTCGAAGGCCGCGCGGACCTGTCGTACGACCTTGTTGTGGTCGATGTTGCCCGCGGCGGCCACAACCAGGTGGGTCGGGTCGTAGTGCTTCTTGTAGAAGCGGCGGATGCGGTCGGCCGTCAGGGCGTTGACCGTGTCCACCGTGCCGAGGACCGGGCGGCCGAGGGGGTTGTCGCCGAACATGGTGTGCGCGAACAGGTCGTGCACACAGTCGCCCGGGTCGTCCTCGGTCATGGCGATCTCTTCAAGGATGGCGCCGCGCTCGACGTTGACGTCCTCTTCGAGGATCAGGGAGCCCGTCAGCATGTCGCAGACGACGTCGATGGCGAGCGGCAGGTCGGTGTCGAGCACGCGCGCGTAGTAGCACGTGTACTCCTTCGCCGTGAAGGCGTTCATCTCGCCGCCGACCGCGTCGATGGCGGACGAGATGTCCAGCGCCGACCTGCGCGTGGTGCCCTTGAAGAGCAGGTGCTCCAAGTAGTGCGTGGCGCCGTTCAAGGACGGCGTCTCGTCGCGGGAGCCGACGTGGGCCCAGATGCCGAAGGTCGCGGAGCGGACCGAGGGCAGCGTCTCGGTGACGATGCGCAGGCCGCCCGGGAGGGTGGTCTTGCGGACCGTGCCGATGCCGTTGGTGCCCTTGACGAGGGTTTGGGTACGGGCGACGGCCCGCGCCTCCGAGGAGGTGCGGGCCGTCGCCGTGGAGCTACTCGACGTCACTTGTCGGTGTCGTCCTTCTTCTCATCGTTCTCTTCGCCCTCGATGACCGGGATCAGGGAGAGCTTGCCGCGGGAGTCGATCTCGGCGATCTCGACCTGGACCTTGGCGCCCACGCCGAGCACGTCCTCGACGTTCTCCACGCGCTTGCCGCCGGCGAGCTTGCGGATCTGCGAGATGTGCAGCAGACCGTCCTTGCCCGGGAGCAGCGAGACGAACGCACCGAAGGTGGTCGTCTTGACAACCGTGCCCAGGTAGCGCTCGCCGACCTCCGGCATGGTCGGGTTGGCGATCGAGTTGATCGTGGTGCGGGCCGCCTCGGCGGAGGGACCGTCGACCGCACCGATGTAGATGGTGCCGTCGTCCTCGATCGTGATGTCGGCGCCGGTGTCCTCCTGGATCTGGTTGATCATCTTGCCCTTGGGGCCGATGACCTCACCGATCTTGTCCACGGGGATCTTGACGGTGATGATCCGCGGGGCGTTCGGGGACATCTCGTCCGGCGTGTCGATCGCTTCCATCATCACGTCGAGGATGTGGAGGCGGGCGTCACGGGCCTGCTTGAGGGCCGCGGCCAGGACGGAGGCCGGGATGCCGTCCAGCTTGGTGTCGAGCTGGAGGGCGGTCACGAACTCCTTGGTGCCGGCGACCTTGAAGTCCATGTCGCCGAAGGCGTCCTCCGCACCGAGGATGTCGGTGAGGGTGACGTAGTGCGTCTCGCCGTCGATCTCCTGGGAGATCAGACCCATGGCGATACCGGCGACGGGGGCCTTCAGCGGCACACCGGCGTTCAGCAGCGACATGGTGGAGGCGCAGACCGAGCCCATGGACGTCGAGCCGTTGGAGCTCAGCGCCTCGGAGACCTGGCGGATCGCGTAGGGGAACTCCTCGCGGGTCGGCAGGACCGGGACCAGGGCGCGCTCGGCGAGGGCGCCGTGGCCGATCTCGCGGCGCTTGGGGGAGCCGACGCGGCCGGTCTCGCCGGTGGAGTACGGCGGGAAGTTGTAGTTGTGCATGTAGCGCTTGCGGGTCACCGGGGAGAGGGTGTCCAGCTGCTGCTCCATGCGGAGCATGTTGAGGGTGGTGACGCCCAGGATCTGGGTCTCGCCACGCTCGAACACCGCGGAGCCGTGCACGCGCGGGATGGCCTCGACCTCGGCGGCGAGCGTACGGATGTCCGTGACGCCACGGCCGTCGATGCGCTTCTTCTCCTTGATCACGCGCTCGCGGACGAGCTGCTTGGTCAGGGAGCGGTACGCGGCGGAGATCTCCTTCTCGCGGCCCTCGAACTCCGGCAGGAGCTTCTCGGCGGCGAGCGCCTTGACGCGGTCCAGCTCGGACTCGCGCTCCTGCTTGCCCGCGATGGTCAGCGCGGAGGCGAGCTCCGGGCGGACGGCGGCGTAGAGCGCCTCCAGGATGTCGTCCTGGTAGTCGAGGAAGATCGGGAACTCGCCGGTCGGCTTGGCGGCCTTGGAGGCGAGGTCGGCCTGGGCCTTGCAGAGGACCTTGATGAAGGGCTTCGCGGCCTCGAGACCGGCGGCGACGACCTCCTCGGTCGGGGCCTCGGCGCCGCCCTTGACCAGCTGGATGGTCTTCTCGGTGGCCTCGGCCTCGACCATCATGATCGCGACGTCGCCGTCCTCCAGGGTGCGGCCCGCGACGACCATGTCGAAGACGGCGTCCTCGAGCTCGGAGTGCGTCGGGAAGGCCACCCACTGGCCGTTGATCAGCGCGACGCGGACGCCGCCGATCGGGCCGGAGAAGGGCAGACCGGCCAGCTGCGTGGACGCGGAGGCGGCGTTGATCGCCACGACGTCGTACAGGTGGTCGGGGTTGAGGGCCATGATCGTGGCGACGACCTGGATCTCGTTGCGCAGGCCCTTCTTGAAGGACGGGCGCAGCGGGCGGTCGATCAGACGACAGGTGAGGATGGCGTCCTCGGAGGGACGGCCCTCACGGCGGAAGAAGCTGCCGGGGATCTTGCCGGCGGCGTACATCCGCTCCTCGACGTCCACCGTCAGGGGGAAGAAGTCGAGCTGGTCCTTGGGGTTCTTGGAGGCGGTGGTGGCCGACAGCACCATGGTGTCGTCGTCCAGGTACGCCACGGCGGAGCCGGCGGCCTGCTTGGCCAGGCGGCCCGTCTCGAAGCGGATGGTGCGGGTGCCGAAGGAGCCGTTGTCGATGACGGCCTCGGCGTAGTGGGTCTCGTTCTCCACTAGCGTTTTCTCCGTTACTTTCGTCTACGTTTCGTCTTTTGTCCCGATCCGCCCGTGTGGCGGGGGGACGCACGCGGAGAAGGCGCTCCATCTGGTGCGGGCCGGTCTTCGATCGAAGCACCCGGGTTCGCATTTGCCCGGGAGCCACTACCGAGGACCGGCGGCGGCGAGGTGCACTTCTCCTCGTTCGTACTGCGTTGTGCTACCACACTACAAAGTAGGTGTGACACTGCGCACGTTTCCGTACGCACGGCAAAGCCGAAGGGAGCGGCCCCCGATCGTTTGGGGAACCGCTCCCTTCATGGCGTCTTACTTGGCGCCCGCCGCACCACGGCGGATGCCGAGGCGGTCCACCAGCGCACGGAAGCGCTGGATGTCCTTCTTCGCCAGGTACTGGAGAAGGCGGCGGCGCTGACCGACCAGGATCAGCAGACCACGACGGGAGTGGTGGTCGTGCTTGTGGGTCTTGAGGTGCTCGGTCAGGTCCGAGATCCGGCGCGAAAGCATGGCGACCTGGACCTCGGGGGAGCCGGTGTCGCCCTCCTTCTGACCGAACTCGGCGATGATCTGCTTCTTCACTGCGGCGTCGAGCGGCACTCGAAACTCCTCGTAGTCTGAAAATGGCCACCGAGTGCCCCCGGTCTGTGTCTCGGGGGAGCTTCCGTTACTCGGGAGGCGGGGATCCGCTGGGCGCGGCCTCCAGGGTCCTTCGAGGGACTCCGGGGGTGCGTACACAAACGGCCGTCACTCAGGGTACCAGCCAAAGGTGGGGGCCTTCGCCCCGGTTCCCGAACCACCCCGTCGGGGCGGAGGGGGCCACTAGGGTGAGCGCTCGGATCATGAGCGTATGACGTCGGAAGGGGTCGCCGGGACATGGCGGAGACGGCAGAGGAGATCAAGGCGCGCAAGGAGCGGGAGCGGGACGAGCTCTACGCCCTGGACATCTCGGGCGTCGAGTGGCACAGCGCGCCGGGTACCGAGGAGCACGAGGAGCGGGTCGAGATCGCGTACCTGCCCGAGGGTGCCGTGGCCATGCGGTCCTCGCTGGACCCGGACACCGTGCTGCGGTACACGGAGGCGGAGTGGACGGCCTTCGTGCTGGGGGCGCGGGACGGGGAGTTCGACATCGAGCCGGCGCCGGAGTCCGAAGACGCGGAGTGACGGTGAGGGGCGGCACGCACGCGTGCGTGCCGTGAAAAAGGGCGGTACGCACGCGTACCGCCCTTTGCGCTGCCTCAGTGCTTCAGCCCGGCGCTCCCCACCGCGAGCGCCATCAGCACCGGGTCGGTCGGGTACTTGTCGTCGGCGACCAGTTCCCGCTTCCCGAAGAAGGCCCGGCCCTTGTGGAAGAGGATGTCGGACTGCTCCGGGTCGCTGAGCTCGCCGTCGTCGTCCTCGGGGAGGGTGAAGAGGAGGAGCGGGGTCTCCTGGTCGGTTCTCGGGTTCCAGCGCACGACGGCGGCCGGGGCGACGGCGCCCGCACCGCGCCGGTAGATCAGGAGATCGTCACCGCTCATCCGCAGCGGATGGACCTTCTGCAGTTCACGCCCGTCGAACTTCCCACCCGTCTTGCCGGTCGCCAGGTCGAAGGCCACGATCCAGTCCGAGGGCTGCCCGGTGGCGATGTTCTCCTTGCTGGTCACGAAGGCCTGGCTGCGGCCCACGACGACACCGTCGCAGTTCTCGTACTCGCCGAAGAAGGACAGTCCGAAGTACCGCTCGCCGCACTTCGCGTCGTAGCCGTCGAGGGAGATGGTCGTGCGGTACTTGCCCGCGTCGTCGAGCGTGATCAGGTCGGTCACCTCGCTGTCGCCCGCCGCGACCGCGAGCACCGGTGGATCCGACGACGGCAGATAGACGGTCTGGACACCGTCGGCGACCTTGTACGTCCACCGCGCCTTGCCCGTGCGCGGGTCCAGCTTCGCCACGCGGAAGGTGACATCGGGCAGGGATCCGCAGCTGAGCAGGGAGAGCAGGGCGCGGCCGCCGGCGAAGGCCTTGTCCTCGCACTCGGAGCCGAGAGTGCTGTTCCAGAGCTGCTCGCCGGACTTCATGTCGTACGCCACCGAGCCCTGCCCCCAGGCCACGGCGACGACGCCCTGCGTCAGGGTGAGGTTGGTGTTGGTGACGAAGGCGGAGTTCGCGGCGGGCATCTTCTTCTGCCACAGCTTCTTGCCGGTGTCGAGGTCGAAGAAGACGACCTGGTCGCAGACGCCGTCCTTCTCCGAGCCCTTCGGCCGCGGCGGCTGGATGACCACGGCGGTACGGCCGTCCGCGGTGACATGCCGGCTGGTGGCGCAGATGTGGCCGTCCAGCTTGAGGCTCCAGGCCTTCTCGTCGGCGTCGAGGGCGATGTTGTAGCCCTCCAGACGGTCGGCGACGCCCTTGACCATCACCTTGTCGGTGACCCAGGTGCCGGGCGCGTAGCGGGGGTTGGCGTCGTTGGTCTTGGCGAGGTTCTCCTCGTCGTGCTCGATCATCAGCCGCCCCTCGGGCGAGACGGGCACCCGCTCGGTCGTCTCCCTGATGGCGTCGGGACTCTGCGCGACCGCCTCCTTGGCCTCGGCGGGGGCGCCGTCGCCGTCGGACGCGAGGAGCCAGCCGCCTCCGGCGAGCGCGATCGCCGCGACGACCGCGACGGCGCCCAGGAGTCTCGTACGGCGTCGGCGCCTGCGGGCGGTGTCGGCCGCGAGTGCGGATTGGGTGTAGATCGAGGGAGGCGGGCCGAAGCTCACGCGAAGGAGCCCCTTCTGCTGTTTCTGTCGGTTCGATGATCGGATCGGCCCCACTATGCCCGCCGGCCGGGGCCGGGCGGGGGCCGGGGTGAGCCGCCCCCTCCCCAACACCCCTGCGGGGCAAGGCGCTTAGGCGGACACGCGCCCCGCCTCCCCTCACCTTCCGTTTGTGTTCGGGGTGTTCACGAACATCGCCCTTTTTCGTCACGAATGCGAAAGCTGTGTACGCCACTTCTGGGCAGGTTGTGACGCAGCGGACGTGCGCTCGTGGGTGGACGGGCCTGCCGGGGTGGGGCTTGTGGTGATTAGGCTGGTACCTGGCGCGACGCCAGAACCCGTGGACCGGGCGTCGGCGCCCCAGGGGGAGAGCCGGGGGATTCGGATGACCTCGGACGACTTCGGACGCCTGGAAGACGACAAGAAAAGGTCGCCCCTCGCACGGTATGGGGGTGCTCGGCCACACCAGGAGGAATTGTGAGCAGCGATCGGGACGGGATCCGCGGGGGCTGGGCCACACCCGGCGATGACCAGCCCGACGCGGAGTCCGCCAGCGAGATCACGGGCGAGTTCACCATCGACTACGCGCCGCCTGCCTGGTACACGCAGAACGCGTCGGGAGGCTCGGGGGGTCCGGGGGGTTCCGGGGACGGGGGGAACGCGGCGGCTGCGGGTGGCCCGTCCGGCTCGCCCGGCCCGTCTGGCTCTTCCGGTGCCTCCGGTACGACGGGGTCGGCCGGGGTCGGTTCGCCGGCTTCGGGTGCGCCCGGTGCCGCCGCGCCCTCGCCTGTGGACTGGTCCGCTTCCTCGCTGCCGGGCCTGACGCCTCCGGCTCATTCGCGCCCTCAGGGCGCACAGGATGCTCAGGGGGCTCCTTCGGGTCCCGGGGCGCCTTTCACGCCTCCAGCGCCTCCTGCCTCCGGTCCCGGGGTGCCCTTCACGCCGCCCGCGCCGGGGCCCGGGATTCCTTTCACCCCTCCGGTGCCGGGGCAGGGAGTGCCCTTCACTCCCCCGACGCCCGCCTCCTCCGCTCCTGGGGCGCCTTTCACGCCTCCGGCGCCCCCTGCCTCCGGTCCGGCGGTGCCCTTCACGCCGCCGCAGGCTCCGGGCGGGGCGTCGGACGACGGTCCGGGTGCGGTGCCCAAGCTTCCTGTGGGGAGCGGATTCGAGCCGCAGGCCGCACCGCCCGAGACGCCGGCCTCGGATGCCGGGTCCCCTACGGCGGTGCCGAACGTTCCGGGGTTCCAGTCGCCGTGGGGGACTCCGGCGACGCCTCCCGCGTCCCCGGCCGCGTCTCCGACCAGCTTCACGCTGCCTGCGCCCGTGACGGCCGACGCCGACGACACGGCTCCCGCTCCGTCCCCGACGAGCTTCACGCTGCCCACGCCCGCCACGGCCGACTCCGAGCCCGCCCCCGACGCTCCCGCCTCCTCGGCCGCCGAGGAGCCGGAGTCCGGTAACGGTGACCTGGAGAGCGCCGCCACCATGCGGTTCTCCGCAGCTTCGCTGAAGCGCGAGATCGCCGAGCGCGCGGCGGTGGCCGAGGCGCAGCTGACGCCGGTCGACGACGAGACCGAGGGTGCCGACAGCGAGCCCGAGGCTGCTGCGCAGGACGACGAGGTCACCGGGGCCGTGACGGACTCGGTGGACGACGCCATCACGGCGACGGCCAACTCGGACGACGCCACCGACACGGCCGTCAACTCCGACGAGACGGACGACGTAGCCCAGGCCGGTACGCCCGAGGACTCCGCCGATGAGGACACCGAGGTCGCGGCGGACGACACCCCGCTCGCCCAGGACGCCGAGGAGGAGACCGAGCCGGAGGGGTCGGCGCCGGAGGGCACCGACTTCGAGACCTCCGGGGAGGCGGACGTCGATTCCGCGGATACGGAGCCTTCCGTCGCAGAGCTGCCGGGCGCAGAGCCCACGGACGCGGCGCCGACGAGCACGACCACCGAGGACACCGAGCCGGCCGACGCGGAGCTGTTGGACGACGTACCGGGTGATGCCGAGGCAACGGACGCGGAGTCGCTGGACGCCGTGCAGGTCGATGCCGGGCAGGTCGATGCCGGGCAGGACGATGCCGGGCAGGACGATGCCGGGCAGGACGACGCCACCAACGCGGAGCCGGAAGACGCCGAGCCGGTAGCCGCGGTGGCCGACACCGAGCCCGTCGACGCCGTACCGGCTGCCACAGAGCCCGAGGACTCCGTACCCGCCGACGCAGCCCCGATCGCTCCCGAGCCCGCCGACGCCACGCCCTCCGACACGGAGCCGGCCGACGCCACGCCCGACAGCAGCGCCCCCCAGGACGCCCCGCCCGCCTGGACTCCCCCGCCGACGCCGCAGGCCGGGATGCCGCCGCTGCCGCCGTCGTACCAGCCCGCCGCACCCGCGCCCGCGGCACAGTGGCCGGCGCAGCCGCAGCAGCCGGACGCGCCCGCGCCGCAGCCGGCGGTCGCGCAGGCGCAGCCGCCCGTGCCGCAGCAGCAGCCGCCCTTCCAGCCGCAGGCACCCCAGCCCGCGCCCGCCGCCTGGAACCCGCCGGCCACGCCCCCGGCAGCACCGCAGCCCGGCGCCCCGGCACCCCAGCAGCCGCCCGCCGCACCCAACCCGCAGGGCGGGTACGGCTTCCCGCAGCCCCCGAACGCCCAGGGCGGCTACGGCTTCCCGAACCCAGGCGCCACCCCCGCACCCGCCCCGGCACAGGGCGCATACGGCTTCCCCCACCCCGGCGCAGCCCAGCCGACGCCTCCCCAGCCCCCGACACCCAACCCGCAGGGCGCCTACGGCTTCCCACACCCGGGTGCCCCGAACGCCCCTCAGCCGACCCCCTCCCCCGAGGCTCCGCAACCCCCGAACGCCCAGGGCGGCTACGGCTTCCCGAACCCGGGCGCCACCCCCACACCCACCCCGGCACAGGGCGCGTACGGCTTCCCGCAGCCCGGCACTCCGGCCCCCGCGCCCAACCCCCAGGGCGGCTACGGCTTCCCCCAGCCGCCCGCCCCGCAGGGCCAGCCCGGCACCCCCGCCGCCCCGAACACCCCGGCACCCACCGCAGAAGGCAGCACCGCCTTCCCACAGCCCGGCGGAGCCCCCGCCCCGCAAGGTGGCTACGGCTTCCCGCAGCCGGGCGGCGCCCCCGGAGCCTCCCAGCCCCCGGCCCCAAACGCCCAAGGCGCCTACGGCTTCCCCCACCCCGCCGCCCCGAACGCCACCCAGCAGCCCGCAAGCCCCACGGCCCAGCCCCCGGCAGCCGCGCCGCACGGCGCCCCGCAGGGACCCACCCCGCCGCAGGCTCCGCACGCCCAGCAGCACCCGCAGGCTCCGCAGGCCCCCCACAACCCCCAAGCCCCCCAAGCTCCTCAGGCACCCCATGCCTCCCCGGCAGCCCAGGCCCCCCACTCCCCCCAACCCCCCGTCGACCCCCGCACCGGCGCAGCCTGGCCGCAGCCCATCCAGCACGATCAGCGGCAGATGACCAACCCCGGGGCCGCGCCGCTCGGTTACACCGCCGCCGTCGAGCTGTCGTCGGATCGGCTGCTGAACAACAAGAAGCAGAAGGCGAAGAGCGGGCGCCCGGCGGCGCAGCCGTCGCGGTTCAAGATCGGGGGGAAGAAGGAAGAGGCCGAGCGGCAGCGGAAGTTGGAGCTGATCCGGACGCCCGTGCTGTCCTGCTACCGGATCGCGGTCATCAGCCTGAAGGGCGGTGTCGGGAAGACGACCACGACGACCGCTCTCGGATCGACCCTCGCGACCGAGCGGCAGGACAAGATCCTCGCCATCGACGCGAACCCGGACGCCGGTACGCTCGGGCGGCGCGTGCGGCGGGAGACCGGGGCCACCATCCGCGACCTCGTGCAGGCGATCCCGTACCTCAACTCGTACATGGACATCCGCCGGTTCACGTCGCAGGCCCCGTCCGGCCTTGAGATCATCGCCAACGACGTCGACCCGGCCGTGTCCACGACGTTCAACGACGAGGACTACCGGCGCGCGATCGACGTGCTGGGCAAGCAGTACCCCGTCATCCTGACCGACTCCGGTACCGGTCTGCTCTACTCCGCCATGCGCGGCGTGCTCGACCTCGCCGACCAGCTCATCATCATCTCCACGCCGTCCGTCGACGGTGCCTCCAGCGCCAGTACGACGCTGGACTGGCTCTCCGCCCACGGGTACGCGGATCTCGTCTCGCGGTCGCTCACCGTCATCTCCGGCGTCCGCGAGACCGGCAAGATGATCAAGGTCGAGGACATCGTCAGCCACTTCGAGACCCGCTGCCGCGGTGTCGTGGTCGTGCCCTTCGACGAGCATCTCTCCGCCGGTGCCGAGGTCGACCTCGACATGATGCGGCCCAAGGTGCGCGAGGCGTACTTCAACCTCGCGGCGATGGTCGCCGAGGACTTCGTACGCCACCAGCAGATGCACGGCCTGTGGACCAGCGACGGCAACCCGCCCCCGGTGGCGGCGCCGCCGATGCCGGGCCAGCAGTACGTCCCCGGCCAGCAGCAGCCGATGCCGGGCCAGCAGCCGTACCCGCCGCAGGGCTACCCCCAGCAGCCCCAGGCCCCTCAGGCGCCCCAGCAGCCGTACGCCCCCCAGCCCGGACAGCAGCCCGGTTACCCCCAGCCCTACCCGCAGCCGGGTCAGCCCGGGCAGCCCTACCCGCCCGCGCCCCCGCAGCAGTAACCCACCACTCACCCGAAAACCGAAGGGCGGCCCGTGCTCACCGGCACCGGCCGCCCTTCGGCGTCGTACGAAGAAGAACTACTGACTACTAACTACTGGCTACTCGGCCGCCGCCACCAGCTCCCGGCACCGCTTGACGTCCTCGGCGATCTGCTCAAGGAGCGCCTCAAGGGACTCGAACTTCGCCTGGCCGCGGACGAAGGCGAGGAAGTCGACGGCCACGTGCAGGCCGTAGAGGTCCAACCCCACCCGGTCGATGGCGTACGCCTCGACCGTGCGCTCGGTCCCGTCGAACTGCGGGTTCGTGCCGACGGAGATCGCGGCCGGCATCGCCTCGCCCTGGACGTGCAGCCAGCCGGCGTAGACGCCGTCGGCGGGGATGGCGGTGTGCGGGAGGGTCTCGACGTTGGCCGTGGGGAAGCCCATCTCGCGGCCGCGCTGGGCGCCGCGGACGACCACGCCCTCGACCCGGTGCGGCCGGCCGAGGATCTCGCCGGCGCCCTCCAGGTCGCCCTCGGCGACCAGGCGGCGGGTCAGCGTGGAGGAGAACGGCTGGCCGCCGCCTGCCTCCCCGCACACGAACAGGTCGACGACCTCGACCTCGAAGTCGTACGTCTTGCCCTGCTCGGCGAGGAACTCGACGTTGCCCGCGGCCTTGTGGCCGAAGCGGAAGTTGGGGCCCTCGACGACCGCCTTGGCGTGCAGCTTGTCGACCAGGACCTTGACGACGAACTCGGCCGGCGAGAGTTTCGAGAACTCCGTCGTGAAGGGGAGGATCAGGACCGCGTCCACGCCCAGTTCGGCCATGAGTTCGGCGCGACGGTGGTGCGGAGCCAGCAGCGGGGGGTGGCTGCCGGGGCGGACGACCTCGCTGGGGTGCGGGTCGAAGGTGACGACGACCGAGGGAACGCCCAGCTCACGGGCGCGTTCCACGGCATGCCGGATGATCAGCTGGTGTCCGCGGTGGACTCCGTCGTAGGAGCCGATGGTGACGACGCTGCGTCCCCAGTCCTCGGGGATGTCCTCCAAGCCACGCCAGCGCTGCACTGTGACCGCTCCTCGTCGAACCTGTGTCCGTATGTACGGCTTACCTCTTACGCAGGTCTAAGGGTGCCATGCCGGGTCCGTCCGGCCCGCATCGGCATGGGCGCTGTGACCCGACGCACGTGGGGCGGGCACGGTCATGACGGTCACGCGGGGACGCGTACGCCCGCGAGGTTCTCGATCATCCGGCGGGTGCTGGGGCCCACCACCGCCGCCCACTGCTGCGGGGTGTCCGTCAGCCAGCCCGCCACGCGCGCGGCGAAGCCCGGCACCTGACGGCCCAGATCGACGAGGGAACGGTCGAAGCGGGCCGCGCCGTCCGGGGTGCGGACGAGGAGCAGGCCCGTGCGGTGGACCAGGTCGCGCAGCTCGTCGTCGGGGTGGCGGGCGGCGCTGCGCAGGAGGGTGTCGAGGACCGTCGGCGCGTGTTCGTGGCTCAGCAGGAATTCGAGGAGTTCTCGACGCAGGGGGCGGGAGTCCTCGGTGCCGGGCGTCGTCAGTACGGCGGCCAGGGCGGCCCGCACCTCCTCGGGACCGCCGTCCAGCAGGCCCGTGACCAGGGGGAACAGTACGGACCGCGCCCCCGGCCCCTGGTCCAGGCGCCGGTCGACGTAAGCGGCCACGTCCGTCGCGGTCTCCGGGCGCTGCTCCACCGCCTCCCTCACGAGTACGGCGATCCGGCGGGCCGGCGTGGGCGTGGTGACGTCGGCGAGCGTGCGCAGCGCCTCGCCGGCGCCCGGGCGGCGCAGCCTCGCCCGGAACGCGTCGAGGACCGGCTCCGGGTGGGTGGCCAGGGCGGCGACCAGCGCGCTCGGCGGGAACTGCGGGTCGCCCGCCGTGAAGTGGCCGAGCGCCTGCGGGAGATGACGTGCACGCGTGCGTGGATCGCGGACGAGGAGCGCGAGCGCGCCGCCGTGCAGGGTGCAGTCGGCGGGGCGGGCGAGGAGGCTGAGGGCGGCGTAGCGGAGGATTTCGCGGTCGGCCTCCGTGGTCACGTGCGGGGCGGCGCGCAGTCCGTACGCCACCGCCGCGACCCGTCGGTCCGGGCGCTCGTCGTGCGCCCAGCGGTCCACCGCCCGGCAGATCGCCGACGGCTCGTCCTCCGCGAGCACGGCGAGCAGTTCGTCGGCCCGCCGGTGCGCACAGTCGACCAGCACCTCGGTCAGGTCGTCTAGGGCGAGTTGCCGGTGCGTGTGCAGCAGCGCCTGCGCGGCCTTCGCGACCGTCGCGTGCGGGGTGGCGGGCAGCGGTCGCTCGTCGTCGAACCAGCGGGTGAGGTGCGGTTGTACGGCGGTGGGGTCGGCGGTGAGGAGCCGCGAGGCCGCGTCGAGGAAACGGGGGCCGGTGTCCTGCGGGGCGCCGTCGGCGAGGACGAGACGGCGGAGGAGGTCGAAGAGGGTGACCGGGGGCAGCGGAAGGGCCAGCCAGAAGTCCGGGGAGAACTCGCGCCCCGGCGCCCGGCCGTGGCGTCGCCAGTCCACCACGCGGTCCGCGAGCAGCCGCAGTACGCCCGTGTACGGGGTCGCGTCCGGCACCCGGCGCAGGGACTCGGTGAGCAGCCGCGCCGCCCACCACGAGTCCGGGGTGGTGTCCAGGGCCTGGATCAACTCCTCCAGGCGGGCGGCGAGTCGGGGGGTGCCGTGCTGGCGGGCGAGGAGGAGCAGGGCCTGGACGACCGGGCCGATGCGGTGGTGCGGGACCGGGAAGGGGTGCGGGCTGCGGCGGTGGACCAGGGCGCGGAGGGCCTCGTCGAGGTCGAGGTGCATGCCCTGGATCCAGTCGGCGAGTTCCTCGTGGGCGAAGCGGTAGCCGGTGCCGGCGGGGACGAGGAGGCCCTCCGTGAGGACGGCGGACGCCCAGCCGGTGCCGCCGCCGAGCCTCTTCGGCGCCGGGCCCCAGGGGAACACCGCCTCGAACGACTCCCTGTCCAGCTCACCCTGGCCGGGGCCGAGGCTGCGACGGGCGGCCTCGTGGAGCTGGCCGGAGACCTTGGCCGCGAGACGGCGCACGGCGGTGCCGCGGAGGCCGTTCTCCGCGGCCAGGCGGACGGCGGTGCGCAGGCACATGAGGTCCAGGTGGGCGGCGAAGACGTCGTGGCGGTCCACGCGTGCGTGCTCCGTGTCCGGGAGGGCGGCGCGGACCTCGGAGAGGAGGCGGAGGGTGAGGGGGTGGCGGTCGTCGGGGTCTTGGAGGGTGCCCTCGGGGATGCCATAGCGCGCTCGGGCCTCGCGGGCTTCGTCCTCGTGCAGGTCGCCGAGGTGGACGCGGGGCGGTTTCTCGCCCCCGCCGCCCCTACCCGTCCCCTCACCGGGGGCCGCACCCCCAGGCCCCCGCTTCGGCCCTGAAGGGGCCTCGTCCTCAAACGCCGGACGGGCTGAAAAACACCCCCCGGAGGACAGGTCCGCCCCCTCCCAGTACTCCTCCCGGCACGCCACCACCATCCGCGCCCCCGTCTCCCCCAGCCACCCCGCCGTCCCCTCCGTCCACTCCTCCAAGCGGTGGGCCAGGACCGGAGGCATCTCCTCGGGGCCGTCCAGGAGGAGCAGCAAGGGGCGTTCCTCGGCGCGGGCCAGTCGGGAGAGGCGCTCCGGAGTCACGTCTCCCAAGTCGTCGGCGTACACCGAGCGCGAGGCCGCGACGATTCGGGCCGCTCGGGTCAGCGCCCTGCGTGCCGCGTCGGCGACCGAGGTGTCGTCGTCCTTGAGGTCGGCTCCGCGCAGCCACAGGGTCGGGGCGGGGCGGGGACCGCGGTTGCGGCGGGCGGCCAGGGACGCGAGTTCGGTGGTGCGGCCGCTGCCGGGTGGGCCCACGAGGGCGAGGACGGGCGCCGGGCCCTCGGTGAAGGACTCCAACTCCACTGCCGTGGCGGGCCGTTCGACCGGTTCCACCGAGCCCGACGCACCGGCGGTCGTCCGGCCCACGTACCCCGCCAGCGCCCCCGGCGGGCCGTCCTGCCCCACCGACGTGGCCGTCAGCTCCAGTACGCCCGCGAGGTTGAGGTCGGCGCCGTAGGCCGGGACGGTCGCCGCGTTCTCGGCGAGGAGGCGGGCGAGCGGGCCGTCCGGAGGCGGGAGCAGCGGTACGGCGAAGCCGGCGTCACGGCGGCCGCTCTGCAGCGCGGTGCCGAGGACGCCGAGGACGGCGCCGGTCGCGGCGTCGAGGACCGGTCCCCCGGCGGCCCCGCCGCCCAGGCGCAGGGCGTCCTGTCCGGCCGTGCCGATCGCCAACTCCAGTACGCCGTCGAGGAGATGGAAGCGGTCCGTCGCCGTGTAGGTCACCGAGGCCGTGTCCAGTACCCGGGCCTCGCGCCAGCAGCCCGCGGCGATACGGACGTACGTGCCCGTCTCGATCCGCTCCCGCACGGTCACGGGGAGCGGGTCGACGCCCAGGCCCTCGCTGCGGACCAGCGCCAGGTTCAGCTCGGGCAAGGGGGTCACCGCGTCGGCGGTCACCACGCAGTGGCGGTCCTCGTCGGCGTGCAGCACGAGCCTCGGCAGACCGTCGACGGCCTCGTGGCTGGTGATCACCGTGCCGTGGTGGTCGGCGACGAAGCCGGTGCCACGGGGGCGGCCGGCGAGATCGTGGATACGGACGAGGGCACCGTCGGGGGCCTGTCCGAGGACGGAGGCGGCAGGGTCTTCCTCACCACGACCGGCACCATGACCGGCACCATGACCGGCACCATGACCGGCATCATGGCCGGCCGGACGCCGACCGCGCGCGTGCCCGGCACCCGTGGCCCCGGGACGCTCCCCCGCATCGGAGACCGTCGTGTTCTCATCGGAGGCCGTCGTGCTCTCACCCGTGCGCCCGCGGCCGCCCGCGGCCCGCGGGCCCCGTCCCGCCATGGTCGAACCTCCCCGCCGTGCACCGTGCCCTGCTCTCGACGGTAGGGACCCGGTGATCGGCGGGACAGATCGCGCGGTGAACGCGCCCCCTTCCGCTCCCCCGGTTCACTCCGAGCGCCTGCCCGGTCGGGTGAATGGGTGGTGGCCGCTGGATACACCCTAGGGGTGGGGGAACCGAGGGGGGACCGTGGAGCGGCGGACTACTCCGTGACCGCCGCTCCACGGGCGGAGCGTCCCTGGAGCGGCTTCAGGGGCCTCAGCCGAAGACGGCGAGGCTCTTCGCCTTGCCCTTCTGCTCCTCCACCAGGGCCAGCAGACGGCCTTCGGCGAACACCGCCACCGCGCCCCGGCCCGCGTACTCCTCGGGCATCTCCAGACGTACGCCGTTGGTGAGCAGCCGGGCGCGCTTGGCGTCCACGTCCCAGCGCGGGAACGCGGCCCCTGCGGCCTCGGCGATCGGCATCACCGTCAGGTCCTTCTGGAGCTCGTCCAGGGTCTTGGCCGAGTCCAGCTTGTACGGGCCCACGCGGGTGCGGCGGAGGGCGGTCAGATGGCCGCCCACTCCCAGGTCCGCGCCCAGGTCGCGGGCCAGAGCCCGGATGTATGTGCCCGAGGAGCAGACCACCGAGACGACCAGGTCCAGGACGGGGGTGCCGTCCTCGGCGACGGCGTCACGGACGTCGTACACCGCGAAGGACGAGATCTTGACCGGGCGGGCCGGGATCTCGAACTCCTCGCCCTCACGCGCCCGCTTGTAGGAGCGCACGCCGTCGATCTTGATGGCGCTGACCTTGGACGGCACCTGCATGATGTCGCCGCTCAGCTTGGCGATCCCGGCGTCGACGGCCTCGCGGGTGACCTTCGAGGCGTCTGCCGACCCCGTGATCTCGCCCTCCGCGTCGTCGGTCAGGGTCGTCTGGCCCAGGCGGATCGTGCCCAGGTACTCCTTCTCGGTCAGCGCGAGGTGTCCGAGCAGCTTGGTGGCCTTCTCGACGCCGAGGACGAGCACGCCCGTCGCCATGGGGTCGAGGGTGCCTGCGTGGCCGACGCGGCGGGTCTTGGCGATCCCACGCATCTTGGCGACCACGTCGTGCGAAGTGAAGCCCGACGGCTTGTCGACGATGACAAGTCCGTCGGGCGTCTGGTTCTTCTGGGTCATTCGGCGGAGTCGCCCGTCTCGTCCTCGTCGCCCGGCTTCTTGTACGGGTCCGCCTCACCGGCGTAGGTGGCGCCGGCCGAGACCTCGCGCACCTTCTCGTCGGACTGGCGCGCCTTGTCGAGGAGGTCCTCGATGGTCTTGGCGGTGTCCGGGAGGGCGTCGGCCACGAAGGTGAGGGTCGGGGTGAACTTCACGCCCGCCGCCGCACCGACCGCGGAGCGGAGCACGCCCTTGGCGCTCTCCAGACCGGCGGCCGCGGCCGCGCGCTCCTCGTCGTCCCCGTACACCGTGTAGAAGACGGTCGCCTCCCGGAGGTCACCCGTGACCCGGGTGTCCGTGATGGTGACGTGCGAGCCGAGCCGCGGGTCCTTGATCCCGCGCTGCAGCTTCTGGGCCACCACCTCTCGGATGAGGTCCGCCAGCCTCTTCGCCCGCGCGTTGTCGGCCACTGGTCCGTCTCCTTAAGTGTCTTGCCTCTTGCCGATACGTCGTCCTGCCAGGACTTCGTCGCTTCAGTCTTCGTCGCTGTGGAGTCTGCGTCGAACCGAGAGCAGTTCCACCTCGGGCCGTCCGGCGACCAGCCGCTCACAGCGGTCCAGTACGTCGGAGAGGTGTCCCGTGTCCCCGGAGACCATCGCCAGCCCGATCTCGGCCCTGCGATGGAGGTCCTGGTTTCCCGTCTCCGCCGCGCTCACCGCGTACTTGCGCTGGAGCTCGGCCACGATCGGCCGGACGAGAGAGCGTTTCTCCTTCAGCGAGTGAACGTCGCCGAGGAGCAGATCGAAGGACAGAGTCCCCACATACATGTGTGTGTCCGGATGTCCCGCCGGTTCGGGGTACGGGCGCCGCTTCGACGCCGATACAGGAACCGTACACGCAACGGCCGGGGCCGATCGACGGAAATAACTTCCGCCGACCGGCCCCAGTCGCGTGTCAGATCACGCGCGCGGCTTCTCGCGCATCTCGTACGTCGCGATGACGTCGTCGACCTTGATGTCGTTGAAGTTTCCGAGGTTGATACCACCCTCGTAGCCTTCGCGGATCTCGGTGACGTCGTCCTTGAAGCGACGCAGACCCTCGATGTTGAGGTTCTCCGCGATGACCTTGCCATCGCGGACGAGGCGCGCCTTGGTGTTGCGCTTGACCTCGCCGGAGCGGATGAGAACACCCGCGATGTTGCCCAGCTTGGACGACTTGAAGACCTCGCGGATCTCCGCCGTACCGAGCTCGACCTCTTCGTACTCCGGCTTGAGCATGCCCTTGAGGGCCGCCTCGATCTCCTCGATCGCCTGGTAGATGACCGAGTAGTACCGGACGTCCACGCCCTCGCGCTCGGCCATCTGCGCGGCACGGCCGGCCGCACGGACGTTGAAGCCGATCACGATGGCGTCCGAGCCCATCGCCAGGTCGATGTCCGACTCCGTGACCGCACCGACGCCGCGGTGCAGGACGCGGATGTCGACCTCTTCGCCGACGTCCAGCTGGAGCAGGGAGGACTCGAGCGCCTCGACGGAACCAGAAGCGTCACCCTTGATGATGAGGTTGAGCTGCTGGACCTCGCCGGCCTTGAGCACCTTGTCCAGGTCCTCGAGGGAGACGCGGCGCGTGCGCTTGGCGAAGGCCGCGTTGCGCTCACGGGCGGCGCGCTTCTCCGCGATCTGACGGGCCGTACGGTCCTCGTCCACCACGATGAAGTTGTCGCCCGCACCCGGGACGTTGGTCAGACCCAGCACCTGGACCGGCGTGGACGGACCCGCCTCGGCGACGTTGTTGCCGTTGTCGTCGAGCATGGCGCGCACACGGCCGTAGGCGTCGCCCACGACCATCGTGTCGCCGACCCGCAGGGTGCCTCGCTGGACGAGGACCGTCGCCACGGCACCACGGCCGCGGTCGAGACGGGACTCGATGGAAATACCCTGCGCGTCCTGGTTCGGGTTGGCCCGCAGGTCGAGCGAGGCGTCCGCGGTCAGGATGACCGCTTCCAGCAGCGAGTCGATGTGCAGACCCTGCTTGGCGGAGATGTCGACGAACATGGTGTCGCCGCCGTACTCCTCGGCCACCAGGCCGTACTCGGTCAGCTGACCGCGCACCTTGGTCGGGTCCGCGCCCTCGACGTCGATCTTGTTGACCGCGACGACGATCGGGACGTCGGCCGCCTTGGCGTGGTTGAGCGCCTCGACCGTCTGCGGCATGACGCCGTCGTTGGCCGCGACGACGAGGATCGCGATGTCCGTCGACCGGGCACCACGGGCACGCATGGCGGTGAACGCCTCGTGACCCGGGGTGTCGATGAACGTGATCTTGCGCTCTTCGTCGTTGACCTCGGTCGCGACCTGGTAGGCACCGATGTGCTGGGTGATGCCGCCGGCCTCGCCCGCGATGACGTTCGTCTTGCGGATGGCGTCGAGCAGTCGGGTCTTGCCGTGGTCGACGTGGCCCATGACGGTGACGACCGGCGGGCGGACGACCAGGTCGTCCTCGTCGCCCTCGTCCTCGCCGAACTCCAGGTCGAAGGACTCGAGCAGCTCGCGGTCCTCCTCCTCGGGGCTGACGATCTGAACCGTGTAGTTCATCTCGCCGGCGAGGAGCTGCAGCGTCTCGTCGGAGACGGACTGCGTGGCCGTGACCATCTCGCCGAGGTTCATCATGACCGCGACGAGGGACGCCGGGTTGGCGTTGATCTTCTCCGCGAAGTCGGTGAGGGAGGCACCGCGCGACAGGCGAATGGACTCGCCGTTGCCGCGAGGCAGCATCACGCCGCCGACCGACGGGGCCTGCATGGCCTCGTACTCCTGGCGCCTCTGCCGCTTCGACTTGCGACCGCGACGCGCGGGACCGCCGGGACGGCCGAAGGCGCCCTGCGTGCCACCACGGCCACCGGGACCGCCGGGACGACCACCGAAGCCGGGACGGCCACCGCCGCCGGCACCGGCACCCGGACCACCGGGACGACCGGCGAAGCCGCCGCCACCGCCACCGGGACCACCGGGACGACCGGCGAAACCGCCACCGCCGCCGCCACCCGGACGACCGGCGAAGCCGCCGCCACCGCCCGGACGACCGCCGCCGCCACCGCCGGGACGACCGCCGCCACCGGGACCACGGCCACCGGGGCCACCGCCGCCGGGACGCGGGCCGGCAGCAGGACGCTGCGGCATCATGCCGGGGTTCGGACGCGGGCCGCCGGGGCCGCCGCCGGGACGGGGACCGCCCTGCGGACGGGGCATGCCGCCCGGGGTCGGACGCGCGCCGCCCGGAGCCTGCGGACGGGGACCGCCCGCCGCACCCTGGGGACGCGGACCGCCCTGGCCCTGACCCTGCGGACGCGGGGCGCCGCCGGGACGCTCACCGGGGCCACCCGGGCCGCCGGGGCGCGGGGCACCGCCGGGACGGGGCGCCTGCGGGCGCGCCATGCCGGTGGAGCCACCAGAGGTGAAGGGGTTGTTGCCCGGACGGGGACCGGCCGGACGGGCACCGGGACGCGGCGCCTGGCCACCCGGACGCTGGGCGCCGGGACGGTCACCGCGCTCGGGGCGGTCACCACGGCCCTGGCCGCCCTGACCGGGACCACCGGCAGGTCGGGGGGCACCCGGGCGCGGAGCCTGCTGGCCGGCCGGACGCGGGGCGCCCGGACGCGGGCCGGAGCCCTGGGCGGGCGCGGCGGGAGCCGCCGGAGGTGCCGTGAACTCGGGCGTGGTCGGAGCCGGGGACGCCGGCGCGGGGCGCGGCGCGGGCTTCGGGCCCGGGGTGGGACGGGGGCCGGGAGCGGCCGGCGCGGCGGGAGCCGCGGGCGTCTCGGCGACGGCCGGCTTGGGGGCCGGCGGGCGCGGGGCGGCCGGACGGGCAGCCTGCGCCGGAGAGGGGGCGCCCGGCTTCGCCGGGGCAGCCTTGCGCGGGGCGGGCTTGCCGCCACCGTTGCCCTGCTGGAGGGCGTCCGTCAGCTTACGGACGACGGGCGCTTCGATGGTCGAAGACGCCGAACGGACGAATTCACCGAGTTCTTGGAGCTTGGCCATGACGACCTTGCTCTCAACCCCGAACTCCTTGGCGAGTTCGTATACCCGGACCTTAGCCACTTCGCTCCTTTTAGGTCCGGGTTGCGTCCGGACCGTCGCTACTTCATGGGCGTACTCATCGCGTGCTCATCGAGTGCTCATCGCAATCTCGACCTACTTCCAACTCGCGGGGTACCAGGGCCGCACGGGGGTTCCGCGCGACGCTCCTTACGGTGTTGCCTGCTCAGCAACTGTCTGTCTGCTCGACGTATTGGCGCAACGCCTTTACGTCGAGCGCTCCCGGGGCGCGAAGCGCCCGCGTGAACGCCCGGCGGCGTACCGCCTGGTCGAGACAGACCAGGGCGGGGTGCACATAGGCGCCCCGGCCGGGCAGCGTACCGCGTGGATCGGGGACGCATGCGTCCTTGATCACCACGGTGCGCAGCAGATCGGTCTTGGCCGCTCGCTGCCTGCACCCCACACAGGTGCGTTCAGGGCATGCGCGGGCGCGCGTCCGGCCAGACACTGCTAAGTCTACCTCCCCGTACCGACCTCACCCCTTTGGGGCAGGAATCGAACGGTTGTTGTCGTGATCTAAGCCAGAGCAGGCCGAGATCTATTCCCTGATCGTGACCCGGGACCACTCCGGGACCACTCCGCGGACTACTCCGCGGGCTGCTCCGTGTCGGGCCGGATGTCGATCCGCCAGCCGGTCAGACGGGCGGCGAGCCGGGCGTTCTGCCCTTCCTTGCCGATCGCCAGGGACAGCTGGTAGTCCGGCACGGTCACCCGGGCGGACCGGGCGGCCAGGTCCACGACCTCGACCTTGGACACCCGCGCGGGCGACAGCGCGTTCGCCACCATCTCGGCCGGGTCGTCCGACCAGTCGACGATGTCGATCTTCTCGCCGTTCAGCTCGCCCATGACATTGCGCACCCGGCCGCCCATGGGGCCGATGCAGGCGCCCTTGGCGTTCAGACCGGAACGGGTGGACCGTACGGCGATCTTGGTGCGGTGACCGGCCTCACGCGCGATGGCGGCGATCTCGACGGACCCGTCGGCGATCTCCGGCACCTCGAGCGCGAACAGCTTCTTCACCAGATTGGGATGCGTACGGGACAGGGTGACGGACGGACCGCGCACACCCCGCGCCACCCGTACGACGTACGACCGCAGTCGCATGCCGTGCGGATACGTCTCACCGGGGACCTGCTCCTGCACCGGCAGGATGGCCTCCAGCTTGCCGATGTCCACGAGCACGTTCTTCGGGTCGCGGCCCTGCTGGACCACGCCCATGACGATGTCGCCCTCACGCCCTGCGTACTCGCCGAGCGTCGCGTCGTCCTCGGCGTCGCGCAGCCGCTGCAGGATGACCTGCTTGGCGGTGGTGGCGGCGATACGGCCGAAGTCGGACGGGGTGTCGTCGAACTCGCGGGGCTCCTGGCCCTCTTCGAGGTCCTCCGGGTCTTCCTTCGCCCACACGACCACATGGCCGGACTGCCGGTCGAGGACCACGCGCGCGTGGCGGTGGCTTCCCTCGGTGCGGTGGTAGGCGATGAGGAGGGCCGACTCGATCGCCTCGACCAACAGGTCGAAGGAGATCTCCTTCTCCCGTACCAAGCCCCGCAGGGCACTCATGTCGATGTCCACGGCTACGCCTCCTCTTCCTTCTTGTCCTTGCGGTTGAACTCGACCTGGACGCGCGCCTTGTCGATCTCGGAGAACGCGAGCCTGCGGCTGGTGGCCTTGCGGCCCTTCACTCCGGGCACCTCGACGTCCAGGCCGTCGTCGTCGACCTCCAGGATCCGGGCGACCAGCTCGCCGCCCTCGGCCAGCTGGAACTTCACCAGCCGGTCGATCGCGCGGACGTAGTGCCGGTGCTCCTTGAGGAGGCGCTCCGCGCCCGGGGTTCCGACCTCGAGGGTGTACTCGCCCTCGCCCATCACATTCGTCTCGTCGAGCTTCGCCGAGAGCGCGCGGCTCACATCGGCGATCTGGTCCAGGTCCGCTCCGGTGTCGGAGTCGACGACGACGCTCAGCACCCGCTTCCGTCCCACGGAGTCCACCGCGATCTCTTCGAGATCCAGTCCCTGGGAGCTGACGAGCGGTTCCAGGAGTTCTCGCAGCCTCTCGCTCTGGGTCGTGCTCATCCGGGTGACTCCTCGGCCGCGTGTGCTGTTGTGGGTAGGTCGCGTGTCTGGTCAAAGAATATCCGGTCGCGGGGGGTGTTGCCGTCCACCGTGCGCCCACCGGGGCGGTGGGCGGTGCCGATGAGTGGCCGCGGACCGAGGCGCGGGTACCGTGATCACCGGCGGGCCGCCTTCCCGCCCGTGTGTTCGTACGAGCCTCCCGAGGACGACTGCCGTGCCGTACTCTCCGCCGTCGCGCACCCCCTCGGGGCCGCGCCGAAGAACCCTCCTCGCCTCCGCCGCCGGCGCCGCGCTGCTGGTGGGCTGCTCCTCCGGGTCCCACGAGACCGAGGAGACCACCGCCGGCAGCCCGTCGGTCACCGAACGGGCACGCACGCGTGCGGCGCGGGACAGCGGGGGGATCGTCGAACGGTACGACGCGGTGATCGCCGCGTATCCGGGGCTCGCGGAGCGGCTGGGGGTGCTGCGGGGGGAGGTCGCGCGGCATGTCGAGGCGTTCGGGGGCACGGGGAGTGGTTCGGGCACCGGGAGTGGTTCAGCGACGGCTACGGCGACCGGTTCGGCGTCGCCCGGTGCTTCCAGCTCCGCCTCGGCCGCTCCTTCCGTCGTGCCCGGCACCGAGAAGGAGGCCCTCGTCGAGCTCGCCACCGCCGAGCGGGCCCTCGCGGACGCGCGGGCGAAGGCGCTGCTGGAGGTGCCGGGCGAGCTGGCCCGGCTGCTGGCATCGGTGGCCGCGGCGGGTGCCGCGCACGCGTATCTGCTGACGGAGGCCGCGAAGTGAGCGACGACGAGAAGAGCGAGCGGGAGCTGACCGCGCTCCAGGCCGCGCTGGCGGCCGAACATGCCGCCGTGTACGGGTACGGGGTCGTCGGCGGACGGATCCGCGAGGGCCGGCGTACGGAGGCCCAGTCGGCGTACGACGCTCATCGCGCCCGGCGCGACGCGCTGGCGCGGGAGGTGCGCGACCTCGGCGGCAAGCCCGTGGCCGCGGCCGCCGGGTACGCGCTGCCGTTCCCGGTGCAGGATTCGGACGCGGCCGTACGGCTCGCCGCCGAGCTGGAGGACCGGGTCGCCGGGGTGTACTCCGACCTCGTGCGGGCAACCGTGGACGCGCGGCGCTCGCTGGCCGCCGAGGCGCTGCGGGAGGCCGCCGTGCGGGCGGTGCGCTGGCGCGGGGAGAGCGTAGCCTTCCCTGGTCTCGCCGAACGGGCGGCGACGGGGACTGCGTCGGCTTCGTCGGGGGCTTCTGCTCCGGGGGCTACTGGTCCGGCCGCTTCCACGTCGCCCACGGCGTAACCGGGATCTGAAGGGAACTGCTCGCGTATGGCTTTCGAACCGCCGCCGCGTCTGGTGAGGGCGCTCGGTGAGACAGCACCCGGTGACGACTGGCTGGCCGAGCTGCCCGAGGCGGCTCGGCAGGCCGTCGCGCTACGCGAGTTGACCGTGGAACGGGTGCAGGTGCCGGGGGGCCGCAGCAGCCTTGTCGTACTCGTCCGGCGACCCGACGGCTCGCCCGCCGTGCTCAAGCTGGCGCCTCCTCGGTTCCGGCCGGAGGCCGAGCGGGCGGCGCTCGCGCACTGGGGTGGGGCGGGGGCGGTGCAGTTGCTGGAGCCGGCCCCTGTCGGCGAAGGGGTTCTGCTGCTGGAGCGGTTGCATCCTGATGTGTCGGTGCGGTCGTTGCCGGAGGCGAAGGCGTTGCTGGAAGCCGCCGGGACGTTGCGACGGTTGTGGGTGGAGCCACCTGGTGATCATGGCTTCGAGAGCGTCGCCGAGCGGACGGGGCGGCAGGCCGGGGCGATGAAGGCGAGTTCGGACGCGGATGTCGCCGATCTCGTCGGTGCGGCTCTCGCCGCGCGGGAGGAACTGCTGGTCTCGCCGCCGGAGTCCCGGTTGCTGCATGGGACGTTTCGGCAGAGCAAGGTGCTGGCCGGGGAGCGGATGCCGTGGCTTGCGGTGGGACCGGATCCGGTGGTGGGTGAGTGTGCGTTCGATCTGGCTCGGCTGGTGCGGGATCGGGTGGAGGACTTGATCGCACAGCCGTCGGGGGCGGCGATCACTCGGCGGCGGATCAAGCGGCTGGCCGAGTCGTTGGATGTGGATCAGGAGCGGTTGCGGGGGTGGACGTTGTTCCGGGCTGTGGAGTCCGGGGTGCGGGCGCGGCGGGTTGGGCGGGGGAAGGATTCTGAGTTGTTGCTGGAGTTTGCCGGGTGGCTTTAGGGGCGCCCCTGAGGGCAAGTCACCGAGCTGCCAGTTTTAGAGCCAGGACCGGGCAGTCGGCCGCTGCTCTGCGCGCTCGTTTCACCGTGCGGGCCTGCAACGGGGTCTCCTCCACCAGCGGGTAGCCCCACTCGTCCAGGGTGATGTGTTCTGGGAGCAACTCCGCGCACAAGCCGTGGGCCTGGCACGTGGTCCAGTCGATGTCTATCCGCTGGTCCATGTCAGTTCTCCTCCGGGACGGGCAGCAGTGGGGACTTGTCCGTGGCTGTGCAGAATCCCTGCGCGTGTGCGTCCAGTTCACTCGCGAACGTCGTCAACGCGCTTCTGACCAGGCGGACCGTGCCGTCAGGGTGGTGGCAGGCGCCTCTGCCCTCCACCAGGCCCGACCAGCGGGCAATGTCGGTACGGTTCGTGCCCTGGGGGCCTGGTGTCGCCAGGGTCGCGAACGCGGCGGCGATGCGCGGGAGGCCGTTCAGACAGGGGCCGCACTGGCCTGCCGACTGGAGGGCCAGGTAGCGCAGGACTCGGGCCGTCTCCGCCAGGCCGCAGTGGGTGGTGGGGAGGGTGGCCAGGACGCCGGCGCCCATCGTCGTGGCGTCGAGGGTGAGTTCCGCGGCCTGCGGTGTGGGGAGCCATGTGCCGTGGTAGCCGCCCAGCAGGACCGCGGAGGTGCCGTGCAGCGGTAGCAGGCGGTGCAGCGGGGTGCCGAACGGGGCTTCCACGACCCGGACTTCGCTGCCCTGGGTGTGGATCGTGCACAGGGTGCTGCCGGGTTGCGCCGGAGTTCCTGCCGAGCGGAACCAGTCCGGACCGTAGCGGGCGATCAGGGCCAGGTGGGCGAGGGTCTCCACGTTCTGGACGAGGGTCGGGGCCCGGTTCACTCCGCGCTCGCGGATCGGGGGGTTCTTGTACGCCGGGAGCGCCGTGTCTCCGTCCACGTACCGGGCGAGGGCCGACGACTGACCTGACAGGAAACGCTTCGGGAGGCGTACGACCTTCACGGGGACGGGGTCGCGGCGGTGCGTGAGAGCCGACTCCAGGTGGGACGCGCCCTCCTCCACGGCCAGGTACGCCTCCTGCGCGCCCGTCGCCGCGGCGGCCACCTGGATGCCGTCCAGGACGAGGTGCGGGGAGAGGTGCAGCAGGGTCTTGTCCTTGCGGCTCGCCGGCTCGCCCTCCGCGCCATTGGCGATGACCACGGGCGTACGGCCCGTGCGGCGGCCCGCGTCGGCCACCGAGACGAGCTTGCGGTACACCGGGAACGCCGCTCCCCCGCGTCCGGTCAGTCCCGACTCCGCGATCAGGCGGAGGAGGGGCTCGGGGGCGTCGTACCGCAGGGGGCCGTAGCGCTGTTCGTGCGTCGGGAAGTCCGCCGGGGTGCCGCCGGGGGCCAGCAGGCGGGGGGACATGTGCAGGTCGGGGAAGGTCGCGGTCACGGGCGGGCGCCTCCTTCGGCGGTGCGGAGCAGGGCGGCGGGGGTGCGGCGGGAGGCTCGGACGCCGACGGCAACGCGGGTGCCTGCGGCGGCCAGGGCCGTGGCGACGCAGGCGACGGTGAGCCATGTCATCCAGTCGGTGCCGGTGTCCGTGCCGATGCCTATGCCGTGGATCAGGGCGATCGGCCAGGAGGCGTAGGCCAGCCAGTGCGTTGCTCGCCAGGTGCGGTGGCCGATGCGGTTTCTGAGGAGGCTGGTGATCAGGACGGCGAGCATCAGGTCGACGGCCACTGTGCCCATGCCCAGCCATAGGGGCTGGTAGTCGGAGGCGAAGGGGATGACCGCGTCCATGAGCGTGATGTTGACGTAGCTGTCGGCTATGGCGAACGCGATGTGCAGTGCCAGGAAGGCGGTGGCTGAGAGGGAGAGGGTGCGGTGGAGGCGGATGGTGCCGAAGCGGGGGAGGCCGGGGATTCTGCTGCGGAGTCGGACTGCTATGCCCAGTACGACTACGAGGGTGAAGAGGATCAGGCAGACTGCGCCGGTGGCTCTGTTGGCGTACCAGAGGGTTTCGGAGGTCATGCGGCTGTCCCCCGGTGGGGGCTTGGCGCGCCCCGCGGCGGAGCGGCTGATTGACACAGCCCCGCGCCCCTAAGGTCCGTTGGCCAGCCCGGGGTTGTCACTACCAGGCCCTCTTGGCTTACCAGGCGTGCCGGCAAGCCTCGCCTCGTCAGCCAGGTTTCCGCTCCCTCTCCCTTTACCAAGGCCGCTGTACTCGCCGCGTTCGCTTCGGCGCACGTCGGCGCTGCCACCGAGACCGTGCGCCACGGGCTGCGGACCGGCAGGCCTGTGCGGGGGTCGACTATGTGGTGGAGGTTCTGGTCGCCTCGGCGCCAGTTGCGGGCGGCCGTGCCCGAGGTGGCTAGGCCGCCGCTGTGCAGGCCGACCGTGGCGTACGGCCCCTCTGCGGGGGTCTCCTCGACCGTGCCGGTGACGTCCTGGACCCGGATCTGCCAGCCGCCCCTCGGGGGCCGGCCCGCTACGGCGGTGTCGCCGCCGAGGCTCACCAGGACTCCGCAGCCGGCCGCTTCCGCGAGCATCGTGGCGGCCTTGTCGGCGGCCCAGGCCTTGGCGGTGGCGCCGAGGTCGAGGCGGACGCCGGGTGGGACGGTGACCGTGCCGGTCGTGGTGTCCAGGTCGATCAGGCGCCAGCCGGGGGCGCGGCGGACCGTCAGGCGGAGCGGGCGGTCGTCCTCTCGGACCAGGGTGAAGTCGCGGTCGTAGCCGATCGCCGCCATCGCCGAGCCGACGGTCGGATCGACGGCGCCGTCCGTTGTCTCCGCGGCGCGCAGGGAGACCGCCAGGGCCTCCGCCAGCAGGGGGCTTACGCGGATCGGGCGGCCCGCCGACGCGTCCAGGGCGGAGAGTTCCGAGTCCTCGCGGAAACGGCTGCATGCCGCGTCGACCTCGGCCAGGTGGCGGGCGAGGAGCAGGTTGCAGGAGTCCAGCAGTGCCGGGTCGGTGACGACCAGGCGGACGGTGGTGCCCAGGGCGCGCCAGTCGGCGGCGGCCGTGACACGGGGGATCTCGGTGGCGGTGGTCACGACGCCCCCGAGGTGGAGTCGGTGGTGGAGCCGCTGGAGGAGGTGAGGCCGCCGGAGGACGAGGACGAGGAGCTGTCGTCCGTCGTGGACGAGGAGGAGGACGAGGACGTGTCCGTCCCGCCGGTCGACGTCGAGTCCGAGCCGCTGGTGTCGGTGCTGTCGGTGCTTGCCGATGTCGACGACGACGTGCTCGTGCTCGCCGTCGTCGCCTCGTCCTGCATCGTGCCGACCAGGGCGAAGACACCGGCCGCCGCGGCGAGTGTGACGGCCGCCGCGAGGGAGGCCGTGCGCCGGGCGCCGCTGCGGACCGCGGCGGCGGCACCTCGTTCCGTGGTTCTCATGACCGTTCCCCTCCGTAGTGACGTTCTGTCACGTCCTACGGTCGGGGAACGGCCTGAGAGAAGTCTGTGAGTCCCCTTTAGGGTCCCAGAGACGTTTCTGAGGAGTTCCTTTACGCGCTGAGGCGGGCGATCGCCTCGTCCACCGTCAGCTCCTCGCGCTCACCGGTCTTGCGGTCCTTCAGCTCCAGGACGCCCTCGGCGGAGCGGCGGCCGGCGACGAGGATCTTCGGTACGCCGATCAGCTCGGCGTCCGTGAACTTCACGCCCGGGGAGACACCGGCGCGGTCGTCGACCAGGACGCGGAGGCCCGCGGCGCGGAGCTTCTCGGAGACCTCCAGGGCGAGTTCGATCTGGAGGGCCTTGCCGGCGGCGACGACGTGGACGTCGGCCGGGGCGACCTCGGCGGGCCAGCACAGGCCCTGCTCGTCGGCGGTCTGCTCGGCGAGGGCGGCGACGGCGCGGGAGACGCCGATGCCGTAGGAGCCCATGGTGACGCGGACGGGCTTGCCGTTCTGGCCGAGGACGTCGAGCTTGAGGGCGTCGGCGTACTTGCGGCCGAGCTGGAAGATGTGGCCGATCTCGATGGCGCGGTCCAGCTTGAGGCCGGTGCCGCAGTTCGGGCAGGGGTCGCCGTCCTGGACGACCACGACGTCGACGTACTCGCCGACCTCGAAGTCGCGGCCCGCGACGACGTTCTTGGTGTGGGTGTTCGGCTTGTTGGCGCCCGTGATCCACGCGGTGCCGGGGGCCACGCGCGGGTCGGCGATGTACTTGACCTTCTCGCCCAGGCCCTGCGGACCGACGTAACCGCGGACCAGGTCCGGGCGGCCCGCGAAGTCCGTCTCGGTGACCATCTCGACGGTCGCCGGGGCGAAGTGCGCCTCGACCTTGCCCATGTCGACCTCGCGGTCGCCGGGGACACCGACGGCCACGATCTCGCCGTCGACCTTCACGAGGAGGTTCTTGAGGGTGGCGGAGGCCGGGACGCCGAGGGAGGCGGCGAGGGTCTCGATGGTGGGGGTGTCCGGGGTCGGGATGTCCTCGGCGGCGGGCACGGCGGAGCCGTCCACGGCCTTCAGCTCGTACGAGATCGCCTCGGTGTTCGCCGCGAAGTCGCAGTTCGGGCAGTCGGCGAAGGTGTCCTCGCCGGCGCCGGCCGGGGCGAGGAACTCCTCCGACTTCGAGCCGCCCATCGCGCCCGCGGTCGCCGCGCAGATGCGGTAGTCGAGGCCGAGGCGCTCGAAGACGCGCTGGTAGGCCTGGCGGTGCAGGGCGTAGGACTGGGCCAGTCCCTCGTCCTCGGTGTCGAAGGAGTACGAGTCCTTCATGAGGAACTCACGGCCGCGCAGGATGCCGGCCCGCGGACGGGCCTCGTCACGGTACTTGTGCTGGATCTGGTAGAGGATGACCGGCAGGTCCTTGTAGGAGGACGCCTGGTCCTTCACCAGCAGGGTGAAGATCTCCTCGTGGGTCGGGCCGAGGAGATAGTCGCCGCCCTTGCGGTCCTGGAGGCGGAACAGCTCGGCGCCGTACTCGTCCCAGCGGCCGGTCGCCTCGTACGGCTCGCGCGGCAGGATCGCGGGGAGCAGCACCTCCTGGGCGCCGATCGCGTCCATCTCCTCACGGACGATCCGCTCGACGTTGGCCAGCACCTTCTTGCCGAGCGGCAGCCAGCTCCAGATGCCGGCGGCGGTGCGGCGGACATAGCCGGCGCGGACGAGGAGCTTGTGACTGAGGACCTCGGCGTCCGCCGGGTCGTCGCGCAGCGTCTTCGCCATCAACTGGGACATGCGCTGGACCGGTGCGTTGGCCATGGTTCTCGTACTCCTGCCGGAAAAGGGTGATGGCTAGGAGGTTAGCCGGGGGGCCGGTTGCGGCGGAAATCGGTTAGCGGTGGCGCAGCGGGAGGGGGGCGCCCATCACGGCGTACGGCTTCGGGGCGCTGGGGAAGAGGACCTGGCGGGCGAGGTCCGTGTAGCCGAGGGAGTGGTACAGGCCGCGGGCCGGGCTGTCGGTGTCGATCGCGGAGAGGATCGAGCGGGGTTCGGTGGCGCCGTCGGTGATCGTCGTGATCAGGGAGCGGCCCACTCCGCGGTTCTGGTAGCGGGGGTGGACGTGGAGTTCCGTGATGACGAAGGAGTCGTCCAGCCAGATGTCGTGGCCCTGGGCTCTGAGGTACGGCTCCACGACCGTGGACCACCAGTGGGTGCGGTCGTTGGGCATGCCGTACACGAACCCCACCAGGTTGCCGCCTGCCGTGGCGCCGAGGGCTCGCGCGCCGGGGTAGGTCATGTGGCGGAGGACGATCTGGCGGCGCACGGCGACCTCGTCGGGGCCGAGTCCGAAGGCGATCGCCTGGACGGCGAGGGCCTCGTCGACGTGGGTGGGGAGGTCCAGGGGGCCGATCACGACGTCTTGGGGGTGGCGGTGGCCGTGACCGGGAAATCGCATGTGGGGATCGTATAGGGGGGTGCGTGGTGTGGGGCGGGTGCGTATCTCAGAAGAGAACGCCCATGTCTCAGAAGAGAACGCTCATGAACGCACCGACCTCTTGGAAGCCGACTCGCCTGTACGTCCTTCTCGCCGCCGTGTTGAAGTCGTTGACGTACAGACTCACCACGGGGGCCACGTCCGCGAGGGCGTAGCGCAGGACCGCTGCCATGCCCGGGGCCGCCAGGCCCCTCCCCCGGTACTCGGGGGCCACCCAGACGCCCTGGATCTGGCAGGCCTGGGTCGTGGCCGCGCCGATCTCGGCCTTGAAGACGACCTTGCCGTCGTGGTCGAGGCGGGCGAACGAGCGGCCGGCGCCGACGAGTTCGGCGACCCTCGCCTGGTAGAGGAGGCCGCCGTCGCCGGCCAGCGGGGAGACGCCCACCTCCTCGGTGAACATCGCCACGCACGCCGGCATGATCGTCTCCATCTCGTCCTTGCGGATGCGGCGGACGTACGGATCCGGGGCGATGTCGGACGGCATGCGGTCGGTGACCATGAGGGGCTGGTGGGCGCGGACCTCTCTGGCGGGGCCCCAGCTGGGTTCGAGGAGGCGCCAGAGGTCGGCGGTCGAGTCGGCCGGGCCGACGATCGAGGAACAGCGGCGGCCTGCCCTGCGGGCGCGGTCGGCGAAGGCGCGGACGGCTCTCGGGGTGGCGCAGATCGGGACCAGGTTGGCGCCGGCGTAGCAGAGGGACGTCAGCATGCCGTCCTCGTACCAGCCCCACATCTCGCCGCCGAGCCGCCACGGGTCGAGGCCGGCGACCTGGACCCTCGATGTCACGAAGGCGTTCGCGACCGGCTCGCGGTCGAGGACGGCGAGCGCGGCGTCCAGGTCGCTCGGTTCGAGGACCCGGGAGGTCGTCTGGGTCAACACGGGCGGGGCCTCACACTGGGGACAGCTCTGATCTCCGCACTGTACCTGCGGAAGCTGAGCCGTGCCGCCCAGTGGAGGTGGCCGTTGTTCTTGAGGTGCGGGGCGTGGGGGTTGCCGGTCGCCCATGAGCTCGGGAGCTGTGCGGCGTGGGCGGCTGCGGGTCGTGGGGGCTGATCGCGCAGTTCCCCGCGCCCCTGAGGGGCCTTCGGCCCCCTTAACCCGCTACCGCCACCGACGGCTCGCCCGACTCCACTCCGTCCGCCTCCATCTGTTCAGCCAGCTTCATGGCCTCCTCGATCAAGGTCTCCACGATCTTGGACTCGGGGACGGTCTTGATGACCTCGCCCTTGACGAAGATCTGGCCCTTGCCGTTGCCGGAGGCGACGCCGAGGTCGGCCTCGCGGGCCTCGCCGGGGCCGTTGACGACGCAGCCCATGACGGCGACGCGGAGGGGGACCTCCATGCCGGTCAGGCCCGCGGTGACTTCTTCGGCGAGCTTGTAGACGTCGACCTGGGCGCGGCCGCAGGAGGGGCAGGAGACGATCTCCAGGCCGCGCTGCTTGAGGTTGAGGGACTCCAGGATCTGGATGCCGACCTTGACCTCCTCCGCGGGGGGCGCGGACAGAGACACCCGGATCGTGTCGCCGATGCCCTGGGAGAGGAGGGCGCCGAAGGCCACGGCGGACTTGATCGTGCCCTGGAAGGCCGGGCCCGCCTCCGTCACGCCGAGGTGGAGGGGGTAGTCGCACTGGGCGGCGAGCTGCTTGTAGGCCTCGATCATGACGACCGGGTCGTTGTGCTTGACCGAGATCTTGATGTCCCGGAAGTCGTGCTCCTCGAAGAGGGACGCCTCCCAGAGGGCCGATTCGACGAGGGCCTCGGGGGTCGCCTTGCCGTACTTCTGGAGCAGACGGCGGTCCAGGGAGCCGGCGTTGACGCCGATGCGGATCGGGGTGCCGTGGTCCTTGGCGGCCTTCGCGATCTCCTTGACCTTGTCGTCGAACTGCTTGATGTTGCCGGGGTTCACCCGGACCGCGGCGCAGCCGGCCTCGATGGCCGCGAAGACGTACTTCGGCTGGAAGTGGATGTCGGCGATGACCGGGATCTGGGACTTGCGGGCGATGGTCGACAGCGCGTCCGCGTCGTCCTGCGTGGGGCAGGCCACGCGCACGATCTGGCAGCCGGAGGCCGTGAGCTCGGCGATCTGCTGGAGGGTCGCGCCGATGTCGGACGTACGGGTCGTGGTCATCGACTGGACGGAGACCGGGGCGTCGCCGCCGACCGCTACGGTGCCGACCTGGATCTGCCGGCTCTTGCGGCGCTCGGCAACCCTGGTCGGAACGGACGGCATGCCGAGAGAAATCGCAGTCATCTGCTGTGCAACCCCAAGTCGTGGATCAAGGTCCGGCGCCAACGGAACAGTGGGCTCCAGGCTTCGAGATTACGGCACGTGCGCAGGCCCGGGCACATCCCACTGGTCAACCCACACGAACGGGGACGGCCCGGCACACAGAGTGCCGGGCCGCCGCGAACGCCGTATGACTAGGAGATTCTCACCGGGTTAACCACGTCGGCGATCAGGACCAGGACGGTGAAGCAGATGAAGATGCCCGCCACCACGTAGGCCACCGGCATCAGCTTCGCCACGTCGAACGGGCCCGGGTCCGGGCGGCGCATGACCTTGGCCACGTTGCGGCGCAGGGACTCCCACAGGGCGCCCGCGATGTGGCCGCCGTCCAGGGGCAGCAGCGGGAGCATGTTGAAGAGGAACAGGGAGAGGTTGAAGCCCGCGAGGAGCATCACGAACATCGCCAGTTGCTGGGATGCGGGGATGTCCAGGGTCGCGATCTCGCCGCCCACCCGTGCCGCGCCGACCACGCCCATCGGGGAGTCCGGTTCGCGCTGGCCGTCGCCGAAGGCGGCGTCCCAGAGGGCCGGGATCTTCGAGGGGAGGGCGGCCAGCGAGTCGACGGCGTCGCCGACGCGGTCCGTCATCCAGACCACCGAGTCGCCGAAGTCCTGCTTGACGACGCCGGTGGCGGCGCTGAAGCCGAGGAAGCCGGCCTTGACGTACTCGCCCTGGACGTAGGCGCCGCTGGAGTCCTTCTTCGCAACGAGGTTGGTGGCGATGGTCGCCTTGAGGTCGACCTGCTTGCCGTCGCGGTCGACGACGATCGGGACCGTCTTGCCGGCGCTGTCGCGGATGAGGTCGGAGAGGGTGTTCCAGTCGTCGGTCCGCACCCCGGCGAAGGAGACGATCTTGTCGCCCTTCTTCATGCCGGCGGCCGCCGCCGGGGACGCCTTGTCGGTGCTCTTGCAGGTGTCGCGGTTCTCGCTCTGGGAGATCACGCACGGGGAGACCGAGGCGACGTCGGTGGTCTGCTGCTGGATGCCGAAGCCCATCAGCACCGTCAGGAACAGGGCGACCGCGAGGATCAGGTTCATGAACGGGCCCGCGAACATCACGATGACCCGTTTCCAGGGCTTGCGGGTGTAGAACATGCGGTTCTCGTCGCCCGGCTGGAGCTCCTCGTACGCGGCCGAGCGGGCGTCCTCGATCATGCCGCGCCACGGCGAGGTGGAGCGGGCCTCCAGCTTGCCGTCGGGGCCGGGCGGGAACATGCCGATCATGCGGATGTAGCCGCCGAACGGGATGGCCTTGACGCCGTACTCGGTCTCACCCTTGTCACGCGACCAGATGGTCGGGCCGAAGCCGACCATGTACTGCGGCACGCGGATGCCGAACAGCTTGGCCGTGGAGAGGTGGCCCAGCTCGTGCCACGCGATCGAGACCAGGAGTCCGAAGGCGAAGAGCACTATGCCGAGGATGAACATCAGGGTCGTCATGCACGGGCCTCCGCCGTCTGTGCCGTCAGTTCCCGGGCCCGGGTCCGCGCCCAGGTCTCCGCTTCGAGGACGTCCGACACGGTGAGTGAGGTTCCCGTGACCGGCGTGCCGTGCTCCTCCACGACGCGGGTCACGGTCTCCATGATCCCGTTGAACGGCAGCGCGCCGGACCTGAAGGCCTCCACGCACTCCTCGTTGGCGGCATTGAACACCGCCGGGGCCGTGCCCGCGAGCTCCCCCACGTGGCGCGCGAGGCCGACCGAGGGGAAGGCGTCGTTGTCGAGCGGGAAGAACTCCCACGTCGACGCCTTGCTCCAGTCGAAGGCGGGGGCCGCGTCGGGGACGCGCTCCGGCCAGCCGAGGCCGATGGCGATGGGCCCGCGCATGTCGGGGGGTGTCGCCTGGGCGATCGTCGATCCGTCCGTGAACTCAACCATCGAGTGGACATACGACTGGGGATGCACGACCACCTCAATGCGGTCGAAGGGAATGTCGTAGAGGAGGTGTGCCTCGATGACCTCCAGTCCCTTGTTGACGAGGGTCGCGGAGTTGATCGTGATCACCGGGCCCATGGCCCAGGTGGGGTGGGCGAGGGCGTCCTCGACGGTGACCTGTGCGAGGTCTTTCTTGGTACGGCCGCGGAAGGGGCCGCCGGACGCTGTCACGACCAGCTTCCGTACGTCCGCCCTGGTCCCGGAGGCCAGCGCCTGGAAGAGGGCCGCGTGCTCGGAGTCGACCGGGATGATCTGTCCGGGCTTGGCGAGGGCCTTGACCAGCGGGCCGCCGACGATGAGCGACTCCTTGTTGGCGAGCGCGAGGGTGCGGCCCGCCTCCAGGGCGGCGAGGGTCGGGGCGAGGCCGATGGAGCCGGTGATGCCGTTGAGGACGGTATGGGCGTCGGAGGCGGCGGCCTCGGTGGCCGCGTCCGGTCCGGCGAGGATCTCGGGGAGCGGTTCGCCGACGCCGTACAGGCTCGTCAGGGCCTCGCGCAGCTGCGGTACGACGTCCTCGCGGGCGACCGCGACGGTCCGTACCCCGAGCCGGTGGGCCTGCTCGGCGAGGAGGGCGACCCGGCCGCCGTTGGCGGAGAGCGCGGTGACCCGGAAGCGGTCCGGGTTGCGCAGGACGAGGTCGATGGCCTGGGTGCCGATCGACCCGGTGGAGCCGAGGATCACCACGTCCTTGGGGCCGTCGCCCGCGACAGGGTCGTAGACGAGATGTGGGTCGGCGAGGGCGCGGGCCGGAAGCCCCGTCGTCCGCCCGGAGGGCGGGCCCTGCGGCGTCAGGTGCGTGCTCTCGGCGTGCCGGGCGCTGACCCTCGTACTGGATGTACTTGG
This sequence comes from Streptomyces sp. NPDC046909, assembly GCF_040644695.1. NCBI lineage: Bacteria > Bacillati > Actinomycetota > Actinomycetes > Kitasatosporales > Streptomycetaceae > Streptomyces > Streptomyces sp. NPDC046909. The sequence goes on along the minus strand of NZ_JBEYXC010000004.1, from coordinate 843,144 downwards.
GTCAGCGCCCGGTGCGCCGAGAGTGCGTGCATGGCGTCGCGGGGCAGACGGGGCTTCCGGCCCGTGCCCTCGAGGGGTTGGACTGTCGCTCATCCCCCCATTGTTGCCGTAAGGACGGTGTGTGAGGACAGCGCGTCCCCCGAAGGAGACTCGAAGGAGGTTCTCCGGGGGACGCTTGCTGTCATGGGCCGGTCAGCGGATCGGGCGGTGGACGTTGTCCCGTTCGCTGGGGCCCGGGGTGGCGTCGGCGATCCACGGGCCCTCGCCCGACGGGTCGACGATGCCGTCCTCCAGCCATTCGTAGGTGCCGGACAGGACGCCCTTGACGACCCTGCGGTCGACGTCGTCGGTGTTGGTCCACAGGCGGCCGAAGAGTTCCTCGACGCGGATGCGGGACTGGCGGCAGAAAGTGTCGGCGAGTTGGTAGGCCTGGCGGCCGTGGTCCTCGGAGGTGCGGAGGAGTTCGGCGCGGACGCAGGCGGCGCTCATCGCGAAGAGTTCGGCGCCGATGTCGACGATCCGGCCGAGGAAGTTCTGCTTGGTCTCCATGCGGCCCTGCCAGCGGGACATGGCGTAGAAGGTGGAGCGGGCGAGTTTGCGGGAGGTGCGTTCTACGTAGCGGAGGTGCGGCGAGAGGTCTACCTCTTGCTTGAACTCGCCGTAGGAGTAAGGGAGTTGACCCTGACCCGCGACCAGTTTCGGGAGCCACCTGGCGTAGAAGGCGCCTGCCTGGGCGCCCGCTTTCGCCTTGTCCGAAAGGGACTTGTCCGGGTCGATCAGGTCGCCTGCGACCGACAGATGGGCGTCCACCGCTTCTCGGGCGATCAGGAGGTGCATGATCTCGGTCGAGCCCTCGAAGATGCGGTTGATACGGAGGTCTCGCAGGACCTGTTCCGCCGGGACCGCTCGTTCGCCCCGGGCCGCCAGGGAGGCCGCCGTCTCGAAGCCTCGGCCGCCTCGGATCTGGACGAGTTCGTCGGCGATGAGCCAGCCCATCTCGGAGGCGAAGAGCTTGGCGAGGGCGCCCTCGATGCGGATGTCGTTGCGGTCCTCGTCGGCCATCTGGGAGGAGAGGTCCAGGACCGCTTCCAGGGCGAAGGTGGTGGCCGCGATGAAGCTGATCTTCGCGCCGACGGCCTCGTGGTGGGCGATGGGCTTGCCCCACTGCTCGCGGGCCGCCGACCATTCGCGGGCGATCTTCAGACACCACTTGCCGGCCGCGACGCAGGAGGCGGGCAGCGAGAGGCGGCCCGTGTTGAGGGTCGTCAGGGCGATCTTCAGGCCGGCGCCCTCCGGGCCGATGCGGTTCGCCGCCGGGACGCGGACCTGGTGGAAGCGGGTGACGCCGTTCTCGATGCCGCGCAGGCCCATGAAGGCGTTGCGGTTCTCGACGGTGATGCCGGGCGAGTTGGTCTCGACGACGAAGGCGGTGATGCCGCCCTTGTGGCCCTCGCTCTTGGGGACCCGGGCCATCACGACCAGGAGGTCGGCGACGACTCCGTTGGTGGTCCAGAGCTTCACCCCGTCGAGGACGTAGTCGTCGCCGTCCGGTACGGCGGAGGTGGCGAGGCGGGCCGGGTCGGAGCCGACGTCCGGTTCGGTGAGGAGGAAGGCGCTGATGTCGGTGCGGGCGCACCGGGGCAGGAACGTCTCCTTCTGCTCCTGGGTGCCGAAGAGCTTCAGCGGCTGGGGTACGCCGATCGACTGATGGGCGGAGAGGAGCACGCCGATCGCGGGGCTGGCGGAGCCGGCGAGGGCGAGGGCCTTGTTGTAGTACACCTGGGTGAGGCCGAGGCCGCCGTACTTGGTGTCGATCTTCATGCCGAGGGCGCCGATCTCCTTGAGGCCGTTGATGACCTCGTCGGGGATGCGGGCCTCTCGTTCGATGAGGGCGCCGTCGACCTTGGTCTCGCAGAAGTCGCGGAGCTTGGCGAGGAACTCCTCGCCGCGCTGGGCGTCGTCGGCGGGCGGCATGGGGTGGGGGTGGATGAGGTCGAGCCGGAAGCGGCCGAGGAACAGTTCCTTGGCGAAGCTGGGCTTGCGCCAGTCCTGTTCCCGGGCCGCCTCCGCCACCTGGCGGGCCTCGCGTTCGGTGACGACGGGCTTCGGTTGTGCGGACATGAGGCTCACCTCGCCGCTAATCGGGATCATGGGACCGAATGGTTACCGACCGGTGCTACTCGATCGTATGTACCCGATCCCGGGCGCGCCCACCACCCCTGGGACGCGGCCGTTCAGCCGACGTTGACGGAGTACGCCTCGGTGTCAAGGCGGCCGGTGCCCGTCAGGCGGCGGTGCCGCATGGGGCGGTCCTCACGATGGGGGTAGTCGGTTACGTCCTTCAGTGGCCGCCCGGGCGGGATACGTTGCCGTTGCGGGCCGATCCACCGAACAGCTGCCGGAAGTCGAATGTCGAAGCGCTTCGACAACCTATGGACACCCACCCCCGGTACAGCTACTGTCGAACCACCCCCACCCCGCCTTATTCGTACCGCGCACTGTCGAAGCGCTTCACAACGCTGGGAGAGCTGGATGGTCACCCTCGCCGAGGTCGCCCAGCACGCCGGAGTCTCGGCGAGCACGGTGAGCTATGTCCTCAGCGGCAAGCGGTCCATCTCCGGAGCCACCCGGCAGCGGGTCGAGCAGAGCATCCGCGAGCTGGGCTACCACCCGAACGCGGGCGCCCGCGCCCTCGCCAGCAGCAGGTCGAACATCATCGCGCTGATGGTCCCGCTGCGCACCGACATGTACGTACCGGTGATGATGGAGATCGCCATCGCCGTCGCCACCACGGCCCGGACCCACGGGTACGACGTCCTGCTGCTCACCGGCGAGGAGGGCCCCGACGCCGTACGCCGCGTCACCGGCAGCGGGCTCGCCGACGCGATGATCCTGATGGACGTCGAACTCGACGACGAGCGACTGCCGTTGCTGCGCGGCACCGATCAGCCGTCCGTCCTCATCGGCCTCCCCGCCGACACCTCCGGACTCACCTGCGTGGACCTCGACTTCAGGGCGACGGGCGCGCTCTGCGTGGAGCATCTCGCGATGCTCGGTCACCGCGACATCGCTGTCATCGGCGAGGCCCCGGCGGTCTACGAACGGCACACCGGTTTCGCCGAGCGCACGCTCGAAGGACTGCGGTCGCGGGCCCAGGAGTTGGGCGTACGACTGCTGCACCGGCCCTGCGAGGGCGGCTACGACGCGATGGCCGTGACCCTCGCCCGGATCCTCGACGAGCGCCCGGCCACCACGGGGTTCGTCGTGCAGAACGAGTCGGCCGTCGAGCCGCTGCTCGCCCTGCTGCGCCAGCAGGGCCGTGCCGTGCCCGAGGACGTCTCGGTCGTCGCGGTCTGTCCCGACCAGGTCGCCACCCAGGCCTCGGTGCGGCTGACGTCGGTCGCCATCCCCGCGCAGGAGATGGGACGGCATGCCGTGGAGCGCCTGGTGGCCAAGCTCGACGGGCACGGCAGTGACGAAGTCGTCCTGATCGCACCCGAGTTGACGGTCCGGGCGAGCACGGGTCCGGCACCGGAGTAGCCCACCCGCCCTCGTGCCGGGCGCGTCCGCCCTGACTCACCAGGGCACCCCCATGTCTGCACTCCTCCCAGGAGCACACCACGTGAATCAGCCTGCCGAAAACCAGACCCAGGTAAGCCTCGCGCAGTCGTCTCCCACCGTCGGTACGTTCCGGGAGCGGGACGGCGGGCTGGAGTGGAGCGGCCGTCAGGAGACCCTCCGGATCGAGCCCTGGGGCCCGGACGCCGTCCGGGTGCGGGCCCGGCTCGGCGGACCGGTCCTCGACGGACTGCCGGGTGCGCTGCTCGAAGGGGCGCCCTCGACGTCGTACACGGTCAAGATCGAGGGCGGACAGGGGCAGTTGACGGTCGGGGCCCTCACGGTCGTGGTCAACGCCGAGGGTCTGATCCGCTTCCTGAGGACGGACGATCTCTCGGAACTCCTCGCCGAGGAGCGCGCCCACTTCTGGTGGCCGGGGTCGCGCCTCTACACCGCCGTCGGCAACGGCCACCACCGTCTGGAGCAGCGGTTCGCCGCCTACGAGGACGAGAAGCTGTACGGGCTCGGCCAGCACCAGCACGGCCGGTTCGACCAGAAGGGGCTGGTCCTGGACCTGGTGCAGCGCAACGCCGAGGTCGGTATCCCGGTGCTGACGTCCAGCCGCGGCTACACCCTGCTGTGGAACAACCCGGCGATCGGCCGTGTGGAGCTCGCCCGCAACGGGACGCGCTGGGTGGCCGATTCGGCCCGGCAGATCGACTACTGGATCACCGCGGGCACCCCGGCCGACGGCCAGCGCCGGTACTCCGCCGTCACCGGCCGCACCCCGATGCTGCCGGAGTGGGCGGCGGGCTTCTGGCAGTGCAAGCTGCGCTATCGCACCCAGGACGAACTCCTCGCCGTGGCACGGGAGTACAAGCGCCGGGGGCTGCCGATCTCCGCGATCGTCTGCGACTTCTTCCACTGGACACACCTGGGCGACTGGAAGTTCGACCTGACGGAGTGGCCCGACCCGGCGGCGATGGTGCGGGAGTTGGAGGAGCTCGGCATCAAACTCGTCGTCTCCGTCTGGCCGTCGGTGTCGCCGCTCAGCGAGAACCATCAACTCATGGAGCAGCGCGGCTACTTCATCGGCACCCAGTACGGCCCGATGGCGCACGCCGACTGGCCGGACAAGGAGGTCGCCTCCACCGTCCAGGTCGCCTTCTACGACGCCACCAACCCCGAGGCCCGTGACTTCCTGTGGTCGCGCGTCCGCGACAACTACCTCACCCCGTACGGCATCACGGCCTTCTGGCTGGACGCCTGCGAGCCCGAGCTGAAGCCGGGCTTCCAGGAGAATCTGCGGTACTGGGCGGGCCCGGGCCTGGAGGTCGGCAACAGCTACCCGGCCGAGAACTCCCGCACCTTCTACGAGGGACTCAGCGCCGAGGGCGAGGAGGTCATCACCCTCAACCGCTCGGCGTGGGCGGGCAGTCAGCGCTACGGCGCCGCCCTGTGGTCCGGCGACATCGGCACCGACTTCCCGACCCTGCGCCGCCAGATCGCGGCCGGTCTCAACACCGCGCTCTCCGGCATCCCTTGGTGGAACACGGACATCGGCGGCTTCCACGGCGGCGACCCGGACGACGAGGCGTACCGCGAAGTCATGGTCCGCTGGTTCCAGTTCGGTGCCCTGTCCCCGCTGATGCGCCTGCACGGCTTCCGCGACCCGGGCATGCCGCTGGGTCCGGAGATGACCGGCGGCCCCAACGAGGTGTGGTCGTACGGCGAGCAGGCCGGGGCGATCCTGGAACGCTATCTGCGACTGCGCGAGCGCCTGAAGCCGTACGTCCTGAAGGTCATGCGGGAGGCCCACGAGGAAGGCCTGCCGCCGATGCGGCCGCTGTTCCTGGAGTTCCCCGAGGATCAGGCCACTTGGTCGGTCGACGACGCCTATCTCTTCGGCGGCGATCTGCTGGTAGCCCCCGTGCTGACGGCGGGCGCGACGGCCCGCACGGCCTATCTCCCGGCGGGCGCGACCTGGACGGACGCGTGGACCGGTGAGACGTACGAGGGCGGCACGACGGTGACCGTCGACGCCCCTCTGGACCGCATCCCGCTGTTCCTGCGGGACGGGGCGCGGCTTCCCGTAGCGGAGTAGCCGCGGGACCAGCGTGCGGCCGGTCCCGATAGGGGAGGGACCGGCCGCACGCGCGTGTCAGCGACTGCCTGCCGGCTGCTTTGTGCCGGGGGCTCTGTGTCAGCGGCAGACGGAGGCGAGCGAGCGGACGAGCGCGGCGGTGTGCAGCGGGTCCGGGTGCTTCTCGTGGTGGACCTCGACCACGGCGAGGGCGAGTTCGGGGCGGCAGCCGACCGAGGACCGGTCCGGGGTGGTGTCGGCGAGGGCGGTGACCAGGCCCGTGTTGATGCGGTTGATGGTCTGCCGTACGACGCTCAGGTCCGGCTTGGTCGTCGGCGCCTCGTCGGGGTGGGCGGTCCAGCGGCGGAACAGGGCGCGCTGGACGGTCTTGTTGGCCTCGATCTGGTCGCGGAAGACGGTCCGGATCTCGTCGGGGTCGGCGCCGATCTGCTCGGCCTGGGCGGCGACGGAGTCGAGGACCTGCTGTTCACGGGCGGGGTCGTCGATGGGGCTGTCGGTGCCCCACTTGGCTGCGGCCACGAGGTCGGCGGTGGCGAGGCGGTCGGCCGCCAGGGACGCGACGGGCAGCAGGGCGGAGGCGGAGGCAGAGGACGCGGGAGCCGCCGTCGCGCTGCCCGGGGAGGCGAGCAGCGCGGCGGCGGCGAACGCGGTGGTGATGAGGGGGGTGGTGATACGCATGGGTTCATATAACCCCGCGATCCCACCCCGTTGGGTCAACTGCTGCTGACGGTCAGGTTGTTGGTTTGGAAATCAAGCCCGCCGGACGAGGACGTGATCTCGTAGCCGAACTGGACGTCCCCGATGGTCTCGCTGCTGGACATCCAGCCCTTGGTGCCCGAGATCCAGGTGAGGATCGACTTGATGTTCACGGTCCCGGAGCTGGAGTCCGAGGTGCGCAGGAACGAGAAGACCTCGTTGGCGCCGTTGGTGCCCTTGTAGACGGTCCAGGTGTGGCCGCCGAGGGTGACGTTGCCCTGCGAGGTGCCGAGCGGGCCGACGGCTCCGTTGTAGTTGACCCAGAGCATGATCTCGTAGTCGTAGTCGGTGTCCCAGATGTCGTACGACGTGTTGTACGCGCCGGACGACGGGACGGTGACGTTGTAGCTGCTGGAGAGCGAACCGAGCGAGGCGATGGTCTTGTTGACCACCTTCTTGGCGTTCGGATAGGACTTGATGCCGCCGGTGTTGGGGTGGTTGGCCCAAACCCCCCAGTTGGTGCCGGAGTTGGCCCAGATGCACTGGCTGCCGGCGCCGGAGCCCCAGATGTTGTTGTAGAGCGTGTAGCCGTTCAGGGTCGTGTTGCCCCACTGGTCGCAGGAGTTCCAGACGGCGGCGGAAGCGGGTGCGGAGGCGAGGCCGACGGTGGCGCCGAGGGCCATCGCGGGGGCCAGTACGGCCATGGTGGCCTTGCGCAGCTTGCTGTTCGTGCTCTTTGCCATGGTGTCCCTTCCATGGGTGGGGGGAAATTGCGGGGGTGAATTGCGGGGTGGCTACCACGCCTCCAGACGCAGGACGTGGTCTTCCCCGGCGACGAGGTCGAGCGGCTCCGTGCCGGAGGAAGTCCTGAGTTCGACGCGGTGGCTGCGGGTGGGGCGCAGTACCGCGGTCGCTTGCCGCGGGGTCCAGGTGAGGTCGAGTTCGGCGCCGAACCGGGTGCGGACGCCGAGGAGTTGACCCTTCGGGTACCGGTCGGGCAGCGCGGGCAGGAGGACCAGCCGGTCCGGGGTCGACTGCACGAGCATCTCGACGAGGACGGCCGGGAGGGTGTGGGCGGCGTCCGCGTTGTAGGTGCGGCGGTGCGGGTAGTGGGCGCTCATCAGCGAGGCGTGGAAGAAGTCGCCCTTGAGGACCTGGCCGAGGGCGTGCGCGACCCGTTCGCCGTCCCGGAGGCGGGCCGCGATCAGGGCGTGGTGCAGGTGTCCGTGGGCCGAGTCGTTCTCGGCGCCGCGCAGTTCGAGGGCGCGGTGGGCGGCGGTGGCGAGCTCGGGGGTGTCGTACGGGTTGATCTCGTCGAGCGGCCAGACGCCGTAGAGGTGGCTGAGGTGGCGGTGGTCGTAGGTGTCCTCCAGGCCCGGCCAGGCCCATTCGGCGAGGGCACCGTCGTCGTTGATCCGGTGCGGCGGGAGGCGGTCGGCGAGGGCACGCAGACGGTCCGCGTCCTGCGGGTGGTAGTCGGCGGCCGTGTGCAGGGCGTGCCGGGCGGCCGAGAGGTCCATCGCCGCGTTGATCGCGCCCCAGCTGGCGTTGGCGGGACGGTTCTCGGGCGAGTAGGAGGGGACGACGACGAGACGGCCCTCGGCATCCGTCCGGGTGAGGAAGTCCTCGTAGAACAGGGCGAGTTCGGCCAGCGCGGCGGCGGTGCGCGGGTCGCGGGTGCCGGTGGTCTCGTCGTGGTCGACGAGCGGCTTGAGCAGCCAGTCGGCGCCCGCGGTCCACAGGTGGAGCGGGTATTCGCGCTCGAAGTGGTACGTCAGCCCGGACTCGCCGTCGCTGTGCGGCGGGGCGCAGATCCCGCGGGCGCCGAAGATCGCGCGGGCGTTCTCCCGCCAGTCGGCCAGCTGCCCCTGGATCAGGGAGGCGAGCGCCTCGGTCACCTCGGGGAGGGCGGCGGACGCGGCGGACGCGGTCTGGAGGTTGACGTTGGCGTCGTTGGTGAACGCGCCCGACCAGGCGGTGTCCCAGTCGCCGGTCCACAGGCCGGTGAGGCGGGGCGGGAAGAGGCCGCTGGCGGAGAGCAGGTGGTAGCGGCCGGCGGCGAAGAGGCGCTCCATGAGGGCGGGGCTGTCGGGGTGTTCGAGCAGCTCCGAGCCGGGGAGGGCGCGTTCGGCGGGGTCGGCGTCCAGGTCGAGGGTGACGCGTTCGTAGGCGGTGCGGTGGAGCGGCGTGTGGCGGTCGAGGAGAGCGGCGTAGTCCGGGGGGAGGTCGCCCAGGGCACGGGCCTCCTCCATCACGTCCAGCTCGCCGGTGTGCCGGACCACGCGGGTCAGCAGCAGCACCGACTCCGCGCCGCTGATCCGCAGGCCGGGCGGCGTGAGGGTGGCGGTGCCGCCGGTGACCTGGACGAGGGTGACGCCGGTGTACGCGCGGTCGCCGCCGGGGTAGCGGGCGCGCAGGGTGAGCAGGGCGCCCCCGGGGGTGAGGACGGCGCCCTGGCCGACGCCGAGGTCCTCGGGGGCGCCCGGCAGCCGGTGGTCCAGGGAGATGTCGAGGTCGGTCGCGGTGACCCGCTGGACAATGACGTCGTCGGTGCGGGAGACGAAGACCTCGCTGTCCCAGCCCTCGTACGAGGTGCGGGTGACGCCCGTAGCGAAGTCCACGGACCGCTGGTAGCCGGGCGCTTCCCCGGCCGTCGCCCCGCGCAGCCGGATCTGGAAGGCCGGGTGGAAGGGCTGCACCCACAGCAGGTCCCGGCCGTCCGTGAAGCGCTCGGCGGCGTCGAGCTCCCCGGCGAGCAGCCGGTTCTGGAGGTCGGAGAGGCCGGCGGCCAGCTCCGGCGGGCGGGCGTCCTCGGATCCGTTGGGGCGGACCAGGGTGTGATGGGTCACGACGACCCGCTCGTCGTTCGGGTCACCGAACACAAGGGTGCCGTGACGGCCGTTGCCGCTCAGGAAGCCGTCCTCCCAGCGGGCGGCCGGTCGGGGTTCCCAGGTGCCGTGCACAAGGCTCATGGCTTCAGCACCGCCACTCCATAGCGGTCGAGCGTGAGGTCGTCCGTGACGTTCATGCCGGTCAGGAGATCACGGAAGGCGCCCGGAACTCGAACGGTCACCGACTCGCGGCCATGGTTGAGCACGAAGAGCAGCTCACCCCGCCGTACGGCCTCGACGCCCGCCGGAAGCCCCTCCAGCACGGGCCGCACGCCCGCCTCGGCCGCGAACTCGGCGAGCAGCGCGCGCAGTTGGTCCGGCTCGGGCAGGGTGGCGAGATAGCGGGCCCGGCCCTTGCGCAGCACGGCGGGCAGCCCGTCGAGCTCACCGCCCTTGAAGGCGGCGGCCACGACCGCGGCCGAATCGGCCTCGATCTCCTCCGACCACAGGGTGCCGCGGAACCCGTCGCACTCGACGGTCTCCCCCGCGTCCAGCGGCCACCACTCGTGCAGCGTGCGGATGCCGAACAGCTCGCGCAGGCGTACGTCCATGCCGCCGGGCCTGACCCGGTCGTCCTGGTCGGCGACGCCGGTGAGGAAGCCGGAGACGAGGGTGCCCCCTTGGCGGACGTACGCGAGGAGGTTCTCGATCGCCGCGTCGGTGAGGGCGTAGAGCTGCGGGACGACGACCAGCCGGTAGGGCGTGAGGTCGTGCTCGGGGTGGGCGAAGTCGGTGGCGAGGTGGGCTTCCCAGAGAGCCCGGTGCCAGGCGGTCAGGACCTGCGGATAGTCGACCTCGCTGGAGAGCCGGCCCTCGTGGGCACCGGCCCACCAGGAGTGCCAGTCGTGCAGGACGGCGACATCGCCACCGGTATGACTTCCCGTCACCTCATCACCGATCAGGGCCAGTTCGGCACCGAGCCGCTTGACCTCCTGGTACGTCCGTCCCCGCTCCCCCGCGTGACTGACCATCCCGGAATGGAACTTCTCCGCGCCCTGCCGGGACTGCCGCCACTGGAAGTAGCAGACGGCGTCGGCGCCCCTGGCGACGGCCTGGAGTGACCAGAGGCGGTTGAGACCGCGCGGCTTGGGGTGGTTGACGCCCCGCCAGTTGACCGGACCGGCGGCCTGCTCCATGAGCATCCAGGGGCCACGGGCCTGCGAGCGGGTCATGTCCTGTACGAGAGCACCGGCTTGGGCGCCGAGTGGGTCGCGCGGATCGGGATAGAGGTCGACGGAGACGACGTCCTCCTCCTCGGCCCACCGCCAGGCGTCCTGCCCGGCCCACAGCGGCATGAAGTTGGTGGTGACCGGGAGGTGCGGGGTGTGCCGCCGCACGATGTCCCGCTCGGCGACGTAACACTCCAGGAGCATGTCGGAGGTGAACCGCTTGAAGTCCAGTACCTGGGACGGGTTCTTGAGGTAGTGCGCGTGCCTCGGCGTGTGCACCTCGCTCCAGTCGCCGTAGCCCTGGCTCCAGAAGGCGGTTCCCCAGGCCTCGTTGAGAGCGGTGAGTGTGCCGTACTTGTGCTGGAGCCAGCGGCGGAAGCGGGCGGCGGCCTCGGGGCCCCAGTCGTAGGTGCAGTACTCGTTGTTGATGTGCCACATGGTGAGGGCCGGGTGGCCGCCGTAGCGGGCGGCGAGGTCCTCGGTGATGGCGGCGGCGTACCGGCGGTAGACGGCGCTGGAGTGCGAGAAGTGCTGCCGTCCGCCCCACCATTCGGTCCGGCCGTCCTGGTCGACGGGGAGGGTGTCGGGGTACAGATGCCCGAGCCAGGGCGGGGGCGAGGCGGTCGGGGTGACGAGGACGACCCCGATGCCGTGCTCGTGCATCAGGTCCGTGAGCCGGTCGAGCCAGCCGAAGTCCCGCTCCCCCGGCCGGGGTTCGAGCCGAGCCCAGGAAAAGACCCCCAGCGTCACGGAGTTGACCGCGGCGTCCTTCATCAGCCGGAGGTCGTCCAGCCAGGTCTCCTCGGGCCACTGCTCGGGGTTGTAGTCACCGCCGAAGAGGATGCGGCCGCGGGTGGCGTCACCGAGCGAGGGCGTCACACCGGCTCCCCGTACTGGATGCCACGCCCGTTGGTGGCGAGGTACACGCGCCCGTGGACCCGTGGGTCACCGGCGATCGCCTCACCGGTCCAGCCCCACTGGTGCTGGTCGTCGTTGATCCGCACCCAGCTCTTCGCCTCGTCGTCGGAGCGGTACACGGCGGTGATCGACTCGATGGAGCCGACCAGGTAGAGGGCCGGGTAGTCGGCACCGTCGGCGGCCTTGCCGAAGCCGAGGGCGTACGAGGCCCGGCAACTGGTCACCTTGGAGAAGCTGACGCCCGCGTCGGTGGACCGGTACAGCCCGTTCCCCTTCAGGCTGAGCCAGAGGTCACCGGAGCGTCCGGGCGCCGCGACGAGCTCGAACTGGACGTCGCCGGAAGGCAGTCCGGCCGCACGCGCGGTGAAGGTGAGGCCACTGTCAGTGCTGGCGAGTAGCGTTCCTGTGTCGGTGTCGTATGCGTAGAAGAGCGTCGGGTCGGCCGGGTCGGCGACCGGCGTGGCGCCCTTCGGGAAGGAGGGGATCTCGGTCCAGGTGGCCCCGTTGTCGGTGGAGCGGTGGGCCGGGTATTTGGTGCCGTCCCAGTGCACGAAGACCCACAGCAGGGCGCTGCCGTCCGCGTTGACGGCGATCGGCCCCGGTGCGTCCTTGGCGAGGGAGGGCTGGGCCGCGAAGGGCGTCCAGGTCTGCCCGCCGTCGTTCGAGTACGCCCCGTTGCCGTGGTCGCCCCACCCGGTGCGCACGACGTACGCCGGCTTCGCCGCGGCCTGCGCGAGTCCCGTCGCCGTCCCGAAGACGGGGTTCGACGCCATGCCGCGCGAGGGGGACGCGGTGAGCTTCTCGTGGTACATCACGCCGATGTCCCCGCACCCGCTGAGCAGATGCGCCTCCCCGGCCGGAGGCGAGATCAGCAGCCGCGCGGAGGCCTCCTCGATCCCGCGGATCTGCGGGGCCCAGTGCTTCAGGTCCCGGGTGCCGTAGAGGGTGGCGCCGGTGCCGTAGACGACATGCCGGGAGTCGTACGGGTCGAGCGCGAGCGCCTGGATCCACCAGCCGAACTTGGGCGCGTCGGCGCCCCACTTGAGATAAGGAGTCTCGGACACATCGAGGACGGCGGAGTCCTTGAGGGAGGTCCAGGAGCGACCGCCGTCGGTGGACCGGAAGACGGTGTCGACGAGGGCCCACCGGTTGTTGGTGGAGACGACGAGGGTGCCCGGCCGCCGGGCATCGACGGCCACCCCGCCGTACCCGAAGGAGTCGGTGCCGCCGTCGGGGGTGGTCCCGCCCGGCTTCACCGGCGTGACCTCGCGCCACTTCCCGTTGGCGGTGCACAGCGCGTGCACACTGCCGTCGGACTGCCCGTTGGGCCCGGGTGCGTTGGCGTACGTCAGATACAGCTCACGGGTGTTCTTGTCGTACGCGGCCCGGATCGGCACCTTGGCGGCGGTGCCGGAGGGCTGCCCGGGCACGGCCTCCCACGTGGTCCCGTCGGCGGTCCGGTACAGGTTGGCGGCGGTCCCGTCGGAGTCGCCCCAGCCGGCGTAGAGGGTGCGCCCGGCGGCGACGAGGAGGGTGACGCCCTGCCCGGAGGCACTGGGCGTGCCCGGGAACCCGGTGGCGGCGGCCCAAGTAGCGCCCCTGTCCGTCGACTTGAGCAGCCCGTCGTGTCTGGTCCCGAGCCACAGCGTGTCGCTGTCCCGAGGATCGACGAGCAGCCGCTCCCCGCATCCCCGCCCGTCCTCGTTGGCGCCGAGTTTCACGGTGAGGTCGGTACGGGCCCAGGTGGCACCCCGGTCGTCGGACCTCAGCACGGCCCCGTTGGAGGCCCAGGACTGCGCGTACGTGCCGAGGGCGAGGTACAGCCGGTTCGGATGAACGGGGTCGACCGCCATCGCCTCGACCCCGAGCAGGTTCCAGTCGTCCCACCCGAGGTGATCGGTGAGCGGCGTCCAGCGCGCGGCGGAGTCGTCCCACCGATAGGCGCCCCCGATGTCGGTACGGGCGTAGGCGAGCCCACGGACGGAGGGGTGGAAGAGAACACCGGTGACGAATCCGGTGCCGCCTTGGACGACGTTGCGCCAGCGGTAGGTGGGGGTGGCGGCCTGAGCGCTCCCCTGAAGAGAGGGAACGGCCGTGAGCGCGGCAGCTGCCGCGGTCCCGACGAGTACGGTACGACGGCTCAGGTGTGGCGCGCGCATGACACATACCTCGCTAGACGAGAAGGGATCAGGTGACTTACTTAAGGGGCGCGGGGAACTGCGCGACCAGCCACAACGAACCCGCAGCCGCCGACGAACAGCAGTCCCCCGCCGAGTGGGCGCCCGGTCAACCCTTGACCGCGCCGGTGAGCATGCCCTTCTTGAAATGCCGCTGCACGAGCGGCGAAAGCACCGCCACCGGCAGCAACGCCATCACCATCACAGCCATCTGCACGGCAAGCCCCGACAACTGCCCGGTCTTGATCGCCTGCCCCAGCCCCACTGGCGCCTCCTGCTTCTGCACCAGCTGGATCATGACGTTCTGGAGCGGCATCATGTCCTGGTCGTTGAGATAGAGGGACGCGTTGAACCAGGCGCTCCAGTACCCCACCGCGTAGAACAGCGTGATCACCGCGAGCACCGCCCGCGAAAGCGGCATCACGATCTGCCAGAGGATCCGGAAATCCCCGGCCCCGTCGATCCGCGCACTGTCGATCAGCTCCGACGAGATCCCCATGAAGAACCCGCGCAGCACCAGGATGTTGAAGACACTGATCGCACTCGGCAGGATCAGCGCGAGATAGCTGTCCGTCAGCCCGAGGGTCTGCACCAGCAGATACGTCGGGATGAGCCCCGCGCTGAAGAACATCGTCGCCAGCAGGAGCATCAGGAGCCACCGGTGCCCGAGCGAGCCCGACCGCGACAACCCGTACGCGCACAGCACGGACACGGTCATCGAGAACGCCGTACCGACCAGCGTGACCAGCACGCTGATGATCGCCGCCCGGGTGACCTGCCCCCCGCTGAGCAGCTCCTGGTAGGCCACGAAGGTGATGCCCTTCGGCACCATCACCAGACCGCCGGCCTCGTCGATGGTCTTGCGGGGCGAAAGGCTCGTGACGACCACGATCCACAGCGGAAAGAGAATCGCCAGGCACGCGATGCCGAGCACCAGCCCCTTGCTCGCCAGCCCCGCCTTCGAAGGGGGCTCCTCCCAGACCGGCCGGGGCGGCGCGGCCCACCAGCCGGGCTTGTCCACGGGTTGCTCGACCTTGTCGATGACGGCGCTCACTTCTTGTACACCCCCTGCTCGCCCATGAGATGGGCCACCTTGTTCGCGGCGAGGACGAGTCCGATGCTGATGACGCCCTTGACGAGTCCGGCGGCGGCCGCGTAGCCGAAGTCCTGGTTGCGGACGCCGTTCCACCACACGAAGGTGTCGAGGACTTCCGCGGCGCCCGGTCCCACGGCGTCTCTCTGCAACAGGATCTGTTCGAAGCCGACAGTCAGCGCGTCGCCGACGCGCAGCACCAGCAGCAGGGCGATGACCGGACGGAGCGCCGGAAGGGTGACGTGCCAGATGCGGCGCCAGCGTCCGGCGCCGTCCATCGCGGCGGCCTCGTACAGGTCCGGGCTCACGGACGCCAGCGCGGCGAGGAAGACGATGATCCCCCAGCCGGCGTCCTTCCACACCGACTGGGCGGTGACCAGGAACTTGAAGGTGTTCGGGTCGGTCATGATGTCGAGGCCGTCGTAGCCGTGGTCGCGGAGCAGCGTCGACAGCAGTCCGGCGCCGCCGAGCAGCTGCTGGAAGACCGCGATGACCAGCACCCATGAGAAGAAGTGCGGGAGGTAGAGGACGGCCTGGGCGATGGCCCGTACCCGGGGCCTGACCACGCTGTTGATGAGCAGCGCGAGCAGGATCGGGATCGGGAAGAACAGCAGGAGCTGGAGGAAGAAGAGCACCAGGGTGTTCTGGACCGCCGACCAGAAGGACGAGTCCTCGAAGATCCGCTGGAAGTTCTCCAGCCCCACCCAGGGGCTGTGCAGCATGGACACGACCCCGTTGTCGCTGATGTAGGGGTCGTAGTCCTGGAAGGCCACCACGTTGCCGAGGATCGGCACGTAGTTGAAGAGCAGGACGAGGACGACGGCCGGCAGCGTCATCAGGATCAGGACGCGGTCGCGTCTGAACCTCAGCCGCAGGCTCACTCTGCCGCGGCGCCGGTCACGGGAGCCGGTGGCGCCGCCGGACGCCACCGGGGTCTTCGTCGTCGGGTCGGCCTCGGTCCTGCTCCGAGGCACCGTGCTGTGGGACACGGCCGTTCTCCTTGCCTCGGTATCCGGTCAGCCGGCCGCGGTGCCGTTCTCGTCGAGGATCTGCTTGTACCAGTCGCGCAGTCTGTCGCCGCCCTTGCTCTTCCAGTCGGAGACGGCCTGCTGCATGTCGCTGATCTTCTTGCGGCCGCGGACGATGTCGTCCTCCAGCTGCTCGAAGTCGTTGGAGAGGTTGGTGAAGCGGTTCGGCTCGGTGATCTGCATGCCCCAGAAGCTGGACTTCTTGGCGAAGGCGCCCATCCGCTGCTCCCACTCGACCTGCCCCTTGGCGACCTCGGGGAAGTCCGGGTGCGCGATGGTCGCTGCGGGGCTCGCGACCATGACGTACGCGTTCATCACGTCGATGTTGCCCTGGTCGGTCTTGGTGGGGACGCCGTCCTTGACGGTGTAGTGGGTGCCCTCCACGCCGTAGTTGGTCATCATGTACTCCTTGGTGCCGTACGGCGCCGCGGTGACGTTGGCGACGGCGAGCACGTCGCGGATGACCGACTCGGAGGCCTTCTTGCTGACGAAGGCGAAGATGCCGGCGGGCTGTTCGGCCCACAGGGCGGGGTTGCCTCCGTCGTGGCCCCAGACGTCCATGCCCCAGATCTTGAAGTCCGGGTTCTGCTGGGCCTGTTCGGCGGTGCGGCCCCACCACTGGGAGATGTTGTTGGGGTAGATCAGGAACTCGCCGGCCGCGAACTTGGGGCCCGGGTCGGGGGCGTTCTTGCCCATCTTGGAGTCGGGGTGGACGACGCCCGCCTCGAACAGCTTGCGGGACCATTCGAGCGCTTCGAGGTACTCGTCGGTCTCGACGCGGTAGACCAGCTTGCCGTCGACGAGGTTCCAGCCGAGCGGCTTCTCCGAACCGGAGAGCACTCCGAAGGCCTGGAAGGCGGTCCACTTCATGTCCAGGCAGGCCCACCTCTTGGCCTTGGCGTTGGTGATCTCCTTGGCCAGCGCCATGAACTCGTCGCAGGACTTCGGGATGTCGTAGCCCTGCTTCTCGAAGATGTCCTGCCGGTACAGGGGCACCATGGAGGGGGCGGACGGCGCCGGCATCGGCAGGCCGCGCAGCTTCCCGCCGAAAATGGAGCGCCGCCAGGCGTCGGTCGGGATCGCCGCGAGGTTCGGGTACTCCTTGACCTTGTCCTCGGACAGGTAGGGGCCGAGGTCGGCGAACTTGCTGATGATGGCGCTGGGTATCTTGCCGCCCATGTTCCACCCGGGGACGACCACCACGTCCGGGATGTCACTGGAGGCGAGGACCGCGCCGAGCTTCTGGTCGTAGGTGTTGCCGTCCTGGTTGCGCCAGACGACGTCGACGCCGATCAGGTCGTTCATCGCCGTGTAGTAGGCGTTGTCCTGCTTCGGCGGGGAGCCCCAGAACGGCGACATGATGGTGACCTTGCCGCCCTTGCCGAGCTTCTTCTCCACCGACGTCTTCAGGGTGGAGAGGTCCAGCTTGCCGGTGAAGCCGACCGCGGAGCCGTTCTGGGCGGGGATGTCCGGCGTCACCACGTTGCTGGCCACATAGGCCGGCAGGATCTTCTTGGCGTCCTTGCTCGATGTGGTGCCGTCGCGCGATCCGCTGTCCGAATCGCCGCAGGCGGCGAGGAGCGGCATTCCCCCGGCCACCGCTGCGGTGGCGACCGCCGTGGAGGCGAGGAAGCTTCTCCGGCTGGGACCGGAGGAGCCAGAAGACGGGGAAGCGGCGTTCGGCGTCATTGCGTCAACCCTTCATGGCGCACCAGGACACCCGGCGGTGGGCCGTCGGCTGCGGTGTCTTGAGTGGAACTGGCTGAGCTGAAGCGATCCTTCGGTTTCTACGGTCACCGTGTAGTCGAAGCGCTTCGATGTTGCTGTGAGGTTAAGTGAAGCCCTGTGGGTGCACAAGGGTCGCTTCCAAGATTCCTCGGAGGCTTGGGAGGTGACCTTTTCTTATGCACCACTTGAAGTGGCGGCTCCGGCGTCTTGACACCCACCCCGGTGTCGAATGAGCATCGAAGCGCTTCGAAAGCGCTCTGCCGCTCCACTCCAAGGGGACCCCCACGTGACCGCACAGACGCCTCCCACGCCGCCGTTCCGCGATCCGCAGCTGCCGTTCGCGAAGCGCATCGACGATCTGCTGGCGCGGCTGACCCTCGACGAGAAGACCGCGTTCCTGCACCAGTTCGCCCCGGCCGTCGAGCGGCTCGGCATCGAGGCGTTCCGCACCGGCCAGGAGGCCCTGCACGGCGTGGCATGGATGGGCCCGGCGACGGTGTTCCCGCAGGCGGTGGGCCTGGGCGCGACCTGGAACACGGATCTCGTACGGCGGGTCGGCGAGGCGGTGTCGAAGGAGGTCCGCGCGATGCGCGCCCGCGACGACCGCGTCGGCCTGAACGTCTGGTCCCCGACCGTGAACCTCCTGCGCCACCCCCTGTGGGGCCGCAACGAGGAGGGCTACTCAGAGGACCCGAAGCTCACCTCGGCGATCGCCACCGCGTACACCCACGGCCTGCGCGGCGACCACCCCACCTACTGGCGCACCGCGCCCGTCCTCAAGCACTGGCTGGCCCACAACAACGAGACGGACAGGGCGACTTCGTCCAGCTCGGTGCGTCCGCGCGTGCTGCACGAGTACGACCTGCGCGCGTTCCGGGAGACGGTCGAGGCGGGTGCGGTGGCGGGCGTCATGCCCGCGTACAACCTGGTCAACGGCCGCCCGAACCACGTCAGTCCGTATCTCCGCGAGCAGCTGCGCACCTGGACGGACGAGGACCTGCTGGTCTGCTCGGACGCGGGCGCGCCCTCCAACCTGGTCGACTTCGAGCACTACTTCGACACCCACGAGGAGGCCACCGCCGCCTCGCTCCTCGCCGGAGTCGACAGCTTCACCGACCACGGCACGGACAGTTCGACGATGGTCGGCCGGATCAAGAGGGCATACGAACAAGGCCTGTTGACGGAGGCCGACATCGACACCGCGGTCCGCCGCCAGCTCTCGGTCCGCTTCCGGCTCGGCGAGTTCGACCCGCAGTACGACCCGCACACCGTGACCCACGACTTCGACACCCCGGCCCATCGCGCCCTCGCGCGGGAGGCGGCCGAGCAGTCGGTGGTCCTGCTCCGCAACGACGGCGTCCTGCCGCTCGCCCCTGACACCCGTCTCGCCGTGGTCGGTCTGCTCGCCGACGAATGCAAACTCGACTGGTACAGCGGCACGTTGATCCACCGCTCCACCCCGCTGGAGGGCCTGTACGAGCGGTTCGGCGCCGAGCGGATCGAGTTCGCGGAGGGGGTGGACCGGGTCCTGCTGAAGGCGTCGGACGGCACCTTCCTGCGGGTGCCGGAGGCGGACGCCGACGACGAGGTGCGCGGCGCCGAGGGCGCCCTCGACCCGGCGCTCCTTGCCGGCCGCACCGACCTGCCCCCGCTCACCACGGGCGCGGTCGGGACCGAACTCGCCCTGGTCGACTGGGGCGAGGGCGTCCTGACCCTGCGCGCCCCCGACGGCCGCTATCTCTCGGTCGCCGAGGACGGTTACGTACGCGCCGCCGCCGACCAGCCCGGCGGCTGGGTCGTCCAGGAGACGTTCCGGCTCGAACCCCATGAGAACGGACACCTCCTCCGGCATGTCGGCACGGGTCGCCACGTCTCCGTCGCCGCCGACGGAGTGAAGGTTGCCGACGAGAACGCGGAAATCTTCGAGCTGATCATCACGGAACACGGTAAGGACGCGGTCGCGAGCGCCGCGGCCGGGGCCGATGTCGTCCTGGTGATCGCGGGCAACGACCCGCACATCGCCGGCCGCGAGACCGAGGACCGTACGACCCTCGCCCTCCCAGCCCACCAGGACCGCCTGCTGCGCGCCGCCCGCGCCGCCAACCCCAACACGGTCCTGGCCCTGGTCTCGGCGTACCCGTACGCCTTCGAACCGGCGCCCCTGCGCGCGGCCCTGTGGATGTCCCACGGCGGCCAGGCGTCCGGCACCGCCCTGGCCCGCGTCCTGGCCGGCGACGTCTCCCCCGCGGGCCGCCTCCCCCAGACCTGGTACGCCGACGACGCCGACCTCCCCGACCTCCTGGACTACGACATCCTCGGCGGCCGCCAGACGTACCTGTACTACGAGGGCACCCCGCTGTTCCCCTTCGGCCACGGCCTGTCGTACGCGTCCTTCTCCTACGCCGACCTCAAGTCCCGTACGGAGTCAGGGGCGTTGCACGTCTCCTTCACGGTCATGAACACCGGTGACGTAACGGCCGACGAGGTCGCCCAGCTCTACACCCGGGCCGTCGACCCCTCAGTCCCCCGCCCGCGCCGCGAGCTGGTGGCGCACCGCCGGATCACCCTCGCTCCGGGCGAGAAGGCGGAGCTGGCGTTCCAAGTCCCGCTGTCCGCCCTGGAGTTCTGGGACGTGGCGCACAGCCGGTGGCGTCTGGAGCCGGGGCCGTACGACCTGATGGCGGGCTCCTCCAGCGAGGACATCCGGCTGCGCACGACGGTCGTCCTGGACGGCGATCCGGGCGGACCGCGCCTTGTCGCCGAACAGGGCCTGAACGGGGCCGACTTCGACGAGCAGGGCGGTGTCGAGATCGTCGACCGTACGAAGGTGTCGGGCGACGCGGTGACACCGGTGGCGGGCCGGTCGGGCGAACTGGTCTACCGCGCCTGCGACTTCGGGGCGGGTGTCACGGAGGTGACGGTGACCGTGGCGGGCGAGGGCACGGTGGAGATCTCGCTCGACGGCGGCCCGGCACTGGCGGTGCTGTCACCGCGGGCGCCCACGCCGAGCCCGTACGACTATGTGAGTCTGCGCGCCGCGTTCACCGCGTCCGGCGTGCACGACGTCCGCCTCAGACTGCGCGGCCCGTTGCGGCTCGCGCGCGTCGGCTTCTCCGGTTGAGGGTCCGGAGGAGACCGGCACAGTGAAGGGGCCCGGCACCGGAAGGCATCGGTGCCGGGCCCTTTCGGGGTCCGCTGGCCAGCGTCACTGCGGCGACTCTACCTGAAAATGGTTCCCATTAGCTAGAGGGGTCCCTCAGTGAGTCCTTCCCGAGCCCCTCAGAGAGCGAGCCCGGTGAGGACGAGGACGCGCTCGTAGGTGTAGTCGTCCATCGCGAACTTCACGCCCTCGCGGCCCACTCCGGACTGCTTGGCACCGCCGTACGGCATCTGGTCGGCGCGGTAGGAGGGCACGTCGCCGATGACGACGCCGCCGACCTCAAGGGCGCGGTGGGCACGGAAGGCGGCCTGGAGGTCGTGGGTGAACACGCCCGCCTGGAGACCGTACTTGGAGGAGTTGACGGCGGCGAAGGCCTCCGCCTCCCCGTCCACCTTCTGCACGGTGAGGACGGGCCCGAAGACCTCCTCGCAGGAGATCGTCGTGTCGGCCGGTACGTCGGTGAGGACGGTCGGCGCGTAGGAGGCTCCGTCGCGGTCGCCGCCGGTCAGGAGGGTGGCGCCGGCCTCGACGGCCTCCTTCACCCACGCCTCGACGCGCTTGGCGGCGTCCTCGCTGACCAGCGGGCCCACGTCGGTCTTGTCGTCGCTCGGGTCACCGGTGACCTGGGCCTCGACGGCGGCGACGACGCGCGGCAGCAGCCGGTCGTAGACGGAGGCGTCGGCGATGACCCGCTGCACGGAGATGCAGGACTGGCCGCCCTGGTAGTTGGAGAACGTGGCGATACGGGTGGCGGCCCAGTCGAGGTCCGCGTCGGAGGCGAAGTCACCGAGGACGACGGCAGCCCCATTGCCCCCGAGCTCCAGGGTGCAGTGCTTGCGCGGCACCGAGTCCATGATCGCGTAACCGACCTTCTCGGAGCCGGTGAAGGAGATGACCGGCAGGCGCTCGTCCTGGACGAGGGCGGGCATCCGGTCGTTCGGCACCGGGAGGATGCTCCAGGACCCGGCGGGCAGCTCGGTCTCGGCGAGGAGGTCGCCGATGATGAGGCCGGAGAGCGGGGTGGCGGGCGCCGGCTTCAGGATGATCGGCGCACCGGCCGCGATCGCCGGGGCGATCTTGTGGGCGCACAGGTTCAGCGGGAAGTTGAAGGGCGCGATGCCGAGGACGACGCCCTTCGGGAACCGCCGCGTGAGCGCGAGCCGCCCCTGGCCGCCGAGGTCGGTGTCGAGGCGCTGGGCCTCGCCGCCGTTGAACCGACGGGCCTCCTCCGCCGCGAACCGGAACACGGACACGGCCCGGCCGACCTCGCCGCGGGCCCACTTGATCGGCTTGCCGTTCTCCGCGGAGATGAGCCGCGCGATCTCCTCGGTGCGCTCGACGAGCCGCCGGCTGACGTGGTCGAGGGCGGCGGCCCGGACGTGCGCCGGGGTGGCGGCGAACTCGTCCCGCACCGCGTACGCGGCGGCGACGGCCTCCTCGATCTGCGCGTCACTCGGCACGCTGACCTTGCCGACGACCCGCCCGTCCCACGGCGAGCTGACATCGAAGCTGGCCTCGCCGGTGACCTGGCGGCCGGCGAGCCAGAAGGCGTGGGTGGAAGTCATGTCCCGGCCCTTCCGCGTTGGGGGTGTGCGTTGGCTTTCGGGGTCCACGGTAGGGGTGGGGAGGCGGGGGGTCGTTTGTCCGACTCGTCGTAGTGGGCGACGGCGATACGCCGGATTGGCGGACTGGAGCCGCCGGAACCGGCTGCTCGAACGGCGATCGTTTCACCTGCCCGCCGCACGTGACCCAGTTCACTCCAACTGGATGGCCGAACCCGCGTAATGCCCACCCTGGACCTCCCTCTCCCTCGTGACGCGATCCACGTACGCGTACACGAAGGAAAGGGAGGTCTTCTCATGACTGGGGCGAAGACGGCGGTCGAGTGGCTGGCATCGGTGGCGCCGGATCCCGAGGCCTGCCGCTGGGAGTGGGAGCGCAATCCCCTCGGGGTCGCCCTGCTGCCCGCCGGCAAGGCCTGGGACGTGCTCATCCTGCCGGGTGAGCTCGGTTATCCCACGCTCGACGTCCTGACCCGGATCATCGATCAGCCGGGGCCGGTGCTTGTCGACTTCGGAGATGCCCGGATGGGCTTCTTCGTGCCTCCGGGAACCGCCGCCCGCTGGGTCGGCACCGGCATCCGTACGGCCGGTGCCGGGACCTGGATCGTCGTGCCGTATCCGGGACGCTCCACCGGCGGGGTGCGGTGGCTGGTCCCTCCGGACGGCTCCGGCACCCTCACCGATCCGGCGCTGCTCGAACTGGCGATGCACGAGGCGGCGGCCGGTCTGGCGACGGAGGAGGGCGAGTAGGGACAGCAGTCCGCGGACGATCACCGCGTCCGGATCACCGCATCCACTGACTCGTCGGCCGCCCGTGCGGCCGACGCGGACGACGTCATCCCAGGTTCGAGCGGCTACTTCCGCGGTCGGCCGTCGGGCGTCCCCCGCCCGAGGACCAGCCACAGCGAGGACAGCAGGACCACACACAGACACCAACTGGCCACGACATCCAGTGGCCAGTGGAAGCCGCGTCGCACCAGCCCGTAGGAGACGCCGAGGACGAGCACCGCGCAGGTCAGGAGCAGTGCTCGACGGACGGCACGGGAGACGTGCGGGATGAGGAGCATGGTCGCGGCGCCGTAGGCGACGGCCGCCGTGGCCGTGTGGCCGGAGGGGTAGTAGCCGCTGCCGGGTGGCATGACCGGGGTGCCGTGGCGGGCGGTGAGTTCCTTGATCGGGATGATCAGTGCCGGGACCAGGGCCATCAGGACGGCCGCCGCGACCGGTTCCCGCCACCAGCGGTGTGTACCGGTGCGGCGGGCGCGCAGGGCGACGTACAGCAGCACGGCGGCGAGGACCGGGACCGCGACCTGGACGTTGCCGAGGTCGGTGAGGAGTTCCGAGGGGCGGTCCGGGTGGACCAGGGCCCGGCTGACGCGCTCGTCGAGCCCGACGAGGGGGCCGTCGGCCACTACCTGCCAGGTGATCAGCGCGAAGAGGACGGCCGGAAGGCCGAGGAGGAGTGCGAAGAAGGAGGTCGGCCGCCCCGGAACAGGGGGGGTGGTTCCGGGGCGGCCGTCCGGATCGGATCGCCGCGCGCCCCGGGGGGTTTGGGGCGCGTGACCGTCCGATCGGTGAGGAGATCCGGAGCCGGAGGCTCCGGTTGTGTGCGCGATGGCACGACCAGGTCGAAGCTGGGGAGGCCCCGGCCTGAAGTCGCCCACAGTCCCCTGTGGGCGGGGTGTATCTCTCATCTGGTCTAGAACCTACGGCAGGCGATGGGTGTACGACAGCCGGATCGGCTTCCTTGACGCTACCTCGCACACGTTCTTCACACGCTCTGACGGCGTCCGCCCCAGACCCGGAATCCGCTGTGGATTCAGGCCTGGGGCGGCTGTGACGGGAGTGGCGGGTGCCAGTGTTTCCCGTGGGGCGTCAGGTGTGGCTTCAGATGCGCGCGAAGGCCTGCTCGATGATGTCGAGGCCCTCGTTCAGCAGGTCCTCGCCGATGACCAGCGGCGGCAGGAAGCGCAGCACATTGCCGTACGTGCCACAGGTCAGGACCAGCAGGCCCTCCTGGTGGCAGGCCTTGGCGAGGGCGGCGGTCGCCTCCGCGTTCGGCTCCTTGGTGGCGCGGTCCTTGACCAGCTCGATGGCGATCATCGCGCCACGGCCCCGTACGTCACCGATGATGTCGAACTTCTCGGCCATGGCCCCGAGGCGGGCCTTCATGATCGCCTCGATGTTCTTGGCCTTGGCGTTGAGGTCGAGCTCCTTCATCGTCTCGATGGAGCCGAGCGCACCGGCGCAGGCGACCGGGTTGCCGCCGTACGTGCCGCCCAGGCCGCCGGCGTGCGCGGCGTCCATGATCTCGGCGCGGCCGGTGACGGCGGCGAGCGGCAGACCGCCCGCGATGCCCTTGGCGGTGGTGATCAGGTCGGGGACGATGCCCTCGTCCTCGCAGGCGAACCACTGGCCGGTACGGCAGAAGCCGGACTGGATCTCGTCGGCGACGAAGACGATGCCGTTGTCGGCGGCGAACTGGCGGATCGCGGGCAGGAAGCCCTTGGCCGGCTCGATGAAGCCGCCCTCGCCGAGCACCGGCTCGATGATGATCGCGGCCACGTTGTCCGGGCCGACCTGCTTGGTGATCTGGTCGATGGCCTGCGCGGCGGCCTCGGGACCGGCGTTCTCCGCGCCGGTCGGCCAGCGGTAGCCGTAGGCGACCGGCACCCGGTAGACCTCGGGCGCGAACGGGCCGAAGCCGTGCTTGTACGGCATGTTCTTCGCCGTCAGCGCCATCGTGAGGTTCGTACGGCCGTGGTAGCCGTGGTCGAAGACGACGACGGCCTGGCGCTTGGTGTACGCACGGGCGATCTTGACGGCGTTCTCGACGGCCTCGGCACCGCTGTTGAACAGCGCGGACTTCTTGGCGTGGTCACCCGGGCTGAGCTCGGCGAGGGCCTCGGCGACCTCCACGTAGCCCTCGTACGGGGTGACCATGAAACAGGTGTGGGTGAAGTCGGCGAGCTGGGCGCTCGCGCGGCGTACGACGGCCTCGGCGGAGGCGCCGACGCTGGTCACCGCGATGCCGGAACCGAAGTCGATCAGACGGTTGCCGTCGACGTCCTCGATGATGCCGCCGCCCGCCCGCGCGGTGAACACGGGCAGCACCGAGCCCACGCCCTGCGCGACCGTGGCGACACGGCGGGCCTGCAGCTCCTGCGACTTCGGGCCGGGAATGGCGGTGACGATCCGGCGCTCCTGCGGAAGTGCGCTCATGAGGGGCTCCTGGGGGTGTTGCGGACGCTTTCTTGTCTTTTCTCGCAGGCTAGGACCGGGAGTGGGAGGTGGGCATGCTCCATGTGGGCGGTGTCAGCGGAGCGGGTTGTCCGGAGTGGACATAGCGGCCGGGTGAGGGGGAACCCGCGGCGGAACGTGACCGAGCTCCGGCCGCCGGGCCCGTCCGCTCCGTGGACCTCGGCCGTGTAAGCGGTGAACTCCCCTTGCGGGGGCGTTAGATTGACCGCTGACGGTGGACGGAACGGCTGGTCAGGGAGCAGGGGCGATGGACAGCGACGGGACGCAGGACGCACGGGGTACGCACGCGAACCCGGTGCCGCGTCCGGCGGGGCCACCGGGCGTGCCGAGGGTGCCGCCGCAGCCGGGGCACAGCCCGGGCACACAGGTGGCCCACTGGCTCGACGAGAAGCGCCCCGAGGCCGAGCCCGGCATCTGGCGGTTCGGGTACGAGCGTCCGAAGGCGGCCCGGAAGGCGGAGCGGCTCGCCCCGGTGACCGTCGCCGGCATGCTGATCCCGCTCGTCGTGGGGCTCGTGGTGTGGTCCTTCTGGCGGCGCGGCGAAGTCCCGTACGAGTTCACGGTGTTGCGGCTGTTCACGCCGGACGACTGGTGGTGGGGCGGCACGCTGGCCAGCCCCAAGGAGCTGGCGGGACGTGCGGTCCCCTACCCGGGCGTGGAGGCCCTGGAGGTCTACGCCGGCCTCTCCTTCGCCGTGCTCGTCTTCGCCGTGATCCGGCTCGGTGGCTGGGCGGTCGTCGCCCGGCACGTCGTCGGGCGCAAGCACCAGCCGGCCCGCGCCCTCATCGCCGCCCTCGGCGCGCTGATCGCGCTCGCCTTCGTCTTCCCGGGCGCCTTCCCCGGCGTCGGCTGGGACCCGGTGCCCGTCGTGACGCCGCTGTTCTCCCTGCTCGTGCTGATCACCAACGGGTACGGCGTGTACCGCTCCCCGTCCAAGGAGCTCATCGACACGGCCGTCGTCGTCCTCGTCCTGTGGCCCTTCGCCCGGCTCGGCGCCTGGCTTCCGCTGGCCCGCACCTGGCTCGCCGCTCGCCGCCGCGCCGCGCAGGGGCAGGAGGCGGCCCCGGTGACCGCGCAGCCCCGCTCCCGCTGGCCCGAGCTGCGCGAGGCCGGAGAGCACAAGATCGCCGACCTGCTCACCGCCGAGCTGCTCGCCGGGCGGATGAACGACGTGGACTGCGCCCGCATCGAGCACGCCTGGAGCAGGGCCCGGAACCAGGGACGCCCGGACACCTTCACCGACGCGGTGCTGCGGCACGGCGCCGCGGCCTTCACCCACCCCTCCGGCGCCCGCGACCTGTCCCGGCGCGCCGCCCGCCACGACCTGCTCACCGGCCAGGTGCGCATCGGCCGCTGGACCGAGGCGGAGCGCACCCCCCTGCCCTACGGCGGGGTCGGCGCGGCGCTCGGCCCGGAGAACCTGCGCACCTCGCTGCTCGTCGTCGGCCCCTCGGGCGCCGGCAAGACCCGGCACGTGACCGCCCCGGTCGCCGAGTCCCTGGCCCTCCAGGCCCTCACCGGCGACTGCGCCGTCGTCGCCGTGTGCGGTACGGGGACCCCGCTCGGGCCCGACACGGCCTACGACGTGGTGGTACGGATCGGCGACCCCGCCTCCGTGCACGACCTCGACCCGTACGCCGAGTCCGACGACCCCGACGAGGCGGCCGGGTTCCTCGCCGAAGCGCTCGCCGGGGACCTCGACACGGGGGGCGCCGACCGCGCCGTACGCCCCCTCGCCCAGCTGCTCGGGCCGTACCGGGCCGCGTACGGCCGCTTCCCGGCCCTGCCCGTCCTGCGGGAACTGCTGGAGGGGGACCCTGCGGCCCTCGCCGACCTGCGGGCACGGCTGGCCGCCGACCGGCACGCCGGGATGCGCCGCGAACTCGACGCCCGCGCCCGCCAGACCGGCGCGCCCGGCGACCCGGGTCCGGCGCTCGCCGACCGGCTGGCCCTGCTGGACCGGCCGGCTTTCGACGGGTTCTTCGGAGCGGGGGGTGAGGGCCCGGGCGGCGACGTCCTCCGCCCCTTCTCCCTGCGTGCCGTCGCCCACCACCCCCTGCGGGTCCGTATCGACCTGCCCGAACACGGTCACGAGGAGGCCGGGCGGCTGATCGCCCGGCTGGTGCTGGCCCAGTTCACCCGG
Source organism: Streptomyces sp. NPDC046909 (assembly GCF_040644695.1). Taxonomy (NCBI): domain Bacteria; kingdom Bacillati; phylum Actinomycetota; class Actinomycetes; order Kitasatosporales; family Streptomycetaceae; genus Streptomyces; species Streptomyces sp. NPDC046909. The sequence continues at coordinate 815,656 of NZ_JBEYXC010000004.1, read as the reverse complement.
GTCGCGCAGGAGAGCGCCCGCGACCACTTCGTCGGCCTCGTCCTCGACGACGCCACCGGGACCGTCACCCCCGGCTCGGTACGGCGGATCCAGCGGCTGCGCTCGCAGAACGCGGGGGTCGTGCTGGCGCTGCGCTCGGTCTCCGACGTTCCCGAGGCGCTGCACGGGCCGCTGTACGGGGCGGTCGGCTGCCGTATGGCCCTGTCGGGGGTGACGACCTGGGACGGCAGCCGGTTCGCCGACGCGTGGGGCACGGAGTGGGTGGAGACCAAGGACGTCGCCCAGCACACCGTCTTCGCCGACCAGCCGATGACCCGGGTCATGCACGCCCTGCGCAAGCTCGTCACCGGCAAGGCCGTGACCACGGAGGCCGTGACCGTACGGCAGGTCGAACGCGAGCGGTGGTCCGCGTCGGAGCTGGCGCACGGGGTGCCGCCGGGGCACGCGGTGCTGTCGCTGGCCAGTGTGCGGGGGGAGCACGCACCGCCGTTGCTGGTGGATCTGCGCGGTTAGGGGGCGGGTCGGGCGGGCCGGGCGTCTTGCGGTGACCCGGTGACCGTACGGTGAGGCAGAATCGGCGTAGGCCGTTCATACACACCGGCCAAATGATCACCAGGCTCGCTCGATCCCCGTAGACCTGAAGGCCTCATGCCACCCACGCTCGCCTCGCTCGTCCACCACTCCGCGCTCAAGCTGACCGTGCGGGCGGGCGAGGACCGGCTCGATGTCCCCGTGCGCTGGGCGCATGTCAGCGAGCTCGCCGATCCCGTGCCCTATATGGAGGGCGGGGAGCTGCTCCTGATCACCGCGCTGAAGCTGGACGCGGAGGATCCGGAGGCGATGCGGCGGTATGTGAAGCGGCTGGTCGGGGCGGGGGTCGTCGGGCTCGGGTTCGCCGTCGGGGTGAACTACGAGGACATTCCCCAGGCGCTCGTCGACGCGGCCGCGCACGAAGGGCTGCCGCTGCTCGAAGTGCCTCGGCGCACCCCATTCCTCGCCATCAGCAAGGCCGTGTCCGCCGCCATCGCCGCCGACCAGTACCGGGCGGTGACCGCCGGGTTCGCCGCGCAGCGCGAGCTGACCAAGCAGGCGCTGGCGGACGGGCCCGAGGGGCTGCTGTCCGCGCTCGCCTCGCAGGTCGACGGCTGGGCGGCGCTGTACGACGCGTCGGGCGCCGTCGTCGCGACCGCGCCCGAGTGGGCGGGACGGCGGGCCGCTCGGCTCACCGCCGACGTGGAGCGGCTGCGGGAGCGGCCCGCGCCGGCCTCGTCGGTCGTGGGCGGGCCCGGCAACGAGGACCGGGTGGAGCTGCACTCCCTGGGCACCGGACGCCGGCCGCGGGCCGCGCTCGCGGTGGGTACGGCGGCGGCGCTGGGGACTGCGGAACGGTACGCCGTCCACTCGGCGATCGCGCTGCTGACGCTCACGACGGAGCGGTCCCGGTCGCTCCACGCCGCCGAGCAGCGGATCGGGGTGGCGGTGCTGCGGATGCTGCTGGCGGGGGAGCCGGACCACGCCCGGGCCGTGGCCGGGGATCTGTACGGGGCACTGCTGGACGCGCCGTTCCGACTGGTGATCGCCGAGACGGGGACGGCGGTACGGGGGCCCGAGGCCGGCGGCGCCGACGGCGATCCGCTGGGGACGCTCACCGAGGCCGTGGAGTCGGCGGCGGCGCGGGCCGGGGAGGCCGTGCTGGTCGTGCCCGAGGGCGAGCGGCTCGTGGTGCTGGCCGCGGACGGGGGCGCGGCCGTGGGGGCGTGCGCGGACTACGGAGCCGCGGTGGAGGCCGCCCGGTCCTCGGACCAGGGCCAGGACGAGGAAGTCGTCGTCGGGGTGTCGGCGCCGGTGGGGCCGGTGGCCGCGGCGGCCGCGTACAAGCAGGCCGAACAGGCGCTGTCCGTGGCCCGGCGGCGGGGGCGGGTGTACGTGGAGCACGAGCAGCTGGCCGCCGGGTCGGTGGTGCCACTGCTGGCCGACGACGCGGTGAAGGCCTTCGCGGACGGCCTGCTGCGGCCGCTGTACGAGCATGACGCGACCGGCCGGGGGGACCTCGTCGCCTCGCTGCGGGCGTGGCTGTCACGGCACGGACAGTGGGACGCGGCCGCCGCGGACCTGGGGGTGCACCGGCACACGCTGCGATACCGGATGCGGCGGGTGGAGGAGATCCTCGGGCGGTCGCTGGATGATCCGGATGTGCGGATGGAGTTGTGGCTGGCGCTGAAGGCGACGGCGGCGGAGTAGGAGCCTGCGCAACTACTGGCCTTCTTGCCCTCCTCGCGGGCACTCGGCCGCCGCCCCTCAGCCCGGCGTGAGTCGTCAGGAAGTGCGCGCGTTGTAGTCCTCTCGGTTCGCGAGGACCTCGGCCATGTGCGTCTGAGCCCAGCTTCTGAGCCCGCGCGTCATCTGGTGCAGCGAGAGGCCGAGGTCGGTCAGCTCGTAGGTGACGGTGACGGGGACGGTCGGCGTCACGGTGCGGGTGAGCAGACCGTCGCCCTCCAGCGACCGCAGCGTCTGGGTCAGCATCTTCTGGCTGACCCCGGCCAGAAGCCGAGCGATCTCGGAGTAACGCATCGCCTTCGGAGCGCCTGCGTGTGCCGCGTCAGGCCGGCCAGGGCTGTTGTCGCCGCCCAGCGCACACAGGATCAGGACGACCCACTTGTCCGAGATCCGGTCGAGCAGCTGCCGGCTGGGGCACCCCGCCAGGAACGCGTTGTACTCCACCTTGGCCTGAGCCCTCTGCTGGGCCGCCTTCGTCGTCGTCACTGATCGCACCTCTCCCCGATGGGCGGGTTACGCACTCCAAAGTGCCTACTTCCCGACAGGAAGTTTCTCTCCAATGCTGATGCAGGGACGCCGCAGGCGCCACCCCCGACCGCACGACGAAAGGCACCACGATGAGCACCCCCTCCCTCGCTCTTCCCGGCGGCACCTGGACTCTGGGCGACCTGACCGTCACCCGGTTCGGCTACGGCGCCATGCAACTGGCCGGCCCGTGGGTCATGGGGCCGCCCGCCGATCGCGAGGGTGCCCTGGCCGTTCTGCGGGAAGCGGTCGGCCTCGGTATCACCCACATCGACACCAGCGACGCCTACGGGCCACGCGTCACCAACGAGTTGATCCGGGAGGCACTGCACCCCTATCCCGAGTCGCTGCACATCGTGACCAAGGTGGGCGCGACCCGCGACGCGCAGGGTGGCTGGCCCACGGCCCGGCGACCCGAAGATCTGCGCCGCCAGGTCCACGACAACCTCAAGTCCCTCAGGATCGACGTACTCGACCTGGTCAACCTCCGGCTCGGCAACGCCGAAGGTCCCCAGCCCGGCTCACTGGCCGAGGCGTTCGAGACCCTCGTCGAACTCCAGCAGCAGGGTCTGATCCGCCACCTCGGGGTCAGTAACGCCACCGAGGAGCAGGTCGCCGAGGCGCGGAGCATCGCGCCGATCGTGTGCGTGCAGAACATGTACAACCTCGCGCACCGCCACGACGACAAGCTCATCGACCGGCTGGCCGCCGACGGCGTCGCGTATGTGCCCTTCTTCCCCCTGGGGGGCTTCACCCCGCTTCAGGCCTCGGCGCTGTCGGCGGTCGCCGCCCGGACGAAGGCGACATCGATGTCCGTCGCGCTGGCCTGGCTGCTGCGGCGGTCGCCGAACATCCTGCTCATCCCCGGCACGTCATCGACGGCACACCTGCGCGAGAACATCGCCGGCGCTGGACTCTCCCTCTCTCATGAGGACTTGACCGAGCTGGACGACATCGGCCGCTGAGGGCCCTGAGTCTGTCGCTGCCCGGTCAGCTGTCGAAGCCGAGCCCCAGCTTGTCCATGGTCTTCAGCCACAGATTCCGCCGCCCGCCACGCGAGTCCGCCCGTGCCAGCGACCACTTGGTCAGCGCGATGCCGGTCCAGGCGAAGGGCTCGGGCGGGAAGGGCAGGGGCTTCTTGCGGACCATCTCCAGGGAGGTGCGCTCGGTGACCTCGCCGTCGAGCAGGTCCAGCATGACGTCCCCGCCGAAGCGGGTGGCGCCGACGCCGAGGCCCGTGTAGCCGGCCGCGTAGGCCACGTTCCCGTGGTGCGCGGTGCCGAAGAACGCCGAGAAGCGGGAGCAGGTGTCGATGGCGCCGCCCCAGGCGTGGGTGAAGCGGACGCCCTCCAGCTGCGGGAAGCAGGTGAAGAAGTGCTCGGCGAGCTTGGCGTAGGTCTCCGGGCGGTCGTCGTACTCGGCGCGGACGCGGCCGCCGTAGTGGTGGACCGCGTCGTAACCGCCCCACAGGATGCGGTTGTCGGCGGACAGGCGGAAGTAGTGGAACTGGTTGGCGCTGTCCCCCAGGCCCTGCCTGTTCTTCCAGCCGATCGACGCCAGCTGCTCGGCGCTCAACTGCTCCGTCATCAGCGCGTAGTCGTAGACCGGGACGGTGTACGAGCGGACGCGCTTGAGCAGGTTCGGAAAGATGTTCGTGCCGAGCGCGACCTTGCGGGCGCGGACGGAGCCGTAGGGGGTGCGTACGGCCATGCCGGCGCCGTACGGCTTCAGGGTGAGGGCGGGGGTGTGCTCGTAGACGCGGACGCCGAGTTGCACACAGGCCCGCTTCAGGCCCCAGGCCAGCTTGGCCGGGTTGAGCATGGCGACGCCGCGGCGGTCGTACAGGCCCGCCTGGAAGGTCGGTGAGTCGACCTGCTCCCGTACCGCCTCGGCGTCCAGGAACTCCACGCCCTCGGCGAGGCCCTCGCGCTCCATCTCCTCGTACCAGTCGCGCAGTTCCCACGCCTGGTACGTCTCGGTGGCGACGTCGATCTCGCCGGTGCGCTCGAAGTCGCAGTCGAGGGAGTAGCGGGCGACCGCCTTCTCGATCTCGTCGAGGTTGCGGGCGCCCAGCTCCTCCAGCTTGTGGATCTCGTGCGGCCAGCGGGTCAGCCCGTTGGCCAGACCGTGGGTGAGGGAGGCGGCGCAGAAGCCGCCGTTGCGGCCCGAGGCGGCCCAGCCCACCTCGCGGCCCTCCAGCAGGACGACATCCCGCCGCGGGTCGCGCTCCTTGGCGAGGAGCGCGGTCCACAGTCCGCTGTAACCGCCGCCGACGACCAGCAGATCGCAGGTCTCGGGGCCGGTGAGGGCGGGTTCGGGGTGGGGCTTGCCGGGGTCGTCCAGCCAGTACGGGACCGGCTGGGCGTCGGAAAGAGACTTCGTCCAGTTACTGCCACGACTCATGGCGCTTGGGGCCATGATTTCAACTCCCTACAAGGGTATTTCGGTCAAGCCTTTTGCTTGTTACGGCGATTACTGATGACCATAGAGGCCAGTACGAGCAGTACGGCGACCAGGAACATGGCCGTACCGATCACATTGATCTGAACGGGCGTACCGCGCTGTGCCGAACCCCAGACGAACATGGGGAAGGTCACGGTCGAGCCCGCGTTGAAATTGGTGATGATGAAATCGTCGAAGCTGAGCGCGAAGGCGAGCAGCGCGCCCGCCGCGATTCCCGGTGCCGCGATCGGCAGGGTGACCCGGACGAAGGTCTGGAACGGGCCCGCGTAGAGGTCCTGTGCCGCCTGCTCCAGCCTCGGGTCCATCGACATCACACGTGCCTTTACCGCCGTCACGACGAAACTCAGGCAGAACATGATGTGGGCGATGAGGATCGTCCAGAAGCCCAGCTGGGCGCCCATGTTGAGGAACAGGGTGAGCAGCGAGGCGGCCATGACGACCTCGGGCATCGCCATCGGCAGGAAGATCAGCGAGTTCACCGCGCCGCGGGCGCGGAACCGGTAGCGGACCAGCGCGAAGGCGATCATCGTGCCGAGGACGGTGGCGCCGATCGTCGCCCAGAAGGCGATCTGGAGGCTGATCGACAGCGAGCCGCACATGTCGGCGACGCCGCACGGGTCCTTCCAGGCGTCCGTGGAGAACTGCTGCCATTCGTAGTTGAAGCGCCCCTTCGGTTTGTTGAAGGAGAACACCGTCACGACGACGTTGGGCAGCAGGAGATATCCGAGGGTCAGAAGTCCCGCGATGACGACGAATTTGCGCTTGAGCCAGTTGACGAAGGCCATTTAAACCAGATCCTCCGTTCCGGACCGGCGGATGTAGACCGTGACCATGACGAGGATGGCGGCCATCAGGATGAAGGAGAGCGCCGCCGCTGTCGGGTAGTCCAGAATCCGCAGGAATTGCGACTGGATGACGTTGCCGACCATGCGGGTGTCCGTCGAGCCGAGCAGATCGGCGTTGACGTAGTCACCGGCGGCCGGGATGAACGTCAGCAGCGTGCCGGAGACGACGCCCGGCATCGACAGCGGGAAGGTCACCCTGCGGAAGGTGGTCGCGGGCCGCGCGTACAGGTCGCCGGCCGCCTCGTGGAGGCGGGTGTCGATGCGCTCCAGTGAGGTGTAGAGCGGCAGGATCATGAACGGCAGGAAGTTGTACGTCAGACCGCAGACGACCGCGAGCGGCGTGGCCAGCACCCGGTCCCCGGAGGTCCAGCCGAGCCAGCTGGTGACGTCCAGGACGTGCAGGGTGTTCAGCGCGCCGACGACCGGGCCGCCGTCCGCGAGGATCGTCTTCCAGGCGAGGGTGCGGATCAGGAAGCTGGTGAAGAACGGCGCGATCACCAGGATCATGATCAGGTTCCGCCAGCGGCCCGCGCGGAAGGCGATGAGGTACGCCAGCGGGTAGCCGAGGACCAGGCACAGGATCGTCGCGGAGCCCGCGTAGAGGATCGAGCGCAGATACTGCGGCCAGTACTCGCTCAGCGCGTCCCAGTAGGTCGCGAAGTGCCAGGTGACCTTGTAGCCCTCCTCCAGGGAGCCCGTCTGCACGGACGTGGAGGCCTGGTAGATCATCGGCAGCGCGAAGAAGACGATCAGCCAGAGCATGCCGGGCAGCAGCAGCCAGTACGGCACGAGGCGGCCGCGCTTGCGCGGGGGCTTCTTCTCGGGCGCGGTCGGGGAGAGAGGCGGCGGCGCCTCGGTGAGGGTCGCCATCAGACGGTCGCCTCTTCCTCGGTGCCGGCGTCGATGTCCTGGGCGGCGTCGAGACCGAAGGTGTGGGCCGGGCTCCAGTGCAGGACGACGTCGGCGCCGGGTACGAGCCGGGAGTCCCGCTCGATGTTCTGGACGTAGACCTCGAACTCCGGGCAGACGGCGCTGTCGATGACGTACTGCGTGGAGACGCCGATGAAGCTGCCGTTGGCGATCTTGCCGGTGATGCGGTTGCGGCCCTCGGGGATCTCGCCCGCGTCGTCGGCGTGGATGAGGGAGATCTTCTCGGGGCGCACGCCGACCAGCACCTTGCCGCCGGTGGTCGTGGGGGCCGAACATCGCGCCTCGGGCAGGACGAGCTTGCCGCCGCCGGCCTTCAGGACGATGTCGTCGCCGCTCTTGGAGTCGACCTCGGCCTCGATCAGGTTCGACGTACCGAGGAAGTTGGCGACGAACGTCGTCTGCGGGTTCTCGTACAGGTCGTTCGGCGAGCCGAGCTGCTCGACGCGGCCCGCGTTCATCACGGCGACCTGGTCGGCCATGGTCATGGCCTCCTCCTGGTCGTGCGTGACGTGCACGAAGGTGATGCCGACCTCGGTCTGGATGCGCTTGAGCTCCAGCTGCATCTGGCGGCGCAGCTTGAGGTCGAGGGCGCCGAGGGGCTCGTCGAGGAGGAGCACCTTGGGGTGGTTGATCAGCGCGCGGGCCACGGCCACACGCTGCTGCTGGCCGCCGGAGAGCTGGTGCGGCTTCTTGCGGGCCTGCTCGCCGAGCTGCACGAGCTCCAGCATGTCCTCGACCTGCTTCTTGACGCTCTTGATGCCGCGCCGGCGCAGACCGAACGCGACGTTCTCGAAGATGTCGAGGTGCGGGAAGAGGGCGTACGACTGGAAGACGGTGTTCACCGGCCGCTTGTACGGCGGCAGGTGGGTGACCTCCTGGTCGCCGAGGAACACGGTGCCGGTGGTCGGCTCCTCCAGGCCCGCGATCATCCGCAGGGTGGTGGTCTTGCCGCAGCCGGAGGCGCCGAGCAGGGCGAAGAAGGAGCCCTGCGGCACGGTCAGGTCCAGCGGCTGTACGGCCGTGAAGCCGTTGTCGTACGTCTTGCTGATGCCCGAGAGGCGGACGTCCCCGCCGGTTTCGTTCTTGTTCGTCACGGTGGTCACGCCCCAGTCAGCTTCGCGAACTTCTCTTCAAAGGCCGTCTCTTCCTTCGAGCTCAGGGAGCGGAAGGCATGGGACTTCGCGGCCATGGCCTTGTCCGGGATGATCAGCGGGTTGTTCGCCGCATCCGCGTCGATCTTCTCCAGCTCGGCCTTCACCCCGTCGACGGGCGTCACGTAGTTGATGTACGCGGCGAGCTCGGCGGCCGGCTTCGGCTCGTAGTAGAAGTCGATCAACTTCTCGGCGTTCGTCTTGTGACGGGCCTTGTTCGGGATCAGGAAGTTGTCGGTCGACGTCATGTAGCCGCTGTCCGGGATCAGGAAGTCGATGTCCGGGCTGTCGGCCTTGAGCTGTACGACGTCACCGGCCCAGGCGATACAGGCGGCGAAGTCGCCGCTGGTCAGGTCCGAGGTGTAGTCGTTGCCGGTGAAGCGGCGGATCTGGCCCTTGTCGACGGCCTTCTGGATCCGGGCGATCGCCGCGTCGTAGTCGTCCGCGGTGAAGTTCGCGGGGTCCTTGCCCATGTCGAGCAGGGTCATGCCGATGCTGTCGCGCATCTCCGACAGGAAGCCGACCTTGCCCTTGAGCTTGGGGTTGTCGAGCAGGTCCGAGACCGACTTCACCTCGACGCCGTCGAGCGCCTTCTTGTTGTACGCGATGACGGTCGAGATGCCCTGCCAGACGTACGAGTACGCGCGTCCGGGGTCCCAGTCGGGGTTGCGGAACTGGGCCGACAGGTTGGTGTACGCGTGGGGCAGGTTGGCCGGGTCCAGTTTCTGGACCCACCCGAGGCGGATGAGGCGGGCCGCGAGCCAGTCGGTGAGGACGATGATGTCGCGGCCGGTGTCCTGGCCCGCGGCGAGCTGCGGCTTGATCTTGCCGAAGAACTCGACGTTGTCGTTGATGTCCTCGGTGTACTTGACCGAGATACCGGTCCGCTTCTTGAACTGGTCGAGCGTGGGGTGGTGCTTCTCGCTCTCGTCCACGTCGATGTACTCGGTCCAGTTGGAGAAGTTGACGGTCTTCTCCTCGGCCGAGTGGTCCTCCGCGGAGACGCCACCCTTGGTGTTGCCCGCCGCGGGGATGCCGCAGCCGGTCAGCGCCCCGAGGCCGCCGACCGCGAGCGCGCCGCCCGCGGAGGCGCGCAGGACGGACCGCCGGGTCATGGCGGCCCGGCCATTGCGGAAGCTGCGCCGCATGGCGGCCACTTGGGCCGGGCTCAGGCGGTCGGGCTCGTACTGCTCCATGCGCGTGGTGCCCTTTCGGGAGGGTTCGGCCGCGGGTCGGGCGGCCTGGACAACGTCACCCGGCGGTAGCCGGAAAACGGTTACAGCCGGTCCCCGAAGATCGTGCGGTGCCAGTCCTTCCTGACGACCGCCGTATTGTCGAACATGACGTGCTTGATCTGCGTGTACTCCTCGAACGAATACGAGGACATGTCCTTGCCGAAGCCGGACGCCTTGTACCCGCCATGGGGCATCTCGCTGATGATCGGGATGTGGTCGTTGACCCACACACAGCCCGCCTTGATCTCGCGGGTGGCGCGGTTCGCCCGGTAGACGTCGCGGCTCCATGCGGAGGCGGCGAGCCCGTACGGGGTGTCGTTGGCGAGCCGGATCCCCTCGTCGTCGCTGTCGAAGGGCAGGACCACGAGGACCGGTCCGAAGAGCTCGGACTGGACGATCTCGCTGTCCTGGGCGGCATCCGCGACCAAGGTCGGTCGATAGTACGCACCGTTCTTGAGAACTCCCTGAGGAGCCTCGCCACCGGTCACCACGCGCGCGTAGCCGCGCGCACGGTCGACGAAGGCGGCGACCCGGTCCCGCTGGACGTGCGAGATCAGGGGCCCGAGGTCGGTGTCCGGCGCGAAGGGGTCACCGAGGCGGACGGTCTCCATGAGGGCGGCCGTCCTCTCGACGAACGCGTCATAGAGCGGCCGCTGCACGTACGCGCGCGTGGCGGCCGTGCAGTCCTGGCCGGTGTTGATGAGCGCGCCCGCGACCGCGCCGTTGACGGCGGCGTCGAGGTCGGCGTCGTCGAAGACGACGAAGGGCGCCTTGCCGCCGAGTTCCAGGTGGATCCGCTTGACGGTGGCGGTCGCGATCTCGGCGACGCGCTTGCCGACGGCGGTGGAGCCGGTGAAGGAGGTCATGGCGACATCGGGGTGGCCCACGAGATGCTCACCGGCCTCCTTGCCCGTCCCGGTGACGATGTTGATGACACCGTCGGGGATACCGGCCTCGGTGGCGGCCTGCGCGAACAGCAGCGAGGTCAGCGGGGTGAGCTCGGCGGGCTTCAGCACGATGGTGTTGCCCGCGGCGATCGCCGGAAGGACCTTCCAGGCGGCCATCTGGAGGGGATAGTTCCAGGGCGCGATGGACCCGACGACACCGATGGGCTCACGACGGACGTACGAGGTGTGGTCACCGGAGTACTCACCGGCCGACTGCCCCTGGAGATGGCGGGCGGCACCGGCGAAGAAGGCCGTGTTGTCGATCGTCCCGGGGACGTCGAACTCACGCGTCAGCTTCAGCGGCTTTCCGCACTGGAGGGACTCGGCGCGGGCGAAGTCCTCGGCGCGGTCGGCGAGCACGGCGGCGAAGCGGTGCAGCGCGTCCGAGCGCTCGCCGGGGGTCGCGGCGGACCAGGCCGGGAAGGCGGCGCGGGCGGCGGCGACGGCCGCGTCCACGTCGGCGGTGCTCGCCAGCTCGTAGGTGTAGACCTCCTCGCCGGTCGCCGGGTCGACGACGGCATGGGTACGTCCGGAGGTGCCCTTGGTCAGACGGCCTCCGATGTACTGCGCTCCGTCAGCGAGGACTTCCTGCGCGGGGAATCGTTCCGGGGTGGCGTTGCCCGGGTTGTGCATGTCGCTCTCCTCCGCCTTCGCCCCGCGGAACTGAGGGGCGGGTGGCGTAGCTCCAGCTCGATTTGAGTGCCGATCCTGACAGAGCAAGTGGCGTCCGACAAGGGATTCCGTTGTTGCCTTTTAGTTACGCGACGGAATCTGTCGACCAGGTGTCGAGTCCGCCTGAAAAAGGCGGGACGGAATGTCAGTGGTGCCTGCCAGACTCGCATGCATGACGAAGATCGATTCTCGGGACACCCTGGTCAGGGCTGTCCGGGCGGGGGCGAGGGTCAAGTACCTGCACTTCTGGGGACACCGGCCGAGGGCGGACGGGCAGCTGGGGTCGAGCTGTCTGAGCCAGTGGTGGCCGTCGCCGTTCGAGGTGGCCGGAGTGACGTATGCGACCGCCGAGCACTGGATGATGGCCGGCAAGGCGCGGCTCTTCGGCGACGCGGAGGCGGAGCGGCAGGCGGTGGCCGCGCGGAGTCCGGCGCAGGCGAAGAAGATCGGGCGGCTCGTGCGGGGCTTCGACGACGCGATATGGGAGCGGGAGCGCTTCGGGATCGTGGTCGAGGGGAGCGTGCACAAGTTCGGCTCGGACCTCGGGCTGCGGGCGTTTCTGCTCGGTACGGGGCGGCGGGTGCTGGTGGAGGCCAGTCCGGTGGACCGGGTGTGGGGGATCGGGCTCGCGGCGACGGACGAGGCGGCTGCGGATCCGGAGCGGTGGCGGGGGCCGAATCTGCTGGGGTTCGCGTTGATGGAGGCGCGGGAGCGGTTGCGGGAGACGGCTGACGGCTGACGGCTGACGGCTGACGGCTGACGGCTGACGAGGCCTGGTCGAACCAGGCCTATGCCACGACCAGCAGGACGACCATGCCGATGCCCAACGCGATGCCCGCCGCTCCGCAGATGATCCCGGCGAGGGCCTGACCGGGGTTGTCGGCCTCCCCTCTCTTCGCCTTCCCTCTGCCGATCGCGCCGAAGATCACACCCAGGATGCCGAGGATGATCGCCAGCGGCCACAGGCAGAAGACGATGGCACCGAGGATCCCGAGCACCAGTCCGGCGGTACCCATCCCGTTGCTGGGCAGCGGCTGCATGCCGGGCCAGTTGTAGTAGCCCTGGGGGGTGGGGCCCGGGTAGCCGTAGCCGCCGCCCGGATAGCCGTAGGGCACCTGTCCGGGGCCGTCGGGGGCGATGGGGGGCGGGGGGACGTGGCCGGTGGGGGGTGCGAAGGGGTTGGGCGGCGGGGCGTAGGGGTTGGCCGGGGTGCTCGGCTGGGCCGCGGGGCCGCCGGACGGTGTGGCTTGGCCCGGCGGGCCGAAGGGGTTGGCCCACGGCTGGGGCGGAGGTGTGCCGTCCTGCGTGGGTGCCGTATCGGGCGAGCCGGCCGTGCCCGGCATCGACGTGACGGTCCGCTGGTCGTGGACGGAGGGGGGTGGCCAGGAGGCCTGGGGGGTGTTCGAGGCGTGGGGATCGATCGGGGCGAACGGCGACGCGGACACATCGCCGGACGACGAGGCAGGGGCATGCCCGGAGGACGGAGTCGGCTTCTCGTCCGCCGTTCCGTCGGCGGTACTCCTGGACACCCCGTCCACCGCACCCCCGGACGACCCGAACGTCGTGTCCCCCGACGGCGCAAGCGGTACCTCGTCCGCGGTGGCCGTCGCCTCGGCGGCCCCGTCACTCACCGGCGCGCCCCAAGACTCCCGCGCCCCGTCACTCCCAGGCGCCGCCCAAACGTCTCGCTCCCCCGGCGCCTCCGCCTTCCCCAGCCCCACCCTCGGTGCCGTCGGCGGAGTCGGCCGCTGGGGCTCGTCCTTCGGTGGCCGCGGCTCGTCGGGCATGGTCGGGACCCCCTCTTTCGTGTGCCCCGTCATGCTAAGGCCAGGGCCGCCCACGGGGACCGGGCGGCCTACGATGATCCCGAGTCACCGATCAGCCGATCACCCGCGCCCCGCCGTACCCCGGCGGAGGGCGCCGTTCCGGGGAGGAACCTTGACCGACCGTCTCATCGAGCCCGGTGTGCCGCGCGACCTGCACGCCTTCATCGCCGCGCTGCCGAAGGCCGAACTCCACGTCCACCACGTCGGCTCCGCCTCCCCCCGGATCGTCTCCGAACTGGCCGCCCGGCACCCCGACTCCAAGGTTCCCACCGACCCCGAGGCGCTGGCCGACTACTTCACGTTCACGGACTTCGCCCACTTCATCGAGGTGTACCTGTCGGTCGTCGACCTCATCCGCACCCCGGAGGACGTACGCCTGCTGACGTACGAGGTGGCCCGGGACCTGGCCCGGCAGCAGGTGCGCTACGCCGAGCTGACCATCACGCCGTTCTCCTCGACCCGCCGCGGTATCGACGAGCGGGCCTTCATGGACGCGATCGAGGACGCGCGGAAGGCGGCGGAGGCGGAGTTCGGGACCGTGCTGCGCTGGTGCTTCGACATCCCCGGCGAGGCGGGGCTCGAAGCCGCCGAGGAGACCGCGCGGCTCTCCACCGACGACCGGGTGCGCCCCGAGGGCCTCGTCTCCTTCGGGCTCGGCGGGCCCGAGATCGGCGTACCCCGGCCGCAGTTCAAGCCGTACTTCGACCGGGCCATCGCCGCCGGACTGCGGTCCGTGCCGCACGCGGGTGAGACCACCGGCCCGGAGACGGTGTGGGACGCGCTGACCCACCTGCGCGCCGAGCGCATCGGGCACGGCACCAGCTCGGCGCGGGACGAGAAGCTGCTCGCACATCTCGCGCAGGAGCGGATCGCCCTGGAGGTGTGCCCGACCTCCAACATCGCCACGCGCGCGGTACGCCACCTCGACGAGCACCCGATCAAGGAGTTCGTGAAGGCCGGCGTCCTGGTGACCGTCAACTCCGACGACCCGCCCATGTTCGGCACCGACCTCAACAACGAGTACGCCGTCGCCGCCCGCCTCCTCGACCTCGACGAGCGGGGCGTGGCCGATCTGGCGAAGAACGCCGTCGAGGCGTCCTTCCTCGACGCGCCGGGCAAGGCGAGGATCAAGGACGAGATCGACACGTACACCGAGGCGTGGCTCGCGTCCTGACGCCGACACAATGGGCCCATGCAGAAGCTGACCGCAGTGGCCCATCGTGGCGACCCCTACCGCATCCGTGAGAACACGCTCGACTCCCTGCGTTCCGCGCTCGAACTGGGCGCGGACGCCGTCGAGATCGACGTACGGCTCACCCGTGACGGCGTCCCCGTGCTGCTGCACGACGCGACGCTGAAGCGGCTGTGGGAGCACGACCGGCCGCTGCTGTCCCTGTCGTCGGACGAGGTCCGCGGCCTCACGGACGGCAAGGTGCCCACACTGGCCGAAGCACTGGCGGAGGCACTGGCGGCGTCCGGCGAGGCCCGGCTGATGCTCGACCTCCCCGGCACACCGGACGTGAAGGCCGCCCGCCGGGTCGTGGACGTCGTACGGGAGGCCGGCGCCGAGGACCGCGTCTACTACTGCGCGGGCGCCGCCGCCATGCTCGCCGTACGCGCCGCCGATCCGGCCGCGGAGATCGCCCTGACCTGGACGTCGCTGGCCCCGCCGCGCCCCGCGCTGCTGGAGGCGGTACGTCCCCGCTGGCTCAACTACCGCTTCGGGCTGGTCGACAAGGCCCTCGCCGAGCGCGTCCACCGCGACGGCCTGCTGCTCTCGGTCTGGACTCCCGACACGGTCCGCTCGATGCGACGCCTGATCGCCGCGGGCGTCGACTCGATCACCACCAACCGCGTCGACGCCCTCTGCGCCCTGCGCGACCTACACGCGTGAGCGTTGCGCCACCGTCGCCGGGTCGGCGGGGGTGGCGCGGGTGACGTACTGCGGCACCGGGGCCGTGTCCTTGCCGTTGTCGCGGACCAGGCCGTAGCGGATCGCGCCCTGTGGCGGGCCGTACTGGATGTCCTTCTCGGCCTCCTCCCAGGTGGACGGGAAGACGATGAGGCCGTAGTCGGCGCCGCGTTCGTTCTGGTTGAGGGTGACGGTGCCGTCGAGGTAGAAGTACTCGTTCTGCCACATCTGTTGGGCGCCCTCGGGCAGCACGGTGTAGCCGATGGACGGGCTGCCCATACCGCTCGTGTCGGCCCCGTCGGTGATGTCGTCCATGCGGCGGCCGCCGCCCGAGGCGACGTGGAAGAGCTCGCCCTTGAGACCGGTCCAGGTCGGCATGGCCAGCGCGCCGGGGCGGGACTGCGGGGAGATCTGCCAGCGGACCAGGACATAGCCCTGCCCGCTGAGGGTCACCTTCTCGCCCCGGTGCTGCATGACGGCCTTCGCGCCCCAGGTGCTGGTGACCCCGGACTCGGGCCGGTGCGGCAGGGCGGCGGGTTGGGCGTCGGGGTCGGGGGCCGTGTCGACGGCGTCGACGACCGTGCCGTACAGGTCGGTCTTCGTCGGGGTGGGAGGCGGCGAGGGGGTCGGCACGGCGGACGGGGACACCGCCACCGGCGGGCGGGCCGTACTCGCCGCCGTGGGGCTGATGGCGACGCGCGGCGCCGGGTCGTCCGGCGTCTGTACGACGACGTACGCGCCGCCCGCCACGATCGTCGCGCCCGTCGTCACCGCGACGACCGGCTGGGTGAGCGCGGCCATCACCTTGGCGGACCAGCCCACCGAGGCGGCCCCCGCCGCCCCCACCGCCGCTGCCGCCGTCTTGCCGCCGAAGGCCAGCGACAGGGTGAAGCCGACGGGGACCGGGACGAGGGCGATGCCGACGAGGAGGCGTTCGGCGGGGACGACGGCCTCGCGGGTGTCGCCGCAGTAGCCGCAGCCGCGGATGTGCCGGGCCAGCCGCTTGCGCCAGACCGAGTCGGGGCGGCCGTCCCAACGGCCGGTGAGTTCGCGCAGGCCGGGGCAGGCGCCGTCGAGGGCGCGGACGATGCCGCGGGCGGTCTCCACGCGCTCCTTGAGCCGCTGGACCCGAACGGCCGCGTGCTGTCTGCTGATTCCGGCGGCCGCCGCCAGCTCGCGCCGGGTCAGCTCCCCCGCGACCTCCAGCCACCACAGCGACAGCAGTTGCCGGTCCTCGTCGTCGAGCCACCGCACCGCCTCCGCGACCTCGCGCCGCTGCCCCTCCAACTGGAGTCTGAGGACGGTGAGTTCGGCGAAGTCGGCGGCGTCGCTCGCGGCGGACTCGTCGAGCGGGGCGGGGGCCTTCCGGCGGCGGGCCCGGTCCCGTATCTGACGCATCGCGATCGCCACCAGCCAGGACCGGAAGCTGTCCGGGTCGCGCAGCGAACCGAGGTTGTCGACGGCCCGCAGCATCGTCTCCTGGACGACGTCGTCGACATCGGCGTGGCCGTTCAGGGCGCGTCCGACGATGTTGTAGACGAGCGGCAGCCAGCCCGCGACCAGGTCGTCCAGCGCCTGCCGGTCACCGGCCTGCGCGGCCGCGATGGTGTCGCGCCATTGCCGCGTCTCCACGTCGTTCCGTCCCTCTGTTCGGTTCCGTGCTCACCCTCTCAGGCGGCCCCGGGGTCCTGGCTATGCCGGGGATCACAGCGGGGAGACGGAGTGAGGGACTCCGCGATAACACTTTTTCACTGCCCGCCGGCCCGGCGCGAGGGGACTTCGGCGCCGAGCGCCTCCAGCCGCTTGATCTTCCGCCGCACGACATACAACGGGATCACCCCGAACACCCCGAACGCCATGTCGATCACGCTCCACCAGAACGGGATCCCCCGGATCGGCCCGCAGATCAGCGCGAGCGGGATGATCCCGGCGCAGGCGATCATCGCGAACTCGACGACCCAGATGTTGCGGACGGGGTCACGGTAGGGGCCGTAGAAGGCGACCGCGATGACGAGATGAGCGAAGGCGAGCCAGTCGGTGCCGTAGAGGAGGAACGGGTGGTCGGCGTCGGCGGTGTCGAGCCCCTGCCGGACACGCGTGATCCAGTCCGTCAGGGCGGCGGGGGCGGGCAGTCGCCCCAGCAGGTCCTCGGTCCAGCGCAGTTCATGGACGAGGGGGAAGGCCGTGGCGCCGCTGAGGACGAGACACACGACGAACAGGACCAACCAGGCGCGAATGCCCTTGAGCAGGGCGGCTCTGTCGCTCATGGCAGCAGCGTACGCCCGGAATTGAACATGTTCAAAACATTGCGGTGGGCGTGGGGGCCTCGGCCGACGGAACGTCAGAGGGGGACACGGCGGGTGCGCTCGGCACGGCCGTGGGCGAGGTCGCGTCGAGGCTCCCACTGGGACCGGGGCTGGGGGTGACCGGCTCGGACGTAGGCGTGGGTGTGGGTGTGGGCGTCATGCCCTGTCCCGGCGAGGTCGCCGGCGGGGGTGCCAGCGGGACCGACGGGGACGTCGGCGCGTCGGAGGCCGACAGCCTCAGCGGCAGGACGGCCAGCACGGCCACCCCGCACGTCAACGCGGCCCCCGCCGCCGCGCGGAGCACCTTGCGGCGGGTCGCGCCGCGCCGGATCTCCTCGTAACGGCCGGCGGGCGGGCCGAGGTGCTCGGCGGGAGGCCGGAGCAGGACGGTGAGCGGGTCGTCGGGGTCGAGGTCCGGGTCGTCGTCAGGGCGTGTGATCAAGGCTTCTCCTCAGGTGGGCGCGGAGCAGTTCGCGGGCCGCGTGGAGGTCGGCCTTGACGGTTCCTTCCTTGCGTCCGGTCAGCACGGACACCTCTCGGATCGGCATGTCAGCGTAGTAGTGCAGCAGGATCGGGACGCGCAGTCGCTCGGGCAGCGACTGGACGAGCAACCGTACGGAGGGGTCGGCCTGTTGGCCGTACGGGCTCACCGCGACCTCGTTGCCGACCCGCCGCACCGCCCGGCGCTCGCGCTCCAGCTTGCGCCAGTGGTCGCGGACGAGGTTGGCCGCGGTGACGTAGAGGAAGCCGCGGGGTTCCTCGACGGCGGTCCAGCGCGCCCACAGCCGGGTGAACGCCTCCGAGGCGATCTCGTGCGCCGTCTCGTCGTCGTCGACCAGCCGTCGGCACCAGCCGGCGAGGCGGGGGTAGAGGGCGGCGAACAGTTCGGACGCCGCCCTCTCTCGGGACCGTTTCAACGTTCTCCCGTATCGCTGGAAGCATCGGTCGAAGCGGCGAAGACGATCACGTTGTCGCGGTACCCGGTACCGGTCCGGGGTCCGCCGCATGTGATGAGACGGAGTTCCGGCCGGTCGACGTTCCCGTACACGGCCTCGGCCGGGAACGCGGCCTTGGCGACGGTACGGACCTCGGTGACGGCGAACCCCGCCGTCGTGCCGTTCTCCAGGCGCGCCTCGACGCGGTCACCCCGGCGCAGTTCCCCCAGCCGCCGGAAGACCCCGTCGCCGTACGAACCGACCGTGACATGGCCGAGGATGACCGACGGCCCGGTCTGCCCGGGGGTCGGCGAGTGCTCGTACCAGCCGGCGCGGTCGTGCGCGGTGATCGGAGGTACTTGCACGCTCCCGTCCGCCGCCAGCCCCAGCCGTAGGACGGGGGTGTCGACGCCGATGTCCGGTATCCGCAGCCTGACGGGCACGGAACGCCCTTGCGCGGCAACCGACTTGGCGGACGATGGCATACGGGAGGAGTGGGCACCCTCGGTCCCGGCCCCCCGCCCCTCCGGGTCCCCCGGTGCCGCCCCCTGCCCCTCCCCCGGCCCGCCGCAGCCCGCGAGCAGCGTGGTCAGCGCCGCCGCGGTGAAGGCGCGCCTGGAGAGCGGGCTCATGCGCCGGTCGCCCGCCGACGCCGTACGAGGACGACGGCCCCGCCGGCCAGGACGACGGCCGAGGCGGCACCCCCGCCGATCAGCACACCCGAGCCGCCGGACCCGGACGACGAGGCGACGCCGGTGTCGGGCGCCCCGCTGGGCACGACGGAGACCTGGTCGGAGGGCGCCAGGGTCGGAACGGCACTCGGCTCGGCCGACGGGTCGGTCGTCGGTGCGGCGGAGTCGGAGGGCGCCTCGCTGGGCACCGGGGTCGGCGCCTCGCTCGGCACGGTCGAGGCACTCGGTACGGGGCTGGGGGCCGAGGTCCCCCCGTCGGCGAACGCGGGCACGGCGCCCGCCAGTACGGCGGTGCAGGCGAGTGCCAGGGCACTGAGGCCGGTTCGGCGCATGAATCGCTCTCTTTCGTCGGTCCGGCCGCGCGGTGCGGACGGATCGAGCGGAGAGACGAGCCGGGGGTGGGGCGGGTTGTAAAGAGATGGCAAAGGGAGGCGTTGCCGCCCGACTGCCGGACAACTGCCGGCCGCTAGACGCGCAGTGCGTACAGCCGCTCCCAGGTGCTGACGTACACCAGCCCGCCGGACACTGCCGGTGTGGACGCGGGGTCGTGGGTGGCGAACCTCCACCGCTGCTCGCCGGTGGCGGCGTCGAGCGCGAACAGATTCATGTCGTCGCTGGACGTGGCGACGTAGACGAGGCCGTCGGACACCACGGGCGCCGAGAACGCGCGGCTGCCGGTGGCGAACTGCCACTGTTCGCCACCCGTGGTCGCGTGCACCGCGTACAGGTATCTGTCGCCGCTTATGTACACCACCCCGTTCGCCACCGCCGGAGAGCGGCCGCCGCCATTGGTGAACGTCCACCGTGTTGTGCCTTTTACGGCGTCCACGGCGTACAACTCACCGCTGAGGGTGGGGACGTGGGCCAGGCCGCCATGAACGACCGGTGATTCCCCGGACACCATGGGAATGTCGACCTTCCAGCGCTCCTCTCCGGTGGTGGCGTCCAGCGCGTACAGCAGTCCGTCCTCGGTGTTGCCGACGTACAGCACCTTGTCGGCCACCGCCGCCGAGGTCCGGAACGTGCCGTCGTTGGTACGGAACTTCCACCGCTGTTCGCCGGTGGTGGCGTCCAGCGCGTACAGGTACTTCTCGTCGCTGACGTACACCAGCGCGCCACCCGTCCTCGGCGAGTACGCCTTACCGCTGGTGGGGAACGTCCACCGCCGCTTACCGGTGGCGGTGTCCACGGCGTACAGCCGCTCACCGCCGCACGCGTACAGCAGCCCACCGCTCTTCGACATCGCCATCGACGAAGACGGTTCAGGGCCCTGGCCGGTGGCGAACTTCCAGCGTTGCCCGCCGGTGGTGGCATCCACCGCGTACAGGGCTTCGCGGCCGCCCACGTACACCACACCGTCGGACACCAGTGGCGCCGAGTAGTTGGAGCCGCCGTCGGCGAACGTCCACTTCGCTCTCCCGGTGTCGCCGCCCGCGAGATACCAGCCGGTGAGACCGAGCCCGGCGGCGGTGGCGGTTCCGGCGAGGCCGAGAAGAACTCGTCGGCGGGACAGGCCGGTTGGGCCTGGGGTCGGCAGTGTCAGGTCGGGGGCGGGGAGCCGGAACCCCGTCGGTTCGCCCATGGGAGCGGTGCCGGCGGAGGGGAGCGCAGCCTGCGGTCGCGGTCCGGTGGTCAGCGCGGGGGCGGAGGCGGGCGCGGACTCGGGGCTCGGTGCCGGTGCCGACGCCGGTGCCGGTGCCGGTGCGGGGACGTCGGTGCGCAGCCGTACCGTCCGGGCGACCGTCCGCGGCATCCAGTCGGCCTCGGTGAGCGCGTGAATGGTGGCGTTCCTGCCCCCGGCGGCGTCGGTCAGCTGGTCCAGCAGCGCGGCCGGGCTGGGCCGTCGGTCGGGGTCCTTGGCGAGGCACCGGGTCACCAAGTCCCGCAGGACCGGCGGAAGTTGGCTCAGGTCGGGTTCTTCGTAGACGGTACGGAAGTGCAGACCGTGCGCCGAGCCGGTGCCGAAGGGGCCGACGCCGGTCGCGGTGAAGGTCAGGACCGCGCCGAGGGCGAACACATCGCAGGCGGGTCCGACCGGCCGGGCGGTGAGTTGCTCGGGGGACATGAAACCCGGGGTGCCGGCTGTCATGCCGGGCTGGGTCAGCACGCTCGCGTCGCCGGCCAGGGAGATCCCGAAGTCGATGACCCGGGGCCCGTCCGCGGCGAGGAGCACGTTCGAGGGCTTGAGGTCCCGGTGGATCACCCCGGCCGCGTGGATGACCTCCAGCCCTTCGGCCAGCCCCGCCCCCAACGCCAGCACCGGCTCCTGGGCCCATGGCCCGTGCGCGACCACGGCCTCCCCCAGGGACAGCCCCGGCACATACACCGTGGCCAGCCACGGCGGCGAGCCCTCCGGATCGGCGTCCACCACACCCGCGGTGAAGGCACCGTTCACCCGCCGTGCCGCGGCCACCTCACGGGCGAACCGCCGCCGGAACTCCGCGTCCTCCGCCAGCTCCGGCCGCACCACCTTCACGGCCACCGCGCGCCCGCCGGGCGAGCGGCCGAGATACACCCGCCCCATCCCCCCGGCACCGAGCCGCGCCACGATCCGGTACCGCCCCGCCTGAAGCGGATCCCCCGCCTCCAGAGCCTCGAACGCCCCCATCCCCCGCAACCCCTTTGCCCCCGCCGGCAAGAGCTCCGGCCCCAGTGGAGAGACCCATATGGTGCCCGATGCCCGGCCAAGGGGGATACGCGATCAGGGAAACGTCATCACTCCGCTCACAACCCCACGATCGCGTTCCACCGCTTCGCGAACCCCACCCGCTCCTTCGCCGTGATGTCCCGCGCGATCACCAGCCGCTTCCGCATCTCGTCGTCCGGGAAGATCAGCGTGTTCTCGGCGAGCGCGGCCGTCTCCTCGTCCTTGGAGGAGGCGAGGACGTCCCTCGCGTCCGGCACCGGGCACACGTAGTTGACCCACGCGGCGAGTTCCGCGGCGACCTCGGGGTCGTAGTAGTAGTCGATCAGCCGCTCGGCGTTGGCCTTGTGCGCGGCGCGGTCGGGGATCATCAGCGAGTCCGACCACAGCTCCGCGCCCTCCTCGGGGACGACGAAGCGGATGTCGGGGTTGTCGGCCTGGAGCTGGATGACGTCCCCGGAGTACGCCTGACAGGCCAGGACGTCACCGGTGACGAGGTCCTTCGTGTAGTCGTTGCCGGTGAAGCGGCGTATCTGGCCACTGCGGACGCGCCGCTCGACCTGGTCGCAGACGAGGTCGAAGTCAGCGGTCTTCCACTTCCTGATGTCGACGCCGTTGCCCTGCATGAGCAGCGCGAACGCCTCGTCGAGCCCGGAGAGCAGGGTCACCCGCCCCTTGAGGTCGCTCGCCCAGAGGTCCGACACATGCCGTATCTCACGGCCGAGCTTGCGATGGTTGTACGCGATCCCGGTGATCCCCGACTGCCACGGCACGGTGTACTTGCGCCCCGGGTCGAAGGAGGGCGACCGAAGCAGCGGGTCCAGGTACCTGGTGACGTTCGGCTGCCGGTCCCGGTCCATCTCCTGCACCCAGCCGAGCCGCACGAACCGCGCGCACATCCAGTCGCTGATGACGATGAGATCGCGGTCGGTCGACTGGTGGTTCATCAGGGCGGGGCTGATCTTGCCGAAGAACTCGTCGTTGTCGTTGATCTCCTCGACGTAGTCGACGCTGATCCCCGTCTTCTTCTCGAAGGCGTCCAGCGTCGGCCGCTTCGTCGAGTCGTCGTCGTCCGTGTCGATGTACAGCGGCCAGTTCGCCCAGGTCAGCCGCTTGTCGGCGGCCGACCGATCGGGAACCGCCCGGTCACCGACGGAGACGTACGCGGCAGGCACACCGCACCCGGCGAGGGCACCCAGCGCCGCGGTACCGCCGAGCGCGCGCAGCAGGGAACGGCGGGTGACCTGGGGTGTGTGCAGGGGGAGGGGCATTCCGGCAGCATGCCGCGCGGACCTGTGGAGGGACAATCGACGGTGCGTCGAGCGGTGGAGGGTGTATCGGACACCTTGTCGATGCGGCGCAGGTCAGCGGGAGGGTCCTCGGCACCCGGCAGGGCGACGCGGTGGGGGCACTGATCAAGCGGGCACGGCCGCCCCCGGCAGAGCAACCTCGACGACCAGCCCACCCTCCGGCCGGGTGATGGCCCGTACCCGCCCCCCATGCGCGGCGACGACAGCCGCGACGATGGACATCCCCAGCCCGAGCCCATCCCGCTTCCGCACCCGCTCGGGCCCGAGGCGCCGGAACGGCTGGAACAGCCCGGCCGCCTGATCCGCCGGAATCACCGGCCCACTGTTCTCGATCCGCAGCCCAGGACGCCCCTCACTGTCCACCCCGGTCCACACGCTCACCCAACTCCCCTCCGGTTCCGTCAGGTTGTGACGTACGGCGTTGTCGGCGAGGTTGACCACCAGCCGCTCGATGAGCTGCGGATCCCCCAGGACGGGCGCGGTCTCCAGCCGAGCCTCGACCCGTACGCCCCCTGTCGGCAACCGCTCCCGCACCAGGGCCGCGAGGTCGACGAACTCCCGCCGCTCCAAGCCCCGTTGACTCCGGGCCAGGGTCAACAAGGCGTCGATCAGCCCCTCCTGCTCCTCCCCCGCCGCCCGCACCCGCAGCAACGCGCCCCGCAGGGTCTCGGCGGAGGCGTCCGGATCCGCGAGGGTGACGTCGACGATGGTCTGCTGGAGGGTGAGCGGGGTGCGCAGCTCGTGCGAGGCGTTGGCGACGAACGCCTTCTGCGCCTCGAACGCGCCCTCCAGCCGCGCGAGTACGGCGTCGATGGTGTCCGCCATCGCCTTCAGCTCGTCCTCGGGCGGCCCGGGCACGGCGAGCCGCTCGTGGAGGTTGTCGGCGGAGATCCGACGGGCGGCCGAGGTCATGGTCCGCAGGGGCTTCAGAACCCGCCCGGCCATCAGCCGCCCCAGGGCGACCGACGTCAGTGCCATGACCGCGAGCGCGACGCACCCTTTGACGAGCAACTCGTGCAGCTGGTCCGAACGGACGGCCTCGACAACGGCGTTGACGGCAGGCGGATCAAGCGTCACGGCCCCGCCCGCCGGTGCCGGTTCCAACCCCTCGGCGGAGGTGACGGCCCGGCCCCCCTTCGAGCCGGCGGCGAGAAAGTACGTGAACGCGAGCAGCATCGCCCCGGCCACCACGAACAGGGCACTGTAGAGCAGGGTCAGCCGCCACCGAATACTGCGCGGCCACCACGGCACCCCCGACCTCACCGCGCGCAGCCCCCTCGGCACCGCCACCCTCCACCCGCTCATCGGATCCGATACCCGGCCCGGTCCACCGTCTCGATCAACGGCGGCTCCCCCAGCTTGCGGCGCAGCCTGCTGACGGTGACCTTCACGGTCTGACTGAAGGGATCGGCGGCCTCGTCCCACGCCCTCTCCAGCAGCTCTTCACTGGACACGACCGCCCCCTCCGCACCCAGGAGCAGCTCCAGCACGGCGAACTCCTTAGGACTGAGCACGAGTTGACCACCCGCCCGACTGGCCTCACGCCGAGCCGGATCGAGCCGCAACTCTCCCCGTACCAGCACCGGCGGCAACGCGGGCTGCGCACGCCGCGCCAAAGCCCGTATCCGAGCGACGAGTTCAGTGAAGGCAAAGGGCTTGGCCAGATAGTCATCGGCCCCCAGCCCCAGCCCCGCCACCCGGTCGGCCACCGTCCCGGACGCGGTGAGCATCAGCACCCGCGCCCGGCTCCCGCCCACCGCCAGCCTCCGGCACACCTGGTCACCGTGCACCCCGGGCAGATCACGGTCGAGCACGACGACGTCGTACCCGTTGATCTCGGCGCGCTCCAGAGCGGTCGGCCCGTCGAGGGCGAGATCGACCGCCATCCCCTCCCGACGCAGCCCCGAGGCGACGGTCTCGGCGAGCTCTTCGTGGTCCTCGACCACCAGCACACGCATGCGGTCAGTGTCGCGGGCGGGGGGTTACACGGCGATAAGGAGAGCCGTTCCCGTGCCGTAACCGCCCCGGCGGTTGTGTGGACGCCATCCGAGTCACCACCACCCGACAACCCCCGGAGGAACCATGCGAGTCACGGCACCCCGCCCGAAACGCCTGGCCCTGGGCATAGCCGCCCTGACCGCGATAACCCTCGGCACGGTCAGCGCCTCGGCCGCCCAGGCGACCGGCCCCTCATCCACGGACACCCACCCCAAGAGCACCGCCTTCGCGGTCGCCTACCACCCGACCGAGAACGCCCCCGACGACGTCAACACGGCCAACGAGGACTTCGCGGCCTGCATGCGCAAGCAGGGTGAGGAGTCGTTCCCGGACTTCCACGCCACGAAGGACGAGGAGGGCCGGGTCCAACTCCAAGTGAAGGCAGGCGCCCCGGAGAAGTCCTTGAAGCCCTGCGCCCCGATCCTGAAGAAGGCAGGCATCACGTTCCCGAACCCGACGGACCTGCCCCCGCTGCCGGGGAAGCCAGGCACCTGAGACCACGCCGGAGGGGGAACACGGCGGCCCCGGAGGGGAGTTCATTCCCATCCGGGGCCACCGTGCCCACCCAGGGGCGCGGGGAACTGCGCGACCAGCCCCCACACACCCGCAGCCAACCGACTACGCGTCCAAAGACGTCATCACATGCTTGATCCGCGTGTAGTCCTCAAACCCGTACCCCGACAGATCCTTGCCGTACCCGGACTTCTTGAACCCGCCATGCGGCATCTCCGCCACCAACGGAATGTGCGTGTTGATCCACACACACCCGAAGTCCAGCTTCTTCGACATCCGCATGGCCCGCCCGTGGTCCTTCGTCCACACAGACGAAGCCAGCGCGTAGTCAACGCCGTTGGCCCACTCGACAGCCTGATCCTCGTCGGAGAACGACTGAACGGTGATGACCGGCCCGAAGACCTCGTTCTGGATGATCTCGTCGTCCTGCTTCAGCCCGGAGACGACGGTAGGGGCATAGAAGTACCCCTTCTCCCCGACCCGCTGCCCCCCGGCCTCGACCTTCGCGTGCGCGGGAAGCCGCTCGATGAACCCGGAGACCTGCTTGAGCTGGTTGGGGTTGTTGAGGGGACCGAACAGCACGTCCTCGTCGTCCGGCTGCCCCGTCTTCGTCTCGGCGGCGGCCTTCGCGAGCGCGGCGACGAACTCGTCGTGGATGCCCTCCTGCACAAGGACGCGCGTGGCGGCCGTACAGTCCTGCCCGGCGTTGAAGAACCCGGCGACGGAGATGTCCTCGACGGCCTTGGCGATGTCCGTGTCGTCGAAGACGACGACCGGCGCCTTGCCGCCCAGCTCCAGGTGAACCCGCTTGAGGTCCTTGGACGCGGACTCGGCGACGGACATGCCCGCGCGCACGGACCCGGTGATGGAGGCCATCGCGGGGGTCGGGTGCTCGACCATCAGCCGCCCGGTGTCACGGTCACCCGTGACGACGTTGAAGACACCCTTGGGCAGGATCGACCCGAGGATCTCGGCGATGAGGACGGTGGACGCAGGAGTGGTGTCCGACGGCTTCAGCACGACCGTGTTACCGGCCGCGATGGCCGGCGCGAACTTCCATACGGCCATCATCATCGGGTAGTTCCAGGGCGCGACCTGCGCACACACACCCACCGGCTCACGGCGGATGATCGACGTCATCCCCTCCATGTACTCACCGGCGGAGCGCCCCTCCAGCATCCGCGCCGCCCCGGCGAAGAAGCGGATCTGGTCCACCATCGGCGGGATCTCCTCGGACCGCGTGAGTCCGATCGGCTTGCCGGTGTTCTCCACCTCGGCCGCGATGAGTTCCTCGGCGCGCTCCTCGAACGCGTCCGCGATCTTCAGGAGGGCCTTCTGCCGCTCGGCGGGCGTCGTGTCGCGCCACCCCGGGAACGCGGCGGCGGCCGCGGCCATCGCGGCGTCGATGTCCGCCGGTCCGGACAGCGGCGCGGTCGCGTACGCCTCGCCCGTCGCGGGGTTGACCACGTCGGTGGTCCGTCCGTCGGCGGCGTCCCGGAACTCACCGTCGATGTAGTTGCGCAGACGACGCAGCTCGGTGCTCACTGCCGGCCTCCTGTGTCCGATCGAAGTCCTGCTCGAACTGTCCATTGGTTGAGACACCCACCCTAATCGCCCCGCCCACGTTTTCAACACCCCTGATCCCGTCAAGACTGCGAAATCCGCAGGTCTCCCTCACGTAAACAACGAATTTCATCGCTATGGCCTTGCGAAACCGTCGAGACGTCGTGCACAGTGAGGTCGTGGCCAGTCGAAGCGCAGAGCACAGGGACTCCCGCGAGTCCAGGAACGGCACTACTCCCCATCTGGATGCCGTTTCCCTCGCCATCATCGAACAGCTCCAGGAGGACGGCCGCCGGCCGTACGCCGCGATCGGCAAGGCCGTGGGCCTCTCCGAGGCGGCCGTGCGCCAGCGCGTCCAGAAGCTGCTCGACCAGGGCGTGATGCAGATCGTCGCCGTCACCGACCCCCTCACCGTGGGGTTCCGGCGGCAGGCGATGGTGGGCATCCACGTCGAGGGCGATGTCGAGTCCGTGGCCGACGCGCTGACCTCCATGTCCGAGTGCGAGTACGTGGTGATGACCGCCGGCTCCTTCGACCTGATGGTGGAGATCGTCTGCGAGGACGACGACCACCTTCTGGAGGTCATCAACAGACGCATCCGGCTCATCCCCGGAGTGCGCTCCACCGAGAGCTTCGTTTACCTGAAGCTCAAGAAGCAGACCTACATGTGGGGAACCCGATAACCGTGAGGACCCGATAACCGTGAGCTCCAAGGACCTCAGCCAGACCGCGTACGACCACCTGTGGATGCACTTCACCCGCATGTCCTCGTACGAGAACTCGCCCGTCCCCACCATCGTCCGGGGCGAGGGCACCTACATCTACGACGACAAGGGCAAGCGCTACCTCGACGGTCTCGCGGGCCTGTTCGTGGTCCAGGCCGGCCACGGCCGTACGGAACTCGCCGAGACCGCCTTCAAGCAGGCGCAGGAGCTCGCGTTCTTCCCGGTGTGGTCCTACGCCCACCCGAAGGCCGTGGAGCTCGCGGAGCGCCTCGCGCACGAGGCCCCGGGCGACCTCAACAAGGTCTTCTTCACCACCGGCGGCGGCGAGGCGGTCGAGACCGCCTGGAAGCTGGCCAAGCAGTACTTCAAGCTCACCGGCAAGCCCACCAAGTACAAGGTCATCTCGCGCGCGGTCGCCTATCACGGCACCCCGCAGGGCGCCCTGTCCATCACCGGCCTGCCGGGCCTGAAGGCCCCCTTCGAGCCGCTGGTCCCCGGCGCGCACAAGGTGCCGAACACCAACATCTACCGCGCCCCGCTCTTCGGCGACGACCCCGAGGCCTTCGGCCGCTGGGCCGCCGACCAGATCGAGCAGCAGATCCTCTTCGAGGGCCCGGACACGGTCGCCGCGGTCTTCCTGGAGCCGGTCCAGAACGCCGGCGGCTGCTTCCCGCCGCCGCCCGGCTACTTCCAGCGGGTGCGCGAGATCTGCGACCAGTACGACGTCCTGCTGGTCTCGGACGAGACGATCTGCGCCTTCGGCCGCCTGGGCACGACCTTCGCCTGTGACAAGTTCGACTACATCCCGGACATGATCACCTGCGCCAAGGGCATGACCTCGGGCTACTCCCCGATCGGCGCCTGCATCATCTCCGACCGCCTCGCGGAGCCCTTCTACAAGGGCGACAACACCTTCCTCCACGGCTACACCTTCGGCGGCCACCCGGTCTCCGCCGCGGTCGGCATCGCCAACCTCGACCTGTTCGAGCGCGAGGGCCTCAACCAGCACGTGCTCGACAACGAGGGCGCCTTCCGCGCGACCCTGGAGAAGCTCTACGACCTCCCGATCGTCGGCGACGTCCGCGGCAACGGCTTCTTCTACGGCATCGAGCTGGTCAAGGACAAGACGACCAAGGAGTCCTTCACCGACGAGGAGACCGAGCGCGTCCTGTACGGCTTCCTCTCCAAGGCGCTGTACGACAACGGCCTCTACTGCCGCGCCGACGACCGTGGCGACCCGGTCGTCCAGCTCGCCCCGCCGCTGATCTCCAACCAGGAGACGTTCGACGAGATCGAGCAGATCCTGCGGGCGACCCTGACGGAGGCGTGGACGAAGCTCTGATGAGCTGACCCTGTGATCAACAACGGCCCCGGTGCCGCCCGTTCGAGTGAGAAACGGGCGCCCGGGGCCGCGTGCTGTCCGGCCGCGCCAAACGGACTCCCTAGCGTGCCCAGTGACCGATCGGCCCTGTCTTCGTTCCCCCGCACGGGGGATTTGGCAAGCCAAAAGGATCTGAACCGAGGTGTACGCGATGGTGGCCCCGCCCGACAACGACGTTCTCTGGGCACGCGCCCTGCACTTCACCTACAAGGACGGCTCCCCAGGCCTCGGCGGTGTCTCGCTCGGCGTCCAGGAGGGCGAGATCCTCGCCGTCAGCGGCCCGCGCGGCAGCGGCAAGACGACCCTCCTGCACTGTCTGTCCGGATTGGTCCCGGCGCAGCGCGGCGAGGTCTGGTTCAACAGCGTGCCGGTCCACACGATGGGCCCGATGACGCGCGAGCGCCTGCGCCGCGACCGCTTCGGCTGGATCGACCCGGCCCCGGTCCTCGTCCCCGAACTGAACGTCTGGGAGAACGCCGCGCTCCCCCTGATGCTCCGCGGCACGAGCCGCCGCCGCGCGAAGACGGCGGCCCTGGAATGGCTGGAGCGCCTGGACGTGGGCGACCAGACCCGCAAGCGCCCCCACGAGTTGCACCAGGCGGAACGCCAACGGGTCTGCATCGCCAGGGCGTTGGCCCCGGCCCCCACGGTCCTGTTCGCGGACGAACCGACGGCGCCTCTGCACCGGGCAGACAGGGCCCATGTGTTGCGCACCCTGACCACGGCGGCCCGCTCGCACGGCATCACGGTGGTCCTGGCGACGCACGACGCGGAGACGGCGGCGCTGGCGGACCGCACGGTGACGTTGCTGGACGGCCGCCGGGTGAACACGGTCCACCTCCCCCCGGTCACCGAGTCGGAAGGCCGGGCCGCGTGCTCGCTCTCCGTCTGACCCGCGGCGCCAAGCCGGCCGTACAACTCCGCCGCCTGTCGGTGGCCCTGGCGGCGGCAGGCACCGGCTTCCTCCTCCTGTGCACCCTCGGCTACGCCATGACCCACCAGGACGACCCCTCGGGTTCCCTGCTCCGCCTGGCCTGGTGCCTGACCCCCCTCGCGGCAACGGTGTACTTCGCGCTGGCGGTCGCCAGAACAGACCCCGGCACCCGCCCCCGCCCCGGCCTGGCAGCGATCGGCCTGGGCCCGACCCGCCTGATGGCCGTCTCGGCGGCGACAACGGCCCTCTCCTGCACCCTGGGCTCGATGCTGGCCCTGCTGTTCTTCCTCCACCTGCGAGGCGACCTGACGGGCATGCCCTTCGACGGCGCGGCGGCGGAGTTCCTGGCAGCGGACGAGCCCTTGCCGTTGCCGGCGGCGCTGACCCTGCTGGGGCTGGTGCCGGTCATCGCGTCGGTGTCGGTGGCGGTCCTCCTCCGCCCGAAGGACACCCGCACGACGGCGACCCGGCGGGCTGCGAGGCCGTACGGCCGCTTCGGCGCGTACGGCAGGACGGGCACGAGGGAGACGTTCGGCGCGTACGGAAGGTTCGGCGCCCACCTGCGGCCGCGTAAGCCGACAGAACCCGCGAGCAAACACGCCGCCGGCACCAACCCTCCGCCGCTTGCGGACAGCCGGGCCGCTGACTCCGACTCGCCACCGTCTGCGCCCACCGAGGAGCATCCGCCCTCCGACCCGTCCCCCCACAACCTCCCCCTCCCCCCGAAGGACGCCCCCAAAGGCCTCCCCTGGGGCATCGCGGTACTGGCCGCAGGCCTGGCCGTAGAGGCCTACGCATCCCAATCCCCCACCACTCCCACCACCCCCACCCTCACCCTGCCCGGCGGCCTCACATCCGGCCCCACCGCCGTCCTCCTCGGCTGGCTCCTCACCGCCACCGGCCTCGCCCTCGCCGGCCCCGGCCTGACCCACCTCTGCGGCCGCCTGCTCCAGTCCGTCCGCCCAGGCGCCCTACGCCTGCTCGCCGGCCGAGTCCTCATGGAGGAAGCCACCCGCATCGGCCGCCCCCTGGGCGTGGTCTGCGCCGTAGCCTCCGCCACCTACGCCATGGCCCGACTCCACACCCCCGCCACCGACACCTTCGGCCCCCTCACCACCCTCGGCACCCTCTTGGTGACCGGCTGCACGGTGGCCACCCTCCTCACCGCGGCGGTGGAGGCGAAACACGCTCGCGCCGACACCACCGCCGCCCTCCTCCGCCTGGGCGCCCCCGCGACGATGCTCCGCAGCGCGGCGGCCCTCAGAGCAGGCGCGGTACTGGCCCTCTTCACCCCCCTGACCCTCCTGGTGGCCGAGCTGGCGGCACTGCCGTTGACCCGCTGAGACCCCGCCGAGAAGCTCGCCAAAAGAAATCAAAAGAAAATGACCACCCGCCGATGAGTTCCGCCCGGCGCCCAGGTCTACCCACCGAACACCACGACCCCGATGGGAGAGACCCGAGATGACCTCCACCGCGTACCAGCAGATGATCTTCGTCAACCTGCCGGTCAACGACCTCGACGCCTCGAAGAAGTTCTTCACCGAGCTCGGCTACACGCTCAACGCCCAGTTCAGCGATGAGAACGCGGCGTCCGTGGTGATCAGCGACACGATCGTCGCGATGCTCCTCACGAAGCCGTTCTACTCGACCTTCACCAAGAAGGAGATCGCGGACGCCACGACGACCAGCGAGGTGCTGATCTGTCTGAGCGCCGAGAGCCGCGAGAAGGTCGACGAGCTGGTCGAGAAGGCGGGCGCCGCGGGCGGCACCGTGTCGGACAAGGTCCAGGACATGGGCTTCATGTACGGCCGCGCCTTCGACGACCTCGACGGCCACACCTGGGAGGTCGTGTGGATGGACCCGGCCGCGGTCCAGGGCTGACCGCACCCTCCAGCCGCCCTCGCCCCTTCACCTCGGCGCCCGTTGAACCCACCAGCGGGCGCCCTAGCATGGCCCCGTGCACACCATGCCCGCCCACGCGGCCCACCACGACGACCGCGAGATCGAGACCCTCGAAGAGTTCGACGCGACGGTCTCGGCCCGCTCCACCCTCGCCGGCTTCCGCGTCCAGGCCGTCGATCTGACGGACCGCACAAGGGAGTTGCTGGCGACCGACACCGCGGGAGCCGTCTTCCTCGGCTGCCCGATGCGGGAGAACGCGGCGGCGAAGGTGCGCGCGGACGGCGCGATGGTCTTCCCGCCCGTCCCGCATCTGCCCTTCGACCCGTACCGGGGCCTGCTCTACTCCCCGGACGAGCTGTTCGCCGGCCTCGACAAGGGCTACGAGGAGACGCTCGACGCCCGCGCGTACGCGTGGTTCCAGCGGACCAAGGCCGACGGCGACATACTCGCCTCGATGCTGCGCTCGATCCACGACGACGCCGTGTCGGACGCCCTCGACGAACTCCTCAGGGACACCAGGGTCGTTGGCGTCATGGGCGGCCACGCGATGGGCCGCGGCACGGAGGCGTACGCCGGCGCCGCCCGCCTCGGCAGGGAGCTGACCCGCGCCGGCCTCACCGTCGCCACCGGCGGCGGACCGGGCGCGATGGAGGCCGCGAACCTCGGCGCGTACGCCGCCCCCTTCGACGACGAGATGCTCGCCGAGGCCCTCCAACTCCTCGCGAAGGCACCGAAGTTCACACCCTCGATCACCGACTGGGCGGCCGCCGCCTTCGAGGTCCGCACCCGCTGGCCCCGCGGCGGCACCTCGATCGGCATCCCGACCTGGTTCTACGGCCACGAGCCGCCGAACCCGTTCGCCTCGCACATCGCGAAGTACTTCGCCAACGCCACCCGCGAGGACGGCCTGTTGGCCCGCTCCACCGCCGGTGTGGTGTTCCTGCCGGGCGCCGCCGGGACCGTACAGGAGATCTTCGACAACGCGACGCCCAACTACTACGAGTCGCGCGGGGAGCCGACGCCGATGGTGCTCGTCGACCGGGCGCACTGGACCGAGAGGCTGCCGACGTGGCCGTTGTTGCGGTCACTTGCCCGGGAGCGGTCGATGGAGTCGCGAATCGCCCTGGTTGACCGAATCGAGGAGGCCCCGGAGGCGCTGAAACGTCTCGGTGGTTAATAAGCAGGTAAAGCCAACCCCCGCGATACGCATACACGTTGACACTACTTACGCCACGCTTATAAACCTGTGAGTCCCATGGGAATGCTGATGTCACATCATCACTCCCTCACTCACCCCCCTCATTTGCGCTTCCCGTAAGGACAAACGTGGCAGTTCTGTCCATATCCCGCCGCACCCTCGCCCGCTCCGCGCGCGTCCTCGGTGTCGCCTCCGCCTCGGCCGCGCTCGCGCTTGGAGTCGCCGGCAACGCGCTGGCCTGCAACATCAGCGAGTTCTCCGCCGAAGCCAAGTGCGACGGCGAGAACGGCGTCATCACGGTCACCGACGTCGACCCGTCCGGCGTCCCGGCGACCATCACCGTCTACCTCCAGAACAACGGCGCCGACCTCAAGAAGATCGGCGAGCAGGAGGTGAAGGGCTCGCGCGCGGGCACCACCATCACCTTCACCGAGGACTGGAAGCCGAACGCCGAGTACCGCGTCCACGTCACCGCCAAGGGCTACGTCGACGAGGACATCACGCCCAACCTGACGACTCCCGCCACGGCCTGCAAGAAGGAGGAGTCCCCGACCCCGACGGCCACCCCGTCCCCGTCGGACTCCGCCTCCACGCCGGCCGAGGAGTCCGCCAGCCCGACCCCGTCGGCCTCGGAGAGCGACAGCACTGCCCCGGCGGCCACGCCGAGCAGCGCTCCGTCCGCCGCGGCCGGTGAGTCCAACCTCGCCGAGACCGGTGCGAACTCCAACACCGGTGTCATCGCCGGTGTCGCGGTCGCCCTGGTCGCCGTCGGCGGCGGCGCGGTCTTCTTCGGCCTGCGCCGCCGTGGGGCGAGCAGCACCCGCTGACGCCACGCCAGCAGTACCGCTGTGGCCCGTCCTCCGTCAGGGGACGGGCCACAGTCATGTCACCCGAACGTGGCCCGCTCCAGCCAGAACTCCAGCAGCTCCCGCTCGCCCAGCACCTCCAACTCCGGGCTGTCCAGCGGCAGTCGACGGTAGAAGGCCAGCAGTACGGCGGTCAGCGGCCCCCTGAGCGCGACGGTCGCCTTCTCGTGCCCGCGCCGCCACACGATGACGTCGTCGGTGAGTTCGACCACCCACTCCGCGTCCACCTCGGGAGGGGCGTCGGTGGCGTGCAGATGGATGCTCCGCCCGGCGCCCCGCAACTCCTTGGCCTCGTCGTGCGGCATGGTCCGCTGCACGAACTCCACGATCTCCAGCCACTCGTCGATCGCGTCGGCGGCGATCTCCGGCGCGACCTCGTACGGCAGTCCCGCGGCGAGCGTCGCGTCGGCCCGGTGGACGGTGAGTTCATGCGCCATCCGGCGCGCCCAGAAGCCGGACGTCGGGATCCCGGCCCACGCCCACACCTTGGCGTCGGGCCCGGCCTCCCGCAGCGCGTCCACGAGCAGCTCGCCCGTCTCGGCGAGCCAGGCGTCCAGCGCGCCCGCGTCCCCCGCGGCCGACGGCCCCTCCCCCAACGGCACCCGCTCCTCGGGGATGTCCTCCTGGGCCCGGGTCCGCACCAGCAGCTCCACCCAGCGCAGGGCGCCCCCGGTGTGCCGTACGAGCTGCTCCAGCGTCCAGTCGGGGCAGGTCGGCACGGTCGCGGACAGGTCGGCCCCGGAGGTCACGACCGCCCGGAGCAGGCCGACCTGGTGGGCGATCTCTTCGCAGTAACGGTCATGGGTGAGCAGCGTCATGCCCGCACCCTAAAGCTCCGCCGATCAGCCGAGCACGACGATTTCCGCCGCGTCGAACTCCACCCCGACCCTCTCCCCGACCTCCGGCGCCACTCGCAACGCACACGCCGCCTCAAGCCGCGGCCCGTCCCCCTCCGGCTGGAGCCGTACGGCGACATGGGTGCCCTTGAAGGTCCGGGCGACGACCGTGCACGGCAGCCCGTCCTCCACGAGCCGCACCCCGGCGGGCCGCACCAGCAGACTCCGCACCCCCTGCGGGGCCCCTTCCGGGACCGGCAGCTTGCCCCAGGGCGTGTCCGCGGCCTCCCCGCCGACCGTGCCCTCGACGATGTTCTCGAAGCCGAGGAACCGGGCGACGAACTCGTCGGCGGGCCGCTGCCACACCTCAAGTGGCGTACCGGACTGGGCGATCCGCCCGTCCCGCATCACGACGACCCGGTCGGCGAGCGCGAAGGCCTCGCCCTGGTCGTGGGTCACGGCCAGCACGGTCGTCCCCAACCGCCCGAACAGCTCCCGCAGTTCGACGACGAGCCGTTCCCGAAGCGAACGGTCCAGCTGCCCGAGCGGCTCGTCCAGCATCAGCAACCGCGGCCGGGGCGCCAGGGCCCGGGCCAGCGCGACCCGCTGCTGCTCACCGCCGGAGAGCGAGGCGACGGCCCGCCGACCGGCGCCGGGAAGTCCGACGAGATCGAGCAACTCGCCCACCCGGGAAGCCTGTTCACCCTTCGGGGCGCCATGCATCCGCAGCCCGAACGCCACGTTCCCGCCCACGTCCCGCTGCGGGAACAGCTGATGGTCCTGGAACATCAGCCCGACCCCCCGCTTGTGCGCGGCCACCCCCACCTGATCGCGCCCGTCGAGCAACACCCGCCCGGCGTCCAGGTGTTGCAGCCCGGCCACCGCCCGCAGCAGCGTCGACTTCCCGCTCCCACTGGGCCCGAGCACACACACGATCTCGTGCTCGGCGACCGCGAGATCGACCCCGTCCAGCACGGCCCGCCCACCGAAGCGAACCGTCGCACCTTCCAGGCTCAGCAGCATCAGAACTCACCCGTCCGATCGGTCCGCAGCCGCTCAAGCACCAGCAGCGCCACCGCGCACACCACCATCAGAATCGTCGAAAGGGCCATCGCCTGCCCGTAGTTGAGCTCCCCGGCCCGCCCCAGCAGCTTCGCCACGGCCACCGGCAGCGTCGGATGGTCGGGCCGCGCGATGAACACGGTCGCCCCGAACTCCCCCAGAGACACGGCGAAGGCGAACCCGGCCGCGATCAGCAACGCCCGCCGCACCAACGGCAGATCGACCTCCCGCCACACCCGCCAGGGCGACGCCCCGAGCACGGCCGCCGCCTCCCGGAGCCGGTGGTCCACGGCCCGCAGCACCGGCAGCATGGTCCGGACGACGAAGGGCACCCCGACCAGCGCCTGCGCGAGCGGCACAAGGATCCACGAGGACCGCAGATTCAACGGCGGCTCGTCGAGGGCGATCAGGAACCCGAACCCGACGGTCACCGCGGACACCCCCAGCGGCAGCATCAGCAGCGCGTCGAAGCCCCGTACCAACCGTCCCGCGTCCCGCCGGGTCAGCGCGGCCGCGGCGAGACCGCCGATGACGACCGCGATGGCGGTGGCGGCGACGGCGTACGAGAGCGAGTTGCCGATCGCCTCGATCGGCGGCACCAGGAAGACTCCGCCGTCGGCCGAGGTCAGGGCCCGGTAGTACGCGAAGTCGGGGGCGTCGAGGGAGCGTTGCACGAGCACGGCGAGCGGCAGCAGCAGGAGTACGGCGATGGTGGCCAGCACGCCGGCCAGCAGCGCCCACTGTCCGGCACCGCGCGGCCGCCGTGCCGTGGCGGAGGCGTCCACGAGCCGCAGCGCGGTCTCCCGGCGCCGTACCGTCCAGGCGTGCAGGGCGAGGATCGCACCGACGGCGACGAACTGGATGATCGTGAGGACCGCGGCCGTGGCAAGGTCGAAGAGGTCGGTGGTCTGCCGGTAGATCTCGACCTCAAGGGTGGAGAAGGTCGGTCCGCCGAGGATCTGCACCACACCGAAGGAGGTGAAGGTGAACAGGAAGACCATGAGCGCGGCGGCCGCCACGGCGGGCCCGAGCGCGGGCAGGGTCACCTTCCGCCAGGCCCTCAGCCGCGAGGCGCCCAGCATCCGCGCGGCCTCCTCCTGCCGGGGGTCGAGCTGCGACCAGAGCCCGCCGACCGTCCGTACGACCACCGCGTAGTTGAAGAAGACATGCGCGAGCAGGATGGCCCACACGGTCGTGTCCAGGCGTACGCCCCACAGCTCGTCGAGCAGTCCCCCGCGCCCGACCAGCGCCAGGAACGCCGTACCGACGACGACCGTCGGCAGCACGAACGGCACGGTCACGACCGCCCGCAGCACCTGTTTGCCCGGGAACTCGAAGCGCGCGAACACGTAGGCGCCGGGCAGCGCGATCAGCAGGGTGAGCGCGGTGGAGGCGAGCGCCTGCCAGGTGGTGAACCACAGGACGTGCCGGATGTCGGACTGCCCGAGCACGTCCGCGATCCGCCCGAACTGCCAGGCCCCGTCGACCTTGAGCCCGCGCGCGACGATCGCGGCGACGGGCCAGGCGAAGAAGACCCCGAAGAACGCGACGGGCAGGGCCATGAGCCCGAGCCGCGCCGCGTTCCCCTTGAAGCGCCTGAAACGCGGGGTTACTTCAGTACGAGCGAGGTCCACGACTTGACCCAGTCGTCACGGTTGTCGGCGATCTTCGCCGGGTCCATGGTCTCGGGGTCCTCGGCGGCGGGGCCGTACTGCGTGAACTCGGCGGGCACGGCCGCGCCCTCGACCACCGGGTAGACGAACATGTTGAGCGGCATGTCCTCCTGGAACTTCTTGGTCAGGAGGAAGTCGATGAGCGCCTTGCCGCCCTCGCTGTTCTTCGCGTTGCTCAGCAGCCCCGCGTACTCGACCTGCCGGAAGCAGGTCCCCTCGACGACACCGGTCGGCGCGGTCGACGGCTTCGGGTCGGCGTAGATGACCTCGGCGGGCGGCGAGGAGGCGTAGGAGACGACGAGCGGCCGGTCGGCCTTCGCCTTCTTCCCCCCGGCGGACCCGGAGAACTCCTCGTTGTAGGCCTGCTCCCAGCCGTCGACGACCTTGACGCCGTTGGCCTTGAGCTTGCTCCAGTACGCCTCCCACCCGTCGTCGCCGTACTTGGCGGCGGTCCCGAGCAGGAACCCGAGCCCCGGCGAGGAGGTGGCGGCGTTCTCGGTGACGAGGAGGTTCTTGTAGGCGGGCTTGACGAGATCGTCGTACGACGTAGGCGGCTGGACCTTGTGTTGGCTGAACCAGGCCTTGTCGTAGTTGAGGCAGATGTCGCCGGTGTCGATGGGCGTGACCTTGTCCCCGTCGACCCGGAAGCCGGCCTTGATCGTGCCGGCGCCCTTCGCCTCGTACGGCTGGAAGAGCCCGTTGTCGAGGGCCCGGGAGAGCAGGGTGTTGTCGACGCCGAAGAAGACGTCGCCCTGCGGGTTGTCCTTGGTCAGGATCGCCTTGTTGACGGCCTGCCCGGCGTCGCCGTCCTCCAGGACCTTGACCTTGTAGCCGGACTCCTTCTCGAAGGCGGCGAGGACGCCCTTGGAGACGGCCCACGAGTCATGGCTGACGAGGGTGACGGTCTTGGACTCGCTCTTGGCACCCTCGTCGGAGGACCCGCACGCGGACAGCGCGAGCAGGCCGAGGCCCACGACGACGGCACAGTACTTCTTGGTGTTCACGGTGATGACCGAACTTCCTACCCAGAATGACCTGGGCGAGGTTCAGAGGGTCTGCGGCCCGATTGCCGCACTCTCAGCGCTGTGGCGCTCCCCTGTCGGATATGAAGATGTTCTTACGCCGGTCAGACTACCGCTCACTCGCGGCAAGCTGACCGCAGGCCCCGTCGATCTCCTGCCCACGGGTGTCCCGGACGGTGACGGGCACCCCGTGCGCGGCGATCGCCTCGACGAACGCCTTCTCGTCCTCGGGTCGCGAGGCGGTCCACTTGGAGCCCGGAGTCGGGTTGAGCGGAATGAGATTGACGTGCACGGGCTTGCCCTTGAGCAGCCGCCCGAGCCGGTCACCGCGCCAGGCCTGATCATTGATGTCGCGAATGAGCGCGTACTCGATCGAAAGCCGCCGCCCGGACTTCTCCACGTACTCGAACCCGGCCTCGAGCACCTCGCGCACCTTCCACCGCGTGTTCACGGGGACGAGGGTGTCGCGCAGCTCGTCGTCGGGAGCGTGCAGCGAGATCGCGAGCCGGCACTTGAACCCTTCGTCGGCGAACCGATGAATGGCCGGCACGAGCCCGACCGTCGAAACGGTGATGCCCCGCTGCGACAGCCCGAGCCCGTCGGGTGCGGGATCGGTGAGCGCACGGACAGCGGTCACAACCCGCTTGTAGTTGGCGAGCGGCTCGCCCATCCCCATGAAGACGATGTTGGAGAGCCGCGCGGGCCCACCAGGCACTTCTCCGTCCCTGAGCGCCCGCATCCCATCGACGATCTGATGGACGATCTCAGCACTGGACAGATTCCGGTCCAGCCCCGCCTGCCCGGTCGCGCAGAACGGACAGTTCATCCCGCACCCGGCCTGCGAGCTGATGCACATGGTCACCCGGTCCGGGTACCGCATGAGCACCGACTCGACGAGCGTCCCGTCGAACAGCCGCCACAGCGTCTTGCGCGTGGTCCCCTGATCGGTCGACAGATGCCGCACGACAGTCATCAGCTCAGGAAGCAGCGCCTCCTGCAACTTCGGCCGAGCCGCAGCGGGGATGTCGGTCCACTGCTCCGGATCGTGCGCGTACCGCGCGAAGTAGTGCTGCGAGAGCTGCTTGGCACGAAACGGCTTCTCACCGATCTCGGCCACGGCGTCCTTGCGCTCGGCAGGAGTGAGATCGGCAAGGTGCCGCGGCGGCTTCTTGGCTCCGCGCGGGGCGACGAAAGTGAGTTCTCCGGGCTTCGGCATGGTCGTACCAGTGTCGCAGATCGAATGGTGTGTCCTGTTGTCCGCACAGAGCGTCACCACGGTGTAGCCGGCTCCACCCCGGATACGGGTGGCCGCTGCCTCGTGAGGGGGGCCGTGTGGGCGGAATCGTGGTCGGCACAGCTCGCATCAGCGCTCTGTGCCTTCCAGGAGGGGACCGTTCCATGGCCGTCAACCGCCGCCGCCGACGCCGTATCGCCGCCGTCGCCACCACCGTCGCCGCCGTCACCCTGACCGCCGGGCTGCTGACCGGCTGCGAGGACACCGACAACGCGCTCGACTGCCTCACCAACGCCGACACGATCGCCGACAGTCTGAAGGCCATCCACGAGGCGGGCTGGGACGCGGCGAAGGATCCCTCGAAGACCGACGAGTCCATCGTCACCATCGAGGAGAACCTCGACAAGATCGACGACACCACGGACGACGGCAAGGTGGACAAGGCCGTCGACGACCTGGCCAAGGCCATCGACGACTACAACAAGGCCGTCCTGGACGGCGACACCGACCCGGACAGCAGCCGGATCGACGCCGCCGCCGATGAGCTGAAGGACGTCTGCACGTCCTAGGTCACGTCCTAGGTCGCGGTGCCTTCCAGGCGCTCCTTGAGCAGCCGCTCGTCCCGGGGCAGCTCCTTGCGGACCTGCGGGCGGACGACGAGGGGGACCAGGGCCCTGCCGAGGCCGTGCCCCTCGAAGTCGATCTCTATGGTCACGCGGGACCGGCGCCCGTCGTCGAGCGACTCGATCTCACCGTGGGTACGGGGCCGTACGGGCCCTTCGATCCCGTGCAGATCCCAGCTGTGCGGAGGGTCGAGCTCGTCGAACTGGACGGTCATCGGGATCTCGCGGTTCCCGATCCGCCGGATGACCCGGACCCGGGATCCGGCGTGCATCGGCCCTTCGTCGAGCGGTTCCGCCTTGACGGCGCTCAGCTGCCATTCCGGCAGGTGGGAGGGGTCGGTGATGTACGCGTAGACGTCCTCGGGACTGCGGTCGACGTCGATCACTTCACGGATGGTGGACATGACGCCCTCCTTCCAGGGCGATCCCTTTCGAGGGCTTACACGGGAATCGTCCCACCGCGGAAGCCCGTAGAACAGGAGGAGCCCCCGCCGAAGCGGGGGCTCCACCCATGTACGGAGACGACCAGTCGTACGGAAACGATCAGCCGGAGCCGACGAACAGCACCAGCAGCAGCCAGACCACCGGCGCCGTCGGCAGCAGGGAGTCCAGCCGGTCCATGATGCCGCCGTGCCCCGGCAGCAGCGTGCCCATGTCCTTGATGCCGAGGTCCCGCTTGATCATCGACTCGCCGAGGTCACCCAGCGTCGCACTGGCCGCGACCGCGAGGCCCAGGAGCAGGCCCTGCCACCAGGTGCCCTCGTCGATCAGGAACTGCATGCACAGCGCGCCCGCCACCATCGCGAACGACACCGCGCCCAGCAGGCCCTCACGGGTCTTGCCGGGGCTGATGCGCGGAGCGAGCTTGTGCTTGCCGAAGCGCCAGCCGATGGCGTACGCCCCGGTGTCGCTGACGACCGTGAGGACCAGGAACGTCATGACGCGGAACGCGCCGTCGTCGGCGGTGAGCATCATCGCGACGAACGTGGCCAGGAACGGGACGTAGAAGGCCGCGAAGACGCCCGCGGTGACGTCCTTGAGGTAGCCCTCCGGCGGTTCCGTCATCCGCCAGACCAGGACGGCCAGCGCGGTGAGCGCCATCGCCACCCAGGCGCCCTCGGCGCCCCGGACGTATCCGGCGACGACCATGGCCGCACCGCCGACCGCCAGCGGAACGAGGGGCGCCCTGATGCCCTTGCGCTCCTCCAGGCGGGAGGTCAGCTCCCACAGACCGACGACGACCGCGACCGCCACGACACCGACGAACACGGCCTTGACGACGAACAGCGACGCGACGATCACCACGCCGAGCCCGACTCCGACGCCTATGGCCGCACCCAGGTCACGCCCCGCGCTCTTCTTCTGCGGCGCGGGCGCCGGCT
This sequence comes from Streptomyces sp. NPDC046909, assembly GCF_040644695.1. Taxonomy (NCBI): domain Bacteria; kingdom Bacillati; phylum Actinomycetota; class Actinomycetes; order Kitasatosporales; family Streptomycetaceae; genus Streptomyces; species Streptomyces sp. NPDC046909. The sequence continues at coordinate 774,074 of NZ_JBEYXC010000004.1, read as the reverse complement.
GCGGGGAGTCGGGCATGGGCTCCGGATTCTGCGGCGCCGCCGCACGGGGCTGCGCCGACGGTGACTCGGTGCGGAACGTCTCGTCTCGGAACAAGGGGCCGCTCAGCCGAGCGGCCCCCCGGTCGTCGTCCTGGTCTCCGCCGTAGGCGGGTCCGTCGGGCACGATGGGCATGGGGCGAGTGTGCTGCGCCTCAGGCGCATCGTACGCGGGACCCGCCGGGGCAGCCCCCTGGACAGGCCCCTGGTCGGACGGCCCCCAGTACCCGGCTTGTGGCGGCGCCCCCCAGGAAGAGTCGTTCATCAGACCTCGAGCAGCTCCGCTTCCTTGTGCTTCAGGAGCTCGTCCACCTGAGCGACGTACTTGTGCGTCGCGTCGTCGAGCTCCTTCTCCGCACGGCGGCCCTCGTCCTCGCCGACCTCGCCGTCCTTGACGAGCTTGTCGATCGCGTCCTTGGCCTTGCGGCGGACCGAGCGGATGGACACGCGCGAGTCCTCGGCCTTGCCCTTGGCGACCTTGATGTAGTCGCGGCGGCGCTCCTCGGTGAGCTCGGGGAACACCACTCGGATGATGTTGCCGTCGTTGCTCGGGTTGACGCCCAGGTCGGAGTCGCGGATCGCCTGCTCGATGTTGCGCAGCGCGCTCTTGTCGAACGGGGTCACCACGGCCATGCGCGGCTCCGGCACGGAGAACGAAGCCAGCTGGTTGATCGGCGTCGGCGCGCCGTAGTAGTCGGCCACGATCTTGTTGAACATCGCCGGGTGCGCACGACCGGTGCGGATCGCGGCGAAGTCCTCCTTGGCGACCACGACGGCCTTCTCCATCTTCTCCTCGGCCTCGAGGAGGGTCTCTTCGATCACCACTTGCTCCTGCGTGTCTTGAGTAAGGCCCGGCTGCGGTTCCTTGGTGAGGGGCGGCGGCCGGCTGCGTCGCGTCTTCTTCCTGCACGGTTCCCGACCGGCAGGACATTGTCCATCCCCCGGTCAGGGTCATCAGCCCTGGCTGATGTCCTCAGCCGTGGCTGACTTGGTCACCCACGAGCGTGCCGATCTTCTCACCCTTGACGGCGCGCGCGATATTGCCCTCCGTCAGAAGCTCGAAGACGAGGATCGGGAGCTTGTTGTCGCGGCACAGCGTGATGGCGGTGGCGTCGGCGACCTTGAGGTCGCGGGTGATGACCTCGCCGTAGCCGAGGGAGTCGAACTTGACCGCGTCGGGGTTCTTCTTGGGGTCGGAGTCGTAGACCCCGTCCACCCCGTTCTTGCCCATGAGCAGCGCCTCGGCGTCGATCTCCAGGGCGCGCTGGGCGGCGGTGGTGTCGGTGGAGAAGTACGGCATGCCCATACCGGCGCCGAAGATGACCACACGGCCCTTCTCCAGGTGGCGCACGGCGCGCAGCGGGATGTACGGCTCGGCGACCTGGCCCATGGTGATGGCGGTCTGGACCCGGCTGTCGATGCCCTCCTTCTCCAGGAAGTCCTGGAGGGCGAGGCAGTTCATCACGGTGCCGAGCATGCCCATGTAGTCGGAGCGGGCGCGGTCCATGCCGCGCTGCTGGAGTTCGGCGCCGCGGAAGAAGTTGCCGCCGCCGATGACGACCGCGATCTCCGCTCCGTCGCGCACCACGGCCGCGATCTCGCGGGCGATCTTGTGCACCACGTCCGGGTCCACGCCCAGGCCCCCGCCACCGGAGAAGGCCTCTCCGGACAGCTTCAGCAGAAACCGGCCGCGTACTTTGCCGTCGTCGCTCTTCTGGGCCTTGGTGGTCATGGGATTCTCGCTTCTTTCAACGGGTCGCACATACGAAGAAGGCCATTGCCGATGGGAACTGGTTCGCATCCCATGCTCGGCAATGGCCTCCTCGTCAGATCTGCTGTCGTCCGTCACGCGCGTGCGTGACGGCGTACCGGACGACTGCTCCCGACCCTATCGGGCCGGTGCGCCGCTCGCGGCACGGACTCAGATGCCGACCTTGATACGCGTGAAGCGCTTCAGGGTGACACCGGCCTCGTCCAGAACCTTCTGGACGGACTTCTTGTTGTCGAGCGCGTACGGCTGACCGAGCAGCGTGGCGTCCTTGAAGAAGCCGTTGACGCGACCCTCGACGATCTTCGGCAGGGCGGCCTCGGGCTTGCCCTCGGCGCGGGTGGTCTCCTCGGCGACGCGGCGCTCGGACTCGACGACCTCGGCCGGCACGTCCTCCTTGGAGAGCCACTTCGGCGCGAAGGCGGCGATGTGCTGGGCGACACCCTTGGCCAGGTCGGCGTCGGCCTTGTCCAGCTCGACCAGGACACCGATCTGCGGGGGCAGGTCGGGCATGGTGCGGTGCATGTAGGCGTAGACGAAGCCGTCGGCGAACTGCGCGAAGCGGTCCAGGACGATCTTCTCGCCGAGGTTGGCGTTGGCCTCGTCCACGAACGCCTGGACGGTCTTGCCGGCCTCGATCTCGGAGGCGAGCAGGGCCTCCAGGTCAGCCGGGGAGGTCGCGGCGACGTGCTGCGCGAGCTGGTTGGCGACGGCCTGGAACTTCTCACCCTTGGCGACGAAGTCCGTCTCGCACTTCAGCTCGACGAGGACACCGGAGGTGTTGTCGTCGGCGATGAGGGAGACCACGGCGCCGTTCTCGGCGGAGCGGCCCTCGCGCTTGGCGACGCCCTTCTGGCCCTTGATGCGCAGGGCCTCTACGGCCTTGTCGACATCGCCCTCGGCCTCGTCCAGGGCCTTCTTGCAGTCCATCATGCCGGCGCCGGTGAGCTCACGGAGCTTCTTGACGTCGGCGGCGGTGTAGTTCGCCATGATTCCTGGAATCTCTCTCGAAGTCTGAAGATCTACGGGCCGACGGCGGGGGCTTAGGGGCCCCCGCCGTCAGTTGACCCGAAGGGGTGAGGGGGTCAGGCCTGCTCGGCCTCGGCGGCCGGAGCCTCGGCAGCGGCCTCGGCGGGAGCCTCAGCGGGGGCTTCGGCAGCGGCCTCGGCGGCGGGCGCCTCAGCGGCGGCCGGAGCCTCGGCGGCCGGGGCCTCCTCGGCCTTCTTCTCGCCCTCGAGCAGGTCGCGCTCCCACGCGGCGAGCGGCTCGCCCGCGCCCTTGTCACCCTTGTCGCCGGTGGCGACGCCGGAGCGGGCGATGAGGCCCTCGGCGACGGCGTCGGCGATCACGCGGGTGAGCAGGGTGACGGAGCGGATCGCGTCGTCGTTGCCCGGGATCTTGTAGTCGACCTCGTCGGGGTCGCAGTTGGTGTCGAGGATGGCGACGACCGGGATGTTGAGCTTCCGGGCCTCGCCGACCGCGATGTGCTCCTTCTTGGTGTCCACGATCCAGACGGCGCTGGGCACCTTCTGCATCTCGCGGATACCGCCGAGGGTCTTCTCCAGCTTGGCCTTCTCGCGCGAGAGCACGAGAAGCTCCTTCTTGGTCAGACCGGACGCGGCGACGTCCTCGAAGTCGATCTGCTCGAGCTCCTTGAGGCGCTGCAGACGCTTGTAGACGGTCGAGAAGTTGGTGAGCATGCCGCCCAGCCAGCGCTGGTTCACGAAGGGCATGCCGACGCGGGTCGCCTGCTCGGCGATCGCCTCCTGCGCCTGCTTCTTCGTGCCGACGAACATGACCGTGCCGCCGTGGGCGACGGTCTCCTTGACGAACTCGTAGGCGCGGTCGATGTACGACAGCGACTGGAGCAGGTCGATGATGTAGATGCCGTTGCGCTCCGTGAAGATGAAGCGCTTCATCTTCGGGTTCCAACGACGGGTCTGGTGACCGAAGTGGACGCCGCTTTCCAGCAGCTCCCGCATCGTGACGACGGCCATGGCCGTTCTCCTTGTTTTTCTCGGTTATGTACCTGACGCCCACATGCGCCGTGCCACGAAGGACCGAGGGGCGCTGACAGGGACCGTTGCCGGCCGCCGTGTCGGGGCGTGCGAAGTCGACCCGGTGACCCGGATCGCCAGAAGAAGTGTACGGGACCCGCGAGGCACCGGGTGACGCCGCTGTCCACAACCGGCCGGTAGCCCACAGGTCCGGCCGCGATCCGGCGCTCTCGGCCACGGTTTCGCCATGCGACCGATGCGATGTGCGAGCAGATTGGGCCTGGCCTCGCTCCTGGCCCTGCTGCTGGCGCTACTGACCCCAGCCCCGGTGCTCGGCGACCCCGCCCCACCCCCACCTCCGACCACCCCGACCCCCTCGGTCCCGGCCATCGGCCGCACCTGGCCGGTGGGCGTGCGCCCCTCGGTCCTACGCGCCTGGGAACCCCCGGCAACGGCCTACAGCCGCGGCCACCGGGGCGTCGACCTGGCGGCGACACCGGGCACACCAGTACGAGCGGTGGCGGCGGGCCGGGTGCTGTACGCGGGCCGGGTGGCGGGAAGGGGGGTGCTCTCGGTGGAACTGACGGGCACGGACCTGCGAACGACCTACGAACCGGTGACGCCGATGGTGGAGAAAGGCACGGAGGTGGCAGCGGGCGAGGTGATCGGCACGGTGGAGGCAACGGGCTCGCACTGCACGACTACGTGCGTGCACTGGGGCTTACGGAGGGGCGACACCTACTTGGACCCACTGTCACTGCTACCACCGTGGCTGCTGAGGAGGGGCCCGTCGAGGCTGTTGCCGGTGCTGGGAGTCCCGCTACCCACTCCCGCTACTTAGGCTGCGGGCATGCGTGCCGCCTGGGGCGACGCCCACCGAAACAGGCGGCACCCTCCAAACCTGCCTAGCCTGCGGGCATGCGTGCCGCCTGGGGCGGCACGGGTGGGCGCAGGCGGCACCCCGCCAGCGCGGGCGAGCGAACCCACCCCAACCTCAGCCCCCCCACCGACCTCAGCCCCGCACACCCCGCAGAGCCATACTCACCGCAGCATCAGTAATCGCCGCAGGATCCTCCGCCGCCCCCAGCTCGATCCGCCGCACAGCCGCGTCCACAACCCCCTGCAACAACATCGCGGCAAGCCGAGGCTCAGAATGCCCAAGTTCCCCCAGCGCCTCGGCGATCATCGCCACAAGCCCCCCGTGCGCGGCCCGGATCTTCTCCCGAGCCCCCGCATCCAGCTCACTCGCCGAGATCGCGACAACAGCCCGATGCCGCCGATCCCCCACCAGCCCCAGCTGCCGCCGCACATACGCCTCGACCTTGGCCTCGGCCCCCTCCGCCGCAGCCATCGCCGCCGAGACCTCCGCAGCCCAGACCGGGAAGTCGACCTCGCACAGCTCCTCGACCACCGCGGCCCGAGACCGGAAGTACTCGTACACGGACGACCGCGCCAGCCCCGTCCGCTCGGCGAGAGCCGGGAACGTCAGCGCCTCCGTCCCACCCTCGGACAGCAAAGACCGAGCCGCGTCCAGCAGGGCGGCTCGCTGCATCGACCGGTGCTCGGCCACGGAGGCCGCTCGAATCCTTGGCACGTCGTCCACTTTACGGACGCACCACCCCGGACGGGAGTCACTCGGCTCAAGGAGCGCTCATCGGACCAGGTCAGCGCCCGAAGCTGGCCAGTTTCGCGCGCAGTTGCAGCACCGACTTGGTGTGGATCTGGCTGACCCGGCTCTCGGTCACACCCAGCACGTTCCCGATCTCGGCGAGGGTGAGCCCCTCGTAGTAGTAGAGCGTGACCACGGTCTTCTCCCGCTCGGGCAGGGTGTTGATCGCCCGCGCCAGAAACCTCCGCAGCTCCCGGTCCTCGGCCACTTCCACCGGGTTGTCGGCGGCGGTGTCCTCCAGCGTGTCCATCACGCTGAGCCCGTCCCCGCCCTCACCCCCGACATGCAGCAACTCTTCCAGCGCGACCACGTTGGCGAGCGACAACTGGCTGAAGACCGAGTGGAGTTCGTCCACCGCGATGCCCATCTCCGCGGCCACCTCGCCCTCGCTCGGCGTCCGCCGCAGCCGCGCCTCCAGCGTCGCGTACGCCCGCTCCACGTTCCGCGCCTTCTGCCGCACCGACCGCGGGATCCAGTCCAGTGCCCGGAGCTCGTCGATCATCGCGCCCCGGATCCGCGTGATCGCGTACGTCTCGAACTTGATCTCCCGGTCGATGTCGAACTTCTCGATCGCGTCGATGAGCCCGAAGACCCCCGAGGAGACGAAGTCGGCCTGTTCGACATTGGGCGGCAGACCGACGCTCACCCGTCCCGCCACGTACTTCACCAGCGGCGAGTAGTGCAGGATCAGTTGCTCCCGCAGCCGCTCGTCCCCGGTCGTCTTGTACGAGCGCCACAGCTCGTCGAGCGTCGAGGGAGCGGGCGGCCGCACGCTGCCACCGTCGCGGGCGGCTGGGGGGATCGCCGCCCGGTCGGACCCGGAGGTGTGCTGGGGCATTCGTCGCCTTGTGCCGTTCTGCCGTGAAGTGGGGTTGCCTGGGTGAGCTGTCTGTCTGGTGTCGTTCTGATGCCGAGTTGCCGTTCTGCACCGGAATCCTCGTGAGCGTAGCGTGACTGGAGTGTCGCGGTGTGCGAAGGACGGGCTGGAAGGCGTGCGCAGATACGTTCCTTTGACCGCCCCGCCGGGTCACGGCGGTAGCTCTCCGTGACCGCGACGAGTGGCCAACTGCGGGAATTCCCAAGGCCGTAGGGGTTCCCCCGGACGGCCGAACACGCTCGGTCAACATCGACTCCGACCGCCGCGGACGGAGATCATCATCTGGCGTGTCAACTTCCAGCCGTCGCCGTGTCGTTCGACGTAACCAAGTGCTCGGAGTTCGTACAGCCGGGCGATCGCGTCCTCCTCGGTCGTCTGCGCACCACGCCCCACCTCGGCCGCCGTCGCCGCCCCGCGTGACGGCAGCGCGGCGAGAACCTGCCGGGCGCCCGGCGCGAGCAGGTCGAGCGGGAGCACGGGTCCTCTGCGCTCCGGAGCGAGCTCTCCCATGTCGCCGACCAGCTCGACGACCTCCTCGGCGTCGGTGACCAGCACCGCGTCACCGCGCAGCAGCTCGTGCACCCCGGCGGACAGGCTGCTGGTGGCCGGCCCGGGCACGCCCATGGTGTGCCGCCCGAGCCGCTGCGCCGCCCGCGCGGTGACGAGCGACCCGCTCCGATACGCGGCCTCGACGACCACGGTCCCCCGGGTCAGCGCGGCGATCACCCGGTTCCGCAGCACGAACCGGCTGGGCGTCGGATGATCCCCGGGCGGCAACTCGCCGATCACCAGCCCCTGTTCGGCGATCCTGGTGATCAGCTGGGTGTGCCCCCGCGGGTACGGCCGGTCGACCCCGCAGGCGAGGACGGCGACGGTGGCTCCGCCAGCCCCGAGGGCACCGCGATGGGCGGCCCCGTCGACACCGTAGGCGCCGCCGGACACGACGACCCACCCGCGCTCGGCGAGCCCGTTGGCGAGGGTGGCCGCCATATGAGCCCCGTACTCGGTACACGCCCGGGCCCCCACCACGGCGACCGATCTGAGCGCCCACATCCGCAGACTCGGCGCCCCGCGCACCCACAGCCCCAGTGGCCGCGCGTCCCCCAGATCATCGAGCTGCCCGGGCCACTCGGGGTCCCCCGGCCCCACGAACCGCACCCCGGCGTCCCGGGCGACCCGGAGATCGCCCTCCGGATCGGCCCCCTTCCCTCGGGCCACCAGCCCGCCCCACCGCTTCCCGGTCACCCCCGGCAACGACACCTCCCGCCCCTCCCGCACCCGCCGAGCCACCTCGCCCACCCCGAACTCCCGCACCCACCGCCCGGCGACCTCGTCGCCGGGCTCGATGACACGGGTGAGGAAGACACGGTCGAGCAGTTCGGGGGCCGAGGCGTCGCCTCCGCTCACGTGAGGGCCCCGATGGCCATGGGCACGCCCCTGGGGACCCCGGTGCGCAGTTGCAGCGCGAGGGCGACATCGGTCGCGTCGGGCCGGTCGTGCCCGACGAGGTCGGCGACGGTCCAGGCGACGCGCAGGACGCGGTCGAGGCCCCGGGCCGTCAGCACACCGCGTTCGAGGCTGCGCTCGGCGTCGTCCATCGCGCCGGGCGAGGCCTGCCAGCGGCTGCGCAGCTCACGCCCCGGCACCTCGCTGTTGGTCCGCCACGGTGTACCGACGAGACGCGCCGCCGCCCGCTCCCTGGCCGCCCGCACCCGGTCGGCGACCACCGCCGTCGACTCGCCCCGCGCGCCGCGCTCGGTGAGCTGGGCCCGTGTCACACGGTCGACCTCCACCCGCAGGTCCACCCGGTCGAGCAGCGGGCCGGAGAGCCGGGCCTGGTACCGGCGGATCGACGACGGCGGGCATTCGCAGAAGTCGTCGGTCTGCGAGAAACGGCCGCAGGGGCACGGGTTGGCCGCGAGCACCATCAGGAACTTCGCCGGGAACCGCACGACACCCGCACTGCGGGCGATCACCACATGGCCCGCCTCAAGGGGCTGCCGCAGCGCGTCGAGGGCATGGCTGCTGAACTCGGGCGTCTCGTCCAGGAAGAGAACCCCTCGATGGGACAGCGACACCGCGCCCGGCCTGGCGATGCCGGGCCCGCCGCCGACCAACGCCTGCATGGTGGCCGAGTGGTGCGGGGCGCAGTAGGGCGCGATGTCGATCAGCGGCTTTCCCGGGGGCAGCAGGCCCGCCACCGAGTGCACCGCGGTGACTTCGAGGGACTCCTCGCGGGTCAGCCTGGGCAGGACGGCGGGCAGCCGCTCGGCGAGCATCGTCTTGCCCGCGCCGGGCGGCCCCTCCAGGAAGAGATGGTGGCCGCCGGCCGCCGAGACCTCCACCGCCGTGCGGGCCGAGAGCTGGCCGACGACGTCGGACAGGTCGTGTCCGAGGTCCTGCTGGGCGGCCCCCATGCTGTGCATCCCCGTCGCCGCGCCTGTTCCCGGTACGCGCAGACCGGCCAGGAGCGGGTCGGGGCGGCCCGTTTCGTCCGGCTCCTCGTCGGGGACGGGCTCGTCGGCGAGGATCGCGATCAGCTGCCGCAGGGTGCGCACCCCCAGCACGGAGATGCCGGGCACGAGTGAGGCCTCGGCGGCGGCGCACTCCGGTACGACGACCTGCTCGTATCCGGCGTCCGCGGCGGCCAGCACCGCCGGCAGGATGCCCCGGACCGGGCGCACCCGTCCGTCCAGTCCCAGCTCTCCGATCATCACGATGTCGGCGAGCACCCGTGGATCGATCCGTTCCGAGGCGCCGAGCACCGCACACGCGACGGCGAGGTCGAAGCCCGAACCGGCCTTCGGCACCGACGCCGGGCTGAGGCCGACCGTCAGCTTCTTCTGCGGCCACTCGGCTCCCGAGTTCACCACGGCAGCCCTGACACGATCCCGGCTCTCGCTCAGGCTCTTGTCCGGCAACCCCACCAACGTGAACGCCGCCACCCCCGGCTCAAGATCCGCCTGGACCTCGACGACCACGCCCTCGACCCCGACCAGTGCCACCGAGCACGTACGAGCGAACCCCATCTCAGGCCACCCCCCGCGCGTGCTCGACGACGGGTGCGCCGCGGGTCGGCAGGACGATGCCCACGAGGTCGATGCGGACGCCGCCCGGCGGTGCTCCCCCGTGGGCGTGGATCCAGCACTCGGCGAGCCCTCGCAGGCGTTCCGCCTTGTCGGGGGTGACCGCGGCCATCGGGTGCTCGTACGCGCCCGCCCGCCGTGTCTTGACCTCGCAGACGACCAGGACGTCCCCGTCCCGCGCCACGATGTCGATCTCCCCGGTCCTGCCACAGCGCCAGTTGCGCTCCAGGACCGTCATCCCGGCCTCGGCCAGCCGCCGCGCGGCCAGGGTCTCGCCGTACTTGCCGAGTGCACTGCGTGCCAGATTCGTGTTCATGTCGGCACCACCTCCGGCGCCAACCGTCACGCACCCCGGCCCAAGATGTTGATCTTGGTGAGTTACTCAGCGGTTGTGGAAAACTCTGTCACCCCCACGGGGAGACGTCAGCTCCCCGGAAGCTCCAGATCGCTCTTGTTGAGCTCCTCGATGTTCACGTCCTTGAACGTCAGCACCCGCACCTGCTTCACGAACCGCGCCGGCCGGTACATGTCCCAGACCCACGCATCCGCCATCGAAACCTCGAAGAACACCTCGCCCTGAACCGAGTGCACCTGCATCTCGTAGTCGTTCGTCAGGTAGAAGCGCCGCTCCGTCTCGATCACGTACTTGAACAGACCGACGACATCGCGGTACTCCCGATAGAGCTTCAGCTCCATCTCGGTCTCGTACTTCTCGAGGTCCTCGGCGCTCATGGCATGTTCCCCTTCAGCCGTGCGATCCCACCATTGTGCGCCAGTCCCGTCAGCCCCTAGACGATTTCGGTGTCAAGGGTCACGGGCCCGGCCGGGGGACCTTCGTCGAGCAGCCTGCGGAGCAGCTCGGCGAGTCTGGTCGGATACACCGTCTCATGTGCCCGGGTCAGTTCCTGACACGTCCACCAGCGTGCTCCCGCGACACTTCGCCGCTCCAGCTCGGTCAGCCCCAGCGCCTCGACGGCCGTCTGGGTCGTACGGGCCAGGTAGTACCACTCGTCCTGGTCCCAGCGGCGGCCCGCGAACGGGAAGGAGCACATCCGCCGCCACAGCACCGGCCCGAGTTCCACCTCGGTGATTCCGGTCTCCTCGGCGAGTTCCCGCAGAGCGGCCTCTTCACGAGTCTCCTCGCCCTCGACGCCGCCACCAGGGGTGAACCACCAGTCGTCCGCCGGATCGTCCGGCTCATGGCCGTGCAGGAGCAGGATGCGGTCATCCGGATCGAGCAGCACCACCCTGGCGACCTTGCGCAGTCCGCCCTCGTAGGTGTCCGCCTGGGCCTCAGCGCGCACCCACGGGCTCCGTCCCGGCACGGGACCTGCGGCCTCCCAGCCGCTTGGCGATCGGGCCGTACGCGCCGCCGCCGAGCACGAGCACCGCACCGGCCACGATCAGGACCGTCATCGTGCGCAGCGGCCCCGGCGCGGAGATCGCCCCGAGCTTCTCGAAGCCCGTCGGCTGCTTCAGCAGGCCGTTCATGGGCCATACGACGGCGTCGACGCGGGCCGACACGGCGGACCGGGCGACCGTGCCGCTGGCGGCGTCCGTGAGGTGGGCGCTGGAGTCCAGGGAGCCCTGCCGCTCGTCGCCGAGGAGGAAGAGCCGGCCCTCGGGGACGGTCACGCTCGGGATGTTCTTCCACTCGGCCGCGCTGCCCTCGGGCAGATAGGGCTCGTCGATCTGCTTGCCGTTGACGGTCAGCTTGCCGTCCGTGCAGCAGGAGACGGTGTCCCCGCCGACCGCGACCACGCGCTTGACCACGGGGGCGTTGCTCACCCAGGTCTTGTCGGTGAAGACGACGACGTCGCCCCGGCGTATGTCGCCGCCGTCGATGCGCTGCGCGAGCACCCGGTCGCCGGCGCCGATGGTGGGCGCCATCGAGCTGGTGGGCACGGTGTACGGCCGGTAGACCACCGCTCCCCAGGCGAACCCGCCGAGGAACAGCACAAGGCCCAGCGCGACGGCCAGCCCGGACAGTCGCTGTCCGGTCCGGCTGCCCACCAGGCCCGTGTCGGTGCCGCCGCTGCGCGGGGCCGTACGTGTCGTGCTCTCGCCACCCATGAGTCCGCACCCTACCCGGCGGTACCGGACCCGGTCAGCCCCTTCTTCGGCGACCAAGGTCACCGACTCCGTAAAGGTTTCCCTAGGTCAACCGGGTCGGGCAGGGGAGGCGGGTCAGCGGGTGTGCGCCGGCTCGGTCTTCCGGCGCCGCCACAGCACCACCGGCACCGCGCCCGCCAGCGCGAGGCCCTGCGGGGCCACCGTCAGGGCGGCGGACGCCGAGGACTGGGTGTTCAGGCCGTCCTGGTCGAAGGTGTCCGGGACCGGCAGGGTGCCCCAGCGGTTGATCGGCCAGGCCTTCACGATGGCGCGTCCGACGACCTCGTCGACCGGGACCATGCCGTGGTACTTGTCGTCCTGGTTGTAGCGGGAGTCACGCGAGTTCTGGCGGTGGTCACCCATGACCCAGATGTAGCCCTCGGGCACCTTGACCTTGAACTGACCGCCCGAGTCGTCGACCGTGCACGGGGTGTTGCCCGGGTAGACGTACGACGTCTCGTTCAGCGCCTTGCCGTTGACCTTCACCGGGCCGGTGCCCTTGCACTCGACGGTGTCGCCGCCGACACCGATGACGCGCTTGATGAGGTCCTTCTCCTCGGCGGACGGCATCAGCCCGATCCAGCTGAGGAACGTCTGGATGGCGTTCGGGTCGGCCGTCGGCTCGCCCGCCAGCCACTGGGTCGGGTCGTGGAAGACGACGACCTCGCCGCGCTCGGGCTCGGAGCCGAACCACGGGGTGAGCTTGTCGACCAGGACCCGGTCACCCTGCTGGAGGGTGTTCTGCATCGAGTCCGAGGGGATCGAGAACGCCTGCACCAGGAAGGTCTTGATCAGCAGCGCCAGCACCAGCGCGATACCGATCAGGATCGGCAGTTCCTTCCAGAAGGAACGCGGCTTCTTCTGCTGGGGGCCCGAGCCTCCCGACCCGTCGGCCGAACCGCCCGACCCGTCGCCCGGGTCGCCCGGCCCGTCGCCCCCGGGCCGCGTCCGCTCGTCCGCAGCGGAGTCACTCCCGGAGGTCACGGCGCTGTCCGTGGCCGGGTCGGCGGCTTCCACGGGGCGCCCGCGGTGCTCCTCGCCGTCGTGCCCGGACCGTGCGCCAACCGCCACATCCCCCACGCCAACTCCTCACTCTGTGCCGCCGCCTGCCCCATGCGCGGCGCAGGCCCACTACTCCCATAACGAGCGGGAGTTCCGCAGGGCTCGGGAGTTGGATCGTTCCGTTCGGATCGTCCGGAGCAACCCTATGCGACAGTTGGGGAGCCGCAGTCGACCCGGAGGTCGAGTCGGTAATGGATGCGTATGTTTTCGGTTCGTCGAGGGTGTTCCAGCGGCCGAAGGGCCAGGCGATGACCATCGCCCGTCCCACCACCGAGTCCTCGGAGACCGTACCCCCGTAGTCGGTGTTCTGATGCGAGCGGGAGTCCGCGGAGTTGGCGCGGTGGTCGCCCATCACCCACAACCGCCCCTGGGGGACGGTGATGTCGAACGCGTCCTTGGACGGGGCGTTGCCCGGATAGAGGTAGTCGCCCTCGGTGAGCGGCACGCCGTTGACGGTGACCCGCCCTTGCGCGTCACAGCACTTGACCCGGTCCCCGCCGACACCGACGACCCGCTTGATGAGGTCCTTCTCGTTGTCGGACGGCAGCAGGCCGATGAAGGTGAGCCCTTCCTTGACCTGCTTGATGACGACGGGGTCTTCCTTCTTCGTCGTCGTCTGCTCGTCGTTGAGCCAGCCGCCGGGGTCCTTGAAGACCACGACGTCCCCGCGCTGCGGCTTGGAGCCGAACCACGGGGTGAACTTGTCGACCAGGACGCGGTCGCCGATCTGGATCGTCTGCTCCATGGAGCCCGACGGGATCACGAAGGCCTGCACGAGGAAGGTCTTCAGCACCAGGGCTATGAGCACGGCGACACCGACGAGGAGCGGTATCTCCTTGAGGGCGGAACGCCGTCGGCGCCGCTTGACCTTGCGTTGCAGCTTGCGCCGCTCCGCGCGCGTGCGACCGCCGGCGGGGCTGGCGGCGCGCCGCGCGCCGGTGGGCAGAAGGTTGTCGGCGGCGCCGGCCGGCACTCCGCGCGGTTTGCCGCGGTTACCCATCGGCACCGTCCGCGGCGGGCACGCGCGCGTAGGCGTCGGGTCGGTGCAGCCGGGTCCAGTGCGCGGTCGGCCATACGATCCAGTCGGCGCGGCCGATGACCTCGTCGACCGGGATCATGCCGCCGCCGGGCGAACCGAGGTGGTCGCGGGAGTCGCTGGACTCCGCGCGGTGGTCGCCGAGGACGAAGAGGGTGCCGTCGGGCACGACGACATCGAAGGCCACCGAGGACGGACCGTCACCGGGGTACAGGAACGTCGACTCGTCGACCGACCGGCCGTTCACCTCGATCCTCCCCTTCTTGTCACAGCAGACCACGTGGTCTCCCCCCACCCCCACAACGCGCTTGATGTAGTCCGCATCCCCGAAATACCCGGTTCCGTCGAACACCACCACATCCCCGCGCCGCGGCTCGGCACCGAAACGGTACGCCAACTTATTTACGAGAACCCGGTCCCCGATCCTCAATCCGTTTTCCATGGATCCGCTGGGAATCTGGAAGGGTTGCACCACGAAAGCGTTGAGGAGCAGCAAAAACACCAGGCAGAACAGTGCGGTCAGCGTGATCCGCCCACCGGGCAGCCACTCGGTGATCCGCGACACCAACGCGAAACGCGACCGTCCCTCCTGACCCTCTGTGTCCGAGATCTCCTCGGAGTCGGAAGGGCGGGAGGAGCGGTCGCGCTCCGTCTGCTGTGCTTCGGTGTCCATCGGGGCCAGATGTTATCCGGCCCCTCTGTGGACCCCGGAAGGCGAGATCAGTTCTCGCGCTTCTCCTTGATCTTCGCGGCCTTGCCGCGCAGCTCACGCAGGTAGTACAGCTTGGCGCGACGCACGTCACCGCGGGTGACGAGCTCGATCTTCTCGACGATCGGGGTGTGCACCGGGAAGGTGCGCTCGACGCCGACGGAGAACGAGACCTTGCGGACCGTGAAGGTCTCGCGGACACCGGCGCCCTGGCGACGGATGACTACGCCCTTGAACTGCTGCACACGGGAGCGGTTGCCCTCGATGACGCGCACGTGGACGTTGACGGTGTCACCCGGGCGGAAGGCCGGGATGTCGGTGCGCAGCGACGCGCTGTCGACAGAGTCGAGCAGGTGAGACATTTCGTCTGCTTTCTTCGCCCATGCCACAGGTCATAAGCGGGAGATAGGTGTTTCGTGAGGAGCTGTCCGTGTCGGGGCGGGCGTCGTGTCCCCCTGTGGCAGGGGCGCACACCGGACGACGCACAACAGCGCCCTATTCTTCCACGCCCTCGACCCGACGCCAAAATCGGCCGTACGGCTCCCCCGCCGGATCGGGCGCCCAGCCCAGGATGGAGAGCATCTCGCGGTCCTTCTTGTCGAAGGCCTTCGGGTCGCAGCGCTCGATGAGGTCGGGCCGGTTGGCCGTGGTCCGCTTGAGCGCCTCGTCGCGGCGCCAGCGGGCGATCTTGCCGTGGTGGCCGCTGAGCAGGGTCTCCGGGATCTCCCGGCCGCGCCAGGCGGGCGGCTTGGTGTAGACGGGCCCTTCCAGGAGGTTCGCCATCGCGCCGGGCGCGAAGGAGTCGTCCCGGTGGGACTCGGCGTTGCCCAGGACGCCGGGCAGCAGCCGCGCCACGGCCTCCGTGACGACCAGGACGGCCGCCTCGCCGCCGGCGAGGACGTAGTCGCCGATGGACACCTCGTAGACGGGCATCCGGGTCGCGTACTCGTCGATGACGCGGCGGTCGATGCCCTCGTAGCGGGCCGGGGTGAAGACCAGCCAGGGCCGCTCGGAGAGCTCGACGGCCAGCTCCTGGGTGAAGGGCCGTCCGCTGGGCGTGGGCACGATGAGCGCGGGCGCGTGGGAGCCCGTCTCATAGCCCTCGGCCAGCACGGAGTCCAGCGCGTCCCCCCAGGGCTCGGTCTTCATGACCATGCCGGGGCCGCCGCCGTACGGGGTGTCGTCGACGGTGTTGTGGCGGTCGTAGGTCCACTGACGCAGATCGTGGACGTTCACCTGAAGCTGCCCACGCGCGCGTGCCTTGCCGACGAGGGAGACGTTCAGGGGTTCCAGGTACTCGGGGAAGATCGTGACGACGTCGAGGCGCATTACGACTCGTCTCCGGAGTCCCGCGTGGACGCGATCTCGGCCTGGTCGTCGATCAGCCCCGGCGGCGGGGTGATGACCGCCCGCTGCTCCTCCAGGTCGATCTCGGTGACGATCGACTCGACGAACGGGATCATCACCTCACTGCCGTCGGGCCGCTCGACGATGAAGAGATCCTGCGAGGGCAGATGCGAGATCTCCGTGATCCGGCCGACCTCCACACCGTCCGCGGTGACCACGTCCAGGTCCATCAGCTGGTGGTCGTAGTACTCGTCCTCTTCCTCCGGCAGCTCCTCCGGATCCACCTCGGCGATCAGGAGGGTGTTCCGCAGGGCCTCCGCGCCGGTGCGGTCCTTCACGCCCTCGAAGCGCAGGAGGAGACGGCCGCTGTGGACCCGGCCGGTCTCGATGGTGAGAGGGCCGGTGGCGGCGGGGTCCGTGAGCAGTACGGCACCGGGAGCGAGCCTGAGCTCCGGCTCGTCGGTGCGGACCTCCACGGTGACCTCGCCCTTGATGCCGTGAGCACGGCCGATGCGAGCGACTACGAGCTGCACTGTGCTTGTTCTCCTGTAGGTACGACTACGGGCCGGGGACGGCCCAGTGGCCCTCCCCGGCCCGAGCCGGTGCTGTGTTATCAGCGTGTTGCGTCAGCGGACGTGGTCTACGTCGACGAGGTCGACGCGGACACCGCGGCCGCCGATGGCGCCCACGACGGTACGCAGAGCGCGTGCGGTGCGGCCGTTGCGACCGATCACCTTGCCGAGGTCGTCGGGGTGGACCCGGACCTCCAGCACACGCCCGCGGCGCAGGTTGCGCGAGGCGACCTGCACATCGTCAGGGTTGTCGACGATGCCCTTCACGAGGTGCTCGAGAGCCTCCTCGAGCATGCTCAGGCCTCGGTCGACTCGGACTCGGCCGCGGCCTCGTCCTTCTTCTCAGCCTTCTTCTTCTGGGTGATGGCCTCACCCTTGCCCTCGTCGTCGCCGCCCAGGGCGTCGAAGACGGGACGCGCGGCCTTCGGCGCGGCCACGAGCAGCGGAGCCGGGGCGGGCAGGCCCTTGAACTTCTGCCAGTCGCCGGTCAGCTTCAGGATGGCGAGGACGGGCTCGGTCGGCTGCGCGCCGACACCCAGCCAGTACTGCGCACGCTCGGTGTCGACCTCGATGCGCGAGGGGTTCTGCACCGGGTGGTACAGGCCGATCTCCTCGATCGCACGGCCGTCACGGCGAGTGCGGGAGTCGGCGACGACGATGCGGTAGTGAGGCGAACGGATCTTGCCCAGACGCTTCAGCTTGATCTTGACTGCCACGGGAGTGGGTTCTCCTGGTTTTGACGTGGTTGGGCACGGCGAGATTGCCGCGTGGGGTTGCGGTACCCGAGTGCCCGATGGACGCGTCAGCCGGAGGCGAGAGGGTTCCTGTGCGGCTGTCGAGTACAGCTAGCCATTGTGCCACACCCGCAGGGTCGCGTCGGACCGAGGCCGCGCCAGGGCATGCCGGAGGGGCACCCGGCGCGGCAGGGTGCCCCACGTGGTGTTCCGGCACCCACGAGACGCCGGTACGCCACCGGTCGCGGTTACGCGGCCCCGACGACCTCGGGGATCCGGAACGGCTTGCCGCAGCCGCCGCAGACGATGGGCGCCTGCGCCAGCACCGACGGGACGACCCGTACGTTGCGGCCGCAGTCGCACACCGCCTTGACCCGGACGCCGCCGCCGGACGAGCCGTGGCGGGCGGCCGGGCCGCGGAAGGAGCGGGCGGTGTCGGCGGAGGTGGCTGCGGTGTGGGCCTTCAGGGCCCGCTGGAGCCGCTCGATGGTCGGGCGGTAGCGGCGCTTGGCCTCGGGGTTGAGCGTGACCAGCGAGAAGCCGCTGCTGGGGTGCGGCTCCTCGGGGTGGTCCAGGCCCAGCTCCTCGGCGATCGCGAGGAATCTCCGGTTGTGGTAGCGGCCGGCGCGGGAGGTGTCGCGGACGCCGCGGGAGGCGGCGATCCCATGGACTGCCTCGTGGAGCAGTCGCTCGAAGGAGAGTTCGTGCCCGCACGCGGACGACGACTCCCCGATCAGGGACTCTGGCGCGGCGAGGTCCGGCAGCTCGGGGTGGTACCGCTGAATGTCGGCCCACGCCTGTGCCAGCTCGGCGGCGAGAACAGGTGGTGTCTGTGTCGTGCTCACGTAATGACAACGAGCCGGAGTGCCCCAGTGTTCCGATTCCGGGCCATCCCAAATAATTTGCACGTACCCGTCAGTTGCCGCTGATGCGTCCTGACGAGGGCGGGTGCGCTGATCTGCGGAGAAGCCTCACAGCTCCTACCAAGGCGGTACGTAGGCTGATATACGCCCCGGCACGTAGACGGTGTCCGCGCGCCGGGACGACTGTGGTCCGCGGATGCGCAAGAGGCGTTTCGGTCGCTCTCCCGCCGGAAGGACCCTGCTTCAGTAAGCGCGCGCGACGACCGCGACGTTACCCGGCGCCTTGTCCTCGACGGGGACCGACCCGTCCTCGGCGACCAGACACCGTACGGTCACCGCGTGCTCGGCCAGCCTGGCCTCGCCTTCTTCCCCGAGGATCGCCCATGGGATGCGCGCCCAGCCGCCGGCGGTCGCGGCCGCCACCGCCTCCTCGATCGTCGACACGTCCGCCGTACGGGACTCCCGGCGCTCGCGGGACTGCGCCAGCAGCAGCGCCTGATCCTCTTCGAGGATCGTGGGGAGGAGCGCTGCCAGGGCGTCCAGGGCAACCGGCTCCTTGCCTCCCGGGATCCGCCGCGCCAGCATCGCGGTGCCGTTCTCCAGGTCACGGGGGCCGACCTCGATGCGGACGGGCACGCCCTTCAGCTCCCAGTCGACGGCACGGCGCCCGAAGGGGATGTCCGTGCGGTCGTCGACATGGACGCGTACGCCCGCCGCGGCCAGTTGGTCGCCCAGGGCGCGGACCTTGGCCAGAACCGCCTCGTCGTCCTTGATCGCGAGGACCACGGCCTGGATCGCCGCCAGCCGGGGCGGCACCCGCAGTCCGTTGTCATCTCCGTGAGTCATGATGAGGCCGCCGACCATCCGGGTGGAGGAGCCCCAGGACGTCTGCCAGACGAGTTCCTGCTTGCCCTCCTTCGACAGGTACCGCGTGTCGAAGGCCTTCGCGAAGTTCTGGCCGAGCTCGTGGCTGGTGCCCATCTGGAGGGCCTTGCCGTCGCCCATCATCGCTTCGAGGGTCAGGGTGTTGATGGCACCGGCGAAGCGCTCGCTCGCGGTCTTGCGGCCCAGCACGACATCGATGCCGAGGACGTCGACCATGAAGTCGGCGTACACCTCCTTGTGGATGTGCGCCGCGTACTCCCGGGCCTCCTCGTAGGTGGCGTGCGCGGTGTGGCCCTCCTGCCAGAGGAACTCCGTGGTGCGCAGGAACACGCGCGGGCGCATCTCCCAACGCACCACGTTCGCCCACTGGTTGATCAGCAGGGGCAGATCGCGGTAGCTCTGCACCCACTTGGAGAAGTAGTCGTTGATGATCGTCTCGGAGGTGGGCCGCACGACGACGGGCTCCTCCAGCTCCTTGCCGCCGCCATGGGTGACGACGGCGAGCTCGGGCGCGAAGCCCTCGACGTGCTCGGCCTCCCTGGACAGATACGACTGCGGGATGAAGAGCGGGAAGTACGCGTTGGAGGCACCCGCCCGCTTGATACGGGCGTCCATCTCGGCCTGCATCCGCTCCCACAGACCGTAGCCGTACGGTCGGATGACCATGGTGCCCCGCACCGGGCCGTTGTCGGCCAGCTCCGCCTTGCTGATCAGTTCCTGGTACCAGCGCGGGAAGTCGTCCGCGCGGGGCGTGAGTACGGGTGCCTTTGCCATGGCGCGATGGTACGGGCCCACGTTGCCGGGATGTGAAATCTTTTCGCCCGCACAGCCAACCCACAAGCCGGGCCCCTCGGCCTCTGGACGAGCGGTCGAGTGCGGAGTTACCTGGCATACGGGGGGAGTGCGAGCGCATGTCACGGGGGCTGTGGAATCGGGCACGGCAGTAACTCTCGGCGGATTGGGGCGCTTTCGATGACACCTACGCTCGTGCGGCAGCACCTGACTCATACGGGTGAGGCGACCCGTGTGGACCCGTGTGCACGCGCGCGTGACTGGTCCGAGATCCAGGAGCGGATGCTGGTCCCGCTCTACGAGGCCGTCTACGAGCGACTCGAAGTGGGCACCGGCACACGGCTCCTTGCCCTCGGCTGCGGCAGCGGACTCGCGCTGCTGATGGCGGCGTCCAAGGGGGCCGCGGTCACCGGTGTCGACTCCTGCTCCCCCGAGCGACTGGCCCTCGCGCGGGAGCGGCTGCTGCCCGAGACATGGGGCGCACGCGCGCGCGTGGACACCCGGCTCGTCGACGGTCACCCTCAGGACGCGGCCGACGCGGAGACGCCCGCGTACACCCTGGTGACCGCTTTCGAGCCCATCGGGTGTCTCGCGGGCGACTCGGAGGGGCTCGGCGGGCTGCTCGCGGCCGCGACGCCGCTCGCCGAGCGGGGGGCGCCCGTGGTGCTCGCCGGCTGGGGTCCGCCGGAACGCTGCGCCACGTCGTCCGTGCTGCGGGTGGCCACGAAGCTGGCGGATCCGCTGCGCGGCACGGGCAGTTGGCGCCCCGCCCTTCGCGACGACCTGGAGGAGGTCGCCCAGCGGGCCGGGCTGAAGCCGGACGGCTCCGGCCGGGTGGCCTGCCCCTTCGGGTACGCCGACCTCGACAGCGCGCTGCGGGGGCTGCTGTCGACGGGCCTGTTCGACGCGGCGATCTCCGCGACGGACCAGGCACAGGTCGACAAGGAGGTCACGGAGGCACTCCACCCGTACCAGCGCCGGGACGGGACGGTGTGGATGCCGAATGTGTTCCGCTACCTCATCGCGCGCGTCCCCTGAAGGACCGCGTCCCCTGAGGAACCGCGTGCCCTGAAGAAGCGCATGAGGCCTACGCGTCGTCCTTCGTCAGCCGGGTGATCCCGGCGATCCGGTACGCGTCCGCCTCCTCCAGTGTCTCGTTCTCCAGGAGGGCCTGGGCGAGGGCGTCCAACTGGCCGCGGTGGTCGCGGAGTTTGCGGCACGCCTCCTCGTAGCAGTCGTCGACGATCCGCCGCATCTCGTCGTCGATGACGTCGAGGGTCTGCGGGGCGGCCGAGAGCCCGTACGCCTGCTGGGCGTCGCTGGGGAGCGCCGAGAGCCTGCCCACCCGCTCGCTCATCCCCCACCGCGCCACCATGCCGCGCGCGATGTTGGTGACCTGCTCCAGGTCGTTCTCCGCACCCGTGGTGACCACGCCGTAGATGACCTGCTCGGCCGCCATCCCGCCGAGCGCGCCGATGATCCGGCCGCGCAGGTACTCCTCGGTGTACGCGTACTTGTCGGCGTCCGGCGTCGACAGCGTCACGCCGAGGGCCCGTCCGCGCGGCACGATGGTGATCTTGCGGACGGGATCGGCGCCCGGCTGGAGCATGCCGAGGAGGGCGTGCCCGCTCTCGTGGTACGCCGTCCTGCGGCGCTCCTCCTCGGGCATCACCAGGGGCCGTTCGGCGCCCAGTTGGACCTTCTCCAGCGCCTCCGAGAGGTCGGTCTGCGTCACCCGCTCCTGCTTGCGCTTGACGGCGAGCAGGGCGGCCTCGTTGGCGAGGTTCGCCAGTTCGGCGCCGGTCATCCCCGGGGTCGTACGAGCGACCTGGGCGAGGTCGACACCCTCGGCCATCGGGATGTCACGGGTGTGGATCTCCAGGATCGCCTCACGGCCGCCCCGGTCCGGCGGCGAGACCATGACCACCCGGTCGAAGCGGCCGGGACGGGTCAGGGCCGGGTCCAGTACGTCGGCGCGGTTGGTGGCGGCGATGACGATGACACCCTCCGAGCCCGAGAAGCCGTCCATCTCCGTCAGGATCTGGTTGAGGGTCTGCTCACGCTCGTCGTGGCCGCCCATCCCGGAACCGCCGCCCCGCGCCCGCCCGATGGTGTCGATCTCGTCGATGAAGATGATCGACGGGGCCACCTTGCGGGCCTCGGCGAACAGTTCACGCACGCGTGAGGCGCCGACACCCACGATCATCTCGATGAACTCGGAGGCCGACGCCGAGAAGAAGGGCACCCCTGCCTCACCGGCGACGGCCCGCGCGAGCAGCGTCTTTCCGGTGCCGGGCGGCCCCGCGAGCAGCACACCGCGCGGCATCTTCGCGCCCATGCGGCGATACGCGTCCGGGTTCTTCAGGAAGTCGACGACGTCGTTGAGCTCGCCCTCGACCTCGTCGATGCCCGCCACGTCCGCGAAGGTCGTGCGCTTCTTGCCGGCCTCCAGCTCGACCGGCTTGGGCGGCGCCTTGCGCCCCAGCATCCCGCCCGCGCCGCCCATCCCCGCGCTCATCCGGCGCGCGATGAAGACCCACAGCACGACCAGGAGCAGCATCGGGGCGAGCGCGATCAGCAGATTGGCCAGAAAGCTCCGGTGCTGGACCACCGGTTCCGCCGTGACCGTGACCTTGTTCTTGGTCAGGTCCTCCCAGAGCTGGTCGTCCGCGAAGGTCGGCCGCTCGGTGTTGAACTTGGTGTACTTCCCGTCGCCCTCCGGGTTGTCCTGCTCCTTCTTGAGCTGGCCCTGGATCGCGTCACCCTTGGCGTAGATCTTGCTGACGTTGCCCGCGTCGACCTGCTCGCTGAACTCCGTGTAGGAGATCGTGGGCTCGTCGCCCTCGTTGAAGTACGACAGCACGAGGTTGGCGATCAGATAGACGATCAGCGCGGTGAGCAGCAGGCTCCACCAGCCCCCGCGCGGCCTCCGTCCGCCCGACGGCGGCTTCGGCGGCTCCTCCGGGGTGCCCTCGGTACGCCAGGGCTGGTCGGGAGACTTCCGCGACGGCGCAGGGTTGGTCATATCCGGACGTTACGACAGGAAACCGGCGCTGGCATGTGCGCTTACGACGCCGGGGGCACCCCTTGCGACAAGGAGCGCCCCCGGCGTCGTACGAGAACGAACCGTCAGCCCATGAACTTCTTGAACTCGTCCGGCAGCTCGAAGTCCTGCGGAGCCTGCTGGCCCGGGACACCGAAGGCGTTGCCGCCCTGTGCGGCGGCGGCGCGGCGCGCGGCCTCCTCCTGCTCCTGCTGCTTGCGCTTCATCGGGTTGCCGGAGCGCTGCTTGCCCTTGGCCTGCTTGGGCTGCTTCTTGGTGCGGCCGGGGCCGCCGCCCATGCCCGGCATCCCCGGCATCCCGGGCATGCCGCCGCCCTGGGCCATGCGGGACATCATCTTGCGGGCCTCGAAGAACCGCTCGACCAGGCCCTTGACCGCGCTGACCTCGACACCGGAACCCTTGGCGATACGGGCGCGGCGGGAGCCGTTGATGATCGTCGGGTCCTGGCGCTCGCCCGGGGTCATCGACTTGATGATGGCGGCCGTGCGGTCGACGTCCCGCTCGTCCAGGTTGTTGATCTGGTCCTTGATCTGGCCCATGCCCGGGAGCATGCCGAGCAGCTTGCTGATGCTGCCCATCTTCCTGACCTGCTCCATCTGGGCCAGGAAGTCGTCCAGGGTGAAGTCCTGGCCCTTCTTGGACGCCAGCTTGGAGGCCATCTTCTCGGCCTCTTCCTGGCTGAACGTCTTCTCCGCCTGCTCGATCAGGGTGAGCAGGTCACCCATGTCGAGGATGCGGGAGGCCATCCGGTCAGGGTGGAAGGCGTCGAAGTCGTCGAGCTTCTCGCCGTTCGACGCGAACATGATCGGCTTGCCGGTGATCTGCCGGATCGACAGGGCCGCACCACCGCGGGCGTCACCGTCGAGCTTGGAGAGCACCACACCGTCGAAGCCGACCCCGTCGCGGAAGGCCTCGGCGGTGTTGACCGCGTCCTGGCCGATCATCGCGTCGACGACGAAGAGGATCTCGTCCGGGGAGACCGCGTCACGGATGTCCGCGGCCTGCTGCATCATCTCCTGGTCGATACCGAGGCGGCCCGCGGTGTCGACGATGACGATGTCGTGGACCTTGGACTTCGCGTGCTCGATGGAGTCCTTGGCGACCTTGACCGGGTCACCGACGCCGTTGCCCGGCTCCGGCGCGTACACGGCCACGCCGGCGCGCTCGGCGACCACGCTGAGCTGGTTCACGGCGTTCGGACGCTGGAGGTCGGCGGCGACGAGGAGCGGCGAGTGGCCCTGGCCCTTGAGCCAGTGGCCGAGCTTGCCCGCGAGGGTGGTCTTACCGGCACCCTGGAGACCGGCCAGCATGATGACGGTCGGCGGCTGCTTGGCGAAGCGCAGGCGCCGGGTCTCGCCGCCGAGAACTGTCACCAACTCGTCATTGACGATCTTGAGAACCTGCTGGGCAGGGTTCAGCGCCTTGGAAACCTCGGCACCCATCGCCCGTTCCTTGACGTTCTTGATGAACGTCCGGACGACAGGGAGGGCCACGTCCGCTTCGAGAAGTGCGATGCGGATCTCGCGCGCCGTGGCGTCGATGTCCGCCTCGGACAACCTGCCCTTGCCGCGGAGATTCTTGAAAGTCGCGCTGAGGCGGTCGGAGAGGGTATCGAACACGGTGGCGTCGGTCCTCGAAGTCGGGGAAAGTGGGTCGCCCTCCAGAGTATCTGGCCCGGCAAGACAATCGTCCCCGCCTGCTGCATCCAGCGGACGGGGACGGAAACCCCTGCGTCAGCGGGGAGCAACCAAGGATCGTGATGAGCTCGTCGTTCACGATCGGAACACCCCCGCAGCTGCGGGGAGCACGTCCGCCTAACGAACAAGCAACCGCAAGGTCACGCCCGCAGCGTCTCCTCCAGCTTGCGCGCCACGCTCGCCGCCTCGTCGCCCGGCAACGGAGCCCCCTCGGGCCCCGTGACGTAGAACGCGTCCACCGCATTGGCGCCCAGCGTCGACACATGCGCGCTGCGGACCCGTACGTTCGCGTCCTCCAGGGCCCGGCCGATGCGGTGCAGCAGGCCCGGGGCGTCATGCGCGCGCACCTCGATGACCGTGGCCAGGCGGGAGGCCGCCGGAGCGACCGTCACGCGGGGCGGGGGCGCGACCACGCCGCGGCGGCGCGGGTAGGCGGCGTCGCGTTCGGCCAGGCGGCCCGCGATGTCGAGGGAACCGTCCAGGGCCCGCACCAGGTCCGCCCGCAGGCGCGCGGCCTGCGGCAGGGAGCCGTACTCCGCAGCGACCCGCCAGTTCAGCAGCAGGACCGAGCCCTCGACGCCGTCCGGGAGGTCCTGGGCGCGGAGTTCGGCGGTGCGGACGGTCAGGCGGTGCATGGCGAGGACGCCGGCCACGGCGGGCAGGACGCCCGGCTGGTCGGGTACGGCGATGAGCAGCTCCACGCCGAGGGGCTCGGGGTCCCCCGGCGGCTGCTCCCCCTCCGCGAGAGCCGGCGGCTCGGTCTGCGCGCGCAGCGACAGCACCGGGCTGCCCGTGGCGATCGCCTCGATGGCGAGCCGCTCCTGCTCCGCCGTCGGCGCCGCCGCCTCGGGCTCGTCGAGGTCGTCCCCGGCGAGCACTGCCGCGACCCGCTTGACCAGGTCCGCCACGAGCGAACCTCGCCAGGAGGACCAGGCGGCCGGACCGGTGGCCAGCGCGTCCGCCTCCGTCAGCGCGTGCAGCAGCTCAAGGGTGCCCTGCGAGCCGACCGCCTCGGCGACCGAGCGGACCGTCTCCGGGTCCTCCAGGTCACGCCGGGTGGCGGTGTCCACGAGCAGCAGGTGATGCCGTACGAGCGTGGAGAGCACCGCCACGTCCTCGCGGTCGAAGCCGATCCGCGCGGCCACGTCCTTGGCGATGATCTCGCCGGCCACGGAGTGGTCGCCGGGCCAGCCCTTGCCGATGTCGTGCAGGAGCGCGGCGACCAGCAACAGGTCGGGGCGGTGGACGCGCCGCGTGAACTCGGAGGCGCGGACCGCGGTCTCGATGAGGTGGCGGTCGACCGTCCAGATGTGCACGGCGTTGCGCTGCGGGCGGCAGCGCACCCGCTCCCAGTCGGGCAGCAGGCGGGTGATCAGGCCCTCCGCCTCCAGCGCCTCCCAGACGTCGATCGTCGGGGTGCCGGAGCCGAGCAGGGTCACGAGCTGTTCGCGTGCCTCGGCGGGCCAGGGCGTGGGCAGGGGGCGCGCGTTGGCGGCCATGCGCCGTACGGCGTGCAGGGAGAGGGGCAGTCCGGCCTGTGCGGCGGCGGCCGCGGCGCGCAACGGCAGGACGGGGTCGCGCTCGGGGCGCGCGGCGCGGGCGAGCACCACCTCGCCGTCCTGCTCGACCACGCCCTCGGCCAGCGGGGAGCGCTCGGCGACCGGCTTGCCGCCCCCGAGCATGGCGCGCAGACGCGGCCGCACGGCGCGCGATCGCAGCACGCGCCCCACCTCGCGCCAGGTGACATCACTCGCGTACGACACGACCCGCGCGGCCTCGTACACCTGCCGCAGCAGCGTGTCCGCGTCGAGGAGTCCGAGCTCGGCGGCGACCTGGTCCTGCTCCTGGAGCGCGAGCCGGTCGGTGGCGCGCCCGGTGGTGAGGTGGAGGGCGTCACGGACGTCGAGGAGCCGGCGCCGGGCGTCGTCGAGGCCCTCGCGCGGGGCGTCGGCCAGCCAGGAGGCGGCGACGGCGCGCAGGGCGGTGGCGTCGCGCAACCCTCCGCGCGCCTCTTTCAGATCCGGCTCCAGCAGGTACTGCAACTCGCCCTGGCGCTCGGCCCGCTCGGCGCACAGTTCCTGGAGTTCGGGGAGACGCTTGGGCGCCTGGTTGCGCCAGTCGGCGAGGACGGCAGTGCGCAGTCCGGCGGTGAGGCCGAGGTCGCCGGCGAGGTGGCGGGCGTCCAGGAGACCGAGTTGGACTTTCAAATCCTCCCCGGCGGTCTTGCGGGCCTCGACCGGGGTGCGCACCGAGTGGTCCAGGGCGAGCCCCAGGTCCCACACCGGGTACCAGATCCGGTCGGCCAGCGCCGCGACCGCGCCGGAGTCGCCGCCGTCGTGCAGCAGGAGCAGGTCCAGGTCGCTGCGCGGCGACAGCTCACCGCGCCCGTAGCCGCCGACGGCGACCAGGGACACCCCGCGCAGCCCCTCGGCACCGGCGCCGAGGACACCGGCGTTGAACAGCCCCGACAGCCAGTCGTCCGTCAGTTCGGAGAGGGCCGAACGGCGCGGCGGCCCGGACCGCGCCCCCTCGGTGAGGAGGCGCAGCCGGGCCGCCGCGTAGCCGCTGGGTCCCGAGTCTTCTGCTTCTTTACGCACGTCCGTACTCGACACCCAGCAGCTCCTGTTCTTTTCTGTCAGAGCGCGTCGGGGCCGCGCTCGCCGGTCCGGACCCGTACGGCCGTCTCGACCGGCAGGGACCAGACCTTGCCGTCACCGATCTTGCCGGTGCGGGCGGCCTTGACGATGACGTCGATCAGCTGCTCGGCGTCGTCGTCCTCGGCCAGGACCTCGATACGGATCTTCGGGACCAGGTCGACGGTGTACTCGGCACCGCGGTAGACCTCGGTGTGACCCCGCTGACGACCGTAGCCGCTCGCCTCGGTGACCGTCAGGCCGTGGACCCCGAAGGCCTGGAGGGCTTCCTTGATCTCGTCGAGCCGGTGCGGCTTGACGACGGCGGTGATGAGCTTCATGCGTCCACCTTCTTGCTCGCAGCTTCGGCGGCCGGGGCCGCGACGGCCTTGGCGGCGCCGCCACCGGCACCACTGAAGTCGTATGCGGTCTCGGCGTGCTCGGCCTGGTCGATACCGGCGACCTCTTCGTCCTCGGTGACCCGCATGCCGAGGGTCTTGTCGATGAGGAAGGCGAGGATCGCGGAGGCGATCAGGGAGTAGGCGAGGACGCCACCGACACCGGCGAGCTGCTTCCACAGCTGGTCGAAGGTGTGGTCACCGTAGAAGACACCGGCCGCCTCCGACTGGCCCTTGCCGCTGGCGAAGAAGCCGATCAGGACCGAGCCGACGACACCGCCGACGAGGTGGACACCGACGACGTCGAGCGAGTCGTCGTAGCCGAACTTGTACTTCAGGCCCACGGCCATGGCGCACAGGACACCGGCGATGGCGCCGACCGCGATCGCGCCGATCGGGGTGACCGAACCACCGGACGGGGTGATGGCGACGAGGCCCGCGACCGCGCCGGAGGCGGCACCGAGGGTGGTGAACGCGCCGTGGCGGATCTTCTCGTAGATGAGCCAGGCGAGCATGGCGGCGGCGGTGGCGACCTGCGTGTTGACGAACATCAGGGTGCCGACGCCGTCGTCGTTGCCGAGCCACGAACCGGCGTTGAAGCCGAACCAGCCGAACCACAGGAGACCGGCGCCGAGCATGACCAGCGGAAGGCTGTGCGGGCGCATCGGGTCCTTCTTGAAGCCGACGCGCTTGCCGATGACCAGGATCACGCCGAGCGCCGCGGCACCCGCGTTGATGTGGACCGCCGTACCACCGGCGAAGTCGATGACACCCAGGTCGAAGGCCCAGCCGCCGGTGCCCCAGACCCAGTGGGCGACGGGGAAGTAGACGACGGTGGCCCACAGGGCGATGAACAGCGCCCACGCGGAGAACTTCACACGGTCGGCCAGCGCACCGCTTATCAGGGCCGGCGTGATGATGGCGAACATCAGCTGGAAGACCATGAAGGCCAGGACCGGGATGTTGTACGGGAGCCAGAGGTCACCCTTGTCGATCCCGCTGAGACCGACGAAGTCCGACGTCCAGCCGATCAGGCTGCCCTTGTCGGCGCCGAAGGCGAAGGAGAAGCCGTACAACACCCACAGGATGGTGATGATCCCCATGCTGATGAAGGACATCATCAGCATGTTCAGGGTGCTCTTGACGCGGACCATGCCTCCGTAGAAGAAGGCCAGGCCCGGAGTCATGAGCAGCACCAGGGCGGAACAGATAAGCATGAAGCCTGTGTTGGCGGGCGACAGCTCTACGTCTGCCGCCAGCGTGATGGCTGGTGCCATCGGCGTCTCCTCGTCGTAAGTACGGCCCCGTGCGGGCGAAGCCTGAGCGGATTGAGGGGTGGGCCGGTTATGCGCCCTGAGATTGCAGCAGCGCGGTTTCGGTCGAAGCCCCTCGTTGTTTCGCCGCCGTGACGAAGAGGTTCTGGGTGTTACGCGTCGATGAACTGCCTGATGTCCGGCAGGGGGATCGTTATCGTGGCGCAACCTTCGGTGAAGGGAAAAGAACCGGCCGCGGCGGCCTTCCGATGACCTGGCATGGGGGAGCCGAGTCGGGCAGTTCGGGAGGGCCGGCCGCGGCCGGGGCTCAAGGGATTCCTGCGGATGTCAGACCGCTTCGGCGGTCTCCGGGAGTTCCACCGCCAGCTTCTCGGTGAGGTCGATGACCTCACCGAGATCACCGAAATCGCGTACGGCCGTGTCGACCGTCTTTCGGATACGAGTGTTGACCCGCTCCGAGCGGACCTTCTTGGCGACGAACATCGCCTCCTCGGCCAGCACCGCGCTCCGCTCGGGCTCGCGCTGGAGCAGGTGCACGGTGGCCATGCCGATCAGATTGAGTGCGTACGACCGCTGATGCTCGGTGTCCTTGGCGAAGAGCTCCACGGCCCGCTGCATCACGGGCTCGGCCAGCGAGGCGTACGTGGGGCTGCGGCCGGCGACATAGGCCAGGTCGCGGTAGGAGTGGCTGTTCTCGCCGTGCAGCTCGGCCTCGGAGAAGAAGCGGATCCAGTCGGGGTCCGGCTCGTCCCACTCGTCGGCCTCGGAGAAGGTGTCCTCGGCCATCCGGACGGCGCGCTTGCACTTCCCCGGCTGCCCCATGTTGGCGTAGGCGCGGGCCTCCATCGCATACAGCATCGCCTGGGTGCGCGGGCTCGCGCAGTCCCGGCTGCCGTACTGCGCGAGATGGATCAGTTCAAGAGCGTCGTCGGGCCGGCCGAGGTGGATCATCTGACGGCTCATGCTGGACAGCACGTACGAGCCCAGCGGCTTGTCGCCCGCTTCCTTGGCCGCGTGCAGGGCGAGCACGAAGTACTTCTGGGCGGTGGGCTGGAGTCCCACGTCGTACGACATCCAGCCCGCGAGCTCGGCCAGCTCGGCGGCGACCTTGAACAGCTTGCGGGTGGTGGCCTCGGGCTGGGGTTCCTGGAGGAGGTCGGTCACCTCGTGCAGCTGGCCGACGACCGCCTTGCGGCGCAGACCGCCGCCGCACTGGGCGTCCCACTGCCGGAACATCACGGTGGTGGACTCCAGGAGGTCCAGCTCAGGCTTGGAGAGCCGGCCGCCCCGGCGGGCCGCGGCCGACGGCTCGGGCTCGTGATGGGCGGCGGACGGGCCGGGGACGAGCCAGCGCTGCATGGGCTCGATGAGGGACGGGCCCGCGGACAGGGCCAGCGAAGTCCCGAGGAAGCCGCGCCGCGCCAGCATCAGGTCGCTGCGCGAGAACTCGCTGAGCAGGGCCACGGTCTGCGGACCCGTCCACGGCAGGTCGACCCCGGACACGGACGGTGACTGGCGGGCCGCGCGCAGGCCGAGATCCTCGACCGAGACGACACAGCCGAACCGCTCGGAGAACAGCTCCGAGAGGATCCTGGGGATCGGTTCGCGTGGATTCTCGCCGTCCAGCCAGCGGCGGACGCGCGAGGTGTCGGTGGAGATGTGATTGGCGCCCAACTGGCGGGCACGGCGGTTGACTTGGCGGGCGAGTTCGCCCTTCGACCAGCCGCTGCGCACGAACCACGAGGTGAGCAGCTCATTGGGGCGCTTGTCGCCGTTCGCCGCGCTGCCGGCGCCCGTTCCGCTTCCGCCGTTGCCGCTCACTGGAACGCCCCCATCCCTGAGACCACTTGTCGCTGAGTGCGCCAAGCCCTATCAGAATGCCGGTAAATACGGCTGCCCGTCCGGTACTTCTCACCCTTCGAACGGGATGCCGAGTTGCCTCCGGCATACCCACGAGTGCATGTGCCCCCAGGACTCGTGCACACAAAGTAATCCTACGATCACCCCTCCAGCCATGGCGATCCCGGAAACGCCACCATTCGCCACCCCTTCGAATGAACTCACGGTCGCCCGCACGCGATTCACTTGACATAGGACGGCCGGGAGTGGGCGGAGCGGTGCACTCAGGGGCGCACGAAGCCGGGCGCACCACCCGGGGCGCTTCCGGGCGCGGAGTGGACATGTGCGGAGTGGACATTCGACATACCGCTCAGGTCACTTTCCGTGCCCGTCTCGTAACCACCGGTGCGTCGGACCCGTTGGAGGGGGCATGGGCTTCACGATCGGCAGCAGTCGGGGGATCCGCGACATCCGGTCCTCCTCGCGTCGCCGCGGCCGCTCGTCGGAGTGCACCGCCGTGGCCGAGTTCACCGGGCTGTGGGGCTGGGACGTGGTCCCGGGCGCCAGGGCCGCCGCGGGCGCGTGCTCCTGCGGCCGGGCGGACTGCCGGGCACCGGGCGCGCATCCCCTCGGCTTCGCACCGGAGGTGCCCGCGGGCGCGACGCTGGACGAAGTGACCGGCGCCTGGGCCGAGTTCCCCGGCGCGTCGGTGATGCTGCCGGTCGGCCGCGCCTTCGACATCATCGAGGTCGCCGAACCCGCCGGCCGCCGCGCCCTGGTCCGCCTGGAACGCATGGGCCTCCCGGTCGGCCCGGTGACGGCCACCCCCGAGGGCCGCGCCCACTTCTTCGTCGCCCCGGGCGCCGCCGCCGAACTCCCCGAACTCCTCTACCGCATGGGCTGGGACGACCCCACTTCCCTGGACCTCCGCGGCCTGGGCCCGGGCACGTACATCACGGCACCGCCGTCGGACCGAGGAGGCCTGGGCCCGGTGCAGTGGCTGCGCTCGCCGGCCCTGGACTCGGCGACGAAGCCACCCGCTGCGCGGCTGCTGCTGGGGACGCTGGCGTACGTGGCCCATCGGTCCCGCGCATAGACGTACACAGCGAAGTGCCCGCTCCCAACTGCACCTTGGGGGCGGGCACTTCTTCGCATGCGGTTCGGCAGCGCGCCCCAAAGGGGCGCGGGGAACTGCGCGACAAGCCACGACGAAGCCGCAGACAACCACGGCCTATCGCTCGCTCACTCTCCGATCAGCGCATCCACGAACGCCTCCGGCTCGAACGGCGCCAGATCATCCGCACCCTCACCGAGCCCCACCAGCTTCACCGGCACCCCCAGCTCCCGCTGGACCGCCACGACGATGCCGCCCTTGGCCGTACCGTCGAGCTTGGTCAGCACGATGCCCGTGATGTCGACGACCTCGGCGAAGACGCGGGCCTGCACGAGACCGTTCTGCCCTGTCGTCGCGTCCAGCACGAGCAGCACCTCGTCGAGCGGCGCCTGCTTCTCCACGACCCGCTTGACCTTGCCGAGCTCGTCCATGAGCCCGGTCTTGGTGTGAAGGCGGCCCGCGGTGTCGATCAGCACGACATCCGCACCGATCTCCTTGCCCTCCTTCACCGCGTCGAAGGCGATGGAGGCGGGGTCACCCCCCTCGGGACCGCGCACGGTGTGGGCCCCGACCCGGTCGCCCCAGGTCTGGAGCTGATCGGCGGCGGCGGCACGGAAGGTGTCGGCGGCACCGAGGACGACGGACCGCCCGTCGGCGACCAGCACGCGCGCGAGCTTGCCGGTGGTGGTGGTCTTGCCGGTGCCGTTGACGCCGACGACCATCACGATGCCGGGCTTGCTGGTCTCCGGCTCGGTCTTCACGGTCCGGTCGAAGTCGGTGCCGACCAGCTTGAGGAGCTCCTCGCGCAGCAGCCCGCGCAGCTCCTCGGGGGTCCGGGTGCCGAGCACCCGCACGCGCTCGCGCAGACCGTCGACCAGCTCCTGGGTGGGGGCGACGCCGACGTCGGCGGTGAGGAGGATGTCCTCGATCTCCTCCCAGGTGTCGTCGTCGAGGTGCTCGCGCGAGAGCAGGGTCAGCAGGCCCTTGCCGAGCGCGTTCTGCGAGCGGGAGAGACGGGCGCGCAGCCGCACCAGGCGGCCGGCGGCGGGCTCCGGGACCTCGATCTCGGTCGGCGGGAGCTCTTCGACGACGGGGGGTTCCTCGACGGCGACGGAGCCGTCGGGAAGGTCCACCTCCTCTATCGTGCGGCGCGGTTCGTCGCGCGGCGTCTCGGCCTCGTCGCCGACGTGCGGCTCGGCCGGAGGGGCGGTGATGTCGGGCGCTGCGGGAGGCGGCGGGGGCAGCGGCTTCTTGCGTCGGCTGCCGACGACGAGCCCGCCGAGCACACCGAGCACGACCACGGCGATGACTACAGCAAGGATGATTTCCATAACCCGCCCAGTATCGGCCATGGGTCCGGGCGGCACCCAGCCTGTGGATTCCTCCAAGCACCACTAGGGACAAAAGCCACTTAAGTGGATTAGTGACACTAAAGTACGATGGCTCCTCATGAGCGGTCTCGAAACCCACGGCCTTGAGCCGATCCCCCACTCCGAGCGCACCGCCCGCACCCGCGAACTCTTCCCCACCTGGGTCGCCGCCAACATCAGCGTCCTGCTCCTGACCATGGGCGCGACCCTGTCCGTGTCGTACGGCCTCAACTTCTGGCAGGCCCTGGTGGTGGGCATCGCGGCGCCGATCGTCTCGTACGGTCTGGTCGGTCTGATCGGCATCGCCGGCAAGCGCGGTGGCGCCCCCGGTATGGCGCTGTCCCGCGCGGTCTTCGGGCCGCGGGGCAATCTGCTCCCCGGCTCACTGATCTGGATCGCCCGCTGGGGCTGGGAGACGATCAACGCGGTGACCGGCGCCTACGCGCTGCTGACCGTCCTGGACATCTGCTTCGGCATCCAGAGCAACACAGCCCTCATCGTCATCACCCTCCTCCTCTTCGTGATCACGACGTTCGCGATCTCGGGCCTGGGCATCAAGGCCGTCCAGCGGTGCAACACCTGGGCGACCTACCTCTTCGGCGCCTTCTCCGTCCTCGTCCTCGGCTATCTGATCGTCGAGACGGACTGGGGCAAGGTCTTCGGGCAGAGCGCGGGACCGACCTCGGCGATGATCGCGGGCGTGGGTCTGATCGCGGCGGGCGGCATCAGCTGGGTGCCCTCGGCCCCCGACTTCACGCGCTATCTGCCGCCCTCGGCGTCCTCGTCGGCGATCGTGCGCAACACGGTGGGCGGCGCCGGGATCGTCGTACTGCCCATGGTCCTGATGGGCCTGGTGATGGCGTCGGCGACCCCCGATCTGGCCTCCGCCTCGGACCCGGTGTCGTTCCTGGGCGAGATCCTCCCGCTCTGGCTCGCGGTCCCGTACCTCCTCATCGCCCTGATCGGCACCCTGCTGATCAACTCGATGTCCATGTACTCGGCGGGCTTCACCGCGCAGACGCTCGGCTTCAAGGTGCCGCGCCACTGGGCGGTCTCGGTCAACGCGGCGATCTCGCTGATCTTCGGCAGCGTCCTGATGCTCGCCGCGACCGGCTTCATGGGCCCCTTCATCACCTTCCTCTCCCTCCTCGCGGTGGCCTTCTCGGCCTGGCTCGGCGTCTTCGGCGTCGACATGCTGCGCCGGACCTCGTACGACGCCGAGGCCCTCCTCGACACGACACCCACCAGCGCCTACTGGTACCGGGGCGGCTTCAGCCCGGCGGCGGTGGCGGCCTGGGCGGTGGGGCTCGGCACGGGTCTGCTCTTCACCGCATCCGACTGGTTCACGGGCCCGCTGGCCTCGAACAACCCGATCGGCGAGTACGGCCTCGGCTGGGTCGCGACGATCGCGGTCTCGGGCCTGCTGTACGCGGTACTCCCCAAGCCGGCGGTCCCCGGGAAGAAGACCCCCGTCGAGGAGCCCGCGGCCATGGCCATCTGACGCCCCGTCAGCTAGCGTCCCCCTCCACCGCCCAGCGCACCGAGGGGGACCCCATGCCCGTAACGGTCGTACGCTTCAACCTCGTCGAGCCCGACGCCACCCCCGCCTCCCTCCGCGCCCGCTACAAAGCCGCCCTGGAGATGGCCGCGTACGCCGACCAGCACGGCATCACCCTCGTGCAGACCGAGGAACACCACGGCGTCGCCAACAACTGGCTGCCCTCCCCCTTCGCCTTCGCGGGCGCGGTCTTCGGCGCCACCGAACGCCTCGCCGTCACGGTCTCGGCGGTCATCGGCCCGCTCCACGACCCGCTCCGCCTGGCCGAGGAGATCGCGGTACTGGACCTGCTGAGCGGCGGCCGTCTGGTGACGGTCGTGGGCATCGGCTACCGCCCCGAGGAGTACGCCCTCTTCGACGTGGAGTGGAAGCGGCGCGGCCGGATCCAGGACGAGGTGCTGGAGACGCTGCTCAAGGCGTGGACCGGCGAGGAGTTCGAGTACCGCGGCCGTACGGTACGCGTCACCCCGCGCCCCTTCACCGACCCGCACCCCCTGCTCCTGGTCGGCGGCTCCTCCCAGGCCGCCGCGCGCCGGGCCGCCCGGCTGGGGCTGCCGTTCTTCCCCAGCGCGCATCTGCCGGAGCTGGAGGCGTACTACAAGGAGCGGCTCGTCGAGTACGGCACCGAGGGCTGGACCATGATGCCCGCGGCCGAGACCCCGCTGCTGCACATCGCCGAGGACCCGGACGCGGCGTGGGCCGCGTACGGCTCCCATTTCCTGCACGAGGCCCGGACGTACGCCTCCTGGCAGTCCGGGGACATCCGGTCCGCGGTGAAGTCGGGGGCGACGAGCGTGGAGGAGCTGCGCGCCGAGGGCGTGTACCGGATCCTCACGCCGGAGCAGTGCGTGGACCAGGGGCTCGACAACCTCGTACTGCATCCGCTGGCGGGCGGGATGCCGGTGGCGGAGGGGTGGCGGAGTCTGCGGCTGTTCTGTGAGGACGTCCTGCCGCGGCTCGGCGGCTGATCCCCCGGACACGGAGACGGACACGACACCGCCGCCCCGGCTCGGGCAGTGGCCGAGCCGGGGCGGCGGTGAGGGTTACGGGGAGAGGGGCAGCGGGGATTGGGCCCTTCTCCCCGAGTTGGTGGGGGCCGCTCAGCCCATCTCCTCCAGCGCCTTGCCCTTCGTCTCCTTGACGTACTTGAGGACGAACGGGATGGAGAGCGCGGCGAAGACCGTGTAGATCACGTAGGTCGCGGAGAGGTTCCAGTCGGACAGGGACGGGAAGCTCGCGGTGATGGCCCAGTTGGCGATCCACTGCGCGGAGGCGGCCACGCCCAGGGCGGCGGCGCGGATCTTGTTCGGGAACATCTCGCCGAGGAAGACCCAGACGACCACACCCCAGGACAGGGCGAAGAAGAGGACGAAGACGTGGGCGGCGATCAGGGCGGTCCAGCCCTGCGCGGCCGGGAGCTTGCCGTCGACCAGGTCGAAGGAGAACGCCCAGGCCTCCAGGCCGAGGCCGATGACCATGCCGACGGAGCCGATGAGGGCCAGCGGCTTACGGCCGACGCGGTCGACGAAGATCATGGCGATCACGGTGCCGACGATGTTGATGATCGACGTCGTGAAGGAGTAGAAGAACGAGTCCGTCGGGTCGACACCGACCGACTGCCACAGCGTCGAGGAGTAGTAGAACGCGACGTTGATGCCGACGAACTGCTGGAAGACCGAGAGGCCGATACCGACCCAGACGATCGGCTTGAAGAAGAAGCTGCCGCCGAGCAGGTCCTTGAAGGTGGACTTGTGCTCGCTGTGCATGCCCTGCTCGATCTCGGTGACGCGGGCGTCCAGATCGATCTGCTCGCCCTCGACCTCCTTGAGGATCTCGCGGGCGCGCTCGTGCTTGCCGACGGAGATCAGGAAGCGCGGGGACTCGGGGATGGCGAAGGAGAGCAGGCCGTAGAGGACGGCCGGGACCACCATGACACCGAGCATGACCTGCCAGGCCTCCAGGCCCATCAGCTTGCCGCGCTGGTCGCCGCCGGCCGCGTTCAGCAGGCCCCAGTTGACCAGCTGCGAGATGGCGATGCCGATGACGATCGCGGCCTGCTGGAAGGAACCGAGACGGCCGCGGTACGCCGGCGGGGCGACCTCGGCGATGTAGGCGGGGCCGATCACGGAGGCCATACCGATGGCGAAACCGCCCACGACCCGCCAGAAGGCCAGGTCCCACAGCGCGAACGGCAACGCCGAACCCACCGCGCTGACCGTGAAGAGCACGGCCGAGATCTGCATGCAGCGGATACGGCCGATCCGGTCCGCGATCCGGCCGGCGGTCGCGGCGCCGATGGCACAGCCGATCAGGGCGATGGCGATGACCTGCGCCAGCGCCGCGGAGCCGATGTCGTAGCGGTCCCGGATGGCTTCGACGGCGCCGTTGATCACGGAACTGTCGTAGCCGAAGAGGAAACCGCCCATCGCGGCCGCCGCCGCGATGAAGATCACGTGCCCGAGATGCTCGGGCTGAGCCGACCTGGCTCCTGACTGGGACGCCTGCGCTGTGCTGGTCACGTTCAACTCCTAAGGCCATCGGCAACGCTGCCTGAAGGCAAGAACAACGATGCAGACCTTATGCCTTCAAGTTGTGAAGTCAACAGACGGGGCGATGTGAGAAAACAGGCACCGGTGAGGGCATTGAGTTCAAGGATTGAAGAAATGGAAACGGGGCAGGCGAGGCGGACGGCCTGAAGCAGCGGCCGGCTGATGACCTAGCGCAGCCGCTGGCTGATGACCTTGGAGACGCCGTCGCCCTGCATGGAGACGCCGTACAGCGCGTCGGCGACCTCCATCGTCCGCTTCTGGTGCGTGATCACGATGAGCTGCGAGGCCTCTTGCAGCTCCTGCATGATCCGGATGAGTCGCTGGAGGTTGGTGTCGTCGAGCGCGGCCTCGACCTCGTCCATGACATAGAACGGGCTCGGCCGCGCCTTGAAGATCGACACGAGCAACGCTACGGCCGTGAGGGAGCGTTCGCCACCGGAGAGCAGGCTGAGCCGCTTCACCTTCTTGCCCGGCGGACGCGCCTCGACATCGACGCCGGTGGTGAGCATGTTGTCGGGATCGGTCAGGATCAGCCGCCCCTCACCACCCGGGAACAGCCGGCTGAAGACACCCTCGAACTCCCGGGCCGTGTCCCGGTACGCCTCGGTGAAGACCTGCTCGACCCGCTCGTCGACCTCCTTCACCACCTGAAGCAGATCGGCGCGGGTCTTCTTCAGGTCCTCCAGCTGCTCGCTCAGGAACTTGTGCCGCTCCTCCAGCGCCGCGAACTCCTCCAGCGCGAGCGGGTTCACCTTGCCCAGCTGCTGATACGCCCGCTCGGTCGCCTTGAGCCGCTTCTCCTGCTCGGCCCGGTGGAACGGCTTCGGCTGGTTGCGCGGATGCTCCGGGTCCTCGGGCAGCTCCTCGCCCTCGGCGGGCGGGGAGGGCGGTACGAGCTGGTGAGGGCCGTACTCCTCGACGAGCCCCGCCGGTTCGACGCCGAGTTCCTCCAGCGCCTTGGTCTCCAGCTGCTCGATCCGCATCCGCTTCTCGGCGCCCAGCACCTCGCCCCGGTGGACCGAGTCGGTCAGCTTGTCGAGCTCGCCCTTGAGGTCACGGCCGGCGTTGCGGGCGGCGGTCAGCTCCTGCTCGCGGCGGGCTTTGGCGGCCTCGGCTGCGGTGCGCTCCGCGTCGGCACGGGCCAGGGAGACCTCCACATGCGCGAGCAGCTGCCGCGCGCCCGAGGCGACGGCCTCCGCGACGGCTGCCTCGTGCCGCATCCGCGCCCGCCGCTGCTCGGCACGCGCGCGTGCGTCGCGCTCCGCTCGGGCGGCGCGGTCGAGGGAGTCGGCCCGGCCCGCGAGGCCCTTGACGCGTTCCTCGTGCGTACGGACCTGGAGGCGGGCCTCCATCTCGGTCTGGCGCGCGTTCGCGCCGTCGGCGGCGAGACGGTCCCGTACCGACGTGTCCGGCTCCTCCTCCACGGGCATCTCTTCGGCCACGGCCAGGCGTTCGGCGAGTTCCTCGACGTCCTGGAGGGCCTTGTCGAGGGCGTCCTGCGCGCGGGAGGCCGCCGCCACGGACCGCTCGGCCTCGCCCGCGGCGCCGCGCGCCTGGCCGGCGAGGCGGCCGAGCTGCTGGGCCACGGCCGACTTCTCGCGGTCTGCGGCGCGGCGGCGCTCGCCGAGTTCCTCGACCTCGGCGGCGGATTGCCTGCGGCGCTCCTGGGCCTCGTGCTGGGCCTCGGTCAGCTCTTCGCAGCGGACGGCGAGGTCTTCCAGTTCCGCGGCTGCCTCATCCACCGATGCCTGTACTTCGAGGAGGCTGGGGGCTCCTGCGGAGCCGCCGTGGGCGAAGTGGGCGCCGAGGAGGTCGCCTTCGGCGGTGACGGCTGTGAGGTGGGGGTTCGCGTAGACGAGGTCTTCGGCGTCTTCGAGGGTGCCGACGACGACGATGTTGTGGAGCAGGCGGCGTACGGCGGGCATGAGGTCGGAGGGGGCGCGGACGAACTTGCCGGCGTGGGATAGTTCGGCGTCTGCGGCGTCGTCGTGGCTGGTCGCGCAGTTCCCCGCGCCCCCAAAGGGCGCGTCTTCCTGGCCGCCTGCCAAGAGGAGTGACGCCCGACCCCCGTCCTGCTTGCGCAGCAGGCGGATTGCGTCCGCCGCCGCCGATGGTGACGTCACCGCCAGTGCATCCGCCGCCGCTCCGAAAGCCGCGGCCAGCGCCACCTCATAGCCCGGGGTCACCGTCAGCAGTTCCGCCGCCGGGCCCAGCAGGCCGGTGAGACGGTCCTTCGCGCCCAGCAGCGCTCCCGTCCCGTCCTTCCTCCTCAGCCCCAGCGCCAGCGCCTCGTGCCTCGCCTGCGTCGCCGCCCGCTTCCGCTCCGCCGCCGTCGCCGCCTCCCGGGCGGTCGTCAGCGCGGACTCCGCCTCGGCCAACGCCGCCTTCGCCGCGTCGTGCTGTTCGGCCAGGTCCGCGTCGTCCGCGTCGAGGCCGTCCACCTCGGTCTTGAGGGTCTCGTACTCCTCCTGGGCGGCGAAGGCGCGCTCCTGGGCCTCGTCCCTCGCGGACGCCAGGCGGTCGATCTCGGCCTGGGCCGAGGCGGCGCGTGAACGGGCGGCGTTGACCTGGCCGTTGAGCCGGGCCAGGCCTTCGCGGCGGTCGGCGATGGCGCGGGCGACGTCCTTGAGGCGGCGTTCCTCCTGGGTGAGGGCGCGTTCCAGTTCGGCGCGGTGGGCGACCGTGTCGTCCAGGGCGTGCTCGGCCGCCTCCAGGGCCGCTTCGAGTTCGGCCTCCTGTTCGCGGATCCGGGCGGCCTCGCGCTCCATGTCCTCGGGGTCACGGCCGCGGCGTTCCTCGGGCGGTGCCGAGGTGGCGCTCTTCACGCGCGCGTCGGCGAGCGAGACGGTGCCGCGCACGCGTTCGGCGAGCTGGGAGAGCTCGTACCAGGTCTGCTGGGCGCGCTGGAGGCGCGGGGCGAGGCGGCGGACCTCGTCCTCCAGGAGCGCCTCCCGCTGGAGCGCCTTCTTCAGCTCCTCCTCGGCGGCCTCCTTGCGCTCCTTCAGCGCGGCCTCGTCGGCGATCTCGGACTTGAGCGCCTGGCGGAGTCGTACGAGATCGTCGGCGAGGAGGCGGAGGCGGGCGTCTCGCAGGTCCGCCTGGATCACCGCTGCCCGCCGCGCGACCGCCGCCTGCCGGCCGAGCGGCTTCAGCTGCCTGCGCAGTTCGTCCGTGAGGTCCTGCACGCGCGCGAGGTTGGCCTGCATCGCGTCGAGCTTGCGGAGGGCCTTCTCCTTGCGCTTGCGGTGCTTGAGGACGCCTGCGGCCTCCTCGATGAAGGCGCGGCGGCCCATGGGGTCGGCGTGGAGGACGGAGTCGAGCTGGCCCTGGCCGACGATGACGTGCATCTCGCGGCCGATGCCGGAGTCGGACAACAGGTCCTGGATGTCGAGGAGTCGGCAGGTGTCGCCGTTGATCTGGTACTCGCTGCCGCCGTTGCGGAACATGATCCGCGTGATGGTGACCTCGGCGTACTCGATGGGCAGGGCACCGTCGGAGTTGTCGATGGTGAGGGAGACCTCGGCACGGCCCAGGGGCGGGCGCCCGGTGGTGCCGGCGAAGATGACGTCCTCCATCTTGCCGCCGCGCAGCGACTTGGCGCCCTGTTCGCCCATGACCCAGCTGAGGGCGTCGACGACATTGGACTTGCCCGAGCCGTTGGGGCCGACGACACACGTGATGCCCGGCTCGAACCGGAGCGTGGTCGCCGAGGCGAACGACTTGAACCCGCGGAGGGTCAGGGCCTTGAGGTGCACGCCGCTGGACTCTACCTTCCGGGGTTGTCTCACTCCATGAACGTGCTGTTTCCCGCGGTTTCACCCATGAACGTGCAGGGCACATCAGACGTTATAGACGGTGAGGGAACGCGGGGGAAAGAAAGAAGGGACGCCGAAGCGTCCCTTGCAAACTCTGACAACTTAGCGGTTGATACAGGCCGCCCAACCACTGCTTGTCGTGGTGCGATGCAGTGATCAGGTGAGCGCAGGCTCCGCCTGGTGTGCGTCGATGCTCTCCAGAAGCGAGTCGTGAGAAGCGGCAGCCGCGAGCGCGTCGTTCTCGGCCTGAATCCGTACGAGCTCGGATTCGAGGTCCTGTACGCGCTGCTGGAGCCGTCGCATCTCGGCAATGAGTCGCGGGTCGGAGCCGCCGACGTAACCGAGAAGCGCCTTTGCCATGATGGATGGTCCTCCACACTGAGTGACCGACCGAAGCGGTGTGGGTCGTGAGGGATTCGCACCCGCGATGCTTGGCACTGTTGAGTTTGTGCTGCCGTTCATCCATGCCAAACAGCTAAGGTGCGCGGGGTGCATTCAGCGTCTCACCAAAAAGTTTGACGGTCAACACGATCACGCCCTGTATTGGCGGGCAACCCGGGGGCGCGCGGCCGGGAAACGGCGGCGCCGCGACTCCTGCGGGACCCTCAGGGCGTGGCGATCATTCTTAAGTGCGGAGCCTCCCAGGAAATGCCGTTCTTGGCAACCACCAGGGCCTTTCTGCTTCAGGCAGTTGCCGGTGGCATGCCCCTCCGCTTCCACCTGGCGTGGTTTACAGAACCGGCTCAGCGGATGGCGAAGCCGTCGTAACCCCCACGAGGTGTGTCCCAGATCTCGGTGACACCGTCCACGCGCCCGGGCGTGTCCTCGCCCTGGAGCCAGTCGAGGAGTCCCTCGCAGTGATCCTTCGGGCCCTCCGCGACCACCTGGACCCGTCCGTCCCCCAAATTGAGAGCAAAACCACTCAGCCCACCGAGCTCAAGGGCCTTGGCCCTGGTGAACCAGCGGAAACCCACCCCTTGGACGCGTCCGCGCACCCAGGCGACCAGTCGTACATCCTCGCTCATAGATGCAACCTAACCAACCAATGCCTCTCAGGACTCTCCGTCCCCTGGCGCCATGCGGTACCGTCCCCTGCCAATGAATCTCATACGAAACTCACTCGATCGTGTGAGTTTCGTGAGTACGGTCCGACCGCTGGGGACGAGTCGGCCACAAAGACCTAGGAAGGCCAGGACACATGGGACGCCACCGACGCTCCGCCGCCGGCCGCGCCGCCACGGGCCGCGCCACGGGGGTCACAGAAACAGACGGCTCATACACGAGCGGCTACGACGCGCAGCACTCGTACCACCAGTACGACTACGACCCGCAGCACTCGTACGGCTTGGACCAGCAGTTCTCGTACGACTTCGAGGCCGACGCCCGAGGGCACCACACGGGCGAGTACCCCACCGTGGGCATCGCGCCCTATCTGAACCCCGAGGCGCACGCCGCCCGCAGTGACGCCTACCTCTACGCGACGGACGACGAGTACGCCCAGGCCACGGGTACCGCGAGCACCGCGATGTTCCCGAGCGAGGGCTTCTCGCCGCGCGACGGCGGTCCGCGGCGCGGGGGCGGCTCGGGCCGTCGGCGCAAGAAGAAGGTCGTGACCCCGGTGAAGACCGGTCTGCTCGGGGTCTCCGCGGCGGTCGCGATCGGCACGGTCGCGGTGGCCACCGGCGTGGTGCCCGGCCTCGACAACTACAAGCTCGGCGGCGGCACCAACGCCGACAAGGTGCAGGCCGCGGACTCTCC
The DNA here is from genome assembly GCF_040644695.1 of Streptomyces sp. NPDC046909. NCBI lineage: Bacteria > Bacillati > Actinomycetota > Actinomycetes > Kitasatosporales > Streptomycetaceae > Streptomyces > Streptomyces sp. NPDC046909. The sequence continues at coordinate 731,460 of NZ_JBEYXC010000004.1, read as the reverse complement.
GACCAACTCCGCGACCGAGCAGGGCGGCACCTCCGGCAGCGCCGACGACGGCCGGGACGACGAGGCGGCCAGCCGCGACGGGGAGCGCTCGGCCTCGCCGACGCCGTCCGCCTCGGCCTCGACGGCCACGCCGACCAAGACGCCGTCGGAGAAGCCGACGGCCACGCCCAGCAAGAAGCCCAAGACGACTCCTTCGCAGAAGGAGACGACCCCGCCGAAGAAGACCACCGACCCGGTGACGGTCTCCGCGGAGGCCCAGGCCGAGGCCGAGGTGCTGAAGCTGGTGAACGAGGAGCGGGCCAAGGTCGGCTGCAGCGCGCTCGCCGCCAACAGCGAGCTGGGCAAGCTCGCCGAGGCCTTCAGCGACGCCATGGCCGAGCAGGGCTTCTTCGACCACACCGACCCCAGCGGCAAGACTCCCTGGGACCGGGCCGAGGCCCTCGGCATCACCAGCCTCGGGGGCGAGAACATAGCCCGGGGGCAGGTCGACGCGGCCGCGGTGATGGAAGCCTGGATGAACAGCCCGGGCCACAAGGCCAACATCCTGAACTGCGACTTCAAGACGCTGGGCGTCGGGGTGCACTTCGGGTCGGGCGGCCCGTGGTGGACGCAGGACTTCGGCTACTAGCCACAGCAGGGCAGGGAGCGCTAACCGCTGGTTAGCGCTCCCTTCTCGTTAGCGCTGCGTTCACGTACGCTGGAGCCATGGACAGCACGCAGGAGCTCGACCTCTCGTTCGACGTCTTCGCCAAGGCCTGCCCCTCGCGCGGCACGCTGGAGCACGTCACGGGCCGCTGGGGCGGACTCACGCTCGGCGCCCTCTACGAAGGCTCCCTGCGCTTCAACGAGCTGCGCCGACGGGTGGACGGCGTGAGCGAGAAGATGCTCTCCCAGACACTCCAGGCACTGGAGCGCGACGGCCTGGTGCACCGCGAGGCCCAGCCGACCAACCCGCCCCGCGTGGACTACGAACTCACCCCGCTGGGCCGCGGGGTCGCCGAGCGGCTCATCGGTCTCATCGAGTTCCTGGAAGGCCGCATGGACGACGTCCTCGCGGCCCGGGTGCGTTACGACGAGACGCGCGGCGCCCGCTGACACTTCGAGCAGAAGTAGCTGGACCGGTTCATCCAGGGCCGTCGGCGCATCGGCGTACCGCACCGCTTGCAGGGCAGTCCCTCACGGCCGTACGCGTCCAGTGAGCGGTCGAAGTAGCCCGATTCCCCATTGACGTTGACATACAGGCTGTCGAAGCTCGTGCCACCGACAGCCAGGGCCGCGTTCATCACATCCCTTACGTGGCCCAGGAGTTCTGCCGTGCGCGGGCGCGTGAAACCGGCGGTCGGACGCTCGTAGTGGATGCGGGCGCGCCAAAGGGCCTCGTCCGCGTAGATGTTGCCGACTCCGCTGATCAACGACTGGTCCAGCAGGGCCCGTTTGATGGTGCTGCGCTTGCGGCGCAGGTTCTGGTGGAAGGCCTCGTCGTCGAAGAGCGGGTCGAGGGGATCGCGGGCGATGTGCGCGATGACGTCGGGCAGCCCGTCCTCGGTGTTGTCGTGCAACGACAGTCCGCCGAAGGTGCGTTGGTCCACGAAGCGGAGCTCGGTGCCCAGGCCGTCGGCGAAGCGGACGCGGATGCGCAGGTGCTTCTCGTCCGGGGTCTCGTGCGGCTGGACCAGCAGCTGGCCGCTCATGCCGAGGTGCGCCAGGACCGACTGGTTGGTGTCCTCCAGCGGCAGCCACAGATACTTGCCGCGACGGCTGGGCACGCCGATGCGGTGGCCCTTGAGGCGGTGGGTGAAGTCGTCGGCGCCGGCCACATGACGGCGTACGGCACGCGGGTGCAGTACCTCGGCCTCGGCGACCGCGCGATGGGCGACCCACCGCTCCAGACCTCGCCGTACGACCTCGACCTCGGGCAACTCGGGCATGGGATCCCCCGTGACAAGCCGGTGTATGAGCCGAGCGCCCGCCCCGATTGCGGGGGACGGGCGCTCTGGCGTACTGCTCTGTTCTCTCAGGCGGAGGCGGGCGTCTCATCGGCGCCGGCGTCGGCCTCGGCGGCCTTCGCGGCGGCCTTGGCACGCTCGTCCGCCGCGGCCCGGATGGACCGCCAGGCGGACTCGGCGGCCTGCTGCTCCGCCTCCTTCTTGCTGCGGCCGGTGCCGGTGCCGTACGAGACGCCTCCGACGCGGGCGGCAGCAGTGAAGGTCTTCTCGTGGTCGGGGCCGGTCTCCGAGACCTGGTACTCGGGCACGCCGAGGCTTTCGGTCGCGGTGAGCTCCTGGAGGCTGGTCTTCCAGTCCAGGCCGGCACCGAGGTTGGAGGACTTCTCGATCAGCGGGTCGAACAGGCGGTGCACCAGTTCGGAGGCCGCGTCGAGGCCCTGGTCGAGATAGACCGCGCCGATCACCGCTTCAAGGGTGTCGGCGAGGATGGACGCCTTGTCCCGGCCGCCCGTGCCCTCTTCACCCCGGCCGAGCCGGATGAAGGAACCCAGGTCGAGCCCACGGCCCACCTCTGCCAGCGCACGAGAATTGACCACCGCGGCCCGCAACTTGGCCAGCTGGCCTTCGGGCAGGTCGGGGTGGGTGCGGTACAGCGTGTCCGTGACCACGAGGCCGAGGACGGAGTCCCCGAGGAACTCCAGGCGCTCGTTGGTGGGCAGACCGCCGTTCTCGTACGCGTAGGACCGGTGGGTCAGCGCACGCACCAGAAGGGCGGACTCGAGCTTGTACCCGAGCCGCCCTTCCAACAGCGTGTGGGACGAGGCCGTGTTGTCCGCAGAATTTTTCTTCGGAGTGGACACAGTGCCTCTCACCAGCCGCTCAGACCTCGAGGACCTGGCGCTTGTTGTACGTGCCGCAAGACGGGCACGCGATGTGCTGCTGCTTGGGCTCGTGGCAGCGCTCGCACGCAACCAGGGGGGTGACCGCAGCCTTCCACTGCGACCGGCGGTGGCGCGTGTTGCTGCGCGACATCTTCCGCTTCGGAACAGCCACGGCTACTTCTCCTGCTTCTCGTCGACGCCCGCTTCCGCTTCGGCGCCGCTCATCTCGTCCTTCTCGCCATCTTCGAGTGAACCGGCGAGTCCCTGCAGTGCCGCCCAACGGATGTCGACGGCGTCGTGGTGGTGGTCCGGGGCGTCCGCCAGCCGGGCTCCGCACTCGGAGCACAGGCCGGGACAGTCGTCCTGGCACACCGGCTGCATCGGCAGGGCAAGCACCACCGCGTCACGCAGCACGGGTTCGAGGTCGAACAGGCCGTCCTCGATGAAGAGCCTGTCCTCGTCTTCCTCGGCGTCGTCGGCCGGCTCCGCCTTGGGGCGGCCCCGGTCGTCGGCGTCAGGGTACGAGAACATCTCCTGGAAGTCCGCTGCGAGCTCCAGCTCAAGCGGCTCCAGACACCTTACGCACTCCCCCTCGGCCAGTGCACGGGCGGTGCCTGTGACAAGCACCCCTTCCATGACCGACTCGAGCCGGAGCTCGAGCTCCACCGGGGCGCCTTCCGGCACTCCGACGACCCCCGCGATCCCGAGATCCTTGGGAGCGTCGATCTCGCGGGTCAGCCGCTGAAGCGCACCGGGCCGCCGCCCCAGCTCGTGTGTGTCGAACACGAGAGGCTTGCGGTGGTCGAGACGGGCGTTCAGGGCCATTCCTGCTTTCGATCTTCGAGCTCAAGGGACGCTGCCCTTCGGTGTTCCCGGGCAGCGCTGATCGCGGACGTACGCGCGACCGAAGAGCCAGGATACTGGACCTTTCGCTCACGGCCCAATCCGGTGGTCCCTTACCGGTCTCTCACTGGTCCCTCACTGGTCCTTATTGGCCGCGACCCTGCTCGTAGGCCCTCAGCTGCTCCGGCGTGATCATGCCGGTGTCGAAGAGGCTGGTCTCGTCCAGGGCGTACGACTGCTGGGCGTGCTGGGCCTGCTGGGCCTGTCCGGCGTCGTAGGCGGCCTGCTGGGCGTCGTAGCCCTGGTAGGCGTAGGGATCGGCCTGCTGGTAGCCGTAGGGGTCCTGCTGCTGGGCGTAGACCTGCTGCTGCGGGTAGCCGCCGTAGGTGTCGGTCTCCTGGTAGCCGTACGCCGGCTGCGGCTCGTACTGCGGCTGGACGGGCTGCTGCTGCTCGGCCGCGGCCCGGTTGTCCTGCTCGGCCAGGGCCGCGAGGTCGGCGAGGTAGTCGGCGTCGCTGGAGTGCTGGACGGTGGTGGTGTCGTCGGCGAGGGCGCCGAGGTCGTCCGTGGCGATCCGGCCGTGCAGCTTCTGGCGGCCCTTGCCGACGGCCTCCAGGGTCTTGGTGAGGACCGCCTCGAAGGCGCCGAGCTTGGTGTCGACGTAGGTGTCGGCGTCCCGGCGCAGGGTCTCGGGGTCGTGGCTGCGCTCGGGGGCGTCCTCGTCCTCGTAGCCCTGCTCGTCGAGGCCCGGGCCGGTGCCGAGGAGCTTCTCGCGGCCGCGGCCGACCGAGCCGATGGTCTTGGTGAGGACGACCTCGAAGTTGGCCAGCTTGGAGTCGACGTAGTCGTCGGCCTCCGCCCGGACCTCCTCGGCCTCCCGGCGGGCCTCGGAGAGGATGCGCTCGGCCTCGGCCTGGGAGCGGCGGGCGACCTCGGTGTCGGAGATCAGGGAGCCGCGCTCGGCGTGCGCGCCGGTGATGATCCGCTCGGCCTCCTGACGGGCCTGCTCGACCATCGACTCACGGTCGCCGATCAGCTCCTGGGCCTGGGCGAGGGAGTCGGGCAGGGCGGCCCGGACCTCTTCCAGCATCGCGAGCAGTTCGGCGCGGTTGACCACGCACGACGCCGACATGGGCATCGACCGGGCGCCGGAGACCGAGGCGACGATCTCGTCGAGCTTCTTCTGCACGTCCACCTGTGCTCGCCACTCTCTACAGCTGTGTTGGAGACGGACGGGACGACTGTAGCCCGTTCAGCCTTGACGCAGACGCTTGTTGAGGGCCTCCAGGACCAGCGGCGGCACCAGGTGCGCCACGTCTCCGCCCCAGGTCGCGACCTCCTTGACGAGCGAGGAGGACAGGAAGCTGTAGGTGGGGTTGGTCGGCACGAAGAGCGTCTCGACACCCGACAGGCCGTTGTTCATCTGGGCCATCTGGAGTTCGTAGTCGAAGTCGCTGACCGCGCGCAGGCCCTTGACGATGGCGGGGATGTCGCGCTGCTTGCAGTAGTCGACGAGGAGGCCGTGGAAGGACTCGACCTTGACGTTGCCGTATTCGGCGGTGACCTCGCGGATCAGCTCGATCCGTTCGTCGACCTCGAACAGGCCCTTCTTGGACTTGTTGATCATGACCGCGACATAGACCTCGTCATACAGACGGGAGGCGCGGGAAATGATGTCGAGATGTCCGTTGGTGATCGGGTCGAACGACCCGGGACAGACGGCGCGGCGCACTTGAGATCCCTCGCTCTCCGGTCCGGTCATCGTGCGTCTTCGCACGTAGAGGCGGCGCGACCGTACCAAAAGGTTCCCTCGCCGTAACGACGGGCCCGGAGCGGCTCGAAACCGTCCGGCCACTGGAATTCGCCGCCTCTGGTGCTGCGCTCCACGGTGACGAGCGCCTCCTTCGCGAGCCAGTGTCCGGTACGGAGTGTGAGGAGAATCTCCCGAAGATCGTGATCCGTGACCGCGTACGGGGGGTCGAGGAAGACGATGTCGTACGGCGGTGTCGGCGCCGGTGTCTTGATGATCTGTTCGGCTTTGCCCGCCCTCACCTCGGCGCCGGGCAGACCGATGTTCTTGACGTTCTCGCGGATCGTGCGGGCCGCTCTGGCGTCGGCCTCGACCAGGAGGGTGTGGCTCGCGCCGCGGGAGAGGGCCTCCAGGCCGACGGCTCCTGAGCCGGCGTAGAGGTCGAGGACGCGTTCGCCGTCCAGGGGGCCGCCGAGGAGGGACTGCCAGGTGGAGAAGAGGCCTTCGCGTGCGCGGTCGGAGGTGGGGCGGGTGCCGTTTCCTGGCGGGACTGCCAGGCGACGTCCACCGGCCTTGCCGGCGATCACGCGAGTCATCTTCGGTCCTTGTTCGGGAGTGGTTGCGAAGCCAGTTTCTCAGCCCTTTTCCAAGTACTGCTCCCTTTCCTCGTCCAGGAGGGCGTCCAGCGCGGTCCTCAGTCCGGGAAGTGCCGTCAGCTCCGGATCCGCCGCCACCACCGCCGCCGCTTCCTCTCTGGCCTCGGCGATGATCTCCTCGTCGTCGATGACGGTGAGCATGCGCAGGCTGGTGCGGGCGCCGGACTGGGCCTGGCCGAGGACGTCGCCCTCTCGGCGTTGTTCGAGGTCGATGCGGGAGAGTTCGAAGCCGTCGAGGGTGGAGGCGACCGCGTTGAGGCGCTGGCGGGCGGCGCTGGCCTCGGGCATCTCCGTGACCAGGAGGCAGAGGCCCGCTGCCGAGCCTCGGCCGACGCGGCCGCGGAGCTGGTGGAGCTGGGAGACGCCGAAGCGGTCGGCGTCCATGATGACCATCGCCGTGGCGTTCGGGACGTTGACGCCGACCTCGATGACCGTGGTGGCGACCAGGACATGGGTCTCGCCGGCGGCGAAGCGGCGCATGACCGCGTCCTTGTCGTCGGGGTGCATCCGGCCGTGCAGGACCTCGACGCGCAGGCCGTTCAGCGGGCCCTTGGCCAGTTGCTCGGCCACCTCCAGGACGGCCAGTGGGGGGCGCTTCTCGGCCTCGTCCTCGGGGGACTTCTTCTTTTTCGGGTCCACTTCCTCGTCGCCGATGCGGGGGCAGACGACGTAGCCCTGGTGGCCGTTCTCGACCTCCTCGCGGACCCGTTCCCAGGCGCGGGCCAGGAAGTGGGGCTTGTCGGCGGCCGGGACGACATGGCTGGCGATCGGTGAGCGGCCGGCCGGGAGCTGGTCGAGGACGGAGGTCTCCAGGTCGCCGAAGACCGTCATGGCGACCGTGCGCGGGATGGGGGTGGCGGTCATGACGAGGAGGTGCGGGGGTTGCTTGCCCTTGCCTCGCAAGGCGTCTCGCTGTTCGACGCCGAAGCGGTGCTGTTCGTCCACCACGACCAGGCCCAGGTCGTGGAACTGCACCTTGTCCTCGATCAGCGCGTGGGTGCCGATCACGATCCCGGCGTCGGCGGTGATGAGGTCCAGGAGGGCCTGGCGGCGGGCGGCCGCGCCCATGGAGCCGGTGAGGAGGACGACCTTGGTGGCGTGCTCCGAGCCGCCCAGCATGCCGCCCTCGGCCAGGTCGCCCATCATCTCGACGATCGAGCGGTGGTGCTGCTGGGCCAGGACCTCGGTGGGGGCGAGCATCGCGGCCTGGCCGCCCGCGTCGACTACGGCCAGCATGGCGCGCAACGCCACCATCGTTTTCCCGGAACCCACTTCTCCCTGGAGCAGCCGGTGCATCGGATGTTCCGTCGCCAGGTCGTCGAAGATCTCTTTGGAGACCTTCTGCTGGCCTTCGGTGAGGGTGAAGGGGAGGCGGTCGTCGAAGGCGGTCAGGAGGCCGTCCGGCTTGGGTTTGCGGGCTACCGCGGGGAGTTGGGCGTCGGCGTGGCGGCGGCGGGCGAGGGCGACCTGGAGGACGAAGGCCTCGTCCCACTTGAGGCGGGAGCGGGCGTCCTCGATGTCGGCCTTGGTGTGGGGGCGGTGGATCTTGAGGAGGGCCTCAGGGAGGGGGACGAGGCCGCGGCCGTCACGGAGGGAGTCCGGGAGGGGGTCGACCGCCTCCTGGGCGCTGGGGAGGACCGTCTGGATCGCCTTGCCGATCTTCCAGGACTCCAGCTTGGCCGTGGCGGGGTAGATGGGGATCAGGGCGCCCGCCCAGGTCTCCACTGTTTCCTCCGCGTCTCCGCGCAGCAATTCGTAGGCCGGGTGGGCCAGTTGGAGGCGGCGGTTGAAGAGGGAGACCTTGCCCGCGAACATCGCGCGGGTGCCCGGCAGGAGTTCCTTGTGGGGTTTGTGGACTCCGTTGCCGAAGAAGACCAGTTGGAGGCGGCCGCTGCCGTCCGTGATGGTGACTTCGAGGCGCTGGCCCTTGCCGCGCGGCGCCTTGGTCGAGGCGAAGGTGTGCAGACGGGCGTCGGCGACCTGGGCGACCACCGTGACGTGCTCGTCCATGGGGAGGTCGGCCAGGTGGGTGAGCTGGCCCCGCTCCTCGTATCTGCGCGGGTAGTGGTGCAGGAGGTCGCCGACGGTGTGCAGGCCGAGGTGCTCGGCCATCACCTTCGCGGTGGGTGGGCCGAGCACCTTCTTCAGTGGTTCTTCGAGCGCGGGCACGAGATCCATTGCACACCACCCCACTGACATTGCCGTATACGTATCGGGAAACCCCTGGTCAGACGGGCTGTTCCGGCTTTAGGATGACGCGCCTCCGGCCATCACGCGGTCACCGCCCCACCGGGACCGCCCGACCCCGCGCCGAGGAGCTCCCCCAACCGCGGCGCTGCAGCGATGGACTCCCAGACCTCACAGTCATCCCAGGCATCCCCGTCACCTCATACGTTCCAGGTCGACCTGCGTGGTCTGGTGGACCTGCTGTCCCATCACCTCTACTCCAGTCCGAAGGTCTATCTGCGCGAACTGCTGCAGAACGCCGTGGACGCCATCACCGCCCGGCGGGCCGAACAGCCCGACGCCCCGGCGAAGGTACGGATCCGTGCGGAGGGCGGCTCCCTGCGGGTCGAGGACTCCGGCGTGGGGCTCACCGAGTCGGATGTGCACACCCTGCTGGCGACCATCGGCCGCAGCTCCAAGCGGGCCGAGGGGCTTCAGATCGGGCTTCAGGAGGTGCGCTCCGACTTCCTCGGCCAGTTCGGCATCGGGCTGCTCGCCTGTTTCGTGGTGGCCGAGCGGATCCGGGTCGTCAGCCGCAGTGCCCGTACGCCCGGCGCGGCGCCCGTGGAGTGGACGGCGCGCGACGACGGTTCGTACACCGTGCGGACGTTGGCGCCCGAGGCGCACCCCGAGCCCGGTACGACCGTGGAGCTGGTGGCGCGGCCCGGCGCGGCCGAGTGGCTGGACCCGGCGAAGGTGCTGGAACTGGCCCGGGACTTCGGCTCGCTGCTGCCCTACGACGTGCGGGTGGGCGACGAGGCGGTCACCGACCTGCCGGCGCCCTGGGACCGGCCGTACCCCTCCCCCGCCACCCGGAGGGTGGCCCTGGCGCGGCACTGTCATGACCTGTTCGGGTTCACTCCGCTGGACTCGATCGCGCTGGACGTGCCGCTCGCCGGGATCCGCGGGGTGGCGTACGTGCTGCCGTCGGCGGTCAGCCCGGCCACGCGCGCGACGCACCGCGTCCACCTCAAGGGCATGCTGCTGACCGAGCGGGCCGAACAGCTGCTGCCGGAGTGGGCGTTCTTCGTGCGCTGCGTCCTGGACACGGACAGCCTGCGGCCCACTGCCTCGCGAGAGTCGCTGTACGAGGACGAGACGCTGGCGGCCGTACGGGAGGCGCTGGGGGAAAGGATTCGGTCCTGGCTGACGGGGCTGGCCGCCGGCGATCCGGAACGCCTTGCGGGCTTCCTGTCGGTGCACCACCTGGGCGTGAAGTCGCTGGCCCGGCACGACCGGGAGATGCTGCGCACGATGCTGCCGTGGCTGCCGTTCGAGACGAGCGACGGGCGGCTGTCCCTGGAGGAGTTCGCGCGGCGGCACCCGGTGGTGCACTTCACGCGGACCGTGGAGGAGTTCCGGCAGGTCGCGCCGATCGCGTCCGCGCAGGGCGTTGGGGTGGTCAACGGCGGTTACACGTACGACAGCGACCTGGTCGAGGCGCTGCCGTCGGTGCGCCCTGGGACCGTGGTCGCCGAGCTGGACGCGGACACGGTGACGGCCCATCTGGACGCCGTCGACCCGGCCGTGGAGCTGGCGCTCTCCGGCTTCCTCGCGGCCGCGCGGGCCAAGCTCGACCCGCTGGGCTGTGACGTGGTCCTGCGCGCGTTCCACCCGCTGTCCGTGCCCGCGCTGCACCTGGACGACCGGGCGGCCCGGCACGAGCAGGCCCGCGCGGAGGCCGAGGCGGGGGCCGACGACCTGTGGGCGGGCATCCTCGGTTCGATGCGCGGCAGCGCCCCACGCGCGCGTCTGGTGCTCAACCATCTCAATCCGCTGATCCGCAGGATCAGTTCGATCGGCGATCCCGAGCTGATCGGCACCGCCACGGAGTCCCTGTACGGACAGGCGCTGCTGATGGCGCAGCGCCCGCTCAGGCCCGCGGACTCGGCGCTGCTGAACCGGGCCTTCATCGGCCTGCTGGAGTGGGCCACGAACGGCGAGGAGGGTCGCTGATGGGCGACGTCACGGACTTCGACACCCTGCGCCGGGCGATGGCGGAGAACGGCGAGGAGCCGGAGGGCCCGGCCCGCAACGCGCGCGCGGAGCAGCTGCTGGCCGAGGCCGAGAGGCTGAACATCCCGCTCGCGGTGATCGAGGCGCTCGGACACCAGCTGAAGGTCTACAACTACAGCTCCGAGAAGGACAAGATGTTCGTCCCCTTCTCGCGGCTGCTGCGCATGTGGGACGAGCGGCCCGAGGACTTCGACGAGTACGAGACCCACACCCTGCACTGGGTCTTCAAGTGGATGTCGTCCGGCATGCTCGACCAGCCGCACGTGCCGCTCGCCTCGATCGAGAAGTGGCTCGGCGAGATGGAGCACCGCTACCGGCTCGCCGGGCACACGGAACGCGCGGTGCGCAGCGCCGAGTTCAACGTCGCCGCGCACATCGGGGACGTGCCGCGCGCGGAGCGGGCGTACGCCGCGTGGCTGGCCGCCGACCGGGACCGGATGGCCGACTGCCACGCGTGCGAGCTGCACGGGCAGGGCTGGTGGCAGTCGGAGCGGGGCCGGGACGCGGAGGCGCTCACGCTGTGGGCTCCGGTCCTGGAGGGCGAGCTCACCTGCGCCCACGAACCGCACACCGCCCTCGCGGCCTCCCTGCTGCCCCTGCTGCGCCTCGGCCGCCTCGACGAGGCACGGGCGAACCATCTGCGGGGTTTCCGGCTCGTACGGGCCATGGAGAGCATGCGCGGCGCCTACGCCGACCACGTCGAGTTCTGCGCCCTCAGCGGCAATGAGGCGCGCGGACTTGAGCTGCTCGCGGAGCGCCCTGCGTACTTCACGGACACCGGGCATCCGCGCAGCGGGCTGGAGTTCCTGAGCGTGGTGACGCTGCTCATGGACCGGCTGACCTCGCTCGGCCTCGGCGACCGGCAGGTACCGGGACCGGCGGGGCGTTCCTGGACGGCCCGCGAACTGGCCGCACACGCGCGTGCGGAGGCCCTCGATCTGGCGGCCCGTTTCGACGCCCGCAACGGCACGGCGTACGTCAGTGAGCGGGCACGCGCGCGTATGGCGCAGGAGCCGTTGGTGGAGCGGCTGCCGCTGGGCGTGCGGTCGCCGCGGACCCTCTCCGCGCCGGTGGTACCCACCGTGGTGGCGCCGCCGCGGGAGGAGGCCGACCTGGACTCGCTGATCGCCGAGGCACGGCGGCTCTCGGACAGCCTGCGGCCGGACGCCGTCGAGGCCTGGGCCGCCGTCTCCCGCGCGGCCGAGGGCATCGAACTCGACCCGCGCGACCGCGCCGAGATCGCCGACCACCAGGCGATGGACCTCGGCCCCGAGGGCGCCGACCTGTTCGAGCACGCCGCCGAGCTGTACGCGGCGGCCGGCGACCCGGGCGAGGCCCTGGCGGCACGCACGCGTGCGGCGTTCGTCCGCGCCCTCGGGGGTGACGTCGAGGGCGCCCTCGCGGCGGTCGCCGACCCGTACGACGAGATCCTGGCCCTCTACGCCGAGGAGGGCACCGGCGTACGGCAGACCGCGTCGGTGCTGATGGGGCGGGCGCGGATTCTGATGCGGCGGGTGCAGGTGGGCGGGGAGGCGTCAGGGGAGGCCGGCGAGGAGGCTCCCGGCGAGGGCCACGCAGGCGGGCGCCCGGGAGAGGGGCCCACCGGCGAGGCGCTGCGCGAGGGCGCTGTCGACGCTGACGGGATCACCGGCCAGGGCGAGGCCTCGGCCTCCGGCCCGTCCGGCGCCCCGCACCCGCCCGGCGGTCACTCCTCCCCCTCCGTCCACGCCGAAGCCGAAGCCGCCGTGCGGGAGGTGCTCGCGCTCGTCGGGGGGCGGGGCGGGGGTGACGTACAGCTCGCTTCCCGGGCTGCCGAGGCTCGGGCGATGCTGGCGGAGCTGGCCGTGCAGGCCGGGGAGCTGGAGGCCGCGGCGGAGTTGTTCGGGCGGGCCGCCAGGGGGTTTGTGGCGGCCGGGCTGCCGTGGTTCGCGGTGGAGTACGAGGCGCGGCTGGCGCCGCTCGCGCACCATCTGGGCGATGTCCCGGAGGCCGAGCGCGCGCTGCGGGCGGCGTTGGAGCACGGCGGGCCGTACCTGGAGGCGGCCGGACGGGCCCAGCTGCATCTCCAGCTCGCCGAGGTGCTGGGCGGCCGGGAGCAGGTCGAGGAGGCCGCCGAGCACGCCCTGGACGCGGCGCACTGGGCCGACGAGGCCGGTGCGGGGCCGACGCTGGGCGCGTGGGCACGGCAGCTGCTCGGCGGGTTCCTGCTGCGGCAGGGCCGGTGGGCCGAGGCCGCGGAGGTGCTGGAGTCGGCGCTGCCCGACCTGACCGCCGAGACACACGGCGACGGCGCGCTCGTCCAGGCCCAGTGGTGGCTCGGCGACTGCCTGAGCGAACTCGGCGAGCACCGCGCGGCGGCCGAACGGCGGCTCCAGGCGGCCGAGATCGCCAAGCTCTGGCCCGAGCAGCACGACCACGCGACGCTGGCCCACCTGGCCGCCGAGTCCCTCGGCAACGCCGATCTGCCCGCCGAGGCGGACCGGGCGTACGCGCGCGCGGGCGACCTGTGGCGCTCGCTCGGCAACGTCCACGGCCTCGTGCGCTCCCTGCGCGCCCGCGCGTGGCTGGCGCTGCGCGCCGAGGACGGACAGGGCGAGGCACGGGAGCTCATGACGGCCGCGGTGCGGGCGTGCGAGGAGGCGCTGGGCGCGGACCCCGGCGACGAGGACACACGCAGGCAGCTCGTCGCCGAGCTCGGCCACACCCACCGGCAGTTCGGCGACCTCCTCGCCCGCAGCGCCGCCGAGGACGACGAGGACGACTCCATCCAGGCCGCGCTGGAGGACGCCCTGGCCCAGATGACGGAGGCCGTCGTGGTCCTCGCCTCCCTCGGCGAGGAGGCCCTGCACGCCCGTACCGGCGCCGAACTTGCCGCGGGCTGGCTGGAGGCCGACCTGAGCCGCCCGGAGCGGGCGGTGGCACGCGCGCGTGCGGTGCTGGCGGCGTACGCCAATGACGACGGAAGCGACGAGGAAGAGACCGTGCGGGCCCGGCTGGCGGAGGCGGAGCAGATGCTCCAGGTCTTGGACGACTGAGTCCCGGAGGACTGCCCCCTACTCGACGCCGATGAGCAGCAGCGCACCCTGCCGCCCGCCCCGGTACACCACCGTGTCGACGGCGAGGTACGACTCACGCACGCGTGCTTCGAGGTGGTCGGCGATGGACTCGGGCGCCTCGTCGCCGAGGACGAGGGTGACGAGCTCGCCGCCCGCCGAGAGCATGCGGTCCAGGACGGTCTCGGCGGCCGCGGTGACGTCGGAGCCGATCACGGCGACATCGCCGTCGATGAGGCCGAGGACGTCTCCGGCCTGGCAGATGCCGGCCATGGTCCAGGACTGCCGCTCGGCGACGGCGACCTCGGCGTAGCGGGTCGCGCCGGCCGCCGAGGTCATCGACACGACGTCCTCGTCGAAGCGGCGCTCGGGCTCGTGGACGGCGAGCGCCGCGATGCCCTGGACCGCGGAACGGGTCGGGATGAGGGCGACGCGGATGCCCTCCGCGCGGGCCTGGTCGGCCGCCGCGGCGGCGGTGTGGCGCAGATCGGCGTCATTGGGCAGCAGCACGACCTCGCGCGCGTGGGCACGTCGTACGGCCTCGACGATCTCCCCGCTCGCGGGCGGCTCCCCGGGGCGCGCGAGCACGGTCGTCGCGCCGGCCTCGGTGTACAGACCGGCCAGCCCCTCGCCGGGCACGACGGCGACGACGGCCCGCTGCACCCGCTCCCGGGGCGGCCGCTCGCCCCCGCGCGTGTGGACGTCACCGACCGCGAAGTGCGTGATCCGGATCCGGTACGGCCGCCCGGCCTCGACCCCCGCCTCCACGGCGGCGCCCGCGTCGTCAACATGCACATGCACGTTCCACAGCCCGTCCCCGCCGACCACGACGAGCGAGTCCCCGAGGGCGTCGAGCCGCCCCCGCAGCCGGTCCACGGCGGCGTCCTCGGCCTCCAGGAGGTAGATGACCTCGAAGGCGGGCCCATCGCCCTCCAGGGAGCCGTCGGAGCACTCGCCGGCTCGCACCGTGTCGGCGTCCGCCGTCTCGGCCCGCCCTGTCGCCGCCCGCCCCGACTCCACGCGCGCGTGCGGCGCGGAAACAGCCGATCCCCCCGGTACCTCCCCGGTGAACGTCTCGACCAGCGCCCCCAGGACCGCCACCAGCCCCCGCCCCCCGGCGTCGACCACCCCGGCCCGCTCCAGCACCGCAAGCTGCCCCGGGGTCGCGGCAAGGGCCTCTCGCGCACCCTCGTAGGCGGCCCGTGCGACCGCCCCGCACTCCCGCTCGGCCCCTTCGGTCGCCTCGACCTCGTCCGCCGCGTCCGCCGCCGCCGAGGCGACCGACAGGACCGTGCCCTCGACGGGATGCGCCACGGCCTGGCGGGCGGAGTCGGCCGCGTGCCGCAGGGCGAGGCGGAGGCCGGTTCCGTCGGTGTGAGCGGTCTCACTGTCCGCGGCGAGCACCTGGGCCATACCGCGCAGCAGCTGCGCGAGGATCGTCCCGGAGTTCCCCCGGGCGCCTATCAGGGCGCCGTGCGCCATCGCGCGGGCGGCGTCGGCCAGCGCTGGCCTGTCCTCGTCGTAGGCGGCGAACACCGCCTCCACGGCCGCGACGGCGGACTCCATGGTCAGGTAGAGATTCGTGCCGGTGTCCCCGTCCGCGACCGGATAGACGTTGATCGCGTCGATCTCCTCGCGGGCCCGCCCCAGCGCCTTCAACGCGAGGCCGCACCAGGTGCGTACCGCGAGAGCATCGAAGAATGTCTGCGGCACCTGGGCCACCTGCGCCTCCTTGAGCTGCCTGGATGTGGGACGCAGCGTAGACCCCGGAGCGGTGTCCGCCGGAAGAGGGCCGGGAGCAGGGCCCTGAGCAGCCATGGTAGTTTCGTTCTACTGGCGCAGTCGTTGTATGCTGCTCCGGTTGCCCGATCCACATCGGGCCATTCCCCTGGCAGCGCCACTCAGATCTCTGATCCTACGATCTCGATCCCGGCTTGCCGGGATCCAACCGTAAGTGCATCTGAAGTCTTTGGAGTGACCCGTGGCTGCCAACTGCGACGTCTGCGGCAAGGGGCCGGGCTTCGGCAACAACATCTCGCACTCGCACCGCCGTACGTCCCGTCGCTGGAACCCGAACATCCAGCGCGTTCGTACCGTGGTCGGCGGGACGCCGAAGCGCGTGAACGCTTGCACCTCGTGCATCAAGGCCGGCAAGGTCTCGCGCTGACGCACAGCTAAGCGCGCGGCCACTGCTGGTTCGCTGCACAGAGCCGGTCCACCGAGAGGTGGGCCGGCTTTTTGCCGTGCCGTACGGCTAGCGCAGCCGCCACGCGTGATCGACGGGGCCGATCCCGCTCCCCAGGGCGAACCCGGCCTTGATCGCGCCGGTGACGTACTCCTTGGCCGCCGCCACCGCCTCCGGCACCGACCGCCCCTTCGCCAGCTCCGAGGCGATCGCCGAGGCGAGGGTGCAGCCCGTGCCGTGCGTGTGCCGGTTGTCGTACCGCGGTGCCCGCAGCCAGTGCTCCTCGGACCCGTCGGTCAGCAGATCGACGGCGTCCCCCGCGAGATGACCGCCCTTGATGAGCGCCCACTTCGGCCCGTACGACAGCACGGCCTCGGCGGCCCTCCGCAGATCTTCCTCGGACTCGACCCGCACCCCGGTCAGCTGGAGCACCTCGTCGAGGTTCGGCGTCGCCACGGTGGCCACCGGCAGCAGCCTCGTCCGTACGGAGTCCAGCGCGGACGCGGCCAGCAGCGCGTCCCCGTGCTTGGAGATCCCGACCGGGTCGACGACCGCCGGGGCGTCCGTCCCCCCGATCAACTCGGCCACCGCCTCGACGAGTTCGGCGGAGGCCAGCATCCCGGTCTTCACGGCCTGTACGCCGATGTCGTCGACGACACTGCGGTACTGGGCCCGCACCGCCGCCACCGGGAGTTCCCAAACCCCCTGCACGCCGAGGGAGTTCTGCGCGGTGACGGCCGTGACGACGCTCATGCCGTGCACGCCGAGCGCGAGCATCGTCTTCAAGTCCGCCTGGATCCCGGCGCCTCCGCCGGAGTCGGAGCCCGCGACCGTCAGCACCCTCGGCGGTGCGTCCACGAGCGTCACGCCTCGATGTCCCCGAAGTGGTCCCAGCCGCCCTTGCTCGTCCACGGCGCCCCGTCGACCGTCACCTGGGGCAGCGCCGAGGGGTTGAGAACCTCGCCGATGACCTTCCAGCGGGCCGGGAGCTTCACGTCCGGCGGGAAGGTCGCCACGATCGCGTGGTCCTCTCCCCCGGTGAGCACCCACTGCATGGGGTCGACGCCGACGGCCTGCCCGATGTCGTTCATCTGGGACGGGATGTCGATCGCGCCGGAGCGGATGTCGATGCGGACCTTGCTGGCCTCGGCGATGTGCCCGAGGTCGGCGATCAGCCCGTCGCTCACATCGCACATCGCGGTGGCGCCGAGTCCGGCCGCCGCCGGACCCGCGTGGTACGGCGGTTCGGGGCGCCGGTGCGCCTCCACGAAGGCCCGCGGCGAGCGGAAGCCGCGCGACAGCACCGCGTACCCGGCCGCGGACCAGCCCAGCCAGCCGGTCACCGCGACGAGGTCGCCGGGCTGTGCGCCGCCGCGTGTCACGGGCTCCTGGTTGCGCAGATCGCCGAGTGCCGTGATCGACACCATGATGGTGTCGCCCCGTACGACATCCCCGCCGACCACCGACGCGCCCGCCACCTGGCACTCGTCGCGCAGCCCGTCCATCAGCTCGGAGGGCCAGGTGACCGGGAGTTCGGCCGGTACGACCAGGCCGAGCAGGAGGGCGGTCGGTACGGCGCCCATGGCGGCGATGTCCGCGAGGTTCTGCGCGGCGGCCTTGCGGCCCACGTCGTAGGCCGTGGACCAGTCGCGGCGGAAGTGCCGTCCCTCCAGGAGGATGTCGGTGCTGGCCACGACCCGGCGGTCGGGAGCGGACACCACCGCGGCGTCGTCGCCGGGTCCTACCCGGACCGACGGGGTGGTGGTGAGACGGGAGGTGAGCTCCCTGATGAGCCCGAACTCCCCGAGCTCACCAACAGTGCCCTTCATTGCCCTTTCGCCCCTTCTGTCCCTTGCTGTGCCCGGTCGCGCGTGACCAGTGTCCTCGATACGGTCGAGGAGACCGTCAACTTCTGTCATGCCTGCACCCCGGCGCGGAGGCCGCGGGTCCCGCAGGTCTCCCCGCGGCGAGCGGCGACGCGATACCGTGGCGTTCCTTTTCCCCACATGATCCTCGTGGCCGCCCTGGAGGTTCCGTGGTACAGGCGTACATCCTGATCCAGACGGAGGTCGGCAAAGCGTCGACCGTCGCCGAGACGATCAGCAAGATTCCTGGGGTGATCCAGGCCGAGGACGTGACAGGACCTTATGACGTGATCGTGCGGGCACAGGCCGACACCGTGGACGACCTGGGCCGGATGGTGGTCGCGAAGGTCCAGCAAGTGGACGGCATCACCCGCACCCTGACCTGCCCGGTCGTCCATCTGTAGCCCCCGTCTACCCTTGGCCGGTGAACTCTTTCCGTCACCGGCCCCACACTGCCTTCGGGCTGCCCGCGCTCGTCCTGTTGATCACCGCGGCGGGCTGCTCATCTGCAGACGACAGTGCGTCGGCGGCGGTTCCCAGCCCCGGCACGAAGGCCACCGAGCTGTGCCGGAAACTGGACAAGGCGCTGCCGGCCGAGGTGGACGGTGAGAGCCGCGAGGATCCCGAGCCCGCGTCCGCGCTGACCGCGGGCTGGGGGAACCCGGCGATCATACTGCGCTGCGGTGTCGTACGGCCGCCCAAGATGATCGACCCGAAGGTGGCCGAAGGCGGCGACCCGGACGCGGTCGCGGGGGGCGTGAACGGCGTCGACTGGCTGATGGAGAAGCAGGACGACGGCGTGTACCGCTTCACGTCCGCCAACCGCGAGGCGTATGTCGAGGTGACCGTACCGAAGGGCGTGGACACCTCGTCCGTGCTGATCGACCTGGCCCCGTCCGTCAAGAAGGCGATCCCGAAAGGGATCGCCGACTAGACCACCACCCGGGGATCGCCCGCTGGACCGCCCCGGGGTCAGCGCAGGCCCGTCGTCCTGCGCAACGCCGCCTGGATCAGCCGGTCCACCAGCTCCGCGTAGCCGACCCCGCTCGCCTGCCACATCTGCGGGTACATCGAGATCGGGGTGAAGCCGGGCATCGTGTTGATCTCGTTGATCACGAACTCCCCGTCCTCCGTGAGGAAGAAGTCCGCACGGACCAGTCCCTCGCAGGAGGCCGCCTCGAAGGCGTCCACGGCGAGCCGCTGGACCTCGGCCGTCTCCTCCGGCGTCAGCGGCGCCGGGACGAGGCCGGGGGTCGAGTCGATGTACTTCGCCTCGAAGTCGTAGTACGCGTGCGCGTCCGGCGGCGGGATCTCGGCCGGCACGGAAGCCCTCGGCCCGTCCTCGAACTCCAGGACACCGCACTCGATCTCACGGCCGCGCAGCGCCGCCTCGACGAGGATCTTCGGGTCGTGCCGCTGGGCCTCGGCGATCGCGTCGTCGAGCCCGGACAGGTCGTCGACCTTGGTGATGCCGATCGACGAACCCGCGCGCGCGGGCTTCACGAACAGCGGCCAGCCGTGCTCACCGGCGAGGTCCACGATCTTCTTGCGGGCGCCCTGCTCGTCCCGCTCCCACTCGCGGGGCCGGATCACCACGTACGGGCCGACCTTGAGCCCGAAGGAGGTGAACACCCGCTTCATGTACTCCTTGTCCTGGCCGACGGCCGAGGCGAGCACGCCCGAGCCGACGTACGGGACACCGGAGAGCTCCAAGAGGCCCTGGAGGGTGCCGTCCTCGCCGTAGGGGCCGTGCAGGACGGGGAAGACGACGTCGACCTCACCGAGCGCCTTGGGCACCGATCCCGGCTCGCTGTAGACGACTTCACGGTTCGCGGGGTCGACGGGGAGCACCACGCCGCCCTCGGTCGACTCGGCGAGCTGCTCGACGTTGGGCGTACGGCGGTCGGTGATCGCCATGCGTTCCGGTTCGTCGGCGGTGAGCGCCCAGCGGCCGTCCTGGGTGATGCCGATCGGCAGGACGTCGTACTTGGTCCGGTCGATGGCCTTCAGGACGGCGCCGGCGGTGACCACGGAGATCCCGTGTTCGGAGCTGCGCCCGCCGAACACGACGGCCACGCGCGGCTTGCGAGACGGCTGCTCAGGGCTCTGGGGGAGGTTCTCGGTGCTCATATCGCGTTGAGAGTACCCGTTGGTAGAGCCCCGATACAGCGTGACTCAAGGGGCGTCGCTCAGCGTCGTTCCGGCTTCGCGCTGCGCGACATCAGCTCCTTGACGGCGACCACCGGAGGCTTGCCCTCGTGCACGATCGCGACGACCGTCTCGGTGATCGGCATGTCGACGCCGTGTCTGCGGGCCAGATCCAGCACGGACTCACAGGACTTGACGCCCTCGGCGGTCTGCTTGGTGACCGCGATGGTCTCCTGGAGGGTCATACCCTTGCCGAGGTTGGTGCCGAAGGTGTGGTTGCGGGAGAGCGGCGAGGAGCAGGTCGCCACCAGGTCGCCGAGACCGGCGAGTCCGGAGAAGGTCAGCGGGTCGGCGCCCATGGCGAGTCCGAGCCGCATCGTCTCCGCGAGGCCGCGCGTGATCAGCGAGCCCTTGGTGTTGTCGCCGAGCCCCATGCCGTCCGCGATGCCGACGGCGAGCCCGATGACGTTCTTCACCGCGCCGCCCAGCTCGCAGCCGATGACGTCCGTCTCGGTGTACGGCCTGAAGTACGGCGTGTGGCAAGCCGATTGGAGCTTCCGCGCCACCGACTCGTCGGTGCACGCGACGACCGCGGCGGCCGGCATCCGGGCGGCGATCTCACGGGCGAGGTTGGGCCCGGTGACCACGGCGATGCGATCGTGTCCGACCTTCGCGACGTCCTCGATCACCTCGCTCATCCGCATCGCGGAGCCGAGTTCGACGCCCTTCATCAGCGAGACGAGGACCGTGTCGGGCGCGAGCAGCGGCACCCACTCGGCGAGATTTCCGCGCAACGTCTGGGAGGGGACGGCGAGTACGGTGAAGTCGGCGTCGCGCGCGGCCTCGGCGGCGTCCGTCGTCGCCCGCAGATTCACGGGGAGTTCGACGCCGGGAAGGTAGTCCGGGTTCGTGTGCGTGGAGTTGATGGCCTCCGCGAGTTCGGGGCGACGGCCCCACAACGTGACCTCACAGCCGGCGTCGGCGAGCACCATGCCGAAGGCCGTGCCCCACGAACCGCTGCCGAAGACAGCCGCTTTGACGGTCTTGCTCACTTCGCGTTCTCTCCTTCACGACCGGTCTCCGCCTGGCTCCGGCGCCGCTGCTCGATCCGCTCCCGGCGCGGGTCGTAGGGCGTCGCGGGTGCCTTCTCGCCGCGGATCTGCTCCAGCTGGCGGGTGACGGCGGCCATGATGACCTCGGTGGCCTCCCTGAGGAGTTCCGGGGTCATCTCCTTGTCGTAGAAGCGTGCCAGGTCCACGGGCGGGCCCGCGAGCACGTGCGAGGTCTTGCGGGGACGGACGTTGAGCTTCTTGCTGTACGGCGGCAGCAGTTCGTTGGCGCCCCACTGCGCGACGGGAATCACCGGGCACTTGGTCTGCAGGGCCACGCGCGCGGCGCCGGTCTTGGCGGTCATGGGCCACTGGTCGGGGTCCCGGGTGATGGTGCCCTCGGGGTAGAAGACGACGCATTCGCCGCGTTCCACGGCGTCGATCGCGGCGCGGAAGGCGCTCAGCGCGTCCGTGGTCTCGCGGTAGACGGGGATCTGTCCGGTGCCACGCATCATGGCCCCGATGAATCCCTTCTTGAAAAGACCGCTCTTCGCGAGGAATCGCGGAACACGGCCGGTGTTGTACTGAAAGTGTGCGTAGGCGAAGGGATCGACGTGCGAATTGTGGTTCACCGCGGTGATAAATCCGCCGTCGGCCGGAATGTTCTCCATTCCGCGCCAGTCCCGCTTGATCAGAACCACCAGCGGCGGTTTGGCGATCACCGCTGCGAGGCGGTACCAGAAGCCGATTCTGCGGCGGGGCACGCGGACACCTTCCTCTAGGGCCTGAGGGCCGGACAAGTGTCGCCCCAGGCCGCCGGTCTGTCGAGAACACCGTACGCCTCGCCGCGACGACCGCCAGATGGCCCAGGTGACGGCTGAGTGACAATGCTCGCGACAAGAGAGGGACGGAACGCTCGTGCAGTGGACCTTGGTCATACCCCTGAAGCCCCTGGCGCGGGCCAAGAGCAGGCTCTCGGACACCGCGTCCGACGGTCTGCGCCCCGGCCTGGCCCTCGCCTTCGCCCAGGACACCGTGTCCGCCGCCCTGGCCTGTCCCGCGGTCGCCGATGTGGCAGTCGTCACGGACGACCCCCTGGCCACCCGCGAGCTCACCGCCCTGGGCGCCCGAATCGTCCCCGACGAGCCCCGAGCGGGCCTGAACGCGGCCCTGACCCACGGAGCGGCGGCAGTACGCGCTCAGCACCCCGAAAGCGCCGTAGCAGCCCTGAACGCCGACCTCCCGGCCCTGCGCCCCCTGGAATTGGCCCGGGTACTGGACACGGCAGCGGAATTCCCCCGCGCTTTTCTCGCGGATGCGGCAGCAATCGGCACGACGTTGTTGTCCGCCGGGAGGGGCCACGAATTGCGCCCCGCTTTCGGCACGGATTCCCGAGCCAGGCATCGAGCATCGGGGGCAGTGGAACTGTGCCTGGCCGGGGTGGACTCTGTACGCCAGGACGTGGACACGGGCGAAGACCTGCGGGCGGCACTGGCGCTGGGCGTAGGCCCAAGAACGGCAGCGGCAACGGCAGGACTATTGATCAGAGGCCAGTAGCAGCGCCCTAAGGGGCGCGGGGCCGTATCGATATGCGGCTCCGCCGCGTGGGCGCGACCAGCCACAACGCACCCGCAGCCAACCGTCAACCCACTACCCTGACGCCATGCAGGCCACCGCATACACCTACGACGCCGAATCCAGAACCGGCAGCGTGCTGCTGGACGACGGCACCCCCGTCCCCTTCGACGCACCCGCATTCGACGCAGGCGGCCTCCGACTCCTCCGCCCCGGTCAGCGAGTCCGCATCGAACTGGAGGACACCAAGATCACCCTCGTAACCCTCCAGACCTTCTGACCCCGCCCAACAAAAAACGCGCCGCGGGCCGGACTCCAACTCGGAGTCCGGCCCGGCGCGTGAGTACCGCTGCGCCCCTACCTCTTGCGGGCGGTGGTCTTCTTGGCGGTGGTCGTGCGAGCCGTCGACTTCTTGGCAGGCGCCTTCTTGGCGGTCGCCTTCTTCGCCGGGGCCTTCTTGGCCGTCGCCTTCTTCGCGGTGGTCTTCTTCGCGGCGGCGGTCTTGGCGGTGCCCGTGGCCTTCTTGGCCGTGGTCTTCTTCGCCGTGGTCTTCTTGGCCGTCGCCGTGGTCTTCTTGGCGGTGGTCTTCTTCGCCGTGGTCTTCTTCGCGGCCGCCGTCGCCTTCTTCGCCGGCGCGGCCTTCTTCGCGGCGGCCTTCTTGACGGTGGCGGAAGCCCCGCCGGTCAGGCTGCCCTTGGGGGCCTTCTTGACCGCGACGTCGTTCTTCGGGAGCTTCTTCGTGCCGCTCACCAGGTCCTTGAAGCCCTGGCCCGCACGGAAGCGCGGAACGGAGGTCTTCTTGACCCGAACCCGCTCGCCCGTCTGGGGGTTGCGGGCGTACCGAGCCGGACGGTCGACCTTCTCGAACGAACCGAAGCCGGTGACCGAGACCCGGTCCCCCGCCACGGTCGCGCGGACGATGGCGTCCAGGACCGCGTCGACCGCGTCGGCGGCCTGCTGACGGCCACCGACCTTGTCGGCAATCGCTTCTACGAGCTGCGCCTTGTTCACGTCTTCCCCTTCGGAGACATTGCCGGAACGAAACTGTTCAGGCTTTTTCGCACGTTAGGCAGATATATACCGCAAATCAAACACGAAACGGGCTTATCACCCTTGTGCCGCAACGGGTTCGGCTGTCTCGGACTTGTTCAGCGTTCCTCTTCGGGGAATCGACCCGCGTCGAGGTCCGCCTCGAAGGCCTCCAGACGCCTTGCCGCATCGGCGAGATCGTGCTTGGCCGCGGCCGTAATGACCAGCAGCTTCCGGGTCAGCGCCATCCGTACGCCCTCCGGGACTTGCAGTGCGCGCACCCTTGTGTGCGCTTCCTTGAGTTGGTCCGCGACTGCCGCATAGAGCTGGAGTTGGCCGTCGTGTTCCATGCACAGATTGTGCCATCTGGGGCGAGTTGTCGCCCGCTCAGGGTGCAACTGCCGCCTCAAACGGCCTTCCGGGCGCTTGTGGTCGCCACCGCTGCACCACTCGCGTACCCCGACAACACCCCTCCTAACGTGGGAAGTTGAGGACCGTCACGGGCTGCCGCAGGGCCGTTCGGGTGCAGACACAGCCGTACCCCCGATCGGGCTGATCGGGGGTACGGCTGGGGGTGTTGCGTGGCCGAAACTCGACCTGTTCAGTTGCTCCGCGGGGAGGCCGCGGTCAGATCTGGAGCGTCCGCGGCTTGAACGAGGGCCGCTTGGCCTCGTACGCAGCGATGTCGGCCTCGTTCTGGAGGGTGATGGAGATGTCGTCCAGCCCGTTCAGCAGCCGCCAGCGGGAGTTCTCGTCCAGCTCGAAGCTCGCGGTGACGCCCTCGGCGCGCACCTCGCGGGCCTCCAGGTCGACCGTGATCTCGGCCTCGGGGTCGTTCTCGGAGAGCTCCTGGAGCGATTCCACGATCTTCTGGTCCAGAACGACCGTGAGCAGGCCGTTCTTGAGCGAGTTGCCGCGGAAGATGTCGGCGAACCGGGAGGAGATGACGGCCTTGAAGCCGTAGTTCTGCAGCGCCCACACAGCGTGCTCACGGGAGGAGCCGGTGCCGAAGTCGGGGCCGGCGACCAGGACCGTGGCGCCCTTGCGCTCGGGCTGGTTGAGGATGAATTTCTCGTCCTTGCGCCAGGCCTCGAACAGACCGTCCTCGAACCCGTCCCTGGTCACCTTCTTGAGCCAGTGAGCAGGGATGATCTGGTCGGTGTCGACGTTGGAGCGGCGCAGCGGAACGGCCCGGCCGGTGTGCTTGGTGAATGCTTCCATGACTCTCAGACTCCAGCGGGCACAGGGGCGTCGGACAGGTCGGCGGGCGAGGCCAGGTGGCCCAGCACGGCGGTCGCGGCGGCGACCTGCGGCGAGACCAGGTGCGTACGGCCGCCCTTGCCCTGCCTGCCCTCGAAGTTGCGGTTGGAGGTGGACGCGGAGCGCTCACCCGGGGCCAGCTGGTCCGGGTTCATGCCCAGACACATCGAGCAGCCCGCGTGCCGCCATTCGGCGCCGGCCTCCTTGAAGACGACGTCCAGGCCCTCGGAGACGGCCTGGAGACCGACCCGCGCGGAGCCGGGGACGACCAGCATCCGTACGCCGTCGGCGACTTTGCGGCCCTTGACGAGCTCGGCGGCCGCGCGCAGGTCCTCGATACGGCCGTTGGTGCAGGAACCTACGAAGACGGTGTCCACCTTGATGGAGCGCAGCGGCTGCCCGGCCTCCAACCCCATGTATTCCAGGGCCTTTTCGGCGGCGAGGCGCTCCGATGCGTCTTCGTACGAAGCGGGATCGGGGACGTTCGCCGAAAGGGGCGCGCCCTGACCGGGGTTGGTGCCCCAGGTGACGAACGGCGACAGCGAGGCGGCGTCGATGACGACCTCGGCGTCGAACTCGGCGTCCTCGTCCGTCTTCAGCGTCTTCCAGTACGCGACGGCGGCGTCCCAGTCCTCGCCCTTGGGGGCGTGCACCCGGCCTTCGAGGTAGTCGAAGGTGGTCTGGTCGGGGGCGATCATGCCCGCGCGGGCGCCGGCCTCGATCGACATGTTGCAGATCGTCATCCGGGCCTCCATCGAGAGCTTCTCGATGGCGGAGCCGCGGTACTCCAGGACGTAGCCCTGGCCGCCGCCGGTGCCGATCTTGGCGATGATCGCCAGGATCAGGTCCTTGGCGGTGACGCCCTCGGGCAGTTCGCCGTCGACCGTGATGGCCATGGTCTTGGGGCGGACCAGCGGCAGCGTCTGGGTGGCCAGCACATGCTCCACCTGGGAGGTGCCGATGCCGAACGCCAGACCGCCGAAGGCGCCGTGGGTGGAGGTGTGGGAGTCGCCGCAGACGACCGTCATACCCGGCTGGGTCAGACCCAGCTGCGGGCCCACGACGTGCACGACGCCCTGCTCGACGTCGCCCAGCGGGTGCAGCCGCACCCCGAACTCGGCGGCGTTCTTGCGCAGCGTCTCCAGCTGGACCCGGGAGACCGGGTCCGCGATCGGCTTGTCGATGTCGAGGGTCGGGGTGTTGTGGTCCTCGGTGGCGATGGTCAGGTCGAGCCTGCGCACCTGGCGACCGCTCTTGCGCAGCCCGTCGAAGGCCTGCGGGCTGGTCACCTCGTGCAGCAGGTGCAGATCGATGAAGAGGAGGTCGGGCTCGCCCTCGGCGCGCCGGACGACATGGTCGTCCCAGACCTTCTCCGCGAGTGTCCTACCCATCGCTTTCCCTCCGGCCGGCAAGTGGTGCGCCGGCCCAACTAGAGATCTTCAGGAAGCAGCGCCCGTGCCCCTGGTTTCCCGGGCAGCCGCCGCCGGGCCCGTTTGGTCCGCGGGCCGCTGTGTATCCAAGGGTTGCGCGTCTCACGAAAAAAGGAACTTGCGTTTCACAGAGTGAGACGTGAGTATCGTTGCATGGACAACAGTAGCGGCGTCGGCGTTCTGGACAAGGCAGCCCTTGTCCTGAGCGCTTTGGAGTCCGGTCCGGCCACCCTCGCGGGCTTGGTCGCGGCGACCGGACTGGCACGACCCACGGCCCACCGGTTGGCCGTGGCTTTGGAACACCACCGTATGGTGGCGCGCGACATGCAGGGTCGATTTATCCTCGGGCCTCGCTTGGCCGAGCTGGCCGCGGCCGCGGGAGAGGACCGTCTCCTGGCCACCGCGGGCCCGGTGCTCACGCATCTGCGGGACATCACGGGCGAGAGCGCGCAGCTCTACCGCCGCCAGGGCGACATGCGTATCTGCGTCGCCGCGGCGGAGCGGCTGTCCGGACTTCGGGACACCGTCCCGGTCGGCTCGACGCTCACGATGAAGGCCGGCTCCTCGGCCCAGATCCTGATGGCCTGGGAGGAGCCCGAGCGCCTGCACCGCGGCCTCCAGGGCGCCCGCTTCACGGCCACCGCCCTGTCCGGCGTACGCCGCCGGGGCTGGGCCCAGTCCATCGGCGAGCGGGAGCCGGGCGTCGCGTCCGTCTCCGCGCCCGTACGCGGCCCCTCCAACCGCGTGGTGGCCGCCGTCTCGGTCTCCGGTCCCATCGAGCGTCTGACGCGCCACCCGGGCCGTATGCACGCCCAGGCGGTCATCGACGCCGCCGCGCGCCTCTCCGAGGCCCTGCGCCGCTCCGGCTGACTCCTCGCGGACACGACGCCGAGGGGGCCTGCCTCAACGCCGCGGCAGGCCCCCTCGTCCCCCGATCCCCCCGTCACCTGGCTTCTTCGGCCGGCTCCGCCTCGGCCTTCGAGCGGTACGCGTACCGCTCCTTCGCGTAGCGTCCGCGCCGCTCCAGCGGTATCTGGCCGTGCGCCGCCGCGAGCCCGAAGGCCGGCATGTCCCCGTAGATCGCCTCGTAGGACCCTTCCGGCACCACATAGGCCTCGTGCCAGATCCCCACATGCCCGCGCATCCTGCCCTCCCGCTCCTTGCGGTTGAGGAGCGCCCACACCGGGTGGTGGAGCATGTCGGGCGCGTGCGCGAAGGCGTACAGCTTCTCCTTGGACTCCCAATACTGGACGATGTAGTACGTCCTCGGTGAGGCCGTCAGCATCACCTTGCCCAGCAGCCCCCGGCCAGGGTCCTTCTCCAGCTGCCGCAGCATGCGGAACATCGAACCCATCACCAGCCCCCACTGGTGCACCGCCCAGAAGTGGTTGATGCGCATCCCGATGAGCAGGACCACCACGTCCCCCTCGGCATCGGCGGTCGTACGTCCCAGCACCGGCTTCGTGAACACGGCTCCCCCAAGGATCCCTCATCGGATAGCGGCACTATCCTTCTCGGTGATGCTTGGATAGTGGCACTCTCCAAGGAAGGGCGCAAGGCATGCGGCTGGCCGAACTGAGCGAGCGCAGTGGGGTGTCCCCCGCGACGATCAAGTACTACCTGCGGGAAGGGCTGTTGGCGTCCGGCCGGCAGATCAACGCGACCACGGCCGAGTACGACGAGGAGCATCTGCGCCGGCTCAAGCTGATCCGCGCGATGATCCAGGTCGGCCGGGTCCCGGTGGCGACGGTCCGAGAGGTCCTGGGGCACGTCGACGACGACTCCCTGCCCCGCGCGATGCGTCTGGGGGCGGCGGTCTGGGCGATGCCGCAGGTGCCGGAGCCGGACGCGGACGACGAGTTCGTCCAGGGCGCGCGGGCCGCGATGGAGGAGCTGCTCAGGAAGCTGGAGTGGTCCAACGCCCTGGCCATGACGACGGTCTCGCCGTCCTTCCGCTCCCTCGTGGTGGCGACGGCCGCACTGCGCCGGCTCGGCTACGAATGGAGCCCCGACACCCTCCTGCCGTACGCCCAGCTGATGCGTCAAGTGGCTGAGCTGGACATGGAGTTCATGGAGTCGCATGTCTCGGAGGCCGAGAAGGTGGAGGTGGCGGTGCTGGGTGTGGTGCTCGTCGAGCCGATGCTGCGGGCGCTGCACCGGCTGGCGCAGGAGGAGGAGTCGACGCGGCGCTACGGCTTCGAGTGAGCAACGCGAAAGGCCCTCCACCGAGGTGGAGGGCCTTCGCCGTACGTACCCCCGACCGGATTCGAACCGGCGCTACCGCCTTGAGAGGGCGGCGTGCTAGGCCGCTACACAACGGGGGCGAGGATCTTACGAGCTTTGCAAACTGCACCGCCGCAGATCCGAGCTGGTCTACCTGGACTCGAACCAAGACTAACTGAACCAGAATCAGTCGTGCTGCCAATTACACCATAGACCAATGTGGTTTAGACCAGTTTGTACCCCCGACCGGATTCGAACCGGCGCTACCGCCTTGAGAGGGCGGCGTGCTAGGCCGCTACACAACGGGGGCCCTAGCGATCCTGCATCGAGGTCGGCGGGAGCTACCCTGACCATCCTCGCGGGAAGGATCTGTACCCCCGACCGGATTCGAACCGGCGCTACTGCCTTGAGAGGGCAGCGTGCTAGGCCGCTACACAACGGGGGCTTTGCGGAGTTGATCTCCGCCTGCAGATGAGCTCTGCGAGCTGGCCTACCTGGACTCGAACCAAGACTAACTGAACCAGAATCAGTCGTGCTGCCAATTACACCATAGGCCACTGGAACGCAAGCCCCAGAGGGGATCTTGTTCTAGTTCGCTCCGTCAGTTCCGGCCTTTCGGCCCGCTCTCCGGCGGCGCAGGAAGAACATTACCCGAAGGTGGACGGGGCTCCAAAACGGGTATCCGCGCCGAGGATCGCGGGGAGTTCGGCGAGGGAGGCGATCCGGTGCGGGCCGACGGGTGCGGCACCGGTCGCGTACACACCGTCACGGTCGATCCAGAACGAACGCAGTCCGGCCTCGGCGGCACCGCGTCCGTCGATCTCCGGATGATCACCGACGTACGCCACCTGCCCCGGGGCGAGTTCCAGCGCCTCGCAGGCCGCGTGGAAGGCGCCGGCCTCGGGTTTGGAGACGCCGAGTTCGGCGGCGCACAGGATCGCCTCGAAGCGGTCGTGCACACCGAGGGCGCGCAGCTTGCGGTCCTGGACGTGGATGCTGGAGTTGGAGAGCACCGCGTGCCGGTGGCTGGCGGCGAGGGCGTCGAGGGCGGGCAGGACGTCCGGGAAGAGCTCCCAGACGGTCTCGTAGTGCGCCACGTACCGCTGGAACCAGGCGTCGGCCTCCGCGTCGCTCAGCTCCTCCCCCAGGAACACCCGCACCCGGTCCCGGCGCTGCCCCTGGAAGTCGACCTCTCCGGCCGAGAACCGCGCCCACTGGACGTCGGTGATCTCCCGCCAGCGCACGATGGCCTGCTCGACGCTCTCGTACCCGTCCAACAGCCCCTCGGCCGCCAGGTGCAGACGCATGCCGGCGCGGTCGGCGCCGGTGTAGTCGAAGAGGGTGTCGTCCACGTCCCAGACCACGGCACGGATGCTCATGATCCGACCGTAACCCGGGAGTTGCCGCGCTGTCCGGGGTACGGCAAAGGGGCGGCACCCGGTGATCCGGTGCCGCCCCTCACGCGTGCGTGCGTTACGCCGCCAGCTTCGCCAGGGCCGCGTCGATCCTCGCCAGGGTCGTCTCCTTGCCCAGGATCTCCAGGGACTCGAAGAGGGGGAGGCCCACGGTGCGGCCGGTGACGGCGACGCGGACGGGGGCCTGGGCCTTGCCGAGCTTGAGGCCGTGGGCCTCGCCGGCGGCCAGGACGGCCTCCTTGAGGGACTCCGCGGAGGTCCAGTCCGCGGACTCCAGCTTCTCGCGGGCCGTCGTCAGGAGGGCGTCGCTGCCCTCCTTCATGGCCTTGGTCCAGCTGGCCTCGTCGAAGACCGGCTCCGGGAGGAACAGGAAGTCGACGTTGTCGGTGATCTCCGAGAGGACCTTGAGGCGGGTCTGGGCGTGCGGGGCGACCGCCTGCCACTTGGCCTCGTCGAAGTCCTCCGGGGCCCAGGGGGCGAACGGGGCCTTCAGCCACGGGGCGCAGCGCTCCGTGAAGTCCTTCACGTCGAGGAGGCGGATGTGGTCGCCGTTGATCGACTCGCACTTCTTGAGGTCGAAGCGGGCCGGGTTGGGCTGGACGTCCGCGATGTCGAAGGCCGCGACCATCTCGTCGATGGTGAAGATGTCCTTGTCGGCCGAGAGTGACCAGCCCAGGAGGGAGAGGTAGTTGAGCAGGCCCTCCGGGAGGAAGCCGCGCTCGCGGTAGAGGTTGAGCGACGACTCCGGGTCACGCTTCGAGAGCTTCTTGTTGCCCTCGCCCATGACGTACGGCAGGTGGCCGAACTGCGGGATGCCCTTGGCGACGCCGAGCTCGATCAGCGCCTTGTACAGGGCGATCTGGCGGGGGGTGGAGGAGAGCAGGTCCTCGCCGCGCAGGACGTGGGTGATCTCCATCAGGGCGTCGTCGACCGGGTTGACGAGGGTGTAGAGCGGGGCGCCGTTCGCGCGGACGATGCCGTAGTCCGGGACGTTCTCCGGGGTGAAGGTCAGCTCGCCGCGGACCAGGTCCGTGAAGGTGATCGTCTCGTCGGGCATGCGGAAGCGGACGATGGGCTCACGGCCCTGCGCCGTGTACTCCTCGACCTGGGCGTCCGTGAGGTCGCGGCAGTGGCCGTCGTACCCGGAGGGCCTGCCGGCGGCGCGGGCGGCCTCGCGGCGGGTGTCCAGCTCCTCCTGGGAGCAGTAGCAGCGGTAGGCGTGGCCGGCGTCGAGGAGCTTGGCCGCGACGTCCTTGTAGAGGTCCATGCGCTGCGACTGGCGGTACGGCGCGTGCGGGCCGCCGATCTCGGGGCCCTCGTCCCAGTCGAAGCCCAGCCAGCGCATCGAGTCGAGCAGCTGGTCGTAGGACTCCTCGGAGTCGCGGGCCGCGTCGGTGTCCTCGATGCGGAAGACGAGCGTGCCCTGGTGGTGCCGGGCGAACGCCCAGTTGAACAGGGCGGTGCGGACCAGGCCCACGTGGGGGTTACCGGTGGGCGACGGGCAGAACCGTACTCGGACGGCGGGGACGGGTGCGCTAGCCACGCTTGACAACCTTGTTGGTGAGAGTGCCGATGCCTTCGATGGTGACGGCGACCTCGTCGCCGACGGTGAGCGGCCCGACGCCTGCCGGGGTGCCCGTGAGGATGACGTCGCCGGGGAGCAGCGTCATGGCCTCGGAGATGTTGACGATCAGATCCTCGATCGGGTGGATCATCTCGCTGGTGCGGCCGAGCTGGCGCTGTTGGCCGTTGACCGTGAGCTGGATGGTGAGGTCGCTCGGGTCGAGGTCGGTCTCCACCCAGGGGCCGAGCGGGCAGGAGGTGTCGAAGCCCTTGGCCCGGGCCCACTGCTTCTCGCGCTTCTGGACGTCACGGGCGGTGATGTCGTTGGCGCAGGTGTAGCCGAGGATGACGTCCTTGACCCGGTCGCGCGGGACCTCGCGGCACATGCGGCCGATGACGACGGCCAGCTCGGCCTCGTGGTGGAGGTCCTCGGAGAAGGACGGGTACTGGATCTCGTCGCCCGGGCCGATCACCGAGGTGGACGGCTTGAAGAAGGCGAAGGGGGCGTCGGGGACCTCGTTGCCGAGTTCGCGCGCGTGCTCCGCGTAGTTGCGGCCGTAGGCCACGACCTTGTTGGGGAGCACCGGCGGCAGCAGCCGGACCTTGCTCAGCGGGACCTTCGTACCGGAGAGCTCGAAGTCCGCGAACGGGATGCCCTTGATGATGTCGAGGACGAGCTCGTCAGGCTTGTCGCCCTCGACCGCGCCGAAGGCGACGTTCCCGTCGATGGAGAATCTGGCGATGCGCACGGGATCCTGGCGCCCCTCACTGAGCCGGCTGGAGTCTGACGCTCCAGGCTAACGCGGGGAGGGGCCGGCACCTCGCGCATTAAGGCGGGTGCCCGGCGGGCGTGCGGTCGTGATCTACTCGGCGGCGGCGGTGACCGGGACGTCCATCAGGACGGTGCGGCGCGGGTTGGCGGTCTGGGCCGGGAGGTCGACGGAGTGCTCCGGGAGCTCCTGGGGCCGCAGGTCGTCGGCGTCCTCCAGGTGCGCCAGCGTCGTGCGCCGCGGGTTGGCTATGTTGCGGAACATCATCGTCGTCTTCACGGTTGTACTGGGCCCTGTCGTGAGTGAGTTGGCAGTTTGTTACGTCTTGTAAAGCGCCAGGCTAAACATGCGATTCCCCTCCGAAGACGTGAAGACCCCATGATCCGCATGTGAGTTTGCTCACGAACCTCTGCACAAAGCGGTCAATTCAGGCCCGCAACTCACCCCAACGAAACGGACATTGGCCCCCTGAAGCCATCATTCCGCTCCTGATCATGGCGACTGGGACACCCCCCACACCCCAACGTTCCGTGGGGATAAGTCCGTTATGGATGAGATCACTTTCTACGTCACGTAACGCAGCCCTCACGTGGTGTCACGTAGGTCACGGGTAAACCCATGGCCCTTGTTGGAGATCCGGCACTGTGCTGGAATCTCACGGACCGCCGCAGGAACATGCCGGCGCACAGGGGGCGCACCGCGCGCCGGGTGGCGGCGAGTAAGGGGGAGCCAGCGCCGGTCACTCACGACCATCGGGGGGCGTAATTCAGGGCGCCCCCTAGTACGCCGACACCGTGTCCTTCCGTTCACGCGGAGGGGCGCCTGGTCCAGAGGTTGCGACGCTAGTGCAGGGACGTTTCAAGAGGGATGGCAGCGCTTCGGCGGAGCCGGAGCCGCACGGCGGGACTGGCCCCATGAAAGGCAGCTCCGCGCCCCAGCACGCCCAGAACCCGGGCCCGGCAGCCCCGTCCGGCGACACGGGCGAACGCTCCGGGCGCCCGGGCACGGCGTCCGCAGGGCCCGCGAACCCGGCCGCCCCGGCGGTCAAGCCGCCGAAGGGCCCGACGGGCCCCGGCTCACGAATAGCGCTGCGCAACTGGCGTATCTCCACGCGCCTGGTGTCGCTGCTCGCGCTGCCCGTGGTCGCGGCCACCTCGCTGGGCGCGCTGCGCATCAGCGACAACGTGGACGACATCCAGCAGCTCGAGAACATGAAGCTGCTGACGGAGATGACCAAGCAGGCCACGGCCCTGGCGGAAGCGCTCCAGAACGAGCGCGACCAGTCGGCCGGCCCGCTGGCGCACAACTCCAGCGCGAGCAAGTACACGATCAAGGGTCTGACGGACAAGACCGACCGCGCGCGTGAGGACTTCGTCGACGCGTCGGAGGAGATCGACACCGAGGGCGACGGCCTCCAGGGCATCCGCGAGAACGTGGTGCTCCTGGTCACCAACCTGCGGTCGATCGAGAAGATCCGCAACGACGCCTACGAGAGCAAGGGCAACTCCACCCAGACGGTGGAGGCCTACCACCGGCTGATCACGCAGCTCCTCGACCTCTCGCAGGACATGGCGCAGGCGACCAGCAACCCCGACATGATCCAGCGGACGCGTTCCCTGGCGGCCTTCTCCGCCGCCAAGGAGTACGCATCCGTGCAGCGCGCCGTGCTCGCCGCGGCCCTGCCCGCGAACAAGACCTCGTTCGGCGACCTCTCCACCAACGACCGGCTGTACGCGCAGTCGGCGTTGAACAGTGAGGAGGCCGAGCTCAAGAGCTTCCAGTCGATCTACGGCAAGACGAGCGCGATCGAGCTGCTCCAGCCCATCGGCGACAACAACGCGACCATCCTGGCCGCCGACACCTACGCCAGCCGCGCCCTGAACTCCGCGGACGGTCTCCAGAACCTGGACAAGCGGTCGTACCAGGACTGGGTGGACGACAGCTCCACCAAGATCAACCAGATGGGCAAGATCGAGCAGACGCTGCTCGACCAGATGGAGCAGAAGGCCCGCGAGCTGCGCAACGAGTCGGAGCAGGAGGCCATCCTCTCCGGTGCGCTGATCCTGCTCGTGCTCGGTATCTCGCTCGTCGGCGCGTTCGTCGTGGCCCGCTCCATGATCCGCTCGCTGCGCCGCCTGGAGGAGACCGCCACCAAGGTCGCCTCCGACCGGCTGCCCGAGCTGGTCAAGCAGCTCTCCGAGTCCGACCCGCAGGACGTCGACACGTCCGTGGAGTCGGTCGGTGTGCACTCGCGCGACGAGATCGGCAAGGTGGCCGCGGCCTTCGACGACGTGCACCGCGAGGCGGTCCGCCTCGCCGCCGAGCAGGCCCTGCTGCGGGGCAACGTCAACGCGATGTTCACCAACCTCTCGCGCCGCTCCCAGGGTCTTATCCAGCGCCAGCTCTCGCTCATCTCCGAGCTGGAGTCGCGTGAGGCCGACCCGGACCAGCTGTCCTCGCTGTTCAAGCTCGACCACCTCGCGACCCGTATGCGCCGGAACGGTGAAAACCTTCTGGTCCTCGCCGGTGAAGAGCCCGGCCGCCGCTGGACCCGCCCGGTCCCGCTGGTCGACGTGCTCCGCGCCGCCGCCTCCGAGGTGGAGCAGTACGAGCGCATCGAACTGGCCGCCGTGCCGACCACCGAAGTCGCCGGCCGAGTCGTCAACGACCTCGTGCACCTCCTCGCCGAGCTGCTCGAGAACGCGACTTCGTTCTCCTCGCCGCAGACCAAGGTCAAGGTCACCGGTCACGCGCTGCCCGACGGCCGGGTGCTGATCGAGATCCACGACACCGGCATCGGCCTCTCCCCCGAGGACCTCGCCGCGATCAACGAGCGGCTCGCCTCGCCGCCCACCGTGGACGTCTCGGTCTCCCGCCGCATGGGTCTGTTCGTGGTCGGCCGGCTGTCCCAGCGTCACGGCATCCGCATCCAGCTCCGCCCGTCCGACTCCGGTGGTACGACCGCGCTGGTCATGCTGCCCGTCGATGTCGCCCAGGGCGGCAAGAAGCCGCAGCCGAAGCCCGGTCAGGGTGCCGGTGGCGGTGCCCCGTCCGCCGCGCAGGCGGCCGCCGGTGTGGCCGCGGCCCGTCGGGGCGGCCAGGGCGGCGGTCCGCTCGGGGCCGGCGCTCCCGCCGGTGGCGGCGGTGCCCTCGGCTCCGGTCCGCAGCCGGGTGGTCTGCTCGGTGCCGGTCAGGGCCCGCGGGCCGCGCTGCCGGGTGCCGGGAACAGCGGCCGTCCGGGTGGGCCCGGTGGTCCGCGTGGACCGCAGTCCCCGTCGGCTCCTCCGCAGGGCCGGCCTTCGCCGGCCGGTGCGGGTGCCGGGTTCGGTCAGGCACCGGGCGCACCGCAGGGCCTTCAGGCCGCGGGCACGTCCGCGCCGCAGGACGCCTTCGGCGGCCGCGGTCCCGTACCGCAGCAGCAGTCCGGCGCTCCGGGCCCGCAGGGCAACTCCGGCAATGAGCAGGGTGGTCGCCGTGGGCGTCTGCTCTCCGGCCGCGGTGGTCCGCGCGCCGAGCTGCCCGGCGGCAACCCGCAGCAGCCCCGCACCCCGAGCTGGAGCGACGAGAACGCGCAGCCGCAGGTCTCGCGCGCCTCGCTCGACACCCCGCGCGGTCACGACGAGGACCCCTCGCAGACGTCCCGCATGCCGCGGATCGACGACCGGCAGGGCCCGGGCGCGACCACGGAGATGCCGGCGATCCCGCGACCGACGGACATCCCGCGCCCCGGCGACATCCCGCGGCCGACCGACATCCCGCGCACCGACGGCCGTCAAGGCCCCGGCGCCACCTCCGAGTTCCCGCGCCCGGACTTCGACGCGCCCCAGAACACGGGCCAGTTCGCCCGTCCCGGCACCTCGCAGGACACGGGTCAGTTCGCCCGCCCGGGCACCTCGCAGGACTCCGGGCAGTACGCCCAGCAGCAGAACGGCACGGGTTCCTTCGTCCGCCCGGACGTCTTCGGCACCCCGGGCCAGAACAGCCCGTCCACCACAGGGCAGTTCGCGGTTCCGCAGGCGTACGACAGCGGCTCCACGGGCCAGTTCCCGGCGCCGGGCCACGACAGCGGCTCCACCGGCCAGCACTCCCTGCCGGGCCGTCAGGCCCCGCAGCACACCGGCCAGTTCGAGCGGCCGCAGCCGAACGGCGGCCGCGGTCCGGCCGACTTCGGCGGCCAGCGTCCCCCGGTCCCGCCGCGTGCGCAGCGGCCCGTCCGTCAGGAGCCCGAGGCACTGCCGCCGGCGCCGGGCGGAGGCGACGGCCGGACGCCGCTGTACGACACCCTGGAGACCAACTGGTTCCACGGTCAGCAGGAACAGCAGGGCCAGGGCCAGCAGGGCAACGGCCAGGCTCAGGCGCCGCAGCAGCCCCAGGCTCCCGCGGTTCCCCCGCTCCCCTCGTCCGCTCCCCAGCGGACCGGGGCCAACGCTTCCTGGCGCAGCTCGCCGAACGACGACCTCGTCCGGCAGGCCGAGCGCGTCCGGCAGCCGGCCGCGGGCGGTGTCACCACCTCCGGCCTGCCGCGCCGGGTGCCCAGGGCGAACCTCGTCCCGGGCACGGCTCAGCAGCAACAGCACCAATCCGGTCCGGCGGTCTCCCGTGCGCCTGATGACGTACGCGGCCGGCTGACCAATCTCCGTCGGGGTATCGCACAAGGTCGTCAGGCCGGCAACGGCCAGACGGGCAGCTTCCCGAGCCCCACTCACCAGCAGGAGCGTTAGTTGAGCCCGATGAGCCAGGCGGCACAGAACCTCAACTGGTTGATCACCAACTTCGTGGACAACACCCCCGGGGTGTCCCACACCGTCGTCGTGTCCGCCGACGGCCTTCTGCTGGCGATGTCCGAAGGATTTCCGCGGGACCGTGCCGACCAGCTGGCGGCCGTCGCGTCGGGTCTCACCTCGCTGACGGCCGGGGCTTCCCGGATCTTCGAGGGCGGCAACGTGGCACAGACGGTCGTGGAGATGGAGCGAGGATTTCTCTTCCTCATGTCCGTGTCGGACGGCTCGTCCCTGGCCGTCCTCGCGCACCCGGAGTGCGACATCGGCCTCGTCGGCTACGAGATGGCGCTGCTCGTCGACCGCGCGGGTGCGGTGCTCACGCCCGATCTCCGCGCCGAACTACAAGGCAGTCTGCTTCACTGACCGCCCCGGATCCACCCGCCTCACCAAATCACCGTCCGGCCGCCACAATCCCCCCACCGGCCACATTCAGACGGCACGACTGAGACCGACTTGCTGTCCCGCCCGGAGGATTCATGACCCCGCCCACCGCCTCTCATGATCCGTACGCGGAGCCGTACGAGGATGAAGGCGACCAGCCACTGGTACGTCCGTACGCGATGACCGGTGGCCGGACCCGGCCGCGCTACCAGCTCGCCATAGAGGCCCTGATCAGCACGACGGCCGACCCGGCGGCGCTGATGGGGCTGCTCCCCGAGCACCAGCGCATCTGCCACCTGTGCCGCGAGGTCAAGTCGGTGGCGGAGGTCTCGGCGCTCCTGGCCATGCCGCTCGGTGTGGCCCGCATTCTCGTCGCGGACCTCGCCGAGGCGGGTCTCGTCGCCATCCACCAGCCGGGCGGCGACGAGAGCACCGGCGCTCCGGACGTGACACTGCTCGAAAGGGTGCTCAGTGGACTTCGCAAGCTCTGACGGAGGCCGGGCGACCACCTCCGCGAAGATCGTGGTGGCCGGCGGCTTCGGCGTCGGCAAGACCACGTTCGTGGGCGCCGTCTCCGAGATCAACCCGCTGCGCACCGAGGCCGTCATGACCTCCGCCTCGGCGGGCATCGACGACCTGACGCACACCGGGGGCAAGACGACCACGACGGTCGCCATGGACTTCGGCCGTATCACCCTGGACCAGGACCTGATCCTGTACCTCTTCGGTACGCCGGGCCAGGACCGCTTCTGGTTCATGTGGGACGACCTGGTACGCGGCGCCATCGGCGCGATCGTGCTGGTGGACACCCGCCGCCTCGCCGACTGCTTCCCCGCGGTCGACTACTTCGAGAACAGCGGCCTCCCCTTCGTCGTCGCCCTCAACGGCTTCGAGGGGCACCAGCCGTACGCCCCCGAGGAAGTGCGCGAGGCGCTCCAGATCGGTCCGGACACCCCGATCATCACGACGGACGCCCGGCATCGCTCGGATGCGAAGAGTGCCCTGATCACGCTGGTCGAGCATGCCCTCATGGCACGGCTGCGCTAGCACTCAAATCGTCCGTGCCGTACGGAAGTTGTCGTAGACGCCCCCGGAGCCGGCTGTGTCCTTTGACACGGTCGGCCCCGGTGTTCATAACGTTTCGGCAGAGGAATCGGGTGGTACGGCCACGCGTCGTTGCCAACCGGTCTCACTGCGCGCACAAAAGCCCCGTCTTTTGACGGGGCTCGCTCTTTATGACCGTTTTATCTAGGGCTTACATCACTCGGAAACCTCGCCCTCCCATGTTTGGAAGAGCGCAGGGCGCCGTGCTGGAATGCCTGAACTGCCCAATAGTCAAAGACGTACTCATCATCGATGGCGTACTGGGCTCTGAGAGACTGCGGCACAACGTTGGTGCCGACCCCGCCGAGAGGTTGTTGGTCGAGTGAGGCGAAGCAAGAACGGTCCCGAGCCGTCGGCCCGGGGCAACTTCACCCCGCCGCCGCGCGGAGCGGCGCCCGCCCCTGTGCCCGGTCCGGAACCGACGGCCGCGCCCGCTCCGAGCGGCGGCCGTCTCTCCCCGCGCAACTGGCGCGTGCCGACGCGGCTGAACGCGATCCTGCTCATACCCGTGCTGGTCGGCCTCGTCATGGGCGGCTTCCAGGTGAAGAGCTCGATCGACACCTGGCAGCAGGCCGAGGACGCGGAGAAGACCGCACGTCTGGTCCGGGCCGCCCTGAGCTACGGCGACGCCCTCTACAACGAGCGTGACGTCACCGCCGCACCGCTCCTCGAGGGCAAGGGTGAGGACGACAAGACGGTCGTCGCCGCCCGCAAGACCACCGACAGCGCCGCCGACGCCTTCGACGAGGCCGCGCAGAACATGCCGCAGACGGCGGGCCTCCAGCGCCGCCTCCAGCTGTTCCGCAAGGTGGAGCCCAAGCTCGACACCATCCGCACGGTCGCCTACACCTCCAAGCTCACCGGCGTACAGACCGAAGAGGGCTACGTCGAGGTCGCGCACCCCCTGATGGAGTTCGCCAACGAGCTCGGTCTGGGCACCGGAAACATCACCAGCTACGGCCGTACCGTCTACGCCATCGCGCTGACCAAGGCCTCGCTGTCCCTCGAGCGCTCCATCGGCATGCACCTGCTGATCAACCCGGGCCCCGAGGACACGGACCTGGCCTCCCAGCGCACCGCGCTCACCTCGTACGCCTACCTCGAGGGCATCGCCATCGAGGAGTACATCGGCGGTGGCACCGAGGCCGACCAGGCCAAGCTGGAGACCCTGCAGAAGCAGGCGCTCGCGGACGGCAAGGCGATGGCCCAGGACGCCGCGAAGCAGAACCCGAAGTACGTGCCGGCGCCGACGACCGACACGGCCGAGTTCGTCAAGTACGTGGTGGGCGGCGTCACCTCCACGGATCCGGCCGGGCGCCAGGCGCTCGCCGCCAAGGGCGTCACGGCCACCAACTGGTGGGCGTTCAACACCCTCAAGTACAAGACCTACCGGACCATCGAGTCCGACATGACCGACACCGCGGTGAACGAGGCGTCGACCATCGCCGACAACGCCAAGCGTGACGCGCTGATCACCGGTGCCGCCGTCGTGGTCGCCCTGCTCGCCGCGTTCATCCTGGCCGGCATGGTGGCCCGCCAGATGTCCCGCTCGATGCGCCAGCTGCGCAACGCCGCCTTCGGCATCGCCGAGCAGCGCCTGCCGATGCTGGTCGACCAGCTCTCCCGCACCGACCCCGGCCGGGTCGACACCCGGGTCGCGCCGATCCCGATCAACACGACCGACGAGATCGGCGAGGTCGCCCGCGCCTTCGACCAGGTCCACCGCGAGGCCGTCCGGCTCGCCGCCGAGCAGGCCCTGCTGCGGGGCAACATCAACGCGATCTTCACCAACCTCTCGCGCCGCAACCAGTCGCTGATCGAGGGCCAGCTGACCCTCATCACCGACCTGGAGAACAACGAGGCCGACCCGGACCAGCTGGAAAACCTCTTCCGCCTGGACCACCTCGCGACCCGTATGCGCCGCAACGGCGAGAACCTCCTGGTCCTCGCCGGCGAGGAGCCCGGCCGCCGCTGGGACCAGCCGGTCCCGCTGGTCGACGTCCTGCGCGCCGCCTCCTCCGAGGTGGAGCAGTACGAGCGCATCGAGCTCTCCGGCGTCCCGGAGGCCGAGATCCACGGCCGTGCCGTGACCGACCTCGTACACCTGCTCGCCGAGCTGCTGGAGAACGCCACCACGTTCTCCTCCCCGCAGACCAAGGTCCGTGTCACCGCGACCCGTCTCCCCGACGGCCGCGTGATGATCGAGATCCACGACAAGGGCATCGGCCTCACCGCCGAGGACTTCGCGGACATCAACCACAAGCTGGCCAACCCGCCGACCGTGGACGCCGCGATCTCGCAGCGCATGGGCCTGTTCGTGGTCGGCCGGCTGTCCGACCGGCACGGCATCCGCGTCCAGCTCCGCCCCTCCGGCGAGCAGGCCGGTACGACCTCGCTGGTCATGCTGCCCGACGCGATCACCCACGGTGGCGGTGGCGAGCAGCAGGCGCCGTCGCACGACGAGTTCACCGTCTCGCAGATCATCCCGGAGCAGAACTTCCAGGGTGAGGACTTCAACAACGGTCTGCCGATGCGTACGGCCGCCGAGCTCGGCTTCGACGACAGCCGCTACTCCGAGGTCCCGGACGACATCCGCGAGCTGGACCCCGTAGGCCGCTCCCTCATGCGTGAGGAGCGCCGCGCGGCCCTGGAGGCGCAGACCGGCCAGCCGTCCCTGGAGGGCTCCTCGGCCGCTTCCTACGGCGCCGAGTTCGACGCCCGTCAGGCGGCCTACGAGAGCGGCCAGAGCGGCTTCCAGCAGCCTCAGGGCTACGAGGAGCAGCAGCAGTCGGCGTACGCCGAGCCGCAGCGCGCCGCGTACGAGGAGCCCCAGCAGGCGTCGTACGACGAGCAGTACTTCGCGCCGAACGGCTCGGTCCCGCAGAACGACACCTTCTCGCCGAACGGCGGCTACCCCGAGCCCGCGTATGCGGAGCCGGTCCAGGAGGAGCCCGCGGGCGCCCACAGCTCCGCCCCGGAGTCCTTCCCGGCCTTCGAGGAGCGGCGTTACCAGGACGACTGGCCGCAGCAGGAGAGCTACCAGAACGGCTACGCCGACCAGTACGCTCCCGAAGCGGAATCCGTGCAGGCCGCTGACGTGAGTGAGCGCGACCGCGTAGGCTTCGAGCGTCCTGGGCCGGGCCCGTCCGCCGTCCACGACCTGACCGACGCCGGGCTTCCGCGCCGTGGATCCGCCGGATCCACCCTGGGCGGAGCCAACGGCTCGGGCGGCGCGAACGGTTCGGGCGGCAGCCTGTTCGAGTCGCGGCACACCAGCTCGCAGTCGGCGCCCTCCGCAGCGGAGAGCAACGGCAATGGCAGCGGCGACTGGCGCTCGGCCAACGACGAGCGCTGGCAGCAGGCCTCGGCGCTCAAGAAGCCCAAGGCGGGCGGGGTCACCTCCTCCGGTCTGCCGCGGCGGGTTCCCAAGGCCAACCTGGTCGAGGGCGCCGCCGAAACCACCCCCCAGGGGGGCCCACAGGTCTCCCGCGCTCCCGAGGACGTCCGGGGCAGGTTGAGCAACCTGCGCCGCGGTGTCCAGCGGGGTCGCAGCGCAGGCAGTGAAACGAACGGCCAGGGCTTCGGTCCTGACAGCACCTACAACCAGGAGCGTTAGTGTGAGCCCGATGAGCCAGGCGGCACAGAACCTGAACTGGTTGATCACCAATTTCGTGGACAACACCCCCGGGGTGTCTCACACGGTGGTGGTCTCCGCCGACGGACTCCTTCTGGCGATGTCCGAGGGTTTTCCGCGTGACCGCGCCGACCAGCTTGCGGCTGTGGCCTCCGGTCTGACCTCGCTGACCGCGGGTGCCTCGCGCATCTTCGAGGGCGGCAGCGTGAATCAGACGGTTGTGGAGATGGAGCGGGGATTCCTGTTCATCATGTCCATTTCCGACGGTTCCTCGCTGGCGGTTCTGGCGCACCCCGAGGCGGACATCGGCCTCATTGGGTATGAGATGGCCCTTCTGGTGGACCGTGCCGGCACGGTCCTGACGCCCGATCTGCGTGCGGAGCTCCAAGGGAGCCTGCTCAACTGACAGACAGACGGTGCGTTTTGGCGTCCCGGGGCCGTAAGGTTTCGGGACGCGGCTCCACAGTGATGCGGTGCCCGGCACAGTCGGAGGAGGAGAGAAAGTGGCAACACCCCCAGGCGGTTCATCGTCGGGCAATTGGTCGTACGGCCCCGGACAGGGCCAGAACGACGGTGCCCAGAACCCGAACCGTTACAACTTCCCCTCCGCACCCAGCCAGCGGCAGCCGTACGCGCCCCAGGGCCCCCAGGGTCCCGGTCCGTCGCCGTACGACCAGCCGCCGGCACCGCGTATCCAGCCTGTGCAGCCGCAGCGACGCTCCCCTGAGCCGGCGCCCGCGGGGGCGTCGAACAACCCCTTGGTGCGCCCGTACGCCATGACCGGCGGACGGACGCGCCCGCGCTACCAGCTCGCCATCGAGGCGCTGGTGCACACCACCGCGCAGCCGCACCAGATGCAGGGCCAGTTGCCCGAGCATCAGCGGATCTGCAACCTCTGCCGGGAGATCAAGTCGGTAGCCGAGGTCTCGGCGTTGCTGACCATCCCTCTCGGTGTGGCCAGGATCCTCGTCGCCGACTTGGCGGAGGCGGGCCTGGTCGCCATTCACCAGCCGGGCGGCGACGAGAACGCCGGCGGCCAGCCAGACGTGACACTGCTCGAAAGGGTGCTCAGTGGACTTCGCAAGCTCTAGCGGCGGTCCTTCCCGCTCCACCACCTCGGCGAAGATCGTGGTGGCGGGTGGCTTCGGCGTGGGCAAGACCACGTTCGTCGGGGCCGTCTCGGAGATCAACCCGCTGCGTACCGAGGCTGTGATGACGTCCGCGTCAGCGGGCATCGACGACCTCACCCACACCGGAGACAAGACGACCACGACGGTCGCCATGGACTTCGGCCGTATCACCCTGGACCAGGACCTGATCCTGTACCTCTTCGGTACGCCGGGCCAGGACCGCTTCTGGTTCATGTGGGACGACCTGGTACGCGGCGCCATCGGCGCGATCGTCCTGGTGGACACCCGCCGCCTCGCCGACTGCTTCCCGGCCGTCGACTACTTCGAGAACAGCGGCCTCCCCTTCGTCATCGCGTTGAACGGCTTCGACGGCAACCAGCCGTACAACCCGGACGAGGTCCGCGAGGCGCTCCAGATCGGCCCCGACACCCCGATCATCACGACGGACGCCCGCCACCGCGCGGACGCCAAGTCGGCCCTGATCACGCTCGTGGAGCATGCGCTGATGGCCCGCCTGCGCTAGCAACTCCGGCACGCACAACGCGTAACGGCCCCTGAGCCTCTCCAAGGAGGCGCAGGGGCCGTTGTGTTGACCGGGGGCTACCAGAGGCCGACGGGGTCGCGTTCGGCGGCCCTGAGGAGGATGCCGCGGAGGGATCCCATCCCGTACTTGTCCTCGGTGCTGGAGAGTTCGGCGATCTCCAGAAGAAGGGGGCGCATGTCGACGCCCGCCTCACGGGCCTGCTCGCACATGTCGTTCAGCCAGACCATCTCGTCCCGGGGGTCAAAAGCTTGGTCCCTGGCCGACAGGTAGAGCAGTCTCCGCCGGAAGGCTTCGGGCGTCCGCCCTGGCGGCAGGGCTCTCGTGGCCCAGCTGAAGTCGTCGCACTGCCCCAACAGTCCCCGGACGGCCACTCGGGTCCCCTCGTCGCCCTGTTCATAGAGCGCGAGCAACTCATGCACCACCGTCTCGGCCTCTTCACGGACATTCGCTTTGTCCAGGCCGTCTTTCACCGTCCTGAAGGGCTGAAGGAGCGCTTCGATCAGCTCGACCTCGTCCGCCAACTCGCCCGGCACTCCCACCAGTTCCCCCTCCGCGCAGACAACAAAAGGCCCCGCCGCCCATGATGGACGGCCGGGGCCCTCTGTGTCGCTGTGGCGCGCTCAGTGCCAGCTGTGCGGGGCGCGGAAGCCGCCCTCGCGCTCCAGGCGGCGCCAGCCGGCCTTCGGGCGGCCTCGGTGGCTCTGCTCGGTCGTGGACGGCTGGGCGGCAGCGCGGGCCAGGAGGATGGCCGTGATGGCGGCGACTTCCTCGGGCTCGGCGTGGCCCTTCTCGACGCGGATGTCGGGAGTGTTCATGGGTGTCAGTCTCCGGGAGAGAGGTTTCCGCGGGGGTATCGCGGAGGGTCCGCTGGGTTACTGCGGGGGGTTGCCGTGCTTGCGGGAGGGCAGGTCGGCGTGCTTGGTCTGGAGCATCGAGAGAGACTTGATGAGGACCTCGCGGGTTTCCGCCGGGTCGATCACGTCGTCCACCAGGCCGCGCTCAGCCGCGTAATACGGGTGCATGAGCTCGGACTTGTACTCCTTGACCATCTTCTGCCGCATCGCCTCGGGGTCTTCCGCCTCGGCGATCTGCCTGCGGAAGATGACGTTGGCGGCACCCTCGGCGCCCATCACGGCGATCTCGTTCGTGGGCCACGCG
This sequence comes from Streptomyces sp. NPDC046909, assembly GCF_040644695.1. NCBI lineage: Bacteria > Bacillati > Actinomycetota > Actinomycetes > Kitasatosporales > Streptomycetaceae > Streptomyces > Streptomyces sp. NPDC046909. The sequence continues at coordinate 686,845 of NZ_JBEYXC010000004.1, read as the reverse complement.
TACGTGAGGTCCGCGCCGATGGACTGGCTGTCCATGACGATGTACGCACCTCCGTACGCCTTGCGCAGGATCAGCGAGATCCTCGGCACGGTCGCATTGCAGTAGGCGTAGAGGAGCTTCGCGCCGTGACGGATGATCCCGCCGTGCTCCTGGTCGACGCCCGGGAGGAAGCCCGGGACGTCGAGGAAGGTCACGATCGGGATGTTAAAAGCGTCACACATCTGGACGAAACGCGCAGCTTTTTCCGACGCCTCGATGTCCAGTACGCCCGCCAGCGACTGCGGCTGGTTCGCCACGATGCCGACCACCTGGCCGTCCAGCCTCGCCAGCGCGCAGATGATGTTGCGCGCCCAGCGCTCGTGGACCTCCAGGTACTCGCCGTCGTCGACGATCTCCTCGATGACCTTGGCCATGTCGTACGGACGGTTGCCGTCCGCCGGGACCAGGTCGAGCAGTACGTCGCTACGGCGGTCCGACGCGTCCGTGGACTCCACGCGCGGCGGGTTCTCCCGGTTGTTCTGCGGGAGCAGCGACAGGAGGTAGCGCACCTCCGCGATGCACGTCTCCTCGTCGTCGTACGCGAAGTGGCAGACGCCCGACGTCTCGGCGTGCACGTCCGCGCCGCCCAGGCCGTTCTGCGAAATCTCCTCGCCCGTCACGGCCTTGACCACGTCCGGACCGGTGATGAACATCTGCGAGGTCTCACGGACCATGAAGACGAAGTCCGTCAGAGCCGGACTGTAGGCCGCGCCGCCCGCGCACGGGCCGAGCATGACGCTGATCTGCGGGATGACCCCGCTCGCCTTGGTGTTGCGCTGGAAGATGCCGCCGTAGCCGGCGAGAGCGCTCACGCCCTCCTGGATACGGGCTCCCGCACCGTCGTTCAGCGACACCAGCGGAGCGCCCGCCGCGATGGCCATGTCCATGATCTTGTGGATCTTCGTGGCGTGGGCCTCACCCAGCGCACCGCCGAAGATCCGGAAGTCGTGCGCGTAGACGAAGACCGTGCGGCCCTCGACCGTGCCCCAGCCAGTGATGACACCGTCGGTGTACGGCTTCTTGGCCTCCAGGCCGAAGCCGACCGCGCGGTGCCGGCGCAGCTGCTCGACCTCCTGGAAGGAGCCCGCGTCGAGGAGCAGCTCGATGCGCTCCCGGGCGGTCAGCTTGCCCTTGGCGTGCTGCGCCTCGGTCGCCTTCTCGCTCGGTCCGGCCAGCGCCTGCGCACGGATCTCGTGCAGCTCGGCCACTCGCCCGCGTGCGTCCGTCGGCTCACCCGGTGCGTCATCCAAAACGGTCATGTAGTGACCTTACGAAGCACGGCAAGGAAAGCGGGCCGTCGACTCCGTACAGTCTCCGGCCCGTTTTCCTGGTACCCCTGAACAGAACCTCGGCGGCATGCAGCCGTTCCGACTGCTCAGGGGGCGTCTCGCTTGTAGGGGTCAGACAAAGCCGTCAGCTGAGAGCCACCTCACATCGGAAGGTGGCGCATGCCCTCCCCGGAGTGACACGGAGGCGCAGACGGCGGCTTGTGGAGACGATCTCGACGGGGTCGTCGGCCCGGATCACCGTGCGGACCGGGTGGTCCCAGGTGATCTCCAGCGGCTCCCCCGTGCGCGGGGGCTCGCTCACGCAGAGGGTAGCGGTGCGGCCCTCGCGGCGGAGCAGCACGCCCGCTCCCGCCGTGGCGGTGAGCGGGCCCGCCGTGCCCGCCTGCCAGAAGTTGGCCGCCGTCAGGCCCAGGGAGGGGACGTGGACGGCCTGGCGGGTGGCGTCGTTGGCGAGGACCGACAGCCAGTGGGGGTCGGCGGCGCGGGCCGCGACGAGGCGGCGGGAGGCGCCCGGCATCAGGACGTAGGCGTAGGACGCGTCCGTCGGGTCGGTGCCGTGGTCCAGCCAGAGGGTCTGCCAGCGGCGGGTGGCCCGCTCCGTCGTACTGGTCGTGTTGATGTCCGACCAGGCGCCGGTGCGGTCCTCCCGGAGGGCGCGCAGGTCGCCGTACGGGAGCAACCAGCCGCCGTGGCCCTCCAGATGGGCCCAGCCCCGGCCCCGTACGAAGGTCTGGGTGCCGTTCTCCCCCAGGTTGCGGTTGTCGACGACCGTCTCCACCGGGACGCCGTCGGTGCAGCTGATCCCGGCGCCCAGGCAGATCACCGCGTCCGCGACGCAGAACCATGACTTACGGGCCTGGAGGGTGGAGCCGAGGCCCTTCAGGTGCTGGCCGATCGCCGCGTACTCGCCGTCGGTGGTGCCGCCGACCCAGCGGACGTCGGGCTTGGGCTCGCCCCACTCGCCGCCGGCCTTGTCGGGGAGGCGGAGGGTGGAGACGGTCGTGCCCGGGAGGCGGTACCAGTCGACCGTCGGCCAGTACCAGTCGGTGTACTGGTCCCCGCGGCCCGGCGCCCACCAGTAGAGCATTCCGGCGCCCGTGTGCCAGCCGCGCGGGTTCTCGCCGTTGCCGCACTCGTAGGACGCGATGCGGTCGCTCACCATGGCGATGTTCGCGACGAAGCCGGGGCGGCGGTGGACGGCGCGGTCCATGGCGGCGAAGAGGTGGTGGCCGACGGGGTCGGGGGCGGCGGGGACGGGTGAGTCGGCGACCCTGTGGAGGCGTGCGAGGTCGGCGACTCCGAACTGACGGGCCGTCAAGATCGGTGCGACGGTGTCGCGTTCGAGCCATCCCTTGATACGGCCGTACCAGCGCTCGCGTTCCGCCGCGCTCGCGCCGCCCGCGAGGAGGGCGATGGCGGCGATGACGCCCTGGCCGTGGAAGTGGTCGCTGCGCATGACGTGCCGGTCGTCGCTCTTGAGGTAACCCCGGCTGATGGCACGGCCGTTGACGCTGTCCATCATCAGGCCGTCGTGGATCAGGGGGGCGTAGGCGTGCTCGACGCCGTCGAGGACGATCTGGCGGTTCGGGTCGGTCACCTCCCACTCCGAGCCGGCAAGGAGGGCGAAGAGGCGGCCCAGGCCGTCGAGGAGGACCTGGCCGTACGTGCCGGAGTAGGCGACCCAGGTGTGCTGGACGAAGGAGCCGTCGGCGTAGAGGCCGTCGCCCTGGACGACGTGAGGGAAGACGGGTGAGAGGGCGTCGCGGGCGAGGGCGATCTTCTCGGGTGCCGTCCCGAGGATGCCCCGGAGGGCGACCGAGCGGCACAGGTCCACGCGGTTGGCGCCCGTCGACGTACCGGAGTAGTCGGTGAGCATCGCGTCCGGGATGAAGTGGTCGACGGCGGCGCAGGCGGCCTCCCGCTGGGTCTCGGAGAGGTGGTCGTGGAGGGCGGCCGTGGTGTCCATGAGGAGGCGGGGGCTGCCGATCTGCCATTCCCACCAGTTGCCGTAGCGGGTGGTGGTGGGGTTGTAGATGGTCGCCGAGAGGTGGTCGAGGCCGCGGAGGATGTCCGCGAGGAGGGTGTCGTCGGCGGTGGAGCCGGTGCCCTGCTGGAGGTAGGCCTGGGTCATGGTCCACAGGCGGCTGTAGCTCTGGGTGATGCCGGACGGGGGGTCGTACGGGTAGCCGGGCCACAGGGAGGTCGCCGTCGGGTTCATCGTCGTACGGAAGGCGCGGGCGAGGGTGCCGGTCTCGGCGAGGCGGGTGGCATAGGGCTCGGCGGTGGGGTCGTAGCCGGTGCCGAGGGCGATGTCGAGCCAGCGCAGACGGAGGGTGGCGTACGGGTCGGGCGCGGCGGCGCGGGTGACGGGGGTGGCCGTGGCGAGGAGCGCCGCCGTGAGTAAGGCGGCCCGGCGGGTGAACCTGAGGGGGCCTCTGGGGTGTCGGTTCATGCCCTGGGCATCTACCACCTCAGTGTCATCACGCCAACACCTTGCGGATGATGTTGAAACTTGAACGGAATAGGTCTACGGTCGTTTGCGTTGGATGATTCAACGTTCAACTTCTGGACTTCCCGTCTTCCCGACTCCTAAGGAGCACGTCATGGCGAACACCGACCTGACCGCCCTGACCGGCGACTACGCGATCGACACCTCCCACTCCACGATCGGCTTCACCGTCCGCCACGCGATGGTCACCAACGTCAAGGGCAAGTTCGTCGACTTCAGTGGCTCGCTGCACCTGGACGGCGGCGACCCGGCCGCGTCGACGGCCTCCATCGACGTCAAGATGGAGAGCATCGACACGGGCTCCCCGGACCGCGACGGGCACCTCAAGAGCGCGGACTTCTTCAAGATCGACGAGTTCCCGACGATGACCTTCCGCTCCACCAAGGCGGAGGCCCTCGGCGACGAGGACTACCGCATCACCGGTGACCTCACGATCCTCGGCACCACCAAGCCGCTCACCATCGACCTCGAGTTCAACGGCGCCGCGAAGGACCCGTTCGGCAACGAGCGCGTGGGCTTCGAGGGCAAGGCGGAGATCAAGCGCTCCGAGTGGGGCCTGACCTGGAACGCCGCGCTGGAGACGGGTGGCGTGCTGGTCTCCGACAAGATCAAGCTCAACTTCGACATCTCGGCGATCAAGAACGCGTGACGCGTCTTCCCGGAAGCCGCTGACTCGCTGAGTTCCTGAGCGCGCCCGCCCTCGTGTTGCCGAGGGCGGGCGCTCGGCGTCTCAGGCCCGCGCACGCTCCAACTTCGTGACCACCATGGCGACTTGGGCCGCGCGGCTCTCCGGTGTGAGTGCCTGGAGCGCGCCGAGCATCAGCTGGTAGCGGTCCGACTTCCCCAGCGCCTCGAACGCCGCCCTGGCCCGCGGACTCCCCTCCAGGGCGGCGGCCACGTCGTCCGGCACGCCCGCCTCCTTCTGGGACGGATACGCCGCCGCCCACCGCCCGTCCGCCTTCGCCGCGTCGATCTCCGCGAGGCCGGCGGCACGCATCCGGCCGTCCGCGATCAGCTCGTCCACCCGCCGGACGTTGACCAGCGACCAGAGGCTGCCGCGCCGGCGCGGAGTGATGCGCTGAAGGAAGTACGTGGCGTCCAACGCCTTGCGCTGGCCGGTGATCCAGCCGTGGCAGAGGGCTACGTCGTTGACCTCGGCGAAGCCGACGGAGGGGATGCCGGAGGCCTTCTTCGCGACCTTCACCCACAGGCCGGGGTGCGGGGCGGGGTGGGCGGTGAGCCAGGTGTCGAGGTCGTCGGCGGAGGTGAAGGGGAGGGTGAGGGTGGGGATAGGGGTGAGGGTGGAGATAGGGGTGGGAGTGGTCTGGGCCCCGGGTGCGGTCATGAGGCCAAGCTAGGCGGGGAATAGGACAGAAACTGTCCGCTATGGCGGCCCGGAACCCGACCCCGGTGGATCTTGGCTGAATACGGCCATGGGGCATGGGGCGCGTCGCTACCGTGCCGGGAATCATGGGAAGTGACATGGCGGACACCGGTGTCCGCGAGCAGCGACAGATGGGTGCCGTGGGCTGTGGGGCCCGGGGTACGGGGTGTTTCCTGCGGATCGCGGGGTTCTTCGCGGCGATGGGTGGGGCCGGGCATCTGCGGGCCCCGTCGGTGTACGACTACTCGAGTCCCGGGAACGCGATCTGGACCGGGGTGCTGATGATCGCCGGGGGGATGGCGGCGGTCGTGGCGGGGTCGCGGCTGGCCCGGCACGGGCGGCGGCACACCGCGCGGGTGATCGAGGACCCGAAGGCCCTGCCGGACCGGAAGTTCACCCTCTTTCTGCGGCCCTTCGACGTGGATCAGCCGATGTCCGAGGTGGTGCCCGCGGCCAGGGTCAGCCCCCGTCAGCGGGTCACCCACACCACCGGGCGGACGTACGAGGAGGATCTGGCGCGGCTGCTGCGGCGCAGGTTCGGCAGGGTCGTGGCGGTCGGCAAGCCCGGTGAGCGGCTGCCGCTGCCGGGTGCGAGCCGGTTCTATCTGCCGCTTGCCGAGTGGCAGGCGCCCGTCAGCGATCTGATCGGCCGGGCGCGGATCGTCACGCTGGTCATCGGCGCGAGCGAGGGGACGCTGTGGGAACTCACCGAGTGTGTACGGCTGTTGCGCCCCGAGCGGCTGCTTCTGCTCGTGTTCTCGGACGACCCCCGGTTCGAGTACGAGCGGTTCCGGTACGCCGTACCGGCCGCCTTCGAGAAGCGGTCGCTCGAACTCGCCGCGGAGGGGCTGGAACCGGTGTTCGCTCCTGAGTTCCCGCCGTTTCCGCCGATGCACAATCCCGACTCGCTGGTGCGGGTGTCGGGGCTTCAAGGGCTCATCCACTTCGATACGGCGTGGCGGCCGACGGTCGTCCGGTGCGACCACTCCGCCTACTGGTCCCTCACGCTCCAGGGACGGCAGTTCAAGGTGTACCGGCGGCGCGTTCTTCCCGTGCTCAAGCGGCTCGCTCGCGAGACGGCCGAACCGCGGGAGGAGAGGGCTGGCCGAATCTCCCCCCTTGTGTGAGGTCTCACAGGGTTCTCATAATCCAGCAACAGATTTGACCTGCCCATGCCAGCAGATGGGCTTCTCTTTGCTGTTTCTCTTGGCATGCGCATGTCTTCTTCCACCCCCCACGGAAGGCAGAACGTTGAAGAGACTCCTCACTGCCCTCAAGAGATCCGCGGTTCTCGGCGCGGCGGCTCTCGCGATCGCCAGTCTTCAGCCCGTCTCGGCCGCGCAGGCCGCTCCGGCTCCCGTCGTCGGCGGGACCCGGGCCGCGCAGGGCGAGTTCCCGTTCATGGTCCGGCTCTCCATGGGCTGTGGCGGGGCGCTCTACACACAGCAGATCGTGCTCACCGCCGCGCACTGCGTGAGCGGGTCCGGGAACAACACCAGCATCACCGCGACCGCGGGGGTCGTCGACCTCCAGTCGACCAGCGGGCGGGTGCAGGTCCGCTCCACCAAGGTGCTCCAAGCCCCCGGCTACAACGGCACCGGCAAGGACTGGGCGCTCATCAAGCTCGCCCAGCCGATCAACCTTCCTACGCTGAAGATCGCCACCAACTCGACGTACAACACCGGGGACTTCACGGTCGCCGGGTGGGGTGCGGCTCGGGAGGGTGGGGCTCAGCAGCGGTATCTCCTCAAGGCGACCGTGCCGTTCGTGAGTGACGCGACGTGTCGGGCGTACGGCGGGTCGTACAGCGGGCTCGTCGCGAGCGAGGAGATCTGCGCCGGGTTCGCCTCCGGCGGGGTCGACACCTGTCAGGGGGACTCCGGTGGGCCCATGTTCCGCAAGGACAGCGCCGGGGCCTGGATCCAGGTGGGCATCGTCAGCTGGGGCGAGGGGTGTGCCCGGCCCAACGCGCCCGGGGTGTACACCGAGGTGTCCACGTTCGCCTCGGCGATAGCTTCGGCGGCGTCGACGCTCTGACGGGCGGGCGTCGAGCTGACTTCGTACGAACTTCCGCGGGTCCGGCGTGGGTTGGCGCCGGGCCCGTGTGCGTGGGAGCCGGACCCGGTGCGGGGAGCCCTCCTGGTAATCGATGGCCGGGTACCAGTCGCCGCGACCGTCCGGAGTGAGGTCGAGGAGGTTCCAGACCGGGGTGAGGAGATCGATTCCGCGTTCCTTGATGTCCTCGGCCATGCGAGGGTGGGCGGAGTAGAAGTGGCGGACCGTGCCGTCACTGTCGCGGGTGAAGACGGAGACCGTGGATACCTGCGCGCCGTCCTCGTCCCCTCTGCCGAGGTCGTCCGGGGCCAGCCGCGAGTGCGGGCGTACTGCCGGAGGGTGGGCGGGTCGGTGGCCGCCGCGAGGACGAAGTCGGCGTTGCGGGTGACGTGGTGGGCGATGCCGTTGTAGCCGTCGATCCGCATCGACACATCGGGCAAGGGTCGGTCTGGAGCTTGCCGTACATGAAGTGGCAGATGATCAGGGGGCGTTGGGGAACCTGAACAGTTCACCGAGACGGACCTCGCGGACCGGTGTGACGTAGACGTCGAGGTCGGCGGGACCTTCGACGAAGGTGTAGTCGTCGACGGGCGGGCCCTGAGGGAGCGCCCTCCGCAGAGCGGCCACCTTCTCCTGGTGGAGGCGTGCCGCATCATTCGCGTCCTCCCGGGGTGGGGCCCCGTGGCGGTTTCGAGTCCACGACGGGGGCTTGGCCGTGGCTTGCCGGTCACTCGCCCTCGTACAGGCGCTTCAGATCGACCAGGACGACTTCCGCCCTTGCCTCCGCCGCTTTCAGGTCCTCGGTGAACCCGGCTCCGCTGAAGCAGACGAGTCGTACCGCCGAGGTGTCGGCTCCGCGCCCGGCGAGCAGCGCGGCACAGTGTCGTAGCCGCTCCAGATGACCGAGGCCCATGACCTGGTCCCACTTGGCTTCCCCCAAGGCCAGCAGGACCCCGTTGTCCTGGCCCACGGCGCCTCGCACGACAACGTCGATCTCGTGGCTGGTGCGTGCGGCTTGGTCCGGCACCGTCCCGTACGAGACGTCGATCGGCATGCCTCCGAAGGTGTCCGGTGCCGCGAAGTGGGCCACCCATTCGCGGCAGGTCTGCTCGAAGTGCGGCCCCACGATGGCCGACAGGAAGCGCGCGCGGGAACTGGCCCATACCTGCTCCGCCCTGCCGCGATCCAACAGAGGGAGTTTGGGGCGGGAAATGGCGTGGTCGAAGACGATGAGCGGCTCGGCCACGCGGTAGACACTTCGGTTCTTGCGGAAGGCGTCCGCCTCCCGGCGTACGAGGCCGCAGTCCTGCAGGACGGTGAGGGGATGAGTGATGTCGCTGATGGGCCGTTCCAGACAGCCGGCGATACGCCCGGCGGTGGCGTTGCCGGAAGCGAGCGCCGCGAGTACGGAGTGGTACAGCGCGCGGTCGCGCAGATCGGATTCATCCGCCAGCAGATACCGGGCCTCGCGGTAGAGGGGTGAGCGCGGGGAGAGCGCCGTGCGGCAGATCCAGGCGTCGAAGTCGGCCAGGTCTTCGGGGACATCGTCGCGGACGAACTCACGGCGGTAAGCGGGCGTTCCGCCGACGACGCTGTGCACGAGCAGCGCGAGTCTGGGATCGTCGATGCCCCAGAAGGCCGCGGCCTGCCTGAAGTCCAAGGGCTGCACGATGAGTTCGAGGCCGGCTCGGCCACGCAGAGGGGAAGTCCCACTGAGCAGTTTTCCCATGAAGGACAGGGAACTGCCACAGAGAAGCAGCCGGGTGCGGGACTTGAGCCGCTCCGGCCGCCGGGGGCCGTACGCCACCTGCACGATCGAGGGCAACGACGGGGTCGCTCGGGCCAGGTAAGGGAATTCGTCGATCACTACGGGGACGGGCCGCTCCTTGCCCAGGGCGAGCAACGCGTCGACGGCCTGCTCCCACCGGTCGAAGCGCATCGGGGCGACGCTCCCTGCGTACTGGCCGAGTTCCTCACCGAAGCGACGCAGCGATTCGGCCTCCGTCGCTTCATACGCACAGAAGTAGAAGCCGCCGGCGGCTCGGGCGAGCGAGTCGAGGAGGAAGGACTTGCCCTGTCGACGCCGCCCGGAGACGACGGCCATCGTCGCCTCGGGCCCGCCGTCGGCGGCGAAGGCGGTCAGCTCGCTCCATTCCCAGTCGCGGGCGAACATGTCAGGGGGTTTGCGCAGGTGGGGGGAACGACTCATCGGCTGCCTCCAAGCTGCCATTAAGGGAAATACGTTTCCCGGAAACATGCTTCCCTTAACGAGAACAGGTTGAGATCGTCACTCTGCTGTCTTCGCCCCGCACACCTTGCCGAGAGGATCACAATGGGTGGCATGACAGAACGGGGGCAGAGGGCAACCGAGGTGCGAGGCGACCACATCGACTTTCGCGGGAGCACCTTCCTCGGACCGTTCACAGCCAAGGCCGAGCCCGAGAACGCCGAGCCCTCACTGTCCGTTCTTCCATCGGCGCCCGCCGCGTTCACCGGACGCGATGCAGAGGTCGCCAGCCTGCTGCACGTTCTCGATCCCGATGCCGACCGCGGAGACGAGGCCGCGGACATGATCGCCGTCGCCGGACTCGGTGGTGTCGGCAAGACCGCACTGGCCCTGCACGTCGCACACGCGGCGCGCCGACATGGGTGGTTTCCCGGTGGTGCGCTCTTCATCGACCTTCGCGGCCATGACGACGCACCGACAACGGCGGACCACGCGGCGCTGACGCTATTGCGGGCACTCGGTGTCCGCGAAGCCGAGATGCCGCCGACCGCAGACGACCTGTACGCGCGGTACAGGCTCGAACTTGCTTCCCGTCAACCCATGTTGATCGTCCTGGACAATGCGTCTGGTCCAGCGCAGATCGCCCCTCTCGCGCCAGGGGAAGGCCAGGGACACCGGGTCCTGGTCACCTCGCGAGATGTCCAGGACTCCCTTCCTGTACGGCAGTTCGTGATTGACGCCCTCACCCCTGACGCCTCGTGCCTGCTCATCGAACGTGCGCTGCGTAAGCACAATCCAGGTGACACTCGCGTCAAACATGAACCCGCCGCAACGCGTGAACTTGCCGAGCTGTGCGGCCACTTGCCGCTCGCGCTGCTGATCGTCACGGCAATGCTGCGCCGTCGGCGGACCCGTCCGATCGCCACTCTCACGACAGAACTCCGAAAGGCGACCGACCGGGTGCGGGCCCTTGAGTGGGACGGAGTCGACCAGTATCGGCGAGAGCTTGCTCTGCGACCGGTCTTCGACGTGATGTACGCCCGGTTGGAGCCGGAACTCGCGCGCGTAGTGCGCTTGCTGGGGCAGGTTCCCGAAGAAGGGATCGGCACTGCCTCAGCGGCCCACCTCGCAGGACTGCCGGAGGAGCAGCTGGAATTGCTGCTGGAGGATCTCACCGCCGCTTCCCTCCTGGGCCCTCCCGGCCATGCCGGTCATCGGCGCATGCACGACCTCGTGCACCTGTACATCCGAACAGTCGTCATGACGGACCCGGATCTGCTCATTGAGGCGACCGAGGCCAGAGGGAGACTGCTGAAGTACTACTACCCAGCAGCTCTGGAGGCCAAGTTCCAGATCCAGGAGCCCGACAGAGCGTCCACATGGTTCCAAGGCGGACGGAACCACGCCCTGAGCTGGCTGGACTCCGAGCGGCCTGGGCTGCTGGCGGCTGCGCGCTGGGCCGACACCGATGACAGGATGCAGGCCAAGATAGCAATGTGGTTGGCCCTGTCCATGGACACGTACCTGGAGCTGCGTCACGCCTTCGACGATTGCGCAACCCTCGCGGAAGCCGCGCGTGACACCGCACGCAGGCTCGACGCTCCCGAGGCTGAAGCGCTGGCGTGTGACATCCTCGGCGGGGCGCTCACACGTCTACGGCGATTCGACGAAGCCTTGGACGCCCATGATCACGCGCGGGACCTCTACCTGAAACTCGAAGATCTCGACGGCCAGGCCAAGACATGGCACAACGTCGCACTCGCATTGAGCGGGCTACGTCACCACGACGAGGCTCTGGAAGCGAAGGAACACAGTCTCCGCAGCTATGTGGAGCTGGGGGACATACGTGGAGCTGCCACGGTCCGCACCAATGTCGGCATCTCTCTGGATGAATTGGGACGGTACGAAGAAGCCCAGGCCGCTCTGGCACAAGCGCTCGCCGAACACAGCGCGGCCGGCAATCGAACTGGAGAGGCAACCACCTTGAACAGCCTCGGCCTCGTTCTGCTCAAGCTCGGCCGCCATGACGAGTCCGTCACGACGCTGAGACGCGCCCTCGGCTTGTCCGCCGAACTCGGCGAATGGCATCTCAGGGCGAAGGTGTGGAACCACTTGGGCCTGACCCTGCAAGGTCTTGGCCTGCACGAAAAGGCCGCCGAAGCCCATCGACGGGCTCGGGACTGGAACGGATTCCTAGGAGACACGCACACAGAGGCGACGGCGTGGCTCAACCTCGGCGGCGCGTATCTCGGACTGGGTAGTAGCGAGGACGCTTTGGACGCATTCCAGCAAGCGCTCAAGTTGTTCGAAGAAACCGAAGACTGGTTCTACGTCGGAGGCACCTTGAACAACATGGCAGGGGTCTACGCAGTCACGAATCGGCCGGTGCGCGCCAAGTCCGCTTGCACAGCTGCTGCCGCAGCCTATGAGCGGGCCGGTGCCGCCGCGCAGGCGGCCGAAGCACGACGTCTCGCGGAGTTGTTGTAATCGGCTCCCGGGCCACGAACTCTCCCCGTTTACGCAGAGGCCACCAGTAGATCAAAAGCCCCCGCCGAAGTCCCCGCCACCCCCACCGAAGTCCCCTCCCCCGCCATCGCCGAAGCCGCCCCCGAAGTCACCGGAGTTGAAGTCCGCGCCCGACACGTCGCCGCCCTCGTAGCCTCCCGTGCCGAAGTCGCCGTAGCCGGAGCCGTAGTCGGCTGCGTAGGAGGGGGTGGACATCATCGAGCCGAGCAGGGTGCCGACCAGGAGGCCTGGGAGGAGGCCGCCGCCGAAGTAGCCGCCGGCCCAGGGGCCGTAGGCGGGGCCCGCGTCCCAGTACGGGCGGCGGCCCTCAGGGGTGTCCACCTCTCTCATTACCGGGTCGCGGCCGTCGGCCAGGCGGGTCGCGTCGGCCGCGCAGACGGGGACCTCGCGAGGGGCGCCGTTGGGGGGTGTCCAGGGGGCGTCCGTGACCGAGGGGCCGTGGCGGGGGTCGAAGAAGCATGGGGGGCGGCGTTCGGGGAGGGGGGTGCCCTCGCGGCGGGCCGCGAGTTGGGTCAGGGAGAAGCGGCCGTCTTCCAGGGACTGGGTGACCGGTCGTACGTCTTCCGGTTTCGTCGCCGCCGCCATCAGGCGTTTTGCCTGTTCGTAGGCGTCCAGCGCGCGCTCGTAGTCCGCGCGCATCGCGTCGTCGGCGCCTGGTTCGGCGGGGTGGAAGTCGAGGCGGTCCAGTTCCTCGCCGTACGCCGTGATGTCCTCGTCCACCACCACGCGCAGCTTCTCCAGGGCCGCCCGCTGCTCCTCCACGTGGCGGCGGCGGTTGCGGCGGACCAGGGCGTACGCGCCCGCGCCGCCCGCGACCACGACCGCGCCCGTGGTGATCAGGGCCGTGGTGGGGACGCCGCCTCCGTCATTCGACGATTCGCCCCAGCTGGACGGGGCCGTCCCGCCCATGTTCGCCAGCGCCCTGTCCGTGAAGTCGTCCAGCTGGGTCCTGGCGTTCTGCTCGCCCTGCACGCTCTTCACCAGGTTGCTCACGGCCGTGCGGGACAGGACCGTCGAGTCCGCGCGCGCGTCAAAGCGGTCGCCGAGGCGGATCGCGTACAGGCCCGTCACGCCGGTCGCGGTGCGCAGGTTCTGGAACAGGTCCTGGGTCGGATAGTCGGCCGGGAGGACCGCCACGAAGAGCGGCTTGTCGGCGTCCTTGATCTGCTTCGCCAGGACGTCGGCCTCTCCGGAGGAGAGTTGTGCTGACGCCGCCGGGTCGACGTAGACCGGGTTCTCGCGCAGGGCGTCGGCGATCGTCGAGACGCTCGTCGCCGCCGAGGCGGGCGGGGGTGACAGCCACAGGGTGGTCAGGGCCGCCAGCACCAGGGCCGCGAGCAGCCCTGGGAGGCTTCGGGTCCGTGGGGCGGTCCCTGCGACGGACTTCATACTTCGAAGCTACCCGAAGCCTCCCAAAACAGCCTCAGACGGTCGTCGACAGCTTCAGGCCGTCATCAACAGCCTCAGCCGGTCGGCGCCGCCCGGAACGCCTCCGTCAGCTTCTCCACCGCCTTTCCGTACCGGCCGGTCAGGAGGAGGTGGTCCGCGTCCGCGAAGGGCGCCGCCGTCGCCGCCGTGATCGGCTTCTGCTGGACGATCAGCCTCGCCTTCTTCACCAGCGCCCGGCCCTCGTCGTCCGCGCCCGTCCGCTCCGCGACCGCCGCCGCGATGCCGAGCGCCTTCAGCGTGGCCGCGCCCCCGTCCGGGACCTTGGTGAGGGTGGTGAGGCCCCAGCCGTACGGGAACTGGGGATCGTACGACGTGTCGCCGACGTTGATCGGCAGCTGGGCCTCCGACTTCGGCCAGGTGAGCGGGAGTTGGCCGGTGTAGGGGCGCTTGCCGTAGAGGACGTCCGCGACTCCGTCGCCCTCGGTGCCGGGCAGCCAGGAGGCGACGAGCGCGTCGATCTCGCCGAGCCGGTCGCCGATGAGCTGGGGGCGGCCGGAGACGATCAGCACCGCGCACTTCATCGCCGCGCACACCTTGTCGACGGCTGCCTTGTCGGCGGCGGACAGTTCGAGATCGTGGCCGTTCCCCACGTCGCCCACGCCCTCGGCATAGGGCGTCTCGCCGACCACCACGACACCCACGTCGTAGCCGGTCGTGGGGGTGGAGGCGTCCTTGGAGTACGTCAGCTGCGTGGCGTTCTTCCGCAGCGCCTCCAGGATCGTCGTGCCGGGGACGATGTCGCCGGAGGAGCCCTGCCAGGTGACGGTCCAGCCGCCGGTCTGGTTGCCGATGTCATCGGCGTTGGAGCCGGCGACGTACACCTTCTGGGACTTCCGCAGCGGCAGCAACCCGCCCGCGTTCTTCAGCAGCACCTGCGACTCGGCCGCCGCCTGCCGGGCCACCGCGCGGTGTGCCGCCGAACCGATCTCCGAGGCTCCGCTCGTGTCGGCGTACGGCTTCTCGAAGAGGCCCAGGCGGAATTTCTGGGTGAGGATGCGGGATACGGCGTCGTCGATGCGCTGCGCCGTGATGCGACCGGCTTCCGTCTCGGCCACGAGGGTGGCGTGGACGTCCTTGTAGGCGTACGGGGCCATGATCATGTCGAGGCCCGCGTTGACGGACGTACGGACGTCGGAGGCGCGGTCGCCGGGGATCTGGTCGATGCCGTCCCAGTCGCTGATCACGAAGCCGTCGAAGTCCATACGGCCCTTCAGCACGCCGTTGATCATGTCGGCGCGGGCGTGCATCTTGACCGGGCCCTGGCCGTCGCCGAGGACGTCGAGGGAGGAGTAGGACGGCATGACCGTGCCGACGCCCCGGTCGACGGCGGTGGCGTACGGGGAGAGGTGGACGGCCTCCAGCTGTTGCCGGGTGACGTGGGTGACGCCCTGGTCGATGGTGTACGAGCCGGTGGTGGAGGAGCCGTAGGTCGTGCCGCCGTCGCCGACGAAGTGTTTGGCGGTGGCGAGGACCTTGTCGTTCTCCTTCAAGTCCCGTCCGTTCGCGGCTCCTTGGAGGCCCTGGATGACCGTCTCCATGGAGTCGACCAGGGCCGGGTCCTCGCCGAAGGACTCGTAGGCGCGGCCCCAGCGTTCGTCGCGGGAGACGCAGAGGCAGGGGGCGAAGTCCCAGGGGATGCCGGTGGAGCGGACCTCGGCGGCCGTCACGGCGCCTGTCCGCTGGGCGAGTTGGGGATCGCGGGTCGCGCCGATGCCGATGTTGTGGGGCATGACCGTCGCGCCGACCAGGTTGTTGTGGCCGTGGACCGCGTCTACTCCGTAGATCAGGGGGATCTGGAAACGGGTTGCCTGTGCGCGGAGTTGGAAGCCGTCGATCATCTTCGCCCACGCCTCGGCCGTGTTCGGTGTCGGTGTCGAACCGCCGCCGGAGAGGAGCGACCCGAGGGCGTACGCGGTCACGTCACCGCCGGCCGCGACGGCTCCGCGCTCGGCCTGGGTCATCTGACCGGCCTTCTCGGCGAGGGACATACGGGAGAGGAGATCGGCGACGCGCTTCTTGACCGGCAACTTGGCGTCGAGATACGGGAGTCCGTGGGCGTCGATGACGACCTGCGGAGTCTCCGTCGGGGCCTTGGCGCCCGTGACGGTGAGCTTGAGGGGGATCGTCTCGGCGGACTCGGCGGACTTGTCCTTGAGGGTGCGGATCCGGAGGGTGTGGCTTGTGCCGGATGCCGTGCCTGCGGGGAAGGTGAACTCGCCCTTGACTGCGGTGTAGTCACTGTCGGACGCGGTGCCGCCGACCGTCTCGTAGGCGACGGTCACGGGGTCCTCGACGGGGGCGGAGCCGGTGGTGGCGAGGGTGACCTGGACGGATGCGGTAGCGCCTTCGCTGACCGGGTAAACGGCCGCGTCGGTGGTGACGGTGGCGCGCAGGGACTGGTCGGCCTTGCCGTACAACTCGACGTCGTCCATGGCGAATTGGCCCGGTGTGCCGACGGGGAGGGTGACGGCGTATCCCCAGGTCTCGGTGAGGCCGAGGACGTGGTCGATGCCGCCCACGGGCTGGTAGTCGGTGCGGTAGACGAAGTCCGTGAACGGGATCTCGATCTGCTTCCAGCCGGTGAAGTCGTCCGTGAAGGACGTCGTCCACAGCTCGGAGGCCTCGCCGTTGGCACCGCCGTCCTTCAGCTCGAAAGCGACCTTCTTGCCGTTGTTCTGGCCGTCCCACCAGAAGCGGATGCCCTTGTGGGCGGACCAGTCGTGGGCGGGTTCGGCGAAGGCGAAGTCGTGCGTGAAGCCGCCGTAGCCGCTGATGTCGTAGGTGCCGGAGAGGACTTGGGTGCCCTCGGGGGCGTCCGCGCGGGTGCTGAGCTGGAGTTGGGGCGGGTCGTCGGTGTCGCTGCCCCAGGTGAAGATGCCGCCTTCCGGTGGGCCGGCGAAGGGGACCTCGCCTTCGAAGCGGTCGACGGGGACGGGGGCCGGGTCGTCGGCGGCGGCGGTTTGGGCGGATGCGGATGTCAGTGGCAGCAGGGCCGATAACAGGGTGGCTGAGGCGAGCAGGGCGGTTCTTCGCATGGAGCGTCCCCCTTGGCTCTCGTGGTTCTCGTGGCTCTCGTAGTCCACTCATGACTTACCTCACGCCGTGAGTGAACTGGTGACCCAGCAGGCCGTCAAGGCAGTCGGCAGCCCCGGAATTCGCACCAGACGACTTTGCCCGGATCCCGTTGCCGTACCCCCCAGTTGTCGGCCAGCGCGGCTACGAGGATCAGGCCTCGGCCGCCCTCCGAGTCGGGATCGGGATCCGGGGCGGGGTCCGGGATGCGGATCTCGCCCGGGCCGCTGTCGGCGACCTCGACGAGGAGGACTCCGTCGGCGGTGAGGGTCAGGTCGAGGCGGAAGCAGCGGGTCGCCGGTACGCCGTGCAGGAGGGCGTTGGTGGCCAGTTCGCTCACACAGAGGAGTACGTCGTCGCTCCGCTCGGTCAGGCCCCAGTCGGTGAGGGTGATGCGGGTCAGATCTCTGGCCACGGCTACTGACCTGCGGTCGCGGGGGTAGAGGGCGGTGCGGGCGTGGAGGGGTGGGGCTTCGGTGTTCATGGGGCGACTGTCACAGGGAGTGACTATGGTGGAGCAGTGAGTGAAGTCGTAGTTCTCATTACTACGACCTCACTACGAGGACTTGGGGTGTGTACGGGGGAAGGGGTTGGCCATGGCGAAGAGGGTCAGTTCGTGGCGCGCGGTCGGGGCGCTTGTGGCGCACTATCGGAAACGAGCCGGTTTGACGCAGGAACAGCTCACCGAGCGGGCGAACATCAGCGTGGACACGGTGGGGTCCATCGAGCAGGGACGGCTGGCGTTGCAGCCGGACCGGGCGGAGCAGTTCGATGAACTGCTGGGCACGGGCGGGGCGTTGGCGGTGCTGGTGGACAAGATTCCGGTGCGGGAGAAGGTGGTGCAGTTCGCGCAGTCGTTGGTGGAGCACGAGCAGGAGGCGTACAGCTTCCTGTCGTATCAGAGCCTGGTAGTTCCCGGACTGCTTCAGACCAGGGACTACTGCCGGGCCGTCTTCGATTACCGGTACCCGGCTATCGGCAGCGAGACGGCCGATCAGTGGGTGAGCGCGCGTATGGAGCGGCAGTTGGTGCTCCAGCGGGAGCAGCCGCCCGTGTGCCACTTCGTCATCGAGGAGAGCGTTCTGCAACGGGAGGTCGGCGGACCAGAGGTGATGCGGGAGCAGTACGAGCAGATCCTGGAGTACACCGAGCCCGTTCACATGAGCTTCCAGATCATGCCGACGAATCGGGCGCCGCACGCATGCCTCGACGGCCCGTTGGTGCTGCTGGAGACGCCGGATGACAATCGACTGGTCTACCTGGAGGTCCAGCGCACGAGCTTTCTCGTCGATGAGCCGGAAGAGGTCCGGGGCTATGAGCTGAAGTATGGAATGCTGCGGTCACAGGCCCTCTCGCCGGATGAGAGCGCGCGCTTCTTGCATGGATTGCTAGGAGATCGATGAGCACCGCACTTCACTGGTTCAAGTCCAGCTACAGCGGCAGCGAGGGCGGCGACTGTGTCGAGGTCGCCACCCAGCCTGCCGCGATCCACATCCGTGACTCCAAGAACGCCGGGCCCAACCTCACCGTGGCGCCCGGCACTTGGGCCGCCTTCCTCGGGCTCGCTCGCCAGGAGGGGCACGTCTAGGGAGCCATGGCCGACGGGGGGTACGCGTGGGCCAGTGAGCCCGAGAAGGAGTTCTACACGAAGGCCGTGGTGGCCTGCCTCGACGAGCCGCGTCTGAGCAGGCTGCTGGCGCAACGACCGAATGTGACGCGTGCGGTCGTGGCGGAGGTGATGTGCGGGTCCAGGTACGCCGAGGGGGTACTGGGCTCGACGGATCCTCTGCCGCTGCACGATGCCTACCGGCGAAGTCGCCGTCGGAGTGATCTGTACTTCTGGGCCCTGCCCTCCCACCCGTCGCTCAGCACGCTCCAGCAGCAGGGTGACCTCTTTCTGCCCTGGATGCTGGGGGTCGCCTTCTTCTGGGGTCTGCCCCTCCTCCTGCTCCTCCAGGGTTTGGGGCCCGCACCCTTACTCGTCACTTTCGTGGTGCTGGCCATCACCGCCCCCGTGTTCGCGAGGAAGACTCCGCCGGCTCAGCCGCCGCCGGGCCGGGTAGGCGCCTTCCTCCGTTCGGCCCGCCTGTGGCTGCTCGGACCGGTCACGTCCCTGACGTGGCTCGCGGAGACGGCCAACGGGGCGCTCTGGATCAAAGAACTGCACCGCGACGACCTCCTCCAGGGGCAGACAGCTCGTGCCGTCGAGGACCTGATAGGCGAAGACCTCGGCACCCTGCTCGTGACCAGCAGCCATGAAGGGCTGCGCTCCCATCACCAGCGAGACTTCGTCATCGACAGCCGGTCCACCGAGGAACTGCGCCAGAAGCTGGAGCAGTTGGCGGACGGGACCATCGCCGTCAGCGGTCCGCGCGGGGTGGGCAAGTCGACGCTCATGCGGAGTGCCGTGCGGCCGCGGGACTTCTCCGTTCTCGCCCAGGCTCCCGCCGCCTACGCCCCGCACGACTTCCTGATCTCGGTGTTCATCAGCGTCTGCCGGGAGTACATCGCGAGGGCGGGCCATGAAGCGCCGGATCTAGTGCGGCTGTCGTATGTGCACCGGGTCAGGCATCGGGTGACGGTGGTGCTCACCCGGCTGTCGCGTCCGTTCCCCTTCGCGGTGGCCGCCGCGCTCCTCCTCGCCCTGGGCATGTTCGCCGCCACGAAGGAGGCGGTCGAAGGGGAGGACCGGCCGTGGGGATGGCGGTACGCCGTCGCGGCGCTGGACCGCGCCTCCGGTTTCGCGGCGGATGTCATGGGCGGCAGGGCGCAGATGGCGGGTCTCGTCATCGCCATCACGGGCGGACTGCTGTGGCAGCTGCGGCGCTCCGGTGCCCTCGCCTGGCTGGTGAGGCGGTTCGGCTGGCTGATTCTGATGGGGAGCGCCTGCGTGTTGTTCACCGGCGCCGCTGTCTCGCTCTTCCGCGACCCCGACCTACAGCGCTACTTCAACAGCGCGACCGACGCCCCCCATGAGGGCTCCGGCCTCTCCGGGTGGCCCTTGATCTCCATCATGCTGTGGATGGCCTCGGTCATCCTCTACGCGTCCGTCTCCGCCGAGGACTGGGTGCTGCGCTGGGGCACCAGGTCCATCGAGTGGCGGCAACTCCTTCGCCCCCTCGTCACGCTGCTCCCTTTCGTCATCCTGGTCCTCATCGCCACCTCCGAGAGCTGGCGCCCCCTCCTCACCGACGACGACACCCCCTTCCGGCTCGCCGCGCTCCTTCTGGGCCTGCTGCTGTACAAGGCCGCCATGCGGCCCTGGCCGTTGCCGCACCCCGCGCCCCCGCTCGTCGTCGCGTGCCGGAATCACCTCTACCGTCTCCAGACGGTCCAGAGCACCACCGCCGGTATGACCACGGGCCTCCCCCAGTTCCTCAACCTGGGCGGGGCGCACTCCGGCGGTCTGACCTCCGTGCCGCCCAACTATCCCCTCCTGGTGGCCGAGTTCAGGGAGCTGCTCAGCCGTATCGCGGAGGACGAGCACGAGAAGGGCAACCGGGTCGTCCTGACGATCGACGAGGTCGACCGGCTCGGCACGGACGCCAAGGCCCTCGAATTCCTCGCCGAGATCAAGGGGATACTGGGGGTGCCCCATGTGCACTGCCTGATCTCCGTCGCCGAGGACGTGGGCGCCGCGTTCGTCCGGCGCGGGCTGCCGCATCGCGATCTGACCGACAGTTCCCTGGACGACGTACTGCATGTGCGGCCGTACGCGCTCGCGGAGTCGGAGCGCGTGCTGAGGAAACGGGCGAACCACATCGGCGCGGCCTATATCGGGCTCGCCCACGCGCTGTCGGGCGGCATCGCGCGAGACCTCATCCGTTACGGCCGACGTCTGATGGAGATCCAGATCGCCAGGGATCACGTCGAACTGCCCGATGTGGCCCACGCGTTGATCACCGAGGAGTTGTCGGAGACACTCGCCGGTATCCGGACCCTGCTGGCGAAGCAGCAGTGGCGGCCCGACACCACCAGCGTTCTGGGGGCGTTCCGCGATCTGGCGGCCCAGCTGCGCACCGCCTGCCCCTGCCCGGAGCCGACGGCCCAACTACGCGGCGCGCTGACCCACTTCGCCGGTTACGAGGCCACCGGCCTGCCCGACGAGTCACGACTGCTCATCGACGAGGCCGCCGTGTACGCGTATTTCTCGCTCACCCTGCTGGACGTCTTCGCCCGCCCCGACTTCAACCGGCGTCAGACGGCCGCCGCGCAGCACCCTGACGGGCATCTCGACCTGCTCGCCGAGGCCCGTCAGGAACTGGCCGTGTCGCCGTACAGCGCACGCACCCTGATCGACGGCATCCGGGCGGCCTGGGGGCTGGCCGCGATATCCGCTCAGGAGCCGCAGCCAACGGTGGTGATCCCCTCGCCGAGGGGCACCGCGTGTGCGCGGCACCCCCGTCCCTGAGCGCCCCGTCCCTGGGCGACCGCCCGATGTCCTACTCTGCGTCCTACTCCGCCGGCTCCACGCCCGCCCGCAGCAGCCCGTACGTGTAAGCGTCCTCCAGTGCCTGCCAGGACGCCGCGATGACGTTGTCCGCCACGCCCACCGTCGACCACTCCCCCGTGCCGTCGGAGGTGGAGATGAGGACGCGGGTCGTGGACTGGGTGCCGTGGACGCCTTCCAGGATGCGGACCTTGTAGTCGACGAGGTCGAGCTTGGCGAGCTGGGGGTAGATCTTCTCCAGGGCCACTCGGAGCGCGCGGTCCAGGGCGTTGACCGGGCCGTTGCCCTCGGCCGTGGCGACGATGCGCTCGCTCTTGGCCCAGAGTTTGACCGTGGCCTCGTTGGCGTGGCTGCCGTCGGGGCGGTCCTCGACGATGGCGCGCCAGGACTCGACGTTGAAGTACTTGAGGGGCTTGCCCTCTACCTCGGCCCGGAGGAGCAGTTCGAAGGAAGCGTCCGCGGCCTCGTACGTGTAGCCCTTGAGTTCCCGTTCCTTCACGCGCTCCACTACCCGGCCGACCAGTTCGCGGTCGCCGCCCAGGTCTACCCCCAGCTCCTTGCCCTTCAGCTCGATCGACGCCCGGCCCGCCATGTCTGACACCAGCATGCGCATGGTGTTGCCGACGAGCTCCGGGTCGATGTGCTGGTAGAGGTCGGGGTCGACCTTGATGGCCGAGGCGTGCAGGCCTGCCTTGTGGGCGAAGGCCGAGACGCCTACGTACGGCTGGTGCGTCGACGGGGTCAGGTTCACGACCTCGGCGATGGCGTGCGAGATCCTCGTCATCTCGCGCAGCTTGCCCTCCGGCAGGACCTTCTTGCCGTACTTCAGCTCCAGGGCCGCGACCACCGGGAACAGGTTGGCGTTGCCGACCCGCTCGCCGTAGCCGTTGGCCGTGCACTGGACGTGGGTCGCGCCGGCGTCCACCGCGGCGAGGGTGTTGGCCACCGCGCAGCCCGTGTCGTCCTGGGCGTGGATGCCGAGGCGGGCGCCCGTGTCCGCCAGGACCGTCGAGACCACTGCCTGGACCTGGGCGGGGAGCATGCCGCCGTTGGTGTCGCAGAGGATGACCACGGAAGCGCCCGCCTCCGCGGCCGTCCTCACCACTGCCTTCGCGTACTCCGGGTTGGCGCGGTAGCCGTCGAAGAAGTGCTCGCAGTCCACGAAGACCCTGCGGCCCTGCTCGCGGAGGTAGGAGACCGTGTCCCGGACCATCTCCAGGTTCTCGTCCAGCGTCGTGCGCAGCGCCAGCTCGACATGGCGGTCGTGGGACTTCGCCACCAGCGTGATCACCGGGGCGCCCGAGTCCAGGAGGGCCTTGACCTGGGGGTCCTCGCTCGCCTTCCCGCCCGCCCGCCGCGTCGCGCCGAAGGCGACCAGCTGGGCGTGCTTGAAGTCGATCTCCTGCTGGGCGCGGGCGAAGAACTCCGTGTCCCGCGGGTTCGCGCCGGGCCAGCCGCCCTCGATGAAGCCCACCCCGAAGTCGTCCAGGTGCCGTGCGATGGCCAGCTTGTCCGCGACGGTGAGGTTGATGCCCTCCCGCTGCGCGCCGTCGCGCAAGGTGGTGTCGAAGACGTGGAACGTGTCGTCGAGCTCGCTGGTTGCGGTCATGATCTCAAGGCTCCTGAGGATTGAATCTCGGTCTGTACCGGAATGACCGGCTCCACCGTCCCCACATAGTCCCTCGCGCTCTCGCCTCCGGCTGCGGGTGGGCCAGAAAAGCGAAAAACCTCTCGCGGGTGCGAGAGGTCTGCGCGCGGGTCGAGGACGACGGTGTCCGCCCGTACCTGGTCGTACGTGGCGGTCACTGCGGACCGGCGCGCCTGCTGCCAATAATCATGGCGAACGAGAGCACGGGGGCAGTCTGGCACAAGTCGCCCCCGCGCTCACCGTCCGTCTCAGGATGCGAGCAGAGCGGTGGTCATCGCAGGTAGCGGACGAAGACGTCCCGTTCGTCGTTGGTGTCCCCGGCCGGGATCAGTGTCCCGTCCCACGAGACGAACGTGATCCGCCGGGCGCCGTCCGCGATACCGCCCGGTTCGACCTGGGCCGAGGCCGGGTCACCGGCGGGGTCGGGGGTGACCAGGGTGGTCGTGCCCTTCTTCAGGTCCCGGAGGTAGACCGGGTTGCGGGTGCCGCCGGGCAGCCCGTCGACCCGGCCCGTGAAGGTGACGTACCGGCCGTTCGCGCTGACGGCGGGGGCCCGGGTGTAGACGTGGGCGGGGGCGTCGCCCGGACCCTGGACCCGCTGGTTGGCGCCGGTGGCGATGGTGTGCACGAACACGTTCCAGCTGGCGTCGGTGTCGTCGGGCACCAGGTGGGTGTCGGCGGACTCGAAGACGACCGTGCGGCCGTCGCCGCTGATGGACGGGTCCGTCGACTCCCGCGTGGTCTGCGAGCCGTCGTAGGAACGGTCGATCTGGGTGCGCGCGCCCGTGCCGCGGTCGTACATCCAGACGTCGCCCCAGTCGTCGCCGCGCGGGCCGTTGGCGTAGTTGTACTGGTAGACGACCCGTCGCCCGTCGTCGCTGACCGTGGGCCGGGAGGCGTTGCGGGGCTCCCAGGTCGGCTTCGGCTGGCTGATCCGCTGCGTGGTGCCCGCGATCCGGTCGCGCAGGAAGACGACACGGCCCTCGCCGGTCTCCTGGAGCGTGTAGACGGCGTAGCGCGTGTCCGCACTGACGGAGACCTCGCCGATCGGCCCCTCGAAGCCCGCAGGGATCTCGATGCCGAACTTCTCCTCCTTCCCGGTGCGTGGGTCGTGGAGCACGACGTCGTTCTGGTAGTAGACGTAGCGTCCGTCATTCAGGACCGCCACGATGCCGCCGAAGCCCGAGAAGCGGAGCTTCCCGGTGCGCAGGTCACGGATGTACATGCCGCCGTGCGGCACATTCGGGTCGAGGTCCTCGGCCGTCGAGTCGAAGCCGACGTAACGGCCATTGCGGCTGATGACGGCGTCGTACGAGGCTCCGGCGGCCGCTTTGCCTTCCGGCGTGACGCTGACCGGCACGGTGTGCGGGCCCCTGGGGGCGGCGCTCGCCGTGGGGACGGTGAGCGCCACCGAGGCGGCGACGGCGACGGCGACGGCGATGGCTGCCAGGACTTTTCGGCTGTGCATGGTTGTTCCCCCGTGGTTGATTGCTGCTGGGCATTGGTCAGTTGCTCAGTTGCTGCCTGTCATTGCACTGTCCGCAGGAAGACGTCCGACACCCCGTTGGTGTCTCCCTCCACCAGATCGGGTGACGCCGACTCGAACGCGACGACGGTGCCGTCGGCGTTGACGGAGGGCCGCCCGGCCGGGAGGTCGTTGCGGCCGCCCCAGCGGTCGACGCTGATCAACTGCCGGGAGCCGGTGGCCGGTTCGAGCAGATACACGGAACGCCCGGCGGTGTACGCCACCCGCGTGCCGTCCCCGGAGAGCGCGGGCTGCGTGCCCTCGACCCGGGTGGTCGCCCCGGTGTCGAGGTCCCGGACGAGGAGGTGCCGGCCCTGCTGTACGGCGATCTTGCGGCCGTCGGCGCTCAGCGAGGGCGCCGACGCGTCGCCGATCCGCTCCAGGGCGCCGGTGTCCAGGTCGCGGACGAAGACGTCGTCGCCCTGCTCGAAGGCGATGTACCGGCCGTCGTAGCTGATGGACGGATGGCCCGCGGCCTCGGCGGTGTCGGCGCTGACCAGGTCCGTGGTGCCGCCGTTGAACCTGAAGCGGTAGACCCGGGGCGCCGAGTCCGGGCCGGGCAGGGTGGCGGCGTAGGTGATCCACTGGCAGCTGGGGTCGACCTGGGGCTGTCCCATCCAGGTGAACCGCACGCCCTGGTAGGAGCTCAGGCCGGTCAGCTTGCCGACCGAGCGGTTGCGGATGGAGATCTCCGGGGCGCCGTCGGTGTCGGACGGTGCCACGTAGCCGACCATGCGGCCGCTGGAGCAGGGGGTGCCCTCTGACGAGGGTTTCTGCGTGGCGGAGTTGACCTGGGAGACACCGCTGGGCGTGTTGACGTACACGTTGCCGTCCGAGGTGAAGGAGACGACCTTGTTCTCCCCCATCACCGGGTCGTACGACGCCGCGTCCCCGGCCGCGGCCCCCGCCGCTCCGACCCGCTCGGTGACCGACGGCATCGGGGCGGGGTTCCGCCGGAGCCCGCCCGAGAAGACGAAGACGTCCGACTCCCGGTTGGTGTCCCCCGGTACGAGGTGGGACGCGTCCGAACTGAACGCCACCGCACGGCCCTTGGCGGCCAGCGCGTCCGGCATGATCTGGGCGTCGTCCGGCAGGTCGGCTCCGCGCAGCCCCGTGCGCAGGTCGCGCACCCGCCTGCCGTCCCCGGCCGAGACGACGGCGTACCGGCCGTCCGCGGTGGCCGCGTGGACGGTCCCCTCGGTCACTCGCCGTGCCTCGCGCGCGCCGAGGTCGTAGGAGTACAGCCAGCCCTCGGCCTCGAAGAGCACCCGGCGGCCGTCCCCGGTCATACGGACCAGGGAGCCCTGGCCCAGGCCCGCGTCGACCTGGATGCGCTCACCGGTGGTCCGGTCCTTGACGAAGACGTCGTTGGCGTCGTCCTCGGTGGCGCCCGGGACCTGGTAGGCGACCCGCCGCCCGTCGTCGCTCAGCGATGCCCCGCGCTTGGGGCCCTCCTCCGCCGGGGAGATGAGCTCGTCGGTGCCGGTGGCCCTGTCGCGGACGTACAACAGCCGTGTGCCCTGGGGGCCGTTGCGGTTGCCGATGGTGTACGCGACGTGCGTGCCGTCCGCGCTGATCGCCTGCATGCCGCCCAACTCGTTGGTGCCGGGCGGGTTTTCGGGCCACAGGCGCTCCGCGCGGCCGGTGGTGCGGTCGTAGACGTAGGGCGCCTTGAAGCGGGTGCCCGCGGAGAAGCCGACGTGGCGGCCGTCCGCGCTGAGCGTCGGTGAGGCGTAGACGTATCCGGGGCCGAGGTCGATCGCGGTCAGTTCACCGGTGACAACGTTTTTCACGCGCACGCACGGGAAGAGGTACGCGCAGCCGAAGCCCGGCGCGGTGGAGACGAACGCCACGGTCCGGCCGTCGGCGCTGATCGCGGCCTCGGACGACGAGCCGTCGGCCTGGGTGCCGTCGGAGGCCGTGCTCACCCGCTCGGTGGGCGAGGGACGGTGACCGGGCGCCGCCTGGGCCGCGGGAGCGAGCGGAGCGACCGGAGCGACCGAGGTCCAGCCGAGCGCGAGGACAACTGCCGCGCCCAGTACGGTCTTTGCGATCCTGGGCATCAGTGTGACCTCCACCGGAAGACGTCGTACACGCCGTTGGTGTCGCCGGGGACGACATCCGCGTCCTCCGTGGACCAGACGACCGAGCGGCCGCCGCCGGAGACCGAGCCGTCGGCGGCGGTGCCGTGGCCGACGGGGATCTGGCGCGACCCCGCGCGCAGCCACAGGTTCGCGTCGGCGTCCTGGAGCAGGAGCCTGCTCCCGTCGGGGCTGACCGCCCGGATCCTCACGCCGGGGAAGTGCTGGACGCGGCCGGTGCGCAGGTCCCGTACGTACGAGCCGTCCGCCGAATCCATCGCCAGGACACGGCCGTTGACGCTCAGCTGGACGACGGTCGAGGAGGTGCCGTCGTCGGCCTCGGTCCGTGTCCCGGTCGTGCGGTCGGTGACCCAGACGTCTCCGCTGCCCTCGTCCTGGTAGGCGACGAAGCGGCCGTCGCCGCTGATCGACGCGTTGTCCATGTCGCGGGTCTCGTCGTCCTGCGGGCCCGCGCTGACGGTCTCCCGGGCGCCGGTGACCCGGTCGTAGAGGTCGATGCGGTTCGGGTACTGCGGGTGCCCGGACCAGGTGTAGACGATGTACCGGCCGTCGGCGCTGATGTCCGGGGCGGACCCGGTGTCCTGACTGTCGCCGCCGATCCGGGTGCGCGTGCCGGTGGTGAGGTCGGTCAGGAAGACGTTGATCTTGCGGGTGCCCCAGTCGATGTACGTGGCCCAGCGGCCGTCGGCGCTCAGCCGGGGTGTGCTGAGGGCGTTCTCCATCTTCGTGACCTGGCCCGTGCGCAGGTCGCGGACGTAGGAGTAGGTGCCCGGGTGGGTGATGCCCTCGGGTACGAGGTTGGTCGCCGAGGAACGGAACGCGATGAAGCGGCCGTTCGGGGTGGTCACGGCGGCGGAGGAGGCACCGTCGGTCTCGGTGCCGTAGGCGGCGACACTGATCCGTTCGACGCGTGGAGCGGGCGGCGCGGCACCGGCGGTCGTTCCGGTGAGCGCCAGCAGCAGCACGGCGCCCGATGACGCGGCTAACGCGGCTCTGGACACATGTACGGCTCTGGACATGTTCCCCCCTG
Organism: Streptomyces sp. NPDC046909; assembly: GCF_040644695.1. Taxonomy (NCBI): domain Bacteria; kingdom Bacillati; phylum Actinomycetota; class Actinomycetes; order Kitasatosporales; family Streptomycetaceae; genus Streptomyces; species Streptomyces sp. NPDC046909. The sequence continues at coordinate 659,540 of NZ_JBEYXC010000004.1, read as the reverse complement.
TGGTCCCCGTTGACGCTTGCCCCCAGCCCTTGCGCCGAGGGCTCCCTTCGAGGCAAACGCACCATCGGCCACAGGGTCAATCGGCCTTATTGCGTACAACCCGGGCCAGGGGTCACGCGTCCGCGAGGAGGCTGTCGTACAGGAACTCCCGTACATGGCCGAGAACTTGCGTACGGTCCGTGCCCCGGAGTCCGATCGCCACATGGATCGAGAAGCCGTCGAGGAGCGCCCGCAGCCGGGCGGCGAAGCGGTCCGGGTCGACGCGGCGGAACTCGCCCCTCGACACCCCCTCCGCCAGCAGGGCCACCAGGTCGCGGTGCCAGACGCCCTCGATGGCGGCCTGGCGTTCGCGGGCCGCCTCGTCGGCGTTCTGCGAGCGGTTCCAGACCTCCAGCCAGAGGGTCCAGTGGGGGTCGCGGTGGCCATCGGGGACGTACAGGTCGACGTACGCATCCAGCCGTTCGCGGGCCGTGCCGGTGCGCGCCAGCAGCCGGCCGCGCTCGGCGCCGAGGCGGCCCTCGCTCCACTCCAGGGTCTGGAGCAGCAGCTCGTCCTTGGAGTGGAAGTAGTAGAGGAGGTGGCCGCTGCTCATGCCGACCTCGCGGCCGAGGGCCGCCATGGTGAGCTTCTCCAGACCGCGTTCGGCGATCATCTCCATGGCGGCGACGAGGACGTCCTCGCGCGGCGGGGCCTGCTTGCGCCCACCGGCCATCTGCGGCTCCTAGATCCTCGGCTGCTGCTGGGTGATGCAGTGGATGCCACCACCGCCCGCGAAGATCGTACGGGCGTCGACCAGGGTGACCGTCCGCTCGGGGAACAGACGGCGGAAGACGCCGGCGGCGAGTTCGTCGTGCGGGTCGTCGAAGGCGCAGAGGACCACTCCGCCGTTGCAGAGGTAGTGGTTGATGTAGGAGTAGTCGACCCAGTCGCCGTCCTCGTCCTTCAGGACGGTCGGGGCCGGGATCTCGACGACCTCCAGGCGGCGGCCCTTCGCGTCCGTCTCGCCGCGCAGGATCTCCAGGTACTCCTGGGAGCGGGCGTGGTCGGGGTGGGCGGGGTCGCGCTGACTGTGGACGACCACGGTGCCGGGGCGGGCGAAGGCGGCGACGATGTCGACGTGGCCCTGCGTGCCGTACGTGCCGTAGTCGCCGGTGAGGCCGTGCGGGAGCCAGATCGCCTTTGTGGTGCCGAGCTTGGCGTGGATCTCCGCCTCGACCCGCTCGCGCGTCCAGCCGGGGTTGCGGCCCGCGCCGAGCTGGACCGTCTCGGTGAGCAGGACCGTGCCCTCGCCGTCGACGTGGATCGCGCCGCCCTCGTTGACGAGGGTGCTGCTCAGCACCGGCACGCCGGCGAGGTCGGCGACCTGCCCGGCGATCTTCGAGTCGTGCTCCCAGCTCGCCCAGTCCTGGGCGCCCCAGCCGTTGAACGTCCAGTCCACGGCGGCGAGTTGTCCTCGGCCGTCCGTCACGAACGTCGGACCGATGTCCCGCATCCACGCGTCGTCCAGCTCCCGCTCGACCAACTCGACGTCCGGGCCGAGCAGTTCGCGCGCGGAGTCGCCCTGACCCGGGCCGTGGACCATCGTGACCGGCTCGAAGCGGCGGACGGCACGGGCCACGGACGCCCAGGCGGTACGGGCCTCCGCCAGCTCCTCGGCGTCGGTGAAGGTCGCGTTGGGCCCGGGCCAGGCCATCCAGGTGCGCTCGTGCGGGGCCCACTCGGGGGGCATACGGAAAGGCATGGCGGTTCCTAGAGGAAGTAGAGGCGGTTGAGAGAGACCGAGTCGGCCGGTTCCGAGTGCAGGGGCTCGCCGTCCAACGTCACCAGTCCCGTGCGCTGGTCGACATCCACCGCTCCGGTACGGGAGTTGAGGCGCAGATCGGCCGGTCCGATACCGCGGGTGTTGCGCACGGCCACCCTTCTTCTGCGCGTCGGCATGGTGTCGTTGCCCTGGTCGAGCGCGGCCTGCGCGACGAAGGCGACCGAGATGTCGGCGGGCGTGGTGCCGTACGACCCGAACTGCGGTCCCAGTACGAGGGGTTCGCAGGTGTCGGTCGCCGCGTTGGGGTCGCCGACCACGCCGTACGCCGGGAAGCCGGACTTCAGGACCAGTTGGGGCTTGGCGCCGAAGTACTCGGGCCGCCACAGCACGATGTCGGCGAGCTTGCCGACCTCGATCGAGCCGACCTCGTGCGAAAGTCCGTGGGCGATGGCCGGGTTGATCGTCAGCTTGGCCATGTAGCGCAGGACGCGCTCGTTGTCGTGGTCGTCGTCCGGGGCGCCGAACTCGGCCTTCATCTTCCCGGCCATGGCGAAGGTACGGCGGACCGTCTCACCCGCGCGCCCCATGCCCTGCGCGTCGGAGGAGGTGATGCCGATCGCGCCCAGGTCGTGCAGGACGTCCTCGGCGCCCATGGTCCCGGCTCGGATGCGGTCGCGGGCCATGGCGGCGTCGCCGGGCAGGTCGGTCTTCAGGTCGTGGACGGAGACGATCATGCCGTAGTGCTCGGCGACCGCGTCCCGGCCGAAGGGGAGGGTGGGGTTGGTGGAGGAGCCGATGACGTTCGGGACGCCGGCCATCTTCAGGACGTTGGGGACGTGTCCGCCGCCGCAGCCCTCGATGTGGAAGGCGTGGATGGTGCGGCCTTCCAGCACCTTCAACGTGTCCTCGACGGAGAGGCACTCGTTCAACCCGTCGCTGTGGAGGGCGACTTGGACGTCGTGTTCCTCGGCGACGCGGAGGGCCGTGTCCAGCGCCCGGGTGTGGGCGCCCATGTCCTCGTGCACCTTGAAGCCGGAGGCGCCGCCTTCCGCGAGGGCCTCGATGAGGGGCGCTTCATGGGAGGACGAACCCCGCCCCAGGAAGCCGATGTTGACCGGCCAGGCGTCGAAGGCGTTGAAGGCGTGCCGCAGCGCCCAGGGCGAGTTGACCCCGACGCCCCACACCGGCCCGAACTCCTGCCCGATGATCGTGGTCACCCCGGACGCCAGCGAGGCCTCCATGATCCGCGGCGACAGCAGATGGACGTGCGTGTCGACGGCCCCGGCGGTGGCGATGAGCCCCTCGCCGGACACGATGGACGTGCCGGTGCCGACCACGACGTCGACGCCGTCGAGGGTGTCGGGGTTCCCGGCACGCCCGATGGAGCAGATACGGCCTTCACGGATGCCGATGGAGACCTTGCGGATCCCGAGCACGGCGTCGATCACGACGACGTTGCTGATCACCACGTCACAGGTCTCGCGCACGGCGGCGGCCTTGAGGTGGAGCCCGTCGCGGGCGGTCTTGCCGAAACCGGCGAGGAATTCGTCGCCGTACCGCTGGGAGTCGGCCTCGACGCGGATGGTCAGACCGGAGTCGCCGAGGCGGACGCGGTCGCCGGCGCGGGGGCCGTGGGTGGCGGCGTACTCGTACGGGCTGAGGCGGCGGGCCTCGGCGGGGTGTCCTCCGGGACGGCTCATCGGTCGACCTCCTCGGTGAGTGCCCCCAGATATCCACAGGCGGCTGCCCTCAGCAGGGCCTCCGCCTTCGCCCCCGGCGCGTCCAGCGGTCCGTCCACGAGTCCCGCGAACCCGATCGCGACCCGCTCGCCCCCGATCGGCACAAGGCCGACCTCACCGCGCGCCCCCGGCCCGAAGCGCACCGAGGATCCGGCGGGTACGGCGAGCCGCATGCCGTAGGCGGCTCCCCGGTCGAAGTCGAGGCGCGGGTTGGCCTCGAAGAAGTGGAAGTGGGAGGTGACGGAGACGGGGACGGTCGCGGTGTTGGTGACCTCCAGCCGTACGACCGCCTCGGGCTCGGTGTGCTCGGGGCCCGGCAGCAGCGCGCCGGGCGCCTGGTCGCCCAGTCCCCCGCCGATCGGGTCGCTCACCACCGCGAGCCGTGACCCGTCGTCGAAGACGGCCTCGACATGCACCTCGGTGACGACATCGGCGACCCCGGGCAGCACATCGTCCGGCCCGAGCACGGCACGGGCCCGCTCGACGGCCTCCGCGAGCCGCGCCCCGTCCCGGGCGGCCTCGCACACGGTGTCCGCGATCAGCGCGGTGGCCTCCGGCACGTTGAGCCGCAGGCCCCGGGCGCGCCGGGCGCGGGCCAGCTCGGCGGCTCCGAAGAGCAGCAGCCGGTCGCGTTCGGTGGGGGTCAGCCGCATCTCGCCTCCTTCGTTTAGAGCATCACTCTAAATGAGAGTAACCATGAGTGGAACCCTTGACGTCCGCCAACGAGCAGCTCACATTGAGTGTCGTTCTAACTGCCGCTCGGAGGAGTCCTGCCATGCCGATGGAACAGCGCGGAGTCGACACCATCCCCGACGAGGAACGCACCAGCGGGCCACGCGACCTCGTCTCGATCCTGCTCGGTTCGAACCTCTGCCTTGGCGTCATCGTCTTCGGCTGGCTGCCGCCGTCGTTCGGTCTGGACTGGTGGTCGTCGGTGAGCTCGATCGTGGCCGGAACGGTCATCGGCACCCTGCTGACAGCCCCGCTCGCCCTGATCTCGCTGCGCACCGCGACCAATCTCTCCACCTCCTCCGGCGCCCAGTTCGGCGTCCGCGGCCGGCTGGTCGGCTCCGTCGTCGGCCTGCTCCTCGCCCTCGGCTACACCGCGCTGACCGTCTGGATCGGCGGCGATGTGATGGTGGGCGTGCTGGGGCGGCTGGTGGACCTGCCCGCGGACGGATGGTCGTACGGCGTGATCTACGGGCTGCTCGCGGCGGCGACGGTGGCGGGGGCGGTGTACGGCTACCGGGTGCTGCTCGCGATGTCGCGCGTCCTGGCGATCGGCATGACCGCGCTGCTGGTGCTCGGCCTGTTCGCCTACGGCCCCGGCTTCACCACCGACGCGCTGCCGGAGGCGGGCGGCTATCTGCTGGGCGGCTTCTGGCCGACGTGGCTGCTGGCGGCGGTGGCCGCGGGGCTGTCCGGGCCGATCGCCTTCATCACCCTGCTCGGCGACTACACCCGCTACATCTCCCCGTCCCGCCACTCCGACCCCCGTGTCCTGCACGCCACTTGGCTCGGTCTGCTGCTGGGGCTGCTGGTCCCGCAGCTCTTCGGCACGTTCACGGCGTACGCGGCGGGCGCGGCGCTGGACTACGCGGGCCCGCTGGTGACGGCGGCGCCCGGCTGGTACCTGGTGCCGCTGCTGCTGGCCGCGTCCGCGGGGTCGGTCGGCAACGCGGGGCTGATGCTGTACTCGATGGGTCTCGACCTGGACGCGATACTCCCCCGGGCGTCCCGGGCGCGCGCCACGTACACGGTGGCGGTCGTGGCGACGGCCTGCGTCTTCGTCGGCCACTACGCCTCGTCCGCGCAGGACGCGATGACGTCCTTCGTGCTCCTGCTCACGGCCATCGGCACACCCTGGGCGGTCATCACCCTCATCGGCTTCGCCCGCTGTCGTGGCGTGTACGACGCCGACGCCCTCCAGGTCTTCAACCGCCGTGCGCGCGGCGGGATCTACTGGTTCCGGGGCGGCTGGAACATCCCTGCGACGGTGGCCTGGGCGGCGGGTGCGGCGACGGGTCTGCTGGCGGTGTCGCTGCCGTCGTACGAGGGGCCGTTGCTGTCGCTGACCGGCGGGGTGGACTGCAGTTTCCTGCTGTCGGGGCTGGTCGGGGGTCTTGTGTATCTGGTGCTGGCCCCGGCACGCGAAAGGGCCGCCGCGGACGGGGAGTCCGCTGCGGCCCTGACGGTGACGGTGCCGGGCGACCACTAGGGCCGGTCCGGCGAATCAGGCACTAGCCCAGCTTGTGCATCCAGCCGTGCTTGTCCTCCGCCGTCCCCCGCTGGATGTCCAGGAGCGCCTGGCGCAGCTTCAGGGTGACCTCGCCGGGCTCGCCGCCAGACTGCTGCCACTCGGCGGTGGCGCGCTTGACCGTGCCGACCGGGGTGATGACGGCGGCGGTGCCGCAGGCGAAGACCTCCTTGAGGGCGCCGCTCTCGGCGTCGCGCTGCCACTGCTCGATGGAGACGCGGCCCTCCTCGGAGGCGTACCCGAGGTCGCGGGCGACGGTCAGGAGGGAGTCGCGGGTGACGCCTTCCAGGATGGAGCCGGTGAGGGCCGGGGTGACGATCTTGTCCTCGTACACGAAGTAGAGGTTCATGCCGCCGAGTTCCTCGATCCACTGGTGCTCGACCGCGTCGAGGTAGCAGACCTGGTCGCAGCCCTTGGCGGCCGCCTCGGCCTGGGCGAGGAGGGAGGCCGCGTAGTTGCCGCCCGTCTTGGCGTCGCCCATGCCGCCGGGGACGGCGCGGACGCGGTCCTCGGAGAGCCAGATGGAGACCGGCTTGACGCCGCCCGGGAAGTAGGCGCCGGCCGGCGAGGCGATGACGAGGAAGAGGTACTCGTTGGCGGGCTTCACGCCCAGGCCGACCTCGGTGGCGATCATGAACGGGCGGAGGTAGAGGGACTCCTCGCCGCCGTGCGCCGGGACCCAGGCCTGGTCCTGCTGGACGAGCGCGTCACAGGCCTCGATGAACGTCTCGACCGGCAGCTCGGGCATGCCGAGGCGGTGCGCGGAACGCTGGAAGCGCTCGGCGTTCTTCTCGGGGCGGAAGGTGGCGACGGTCCCGTCGGGCTGGCGGTACGCCTTGAGACCCTCGAAGATCTCCTGCGCGTAGTGCAGGACCATCGTCGCGGGGTCGAGCTGGAGCGGGGCGTACGGCACGAGCTGGCCGTCGTGCCAGCCGCGGCCCTCGGTCCACTTGATGACGACCATGTGGTCGGTGAAGTGGCGGCCGAAACCGGGGTTCGCCAGGATCGCGGCGCGCTCGGCGTCGGAAAGTGGCGAGGCTGAGGGCTTGAGCTCGATGGTGGGCGTCGTCATGAGTGGTTGTCCTTCACCGGTTTGTTGAGTGACGGGCCGCGCTCACGCCCTTTACTGTCAGTGGCCAGTGCTAGGACGTCCGAGCATTCCCTCAGTCTGCGGCTCCGCGTTCGATTATCGCTCGCGGGGCGCTGAGGACGAAAACGGCGTGAATGCGACCCAGTGGATGATGGTGGCACCCGGCGGGGACATAAGGAAAGCCGCCGGGTGCGGATGCGACCCGGCGGCTTCTGGTGGTTCGGTGAGCGCCGCGGGTCAGCCGGCTACTCGTACGGCCAGCGCGTCGCCGATCTCCGACGTGCTGCGGGCCGGCTTGCCGGTGCGCTCGGCGAGGTCGACCGAGACGGCCTCGTCGATCCGGGCGGCCTCGGCCTCGTAGCCGAGGTGACGCAGGAGCAGCGCGACGGACAGGACCGTGGCGGTGGGGTCGGCCTTGCCCTGGCCCGCGATGTCGGGGGCCGAGCCGTGGACGGGCTCGAACATCGACGGGAACTCGCCGGACGGGTTGATGTTGCCGGACGCGGCCACGCCGATGCCGCCGGAGACGGCCGCGGCGAGGTCGGTGATGATGTCGCCGAAGAGGTTGTCGGTGACGATCACGTCGAACCGGCCCGGGTCGGTGACCAGGTAGATCGTCGCCGCGTCGACGTGGATGTAGTCGGTGGTGACCTCGGGGAACTCCTCGGCCACCTTGTTGAAGACGTTCGTCCACAGGTGGCCGGCGAAGGAGAGCACGTTGTTCTTGTGGACCAGCGTGAGCTTCTTGCGGGGGCGGGCCTGGGCACGGGCGAAGGCGTCCCGGACGACCCGCTCGACACCGAAGGCCGTGTTCACGGAGACCTCGGTGGCGACCTCGTGCGGGGTGCCCTTCCTGATGGTGCCGCCGTTGCCGGTGTACGGGCCCTCGGTGCCCTCGCGGACGACGACGAAGTCGATCTCGGGCTCACCGGCGAGCGGGGTGGCGACACCCGGGAGCAGCTTCGACGGCCGCAGGTTGACGTGGTGGTCGAAGAGGAAGCGGAGCTTGAGCAGGAAGCCGCGCTCCAGGACACCGGACGGGACCGACGGGTCACCGATGGCGCCGAGCAGGATCGCGTCGTGCTGCTTCAGCGCGTCGACGTCGGCGTCGGTGAGGGTCTCACCGGTGGCGTGGTAGCGCTTGGCGCCGAAGTCGTACTCCTTGGTCTCCAGCTTCACATCCTGCGGAAGGACGGCGGAGAGGACCTTCAGGCCTTCGGCCACGACCTCCTGGCCGATGCCGTCACCCGGAATCACTGCGAGATTGATGCTGCGAGACATGGGGGCACCCTACTCCGCGTCCCATGGAATGACACTTGACGTCCGCCATACGGACACTGGAGCGCGCCCTCGGCGTCAGCCCTTCGACCTGTGTTCACCCGTACGTATGGCGGGTGTTGACGTTCGCTGGGAACTTCACCGACATGGACCTTCCCGACGTCGGCATCCCCCCGCAGCTCGCGCGGCGGATGAGCATGGCCGAGCAGTACGAGTACGTGCGCACCAAGCTGACCCGGCGCCGCACACTGGTGACGGCCGGTGCGATGGCGGCCGGCACGGTGGCGGGCGGTCTGCTGACCGGCTGTTCGGCGAACGGCTCCCCGTCGGGACGTACGACCGCCTCCCCCTCCCCCTCCTCCTCCGCCGAGGTGCACGGCTCGGTCGTCGCCCCCTTCGGCCGCCACCTCGCCTTCGGCGCCGACCCGAAGACCCAGATGCGGATCTCCTGGCAGGTCCCGCTCGCGGTGCGGAAGCCGTACGTCCGGATCGGCACCCGCCCCGACGACCTGGGCCGGAAGGTCGAGGCCGAGGTGCGCGCCCTGCACACCCCGGGCGTGACCGGCGTACGCCTGGCGGTGGACCAGTACTACGTCCACGCGGCCCTGGACGGGCTGCGCCCCGGGACGACGTACTACTACGGCGTCGGCCACGACGGCCTCGACCCGGCGGACGCCGCCCACCGCTCGACGATCGCCTCCTTCCGGACCGCGCCCGCGAGCCCCGAGAAGTTCGTGTTCACGGCCTTCGGCGACCAGGGCGTGGGCAAGGCGGCGGCCGCGAACGACCACATCCTGCTGCGCCGGAACCCCGCCTTCCATCTCCACGCGGGCGACATCTGCTACGCCAACGCCAACGGCCACGGGGACAGGACGGACGCCTACGACCCCGGGTTCTGGGACCTGTTCCTCAAGCAGAACGAGGAGGTCTCGCGCTCGGTGCCGTGGATGGTGACGACCGGCAACCACGACATGGAGGCCTGGTACTCCCCCGACGGCTACGGCGGCCAGCTGGCCCGCTGGTCCCTCCCGGAAAGCGGCTTCGACGCCCGTAACGCACCCGGGGTGTACGCCTTCACCTACGGCAACGTCGCCTTCGTCGCGCTGGACGCGAACGACGTGTCGTACGAGATCCCCGCCAACCTCGGCTACACGGGCGGGAAGCAGACGGCGTGGCTGGACGGCAAGCTCGGGGAGCTGCGCGAGGCGAAGGGGGTGGACTTCGTCGTCGTCTTCTTCCACCACTGCGCGTACTCGACCTCCGCGCACGCCTCCGACGGCGGGGTGCGTGCCGAGTGGCTGCCGCTGTTCGAGAAGCACCAGGTGGACCTGGTGATCAACGGGCACAACCACGTCTACGAGCGCACCGACGCCATCAAAGGCGACGAGGTGGGCCGGCGGGTGCCGATCGGGGCGTCGACCGATCCGACGCGGGACGGGATCGTGTACGTCACCGCGGGCGGCGGCGGCAAGGATCTGTACGGCTTCCCGGTGGGCGTGAAGGAGAGCTACGAGGGCCATGTGCACGACCACGACTCCGTCGACACCTTCCAGTGGACGAAGTCACGGGCCTCGAAGGCGGAGACCGTCGAGTGGTCGCGGGTGCGCTACCGGGGCTTCTCCTTCCTCCAGGTGGAGGCGGAGAGCGGTACGGCGCCGCGGCTCAAGGTGTCGGCGCTGGCGCAGAACGGCGACCGGATCGACCATTTCGAGGTGCGGCGCGGAGCGTGAGTCCGCGCCGCACCCCGGCGGGTGCGGCTCCCGGTATCCAGGTTGCTCGTGTGAGCGTCAGTGGCCGGTCGAGCCGCCGTTGTCACGGCGGTCGAGGGCGCGCTGGAGGGCGGCCGCGGCGTTCTTGCGGTCGGACTCGCTCGTACGGGAGATGTGACGGACTCGACGGCGGACGGTCGTCTCGGCCATGAGGAATCGACTCCTTCGGCTTCATGGATGCACAGGGAAGTGCGCAGGGAGATATCGAGACGCCGGAGGGGCGGGGAGCACTGGCCGCAGGGGTTGCCTGCACGGGGCCCGGCTCACGACCGCCATTCGCTTGATCGAGCGAGACGTTCGGCTTCTACAAAGCTAAGGGAGGCGGGCCGGTCTGTCTCCACAATTACTCGGACTTCCTACTATCTGAGACAGTGCAGTGGGTCACACGGCGCTGACCTGCGGTTTCGCATGGCTGCGCAACTCCCGCACCAGGGCCCGCACGAGGGCGGTGGCGGCGAGTTCGGGGGTGGTGACATAACCGATCCGACGGGTGGGACGGTCGGCTCCCAGGTCGGTGATCTCCGTCGTGCCCGGCGCTCCGGTGAGGGACAGCGCGGGCATGATCGCCATCCCTAGCCCGCTGCCCACCATCGACAGCACCGCCCCGTCGTCCTCGGCGCGCACGGTCGCGGTGGGAATCCAGTCCTGGGCCGCCCACCAGGTGCGGGTGTACGAGGAGCAGTTCTCCCGCCAGTCGACGAGCGGGAGCGAGCGCGGGTCGGGATGCCCGGCCGGATGCACCAGGGAGTACGGCTCCTCCAGCAGCACGTCCCCGACGAGCCGCGGCGGGATCGGGGAGCTGGTCCCGAACGTGGCGATCCCGAGATCGGCCCGCCCTTCGGCGACCTCCCCGGCGGTGCCGGGCCCGATCTCCCGTACGACGGTCACGCTCGGCGCGATCGCGGGGTGCCGTGCGGTGAGGGCTTCGAGGACGGGCGGGAGGAGATGGAGCGCGGCGGAGCGGAAGGCGGCGATACGGAGAGGGCCGGCGATGCCCCCTTCCTCTCGCTCCTCTCGCTGGGCACCCCTGGCCTCACTGACGAGCAGGGCGAGCAGCCGCAGCACCCGCCGCCCGTGCGCGACGGCCCGCGCACCGGCCGCCGTGGGCCGCGCCCCGTACCGTCCACGCTCGAACAGCACGACGCCCAGCTTGCGTTCGATGCCGCGTACGGCGTGCGAGACGGCCGACTGGGTAGTGCCGAGCCGCCCGGCGGCGGCGGAGAACCCGCCCTCCTCGGCGACGGCGACGAGGGTACGGAGTTCCTGCGGCGCAAGATCGACGGTACTGCTCATGCGGGGTCCCCCACCTGCTGCTATGAGTGCCGGCTCATGGATGTGCCGGTTCCATGAGCGCAACCCTCTGCTCCACGCCGGCATTCCTCCCTACGGTCGGACCCATGACCGACACCGCGATCACCGTGCACCAGACCACCCGCCCGACGGGCTTCCCGACCCCGGCCGACTTCGCCTTCGTGGAGTCGGGGATCCCGGCCCCCGCCCCGGGTACGGCACTGGTCGAGAACCTGTACTGGTCGGTCGACCCCTACCACCGCGAAATGATGGACGGTGACTTCGCGCTGAACGCCCCGCTGGAGGGCCGCACCCTGGGCCGGGTCGTGGCCTCACGGCACCCCGGGCTTCCGGAGGGCGAGATCGTCTTCCACCGCCAGGGCTGGCGCACGCACGCGGTGGTGACCCCGGAGGAGACGAGACGCCTCCCGCACTACGAGGGCGTCCCCCTGTCCGCGTACCTGAGCATCCTCGGCGGCACCGGCCTCACTGCCTACGTCGGCCTGACCCGCATCGCCCGACTCCGCGAGGGCGACGACGTGTTCGTCTCTGCGGCGGCGGGCGGGGTCGGCACGGCAACGGCTCGCTTCGCACGCCTCCTGGGCGCGGGCCGCCTGATCGGCAGCGCGGGCTCGCCGGAGAAGGTCCGCCACCTCACCGAACAGGTCGGCTACGACGAGGCGTTCGACTACCGCACGGCCCCGGTCGCCGATCTCCTCGCCAAGGCCGCCCCGACCGGCATCGACGTCTTCGTCGACAACGTCGGCGGCGACCATCTGGGCGCGGCGATCGGGGCGTTGAGGGAACGCGGGCGCGTGGTCCGCATCGGCACGGTGAGCCAGTACAACACCCCGGACGCACCACCGGTCCTCTTCAACCACGCCGACGTGGTCGAGAAGAGCCTGCGCATCGAGGGCTTCCTGGTGAGCCACTACCGCGAAGTCCAGGAGGAGCTGTACGAGTTCGCCGTACCGCATCTGCGGAGTGGGGCACTGGCCCTGGACGAGACGGTGGTGGAGGGGTTCGAGCGGATCGTGGAGGCGTTCCTGCTGATGCTGCGGGGCGGGAACACGGGGAAGATCCTGGTGCGGGCGGCGGTGTGACACTAGGGGAGGCTGAGCAGCGCCCGCACCGCCTCCCGGAACCCCTCCGGATCCTCCACCCACGGCAGATGTCCGGCCCCGGGCAGCATTACCCGCCGCACCCGAGGCAGCGCCCGTTCCAGCGAGTCGACCGCCCAGCGCGGCCGGATGTCCCGCTCGCCGTCGACGATCAGCACGGGCACGTCGAGCCCCTGGCAGGCGGCGTACAGCTCAGGCGTACCCCAGGTCTCCTTCGTCTCGGTGTTGAGCGCCTTGTTGCACGCGAAGTCGATCTCGAACCAGGGGTCGGCCATCCGTTCCGCGTGCTCCAGGGCCCGTTCCCGGTCCTCGAACTCGATGGACCACTGGAGTACGGCCCGTTCACGGCTCCCGTCCTCCAACTCCCGCCACCGGGCATGCCGTTCGGGAACCACTGCGAGCCTGGCGTGGAAGTCCTCCTCGAAGGGCCCGTGCCAGGAGGACACCGGGTCGATGCCGGTCCCGCTCACGTACACCAGCCCACCGACCCGCTCCGGATGCGCCAGCGCATAGCTCAGTGCCAGCTGGGCGCCCCAGGAGTGTCCGAGCAGCACAGGCCGGTCGAGCGCGAAGTGCCGTCGTACGGCGTCCAGATCCGCCACGAAACGCGCGGTCGTCCACGGCCCGGCGACGCCCCGCTCGGACCGCCCGCATCCGCGCTGGTCCCAGCGGACGACGGTCGCCCGGCCGTCCAACATCGCGGCCACGTCGTCGAACATGTCCCACAACCCAGGGCCACCGTGGCACAGCACCAAAGACGGCTCCCCCTGCCCCTGCCGCGAGGCCCACAGCCGTACTCCGTCGTCCGTCGTCACCGTCATGGTCACGAGTCTGCCCAAGACCGGGGAACGCCAAGGGGCCGGGTGAATCACCCGGCCCCTCAAGTGCTCTGACTATCCGTCAGCCCATGTGCGGGTACGCGTAGTCGGTCGGCGGGACCAGGGTCTCCTTGATGGCGCGGGTCAGGGTCCAGCGCATCAGGTTCTGGGGGGCGCCTGCCTTGTCGTTGGTGCCGGAGGCGCGGCCGCCGCCGAAGGGCTGCTGGCCGACGACGGCGCCGGTGGACTTGTCGTTGATGTAGAAGTTGCCGGCCGCGTAGCGGAGCTTCTCCATCGTGTAGGCCGCCGCCGCGCGGTCGGCCGAGATGACCGAGCCGGTCAGGGCGTAGTCGGACGCCGACTCCATCTGGGTCAGCATCTCGTCGTACTGGTCGTCCTCGTAGACGTGGACGGCGAGGAACGGGCCGAAGTACTCGGTCGTGAAGACCTCGTTCTCCGGGTCGCTGCACTCCACGACGGTCGGGCGGACGAAGTAGCCGACCGAGTCGTCGTACGAGCCGCCCGCGACGATCGTGCAGGTGGGGTCGGACTTGGCGCGGTCGATGGCCGCCTTGTTCTTGGCGAACGCGCGCTCGTCGATGACCGCGCCGATGAAGTTCGACAGGTCGGTGACGTCACCCATGGTCAGGTAGTCGACCTCGGCCGCGAACTCCTCCTTGAAGCCGGAGTTCCAGATCGACGCCGGGATGTAGGCGCGGGAGGTCGCGCTGCACTTCTGGCCCTGGTACTCGAAGGCGCCACGGGTCAGGGCGGTCTTGAGGATCGCCTTGTCCGCGCTCGGGTGGGCGACGACGAAGTCCTTGCCGCCGGTCTCGCCGACGAGGCGCGGGTAGGAGCGGTACTTCTCGATGTTGGTGCCGACCGTCTTCCACAGGTACTGGAAGGTCTTGGTGGAACCGGTGAAGTGGATGCCGGCGAGGTCGCGGTGGACCAGGGCGACCTTCGACACCTCGATGCCGTCACCGGTGACCAGGTTGATGACGCCCTTCGGCAGGCCCGCCTCCTCCAGCAGCTGCATGAGGAGAACGGCCGCGTGGGTCTGGGTCGGGGACGGCTTCCAGACCACCACGTTGCCCATCAGCGCGGGCGCGGTCGGCAGGTTGCCCGCGATCGCCGTGAAGTTGAAGGGCGTGATCGCGTAGACGAAACCTTCGAGCGGGCGGTGGTCGAGGCGGTTCCAGACGCCCGGGGAGTTCGCCGGGGGCTGCTCGGCGAGCAGGTCACGGGCGTACTTGACGTTGAAGCGCCAGAAGTCGACCAGTTCGCAGGGGGTGTCGATCTCGGCCTGCTGGGCGGTCTTGGACTGACCGAGCATCGTCGAAGCGGCGAGCGTCTCGCGCCAGGGGCCGGCGAGGAGTTCGGCGGCGCGGAGGATGATCGCGGCGCGGTCGTCGAAGGCCATCGCGCGCCAGGCGGGCGCGGCGGCGAGGGCCGCGTCGATCGCGTCCTGGGCGTCCTGCTGGGTGGCGTTGGCGTACGTGCCCAGGCGGGACTTGTGGTTGTGCGGCTGCACGACGTCGAAACGCTCGCCGCCGCCCATCCGCTTCTCGCCGCCGATGGTCATCGGCAGGTCGATCGGGTTCTCGGCCAGCTCCTTGAGCTTGGCCTCCAGGCGGGCACGCTCGGGCGAGCCGGGGGCGTAGCCGTGCACCGGCTCGTTGACGGGGGTGGGGACCTGGGTCACAGCGTCCATGAGATCCGTAACTCCTTGTACGTGAGCGGGTGTTCGGGTCAGCCCTTGGTGAGGGTCGAGCGGACGAAGAAGAGGAGGTTCGCCGGCTTCTCCGCCAGGCGGCGCATGAAGTAGCCGTACCAGTCGGTGCCGTAGGCGGTGTAGACGCGCATGCGGTGACCTTCGGCCGCGAGCCGCAGATGCTCGTCGCTCCTGATCCCGTACAGCATCTGGAACTCGTACTCGTCGAGCTTGCGCCCGGCCTTGCGGGCGAGTTCCTGGGCGATGGAGATGATGCGCGGGTCGTGGGACCCGATCATCGGGTACCCCTCGCCCTCCATCAGGACCTTGAGGATCCGGACGTACGCCTTGTCGATCTCGTGCTTCTGCTGGTACGCGACCTCGGCGGGCTCCTTGTACGCGCCCTTCACGAGCCGCACCCGGCTGCCGTTCGCGGCGAGACGGCGGGCGTCGGCCTCGGTGCGGAAGAGGTAGGCCTGGATCACACAGCCGGTCTGCGGGAAGTCCTTCCGCAGCTCGTCGTGGATGGCGAACATCGAGTCGAGGGTGGTGTGGTCCTCGGCGTCCAGCGTGACCGTCGTACCGATCGCGGCGGCGGCCTCGACGACGGGCCGGACGTTCGCGAGGGCCAGCTCGTGGCCGCCGTCCAGCGCCTGACCGAACATCGACAGCTTCACGGACATCTCGGCGCGGGTGCCCAGCTCCAGCTCCTTGAGCCGGTCGATGAGCAGGAGGTACGCGTCCCGGGCGGCGGCGGCCTGCTCCGGGGTGGTGATGTCCTCGCCGACGACGTCCATCGTCAGCTCCAGGCCGCGGTCCGTGAGATCCCTGACGATCGGCACGATCTCGTCGACCGTCTCGCCCGGGATGAAGCGGTCGACGACCTGCTTGGTGACGGGCGCCGCCGAGATCAGGCGTCGCATCCGGTCGCTGCGCGACGCGGCAAGAATCACGGGACCCAGCACGGGGCACCTCCACAGACCAGCAGGAACATGCCGGAAACCAAACAACTCGGGTACGGCACGGAGAACCACCGTGAAACCTAAGGATCCCTCCGATCCTCTGCCATCGACAGCTGTCACGCATCCGTGCCGCGGATCTCAGACAGATGTATGAAGGGGCTTCGATTATGGGCGAGAATGCTTGAGTGACGGTCGACGCTGGACCCTTCAGCCGCGCGGGTGACTACCAGGAGCTGGTCGATGAGATCTCCGAGCTCCTCGGTGTCCCCGCGACCCTGGAGAACCGCGACTTCGAGCTGATCGCCTTCGGGGCGTACGACAGTGAGGGCGACCTCGATCCGTCGGCCCTGGACCCCGTGCGCACCCGCTCGATCCTGACCCGGCGCTCCACGGCCGCCGTCCGGACCTGGTTCGAGGGCTTCGGCATCACCCGCGCGACGGCCCCGGTCCGCATCCCGCCCACCCCCGAGGCAGGGGTCTACCGCGGACGGATCTGCCTCCCCGTACGCCATCGGGGGGTCGTCCTCGGATACGTCTGGCTGCTGGAGTCCGAACCCGGTCCCACCGAGCAGCAGCTCGCCGCCGCCATGCTGGTGACCGTCCGGATCGGCGCGCTGCTCGCGGACGAGGCGCAGCACGGGGCGGACCTGAGCCGGGAGCTGCGGGCGGTCCTCACCGCCGAGCGCGGCTGGCAACGCGACATGGCGGTGGCGGCGCTGCGCACGGCCCTCGGGCCGCGGGGCGAGGGGCCGCACGCGGTGGTGTGCGTGGCGCCCTGGCCGTCCGCCGACCCGGACGACGCCCCTTCGGCCCGTACGGTCCCGCACGCGACGGCGCTGTGCACGGTGCCCTGGGGGGCCGCGGGCCAGTCACTGGCGGTGCTGGTACGGCTGCGGTCGACGGACACCTTGGCGCCGGCCCACTCGGTGGCGACGCGGTTGCTGGAGCGGGGGCGGGGAGTTGAGGGGGGTGGCAGCAGCGACCGGGGTGCCGTACGTGACGCGATCGGTGTCGGTACCGGTGCCGTGGTCGCCGGGATCGCCGGCGCGCAGGCGGATCTCGGCGGGCTGGGCACCGCCTGGCACGAGGCGTCGGCGGCGGCGCGCGCGGCGCAGGCCGAGCCCCGGCTCGGGCCGGTCGCGGAGTGGGCCGGGCTCGGCCCGTACCGTCTGCTGACCTCGCTCCCCCCGGACACGGCCCACGACCCCGCCGTACGCCCCCTGCTCTCCCCCGCCCACCGCGAACTCGCCCGCACCGCCGAGATCTACCTCGACTGCGCGGGCCAGGCAGGGCGCACGGCGGCGGAGCTGGGCATCCACCGCCAGACGCTCTACTACCGCCTCTCGCGGGTGGAGCAGCTGACGGGCCTTGACCTGGACGACGGCGAGGACCGGCTGTTGCTGCACATGGCGTTGAAGGGGGCGCGACTCTAGGGGGCACGACTCCAGGGGGCGCACCCCTGGGGAATCCTGCCCGAATTCGGGCAAAACAGGGAGGCAAATCGACAGCCCCGGCCTCTACAGTGCTCGCATGATCTCCGCCTCCGCACTGGGCTCCTTCGCTCTGATCGTGGGCCTGCTCACCCTCACCCCGGGCATCGACACCGCCCTCATCCTCCGTACCGCCGTCACGGGCCGCCGCACGCGCGCGTGGGGCGTCGTCATCGGCATCCAGACCGGCACCGTCGTCTGGGGAGCGCTCGGCGCGCTGGGCGTCACCGCCGTACTGACCGCGTCCCATCTCGCTTATACGGTCCTGCGGTGGGCCGGTGCCGCGTATCTGGTGTGGATGGGCGCCCGGATGGTGTGGTCGACGCTGCGACGGCGGGGCGGGACCGGATCCGGGGCCGGGAACGGGAACGGGTCCGGGAACGGGTCCGGGAACGGGAACGGGTCCGAGCCCGCCGAGGAGGCCGAGACGGGCGGCGGCTTCTGGGGCGGCTGGCGCCGGGGCGCTCTGACGAATCTCCTGAACCCCAAGATGGGCGCCTTCTACATGGCGGTGCTGCCGCAGTTCGTCCCGGAGGGCGGCGCCGTCGCGCACCTGGCGAGCGGGATCCTGCTGGCGGGCGTGCACATCGGGCTCGCCGTGGTCTGGTCGGCCGCCCTGATCCTCTTCGCCCGCACCTTCCGGGACACCCTCCGCCGCCCCCGCGCCCGCCGCGCCCTGGACCGCGCCACCGGCACGGTCATCGCGGGCTTCGGCCTCCGGCTGGCCCTGGCGGACTGACCCGTGCCCCGCCCCATGCCCCTGCTGATGATCGACCTCGACAACACCCTCGTCGACCGCGACGCCGCCTTCCGGGAGGCGGCGTCCGCGTTCCTCGCGGAGCACGCGCTGCCCGGGACGGACCTCGGCCGGCTGACGGCACTCGACAACAGCGGCTACACCCCTCGGCAGGACGTGGCCCGCGCTTTGGCCGAGCGATACGGCGTCTCCGAGGACGCCGTCCGACGCTTCCTCGACCACGGCGCCGCCGACCGTGTCGTCCTGCCCGAGGACACCCGAGACGCGCTGCGCGAGGCGGTCGACGACGGCTGGACCTGCGTGATCGTCACCAACGGCCGGGTCGCACAGCAGGAGACGAAGATCCGGAACACCGGCCTGGACCGGCTCGTCCACGGCTGGGTGATCTCCGAGGCGGCCGGACACAAGAAGCCCGCGCCGGAGATCTTCGAGGCGGCGGCGACCGCCACGGGGGCCTCCCTCAACGGCGCCTGGGTGATCGGCGATTCACCGCACGCCGACATCCGGGGCGCGATCGGCGTCGGCGCGCGCAGTGTGTGGGTGTCGGGAGGACGGGAGTGGGCGGAGACGGCGTACCGGCCCACACATGTGGCACCGGACGCCGCCACGGCGATCCGGCTCGGCACCCGGAAGGAGCGCTGACACAGTGTCCGGGAGATGCGGTGACTCGGCGTACTGACGGCCTTCCGGCTCAGCCGCCGCCGAGAAGATCCGCCACCGCACCCACCCCCTCCGCGATCGCACGCTCCGTCACATTGCCGAATCCCAGGACGAGTTGACCCGGATCGGGCGCCCCCGTCGCACGGCACTCACTCATCCCGTACAGCCCGACCCCACGGCCCCGCGCCGCCTCGACGACCGCCCTCTCCCCGACCCCCTCGGGCAGCCGCGCCACCGCGTGGAACCCCGCCGCCAGCCCCGACAGCCGTACCGCCGGGGCGTGTTCGGCCAGGGACGCGACCAGGGCGGTGCGGCGAGCGGCGTATGTCGTGCGCATCCGGCGGAGTTGGCGGTCGTAGCGGCCGGACTCGATGAGGTGGGCGAGGGCGAGCTGGTCGAGGGTGGGTGAGCCGCGGTCGGTGACCCGCTTGAGGTCGGTGACCGGGTCCACCAGCGCGGGCGGGCACAGCAGCCAGCCCAACCGCAGTGCGGGCGCGAGGGACTTGCTGACCGTGCCGATGGAGACGACCCGGTCGGCGGCCAACCCCTGGAGCGCGCCCACCGGTTCGCGGTCGTAGCGGAACTCGGCGTCGTAGTCGTCCTCGATGACGTACGCGTCCCCGCGCACGGCCCAGTCGATCAGGGCATGGCGGCGGCCGGGCGCCAGGACGACTCCGGTCGGCCACTGGTGGGCCGGGGTGACGATCACCGCCCGGGCGCCGGTGGCCTCCAAGCGCCGTACGTCCAGGCCCTGTTCGTCCACCGGCACCGGCACGGCCGTCAGCCCCGCCACCTCGGCCGCCGCCCGCGCGACCGCCGGGCCGCCGGGGTCCTCGTACGCCACGACCCGCACACCGCGCCGGGCGAGGGCTGCGAGGGTGAGGCTCAGCCCCTGGGCGTAACCCGAGCAGACGACCGTCCCGGCGGGATCGGCGGCGGCGCCGCGCACCCTGCGCAGATATCCGGCGACGACCTCGCGCAGCTGCCGACTCCCCCGCGGATCCCCGTAGTCGAGGTCGGCGACCGGCATACGGCGGGCCGCTTCCCTGGTCGCCCACAGCCAGTCGGCGACCGGGAAGGAGGTCAGGTCCGGGACGCCGTGGCGGAAGTCGGCGATCAGACGGGGGTGCGGGGCGGACGAGGGCGCCGTGACGGGCGCCGCCGGTTGGGCACTGGCCGCCACGCGGGTGGCCGAGCCGACGCGGGTGACGAGGTAGCCCTCGGCCTGGAGCTGGGCGTAGCAGTCCTGGACGAGGCCGCGGGAGAGGCCGAGTTCGCGGGCGAGTTCCCTGGAGGACGGGAGACGTTCGCCGGACTGGAGGCGGCCGGTGCGGATGGCGTCCCGCAGCTGCCGCTCCACCTGCGCGGACAGTCGTTCCGCGCTGTCCCGGTCGACGGTGAGGAGCAACTCGGGCGACAAACCGGCCCACTGCACAGGCATGGAATTGGAGCTTAGCGGAGAGCCGGTGCGACCCTAGCGTGGACCACATGACGACCCCGGCCAACCGCCCCGCGCAGACGCAGAGTTCACCCCTGCCGCCCCGCCCCCTGCTGACCCGTCCCCTGCTGCTCCGCTTCGTGAGCCTGGTCGGCGCGAGTGTCGGCTTCTTCCTGCTGCTGTCGGTCGTACCCGCCTATGCCGCCGAATCGGGCGGCGGTGGCGCGGCGGGGCTCGCCACGGGCGCCCTCATGCTCGCCACGGTCCTCGGCGAACTGGTCACCCCGCGACTGGTCGACCGCCTCGGATACCGGACCGTCCTGATCGCCGGCCTCTTCCTGCTCGGCGCCCCGGCCCTGGCGCTCACCGCCTCCCGGGACATGGCATGGATCGTGGCCGTGTGCCTGCTGCGCGGCCTGGGCTTCGCACTCACCATCGTCGCGGGCGGCGCCCTGACCGCCACGCTGATCCCGACCGAACGCCGGGGCGAGGGGCTGGCCCTGGTGGGCGTGGTGTCGGGCGTGCCGTCCCTCATCGCGCTGCCGCTCGGACCGTGGCTGGCGGAACACGCGGGGTACGGGACGGTCGCGGTCGTCGCGGGCGGGGTCACGCTCGCCGTGATCGCCTCGGTGTTCGGCCTGCCCGATCGAGGGGAGCGGGTCGGCCAGAACGCTGGTGAAGGAACCGGTCACGACACACACGCCGAACGCCCCCTCGGTGTCCTCCCCGGCCTCCGCACCCCCACCCTCCTCCGCCCCGTCCTCGTCTTCGCCGCCACCGCGACCGCCGCCGGAATCCTGGTCACCTTCCTGCCGCTGGCGGCGGGCTCGGCGTCCTCGGGCGTGGTCGCCGCGGCCCTGTTCGCCCAGCCCGCCGCGGCGACCGTCACCCGCTGGCTGGCGGGCCGTCACGCCGACCGGCACGGCGGCGCGGGACTGGTCCTGCCGGGCCTGCTCGTGTCGGCCGCGGGCGTCCTGATCACCGCCGCAACCGGCAGCCCGGTCGCCGTCATCGCGGGATCGACGCTGTTCGGAGCCGGGTTCGGCATCGCCCAGAACGCCACCCTGACCCTGATGTACGCCAGGGTCTCCGCCTCCTCGTACGGCACGGTCAGCGCGCTGTGGAACCTCGCGTACGACGGTGGCATGGGCGTCGGTGCGGCGGGATTCGGGGTTCTGGCCGGGGTGACCGGCTATCCGTGGGCGTTCGCGGGGACGGCCGCGCTGATGCTGCTCGCGCTGGCCCCGGCGCTCCGCGATCTCCGCCACAAGGATCTACATCACAGGGATCCAGGTCACAGGGATCCAGGTCACAGGGATCCAGATCACAAGGATTACTGAAAACGATTGTCATCATGCTAGCGTCAGCGCACCCACTCTTGACCACCCCTTTACCCGGAGGGTTCCGTGCGCCTGCCCGCTCGCCACCTCGTCTCGGCCGCCGTGGCGTCCGCCCTGCTCACCGGCTGCTTCTCGGGCGCCGCGACGGAAAGCGACGGCGACGGCAAGCGCGTCCGGGTCGCGATGATGCAGCCCCCGCGCTCAGGCCTCTCCCCGCTCTCCGACGACGCGTTCAAGCTGTCCCGCTGGTCGACGGCCGAGACGCTGGTGAAGCTGGACACCGACGGGGACGCCGTACCCGCGCTGGCCACCAAGTGGCAGCAGTCCGGCCGGACGTGGACCTTCGAGATACGCGACGGCGTCACCTTCCACGACGGCACGAAGCTCGACGCCGAGGCCGTCGTACGGTCCCTCACCACCGCCGCGACCGCCTCCCCCAAGCCCCGCATCCTCGACGGCGTCGCACTCACCGCGAAGGCCGAGGACGCCGACACGGTCACCGTCACCACCGGCGACGAGGACCCGCTGGTCCCGCAGCGGCTCAGCTCGCCCCAGCTGTCGATCCTCGCCGCGAAGGCGTACACCGGGAAGACGGTGAACCCCGTCGGCGCCGGCACCGGTCCCTTCGAGCTCACGAAGGTCAACGGCACGTCCTCCGCCACCCTCGACCGCTACGACGGCTACTGGGGCGCCAAGTCCAAGTCCCCCGGTATCGACGTGAAGTTCGTGCCCGACGGCACCGCCCGCGCCGCCGCGCTCCGCAGCGGTGAGGCCGACATCGTCGAGGCGGTCCCCGTCTCGCAGGCCGCGCTGCTGGACGAGGATCTCGTCACCGAGGTTCCGATGCCGCGCACCAACACCCTGTACCTCAACACCGAGAAGGGCGCCTTCAAGAGCGCCGGTCTGCGGGCCGCCGCCCGTGAGGCCATCGACGCCGAGTCGATCGTGCAGGGCGTGTACGAGGGGCGCGCGGACGTCGCCGAGGGGCTGCTGGGGCCCGCGCTGCCGTGGGCGGCCGAGCTGAGGTCCACCGTCAAGCGCACGGCCGCCACGGAAGCGAGCGGGCAGACCATCACCATCGGCACCTTCACCGACCGCGCCGAACTCCCCGAGGTCGCCGCCACCCTCCAACAGCAGCTCCAGAAGGCCGGGTTCAAGGTCGAGCTGGACGTCCGCGAGTACGCGGCGATCGAATCCGACGCCCTCGCGGGCGAGTTCGACGCCTTCATCCTCTCCCGCGCCACCGTCCTCGACTCCGGCGACCCGGCCGCCTACCTCTACAGCGACTTCGCCTCCGACGGCTCCTTCAACATCTCCCAGCTGTCCGATTCCCGGGTGGACGCGGCGCTGAAGAAGGCCGGCGGTACCAGGACGGGTGAGGCCCGGCGCCAGGCCGTCATCGACGCCGAGGCCGCCGTGCTCGCCACCGACGCCGCCGTCCCGATGCTCCACGAGCGCGTGATCCAGGGCGACGCCGCCGGGGTCGTCGGCGCCGCGCACGACCCGCGCGAGCGGGAGCTCGTCACGGCCGCCACCTACGTCAAGTGAGGCCCACCGCCGCCGGGTCGACCCGGGTCCTGTGCCTGCTGGGGGTCCTGACCGCCGTAGGTCTCCTCCCCTGGCTGTCCGGCAGGGACCCGGCCCTCACCGTCCTGCGCGCCCGCTCCGCCGAGCAGGAACCGACGAAGGAGGCCCTGGACGCCGTACGCCGGGATCTCGGTCTGGACGCGGGTCCCCTTTCCCTGCTGGGGAGTTGGGCGTCCGACCTGGCGCACGGGGACCTCGGCACGTCGTGGGTGTCGGGCACCGAGGTGCTGCCGTCCGTCGTGGCCGGGTTGCAGGTGTCGCTGACGCTGATGGGGGCGGCCTTCGCGGTCGCGGTGCTGCTCGCGGCGACGCTGGTCGCGCCCGTTCTCGTACGGGGTCGGCGGTCGGCCGGGGCCTTCGCGGCGATGCTGGCCGCGGTGCCCGAATTCCTGCTGGCCACCGTCGCGTTGCTGGTCTGCGGGGTGTGGCTGGGGTGGCTGCCGACCTCGGGATGGCAGGGACCGGAGTACCTGGTGCTCCCCGCCCTCGCCCTCGGAGTTCCGGCGGGCGGGCTGCTCGGGCGGCTGGTCGCGGACGCGTTGCCGGGCGTGCTCGACGAGCGGTGGGTGGAGCTGTGGCGGGGTGCCGGGGTGAGCCGGGGGATCGTCGCGGGGGCCGCGTTGAAGCGTGTACTGCCGCCGCTGGTACCGCAGTTCGGGATGGCCGCCGTGGGTCTGACGGGTGGCGCGGTCGCCGTCGAGACCGTGTTCGCCGTGCCCGGCATCGGGCGTACGGCGCTCGGCGCGGCCAAGTCGCAGGATCTGCCGCTGCTCCAGGGCGCCGTGCTGGCGCTGCTGACGCTCGGCCTGGTGGTGGGCGCGCTGGCGGCGTTCATCCGGCGCCGGCTGCTCGGCCCCGCCCTGCGCGACGCCTCCCTCGCGCTGCCTCCCGCCCGCCCGGTCCGCACCCACCCCGCGATCCCGTTGACCCTGTTCACGGTCCTCGCCGTGACCATCGGCTGGGGCCTGCTGCGCGACCCGTACGCCATCAGCACGGCGGACCGGCTGGCCGCGCCCACCTGGTCGCACCCGCTCGGCACCGACGGCCTCGGCCGTGACGTACTGGCCCGGCTCGGACACGGCGCCGCCACCACCGTCGGCACGGCCGCCGCCGTCTGCCTGCTGAGCCTGCTGCTCGCGCTGGCACTCGGCTTCCTGCCCGGTGTCGCGGCGGGCGCGGCGGACATCGCCAACGCGCTGCCCCCGGTGATCGTCGGCATCCTGGTCGCAGCGGTGGCCGGACCGGGCACCGGCGGTGCCGCCTTCGCGGTCGCGCTCATCTCCTGGCCCCCGCTCGCGGCACACGCGGCGGCGCTGGTGCAGGAGGTACGGGCGTCCGGCTTCCTCCTGGCCCAACGCGCCATCGGCGCACCGCCGTCGTGGATCCTGACCCGGCACGTCCTCCCGTCGGTGGCCGCCCCCGTCGCCCGCCACGCCCTGCTGCGCCTGCCCGGCATCGCCCTCGCCCTGGCCTCCCTGGGCTTCCTCGGCCTGGGCGCCCAACCCCCCGCCCCGGAATGGGGGTTGCTCCTCGACGAGTCCCGCGCCTACGTCGAACGCGCCCCCTGGGCGGCCCTCGCCCCGGCGGTAGCACTGGCGCTGCTGGCCGGGCTGGCGGTGTCGGGGGCGTCGTACGCCTCATACGCCTCGCAGGCCTCGTACGCCCAGGCCCGGAAGGCCAAGGCAACCAGGACACGCACAAGGACCAGGAAGGTGACCCCCGTTGGCGTCTGACGTACTGCTGTCGGTGCGGGATCTGCGGATCGACTTCGACGGGCTGGAAGCCGTGCGCGGCCTCTCCTTCGACGTGCACGCGGGCGAAGTGCTCGCCCTCGTCGGCGAGTCGGGCGCGGGCAAGTCCCTCACGGCCCGGGCCCTGCTGGGCATGCTCCCGCCGGAGGCCACGCTGACCGGCACGATCCGCCCGGACCTCTCCGCCCACCGGGGCCGCCGTATCGCCCTCGTCCCCCAGGACGCCCTGTCCGCGCTGTCCCCGGTACACCCCGTCGGCGACCAACTCGCCGCCGCCGTACGGTCGGTGACCCGCGTCTCCCGCACGGAGGCCCGCGCCCGCGCCGTCGCCGCCCTCGACCGCGTCGGCATCCCGGACGCCGCCCGCACGTCCCGCGCCTACCCGCACGAGTACTCCGGCGGCATGCGGCAACGCGCCGTCATCGCCATGGCCACCATCAACGAACCGGACATCCTGATCGCCGACGAACCGACCACCGCCCTCGACGAGGAACGCCGCGACCAGATCCTGAAGCTCCTCACCGACCGACGCCAGGCCGTCGGCGCCGCACTGGTCCTGGTCACCCACGACCTGGACGCGGTACGCCGACACGCGGACCGCGCCCTCGTCATGTACGCCGGCCGCCTGACCGAACTGGGCCCGGCGGAAAGAGTGTTGAGCACCCCGCTGGCTCCCTACACGGCGGGGCTACTGGCATCACTCCCGCAGGACGAGCTGGGCGCCGAGCACGAGCGAGGTCCCGAGCACGAGCGAGGTCCCGAGCACGAGCGAGGTCCCGAGCACGAGCGAGGTCCCGAGCACGAGCTGGGCCGCCAGACCGCCCACAGCTCCGAGTACGAGCGAGACCCCGAGCACGTCCGAGACCCCCAGCACGAGCCGGGCCGCCGGGCTGCCCGAGACCCGCAGGACGACCGCGACGCCCAGCCGGCCCCAGCGCCCCACCACGCCTCAGAACCCCAGCACACCCAAAACGCCGAGCACCCCCGAGGCCTCCAGCCGCCCCAAAACTCCAAGCACCCCCGAGCCCCCAGGCCCGCCCGAAGCCGCCGTCTCCCCACCCTCCCCGGCACTCCCCCACCCCCGGGCGCCCTCCCACCAGGCTGCGCCTTCGCCCCCCGCTGCGCCCGCGCGACGGACCTCTGCCGCCGCACCGAGCCGGAGCCGCAGCGGACGGACGGTGATCGGCTGGTCGCCTGTCATCACCGGGAGGAAGTGTGACCACCGTAACCACCGGGACCACCGCGACCACCCCTCTCCTCGACGTCCGCGACCTCGTCGTCCGCCACGGGGCGGTGACCGCCGTGGACGGCGTGAGCTTCGCCCTGGACGCCGGTGAAACCCTCGCCCTCAACGGCCCCTCCGGCTGCGGCAAGTCCTCGACCGCGCTGGCGGTACTCCAGCTGCGCCGCCCGGACTCCGGGGAAGTCCGTTTCGAGGGGCGGGAGTTGACGGCCCTGAGCGAGCGCGAGCTGCGCCCGCTGCGGCCGCGTATGCAGCCCGTCTTCCAGGATCCGTACGGCTCCCTCAGCCCCCGCCACCGCATCCGGGACGCGGTGGCGGAGCCGCTCCGCCTCCAGGGCCGCCGCCCCACGCCCGCCGACGTGGCCGAACTCCTCGACCGGGTCGGACTGGACCCCTCGTACGGCGACCGGCGTCCGCACGAGCTGTCCGGAGGACAGTGCCAACGGGTGGGTATCGCAAGGGCGTTGGCGTCCGAACCCCGCCTCCTGGTCCTCGACGAGCCGGTGTCGGCACTGGATCCCTCCGTCCGGGCCGGGATCCTCAACCTCCTCGCCGACCTCCAGGACGAGCTGGGCCTGGCGTACCTGTTCATCTGCCACGACCGGGCCGTCGTACGGCATGTCGCGGACCGGGTGCTGGAGATGCGGGACGGGCGGATCAGCCCTTCGTGACCCCGGCGACCACCTGACTCAGACCCTCGGTGAGCGCGTCGGCGTCGGGCGCGTTCTCGGGGTCGAAGACCCACTGCGCGATGAGGCCCGTCATCAGGGCCGTGTAGAACTTGCCGACGGTGTCCAGGGTCTCGTCCGGGACGTCCTCCTCCCGCATGCCCATGAAGAGGGCGACCAGGGCGCGCCCGGCCTCCCGCTGCTGCTGCGCCAGATGGTCACGCACCACCGGCAGCTGGTCGCCCATGGCCACGATCTCCACGCTGAGGCGCCACATCGAACCCGGCCCCCGCATGGTGCCGATGATGTTCGACCACACCTCCCGGAACCGCTCGATCGAGCCGGGCGCGCCCACGATCCCGGCGGACTCCTCCCCCTCGAAGGCGTCGGACATGTCACCGACCAGCGCCAGATACGCCTCCGCCAGCAGCGCGTCCTTCGAGCCGTAGTGGTAGCCGATGGACGCCAGGTTCGTCCCCGACTCCTTCACGATGTCGCGCGCGGTCGTGCGCACGAAGCCCTTCTCCAGCAGGCAGCGCTTGGCGCCTTCGAGCAGATCCTCACGGTGTCCCATGCGCCCACCTTATCTAGACAAGCGATTTATACAACCGTTACAGACATCCGTTCTATACGCACGTCATAGACAAGCGTTTAAGACATCCGTATAGTCGCCGTCATGACGAACTCGACGAGCACCACCTCCCGTGCCGGACGGCGTGAATGGACCGCCCTCGGCGTCCTGATGCTCCCGCTGCTGCTGGTCTCGATGGACGTCTCCGTCCTCTACTTCGCGATCCCGTCGATCAGCGCGGACCTGGAGCCGACCGGCACCCAGCAGCTGTGGATCTTCGACATCTACGCGTTCGTGCTCGCCGGCCTGCTGATGACGATGGGCTCGCTCGGCGACCGCATCGGCCACCGCCGCCTCCTGCTGATCGGCGCCACCGCCTTCGGCGCCGCCTCCCTGATGGCGGCGTACGCGAACAGCTCCGAGACCCTGATCGCGGCCCGCGCGATCCTGGGCATCGGCGGCGCGACCCTGATGCCGTCGACGATGGCCCTGCTCCGCGCGATGTTCACCGACCCCGGCCAGCGCGCGAAGGCGATCGGACTGTGGTCCGGCGTGATGACGGCCGGCATCGCGCTCGGCTCGGTGATGAGCGGGGTGCTGGTCGAGTACTTCTGGTGGGGCTCGGTCTTCCTGGTCAACCTGCCCGCGATGGCCCTGCTCCTGCTCCTCGGCCCGGCACTGCTCCCCGAGTCCCGGAACCCCGCCACCGGCCGCTTCGACTGGCTGAGCGTCCCGCTGTCGATGGCCGCCGTGCTCCCCGTCATCTACGGCCTGAAGGAGATCCCCTCCGAGGGCTGGAACGTTCGATACGTCGTCTCGATCACCGTCGGTCTGCTCTTCGCGGTCCTCTTCGTCCGCCGCCAGCGCACCGCGGCCTCACCGATGATCGACCCGGCCCTGTTCCGCAGCCGTGGCTTCGCCCCGTCCGTCGCGCTGAACCTCGTCTCGGCCTTCGGGATCATGGGTTCGGCCTACTTCACCACGCAGTATCTGCAGTCGGTGCTCGACAAGAGCGCGCTGGAGGCGGCCCTGTGGGCGCTGCTGCCGTCGGTGCCGATCGGAGCGGCGGCGCCGGTCGCGACGAGCCTCGTCCAGAAGGGCGTCAGCCGCGCCTCCGTCGTCACCGCCGGCTTCCTGATCGCCTCGGCCGGGTTCGTGGTCCTGGCCTTCGCCGGTACGGACTCGCTGTGGCTGGTGCTGACCGCCTGCGCGGTCCTCGCCGTCGGCGGTGTGATCGTGATGTCCCAGATCATGGACCTGGCGATGGGCGCCGCCCCGGCGGAGCGCGCGGGCACCGCGTCCTCCCTGATGGAGACGGGCTCGGAGTTCGGCGGTGCGCTGGGTATGGCGCTGCTCGGTTCCATCGGTACGGCGGTCTACCGCCACGAGATGCCGGGTACGGCGCCGGACGCGGCCCGCGAGACGCTGGGCGGGGCGCTGGCGGTGGCGGATCAGGTGCCGGGGCTCGCGCCGGTGGCCCGGGAGGCGTTCACCAGTGGGATGACCGGGGCGGCGATCGCCGGGGCGGTAGTGCTGGCGGGGGCGGCTGCACTGGCCGCGGCCACTCTGCGGAGGGCCGATGTGCGCGAGCACAGCACGACGCCGGACGAGCCGAGTTCCCTCAGCCCGTCCGGCGTTTGAGGACGAGGCCCCTTCAGGGCCGAAGCGGGGGTCTGGGGGCGGCAGCCCCCAGCAACCACCGCGACCTCAGACCAGGTTCACCGCACGAGCGGACGTCGCGCCGATCTCCTCGGCGACCTCCGTCAGCACGTTCGCCGGAACCGTGTCGTCCACCGTCAGCACGGCGAGCGCCTCGCCGCCGGCGACCGCGCGGGACACCTGCATACCGGCGATGTTGATGCCGGCCTCGCCGAAGACGCGGCCGACGGTGCCGACGACACCGGGACGGTCCTCGTACTTGAGGACGACCATGTGGTCGGCGAGCGCCAGGTCGACGTCGTAGTCGCCGACGGCCACGATCTTCTGGAGGTGCTTCGGGCCGGCCAGCGTGCCGGAGACCGCGACCTCCTCGCCGCTGCCGAGCGTGCCGCGCACGGTGACGACGTTGCGGTGGTCGGCCGACTCCGAGCTGGTCGTCAGACGGACCTCGACGCCGCGCTCCTGCGCGAACAGCGGGGCGTTGACGTAGGAGACCGTCTCGTCGACGACGTCCTCGAAGACACCCTTGAGGGCGGAGAGCTCCAGCACCTTCACATCGTGCTGGGTGATCTCGCCGTACACCTCGACGTCGAGGCGGACCGCGACCTCGCCCGCGAGCGCGGTGAAGATACGGCCGAGACGCTCGGCGAGCGGGAGGCCCGGCTTGACGTCCTCGGCGATGACGCCACCCTGGACGTTCACCGCGTCCGGGACGAGCTCACCGGCGAGGGCGAGGCGCACGGAGCGGGCGACGGCGATGCCGGCCTTCTCCTGGGCCTCGTCCGTCGAGGCACCGAGGTGCGGGGTGGAGACGACCTGGTCGAACTCGAACAGCGGGGAGTCCGTGCAGGGCTCCTTCGCGTACACATCGAGGCCGGCACCGGCGACCCGGCCCTCCTTGAGCGCCGAGTACAGCGCCTCCTCGTCGACGATCCCACCGCGCGCGGCGTTGACGATCCGCACGCTCGGCTTGACCTTGCGCAGCGCCTCGTCGCCGATGAGGCCGACCGTCTCGGGGGTCTTCGGGAGGTGGACGGTGATGAAGTCGGAGACCTCGAGCAGCTCGTCCAGCGACAGCACCTTGACGCCCATCTGCGCGGCACGCGCGGGCTGGATGTAGGGGTCGTACGCGACGACCTTCATCCCGAACGCGGACATGCGCTGCGCGACCAGCGCGCCGATGCGGCCGAGGCCGACGACACCGAGGGTCTTCTCGGCGAGCTCGACGCCCGTGTACTTGCTGCGCTTCCACTCGCCCTGCTTGAGCGCGGCGTTGGCCTGCGGGATGTGACGCGCGGTGGCCAGCAGCAGACCGCAGGCCAGCTCGGCGGCGGTCACGATGTTGGAGGTCGGGGCGTTGACGACCATCACGCCGGCCTTGGTGGCGGCGGAGACGTCCACGTTGTCCAGGCCGACGCCGGCTCGTGCGACGACCTTCAGCTTGTTCGCGGCGGCGATCGCCTCGGCGTCCACCTTGGTGGCGGAGCGGATCAGAATCGCGTCGACCTCGGCGATGGCCGGCAGCAACTCGGCGCGGTCCGCGCCGTTGCAGTGCCGGATCTCGAAGTCGGGTCCAAGCGCGTCGACGGTCGCAGGCGACAGCTCTTCAGCGATGAGTACGACAGGTTTCGAGCTCACGTGAGTCCTCACATGTCCAATGCGGACGGCCGTCCCGACGGCCGCAGGCGGTGGAGGGAGCGGCGCCGGGGAGGGTCGGGTGCGTTCCCGCGTCGGTCGGTGCGTGCTCTCCGTGTGCCGGGCGAAGGTCCTCGTAGCGGAGCTACTAGGGCCTTTGACCGGTGCGGCGAGAGTGCGTGCCGGGCGGCGTGGGGACGTGCCTGCCCCTCCTCGGGGTCGCTGTGCTAGCCGCGTGGAAGACGCACGACGCTGTGGGCCTGACGCGTATGTAGTACGGCAGTGTAGTGGCGCTTCATAGGTCGTCCTGCGCCGCTACGGAAGGATCACCCGTCCGTGATGTGACGGGTTGGACAAAGGGGCCGGAGCGCACTGCTCCGGCCCCGTCGTCAGGAGGCTCAGGCCTCTTCGTTCACCCAGCTCATCAGCTTGCGCAGCTGCTTGCCGGTGGTCTCCAGGAGGTGCTCGGAGTCCTGCTGCTTGTACTCGTTGTACTTCTTCAGACCGCCGTGGTACTCGGCCATCCACTCACGCGCGAAGGTGCCGTCCTGGATCTCGGCGAGGACCTTCTTCATCTCGGCCTTGGTGGCGTCGGTGATGATGCGCGGGCCGGTGACGTAGTCGCCCCACTCGGCGGTCTCGGAGACGGACCAGCGCATCTTCTCCAGGCCGCCCTCGTACATGAGGTCGACGATGAGCTTCAGCTCGTGCAGGCACTCGAAGTACGCGATCTCCGGCTGGTAGCCCGCCTCGGTCAGCGTCTCGAAACCGGCCTTGACCAGCGCGGCCGTACCACCGCAGAGGACGGCCTGCTCACCGAACAGGTCGGTCTCGGTCTCCTCGGTGAAGGTCGTCTTGATGACGCCCGCGCGGGTGCCGCCGATGCCCTTGGCGTACGACAGGGCGAGCGCGAAGGCGTTGCCGGTCGCGTCCTGCTCGACGGCCGCGATGCAGGGAACGCCGCGACCCTCCTCGTACTGACGACGGACGAGGTGACCGGGGCCCTTGGGGGCGACCATGCAGACGTCGACGCCGGCCGGGGGCTTGATGAAGTCGAAGCGGATGTTCAGACCGTGGCCGAAGAACAGCGCGTCGCCCTCGTTGAGGTTGTCCTTGATGGACTCCTCGTAGACCTGGGCCTGGATCGGGTCCGGCACCAGGATCATGATGACGTCGGCCTCGGCGGCGGCCTCGGCGGGCGTCACCACGCGCAGGCCCTGCTCCTCGGCCTTGGCCTTGGACTTCGAGCCCTCGTGCAGACCCACGCGGACGTCGACACCCGAGTCACGCAGCGACAGCGCGTGGGCGTGGCCCTGGCTGCCGTAACCGATGACCGCGACCTTGCGGCCCTGGATGATGGACAGGTCGGCGTCGGCGTCGTAGAACAGCTCGGCCACTTTGGGTTCTCTCCTTGAGTGCAGGTGTTGCGTCCCACCGTATGACGGCGGGGTGAGGGGAAGTCTCGGGGTCTCGCCATACGGGCGGCCGACGATGGCGACCGCCCGTACGAAAGGGTTACGCGGATCGGTCGAGCGCGCGCAGCGAGCGGTCCGTGATCGAACGGGCGCCGCGGCCGATGGCGATGGTGCCGGACTGGACGAGCTCCTTGATGCCGAACGGCTCCAGCATCTTGAGCATGGCCTCCAGCTTGTCGGCGCCGCCGGTGGCCTCGATGGTGACGGCCTCCGGGGAGACGTCGACGGTCTTGGCGCGGAACAGCTGGACGATCTCGATGATCTGGGAGCGCGTCTCGTTGTCGGCGCGCACCTTCACCAGAACGAGTTCACGCTGAACGGCGCTCGACGGCTCCAGCTCGACGATCTTGAGGACCTCGACGAGCTTGTTGAGCTGCTTGGTGACCTGCTCCAGCGGCAGCGCGTCGACGCTCACCACGATCGTGATGCGGGAGATGTCGGCGTGCTCGGTGACCCCCACGGCGAGCGAGTCGATGTTGAAGCCGCGGCGGGAGAACAGGGCCGCGATGCGGGCCAGGATGCCGGGCTTGTTCTCCACCAGGACGGAGAGCGTGTGCTTGGACATGATCTTTTACGTCTCTCTCGCTCAGTCGTCTTCGTTGTCGCCGAAGTCGGGGCGGACGTCCCGGGCGGCCAGGATCTCGTCGTTGGAGGTGCCGGCGGCGACCATCGGCCACACCATCGCGTCCTCGTGGACGATGAAGTCGATGACGACCGGACGGTCGTTGATGGAGTTCGCCTCTTCGATGACCTTGTCGAGGTCGTCCGGGGACTCGCAGCGGATCGCGTAGCAGCCCATGGCCTCCGACAGCTTCACGAAGTCCGGGACACGGGTGCCGCGGGCCTGCGGGTTGACGTCGTCGGGGCCCGAGTGCAGCACGGTGTTGGAGTACCGCTGGTTGTAGAAGAGGGTCTGCCACTGGCGGACCATCCCGAGGGCGCCGTTGTTGATGACGGCGACCTTGATCGGGATGTTGTTCAGGGCGCAGGTGGTGAGCTCCTGATTGGTCATCTGGAAGCAGCCGTCGCCGTCGATCGCCCAGACCGTGCGGTCCGGCCGCCCGGCCTTGGCGCCCATCGCGGCCGGGACCGCGTAGCCCATGGTGCCCGCGCCGCCCGAGTTCAGCCAGGTCGCCGGCTTCTCGTACTGGACGTAGTGCGCGGCCCACATCTGGTGCTGGCCGACGCCCGCGGCGAAGATCGTGCCCTCCGGCGCCAGCTGGCCGATGCGCTCGATGACCTGCTGCGGGGAGAGCGTGCCGTTGGTCGGGTGGTCGTAGCCCAGCGGGTAGGTCTCGCGCCAGCGGTTGAGGTCCTTCCACCAGGAGCTGTAGTCGCCGTGGTGACCCTCGCTGTGCTCCTTCTGCACGGCCTGGACCAGGTCGGCGATGACCTCGCGGGCGTCACCGACGATCGGCACGTCGGCGGCGCGGTTCTTGCCGATCTCCGCGGGGTCGATATCGGCGTGGACGATCTTGGCGTACGGGGCGAAGCTGTCCAGCTTGCCGGTGACGCGGTCGTCGAAGCGGGCTCCGAGGGCGACGATCAGGTCGGCCTTCTGCAGCGCGGTGACGGCGGTGACCGCACCGTGCATGCCCGGCATTCCCACGTGCAGCGGGTGGCTGTCGGGGAATGCGCCGAGCGCCATCAGGGTGGTGGTGACGGGCGCTCCGGTGAGCTCGGCGAGCACCTTCAGCTCGGCGGTGGCCTGTGCCTTGATGACACCGCCGCCGACGTAGAGGACGGGTCGCTTCGCGTTGGTGATGAGCTTGGCGGCCTCGCGGATCTGCTTGGCGTGCGGCTTGGTGACGGGCCGGTAGCCGGGCAGGTCCATGGTGGGCGGCCAGGAGAAGGTGGTCTGGGCCTGGAGGGCGTCCTTGGCGATGTCGACCAGGACCGGCCCGGGGCGGCCGGTGGAGGCGATGTGGAACGCCTGCGCGATGGTCCGCGGGATGTCCTCGGCCTTGGTGACCAGGAAGTTGTGCTTGGTGATCGGCATGGTGATGCCGACGATGTCCGCCTCCTGGAAGGCGTCCGTCCCGATCGCCTTGGACGCGACCTGCCCGGTGATCGCCACGAGCGCCACCGAGTCCATGTGCGCGTCCGCGATCGGCGTGACCAGGTTGGTCGCGCCCGGGCCCGAGGTCGCCATGCAGACGCCGACCTTGCCGGTGGCCTGTGCGTAGCCGGTGGCCGCGTGGCCTGCGCCCTGCTCGTGGCGGACCAGGACGTGACGCACGCGCTTCGAGTCCATCAGCGGGTCGTACGCGGGCAGGATGGCCCCGCCGGGGATCCCGAATACCGTGTCGGCGCCGACCTCCTCGAGAGAGCGGATGAGGGACTGCGCACCCGTGACGCGCTCGGGGGCGGACTGCTGTCCTCCGGATCGGGGCCGCGGCTGCGGATGGTGGGCCCCGGTGGCCTGCTCGGTCATCGTCATTCTCTTCTCGATGCTGAGGGTTTTTGCGAGTTTTGTGCTGGTCTGCGAAGTAGCTCTAAAGGCGCCTGTGCAACAAAAAACCCCTCGTGCCAAGAGGCAAGCGAGGGGAGCGCGCCGGGTGTGGTCGCTGGGAGTTCCGGGTCCGTCCGGACATCACCAGCTCAGCCGACGCGCTTTCCAAGTACGAGAATTCGGGTGCGCATGGCACTGACCCTCCCCCCGGCGCACACCCAGTGTCAAGCGGGTGGGACGGGAGTCTCATTATGTGAGCGAAGGGCACGTCCGCCTCCGAGGACAGCCGGGGACATCACTTGTGTACACCGCCCCGCCGGTTTCCGCTCGCTCACCTCCGGGGCGCTCCAGTCGGCGTCGAGGCCACGACCGTGCTCAGGCCTTCCGGCCGTCGCGGGCCGCCGCCCTCGACACCGACGCGACCTTGCGGTTCTCTCCCGCCGCCGCCCACGAACGCGGGCTCGGCCGGTCCGTGCGGCACCGGATAATGGCCGGAACCGAGCGCCCGGCGCAGCCGGTACTCGTCCAGCGGCCCGGAGAACGCCATCCCCTGTCCGTGCGTGCACCCCATCGCCCGCAGCGCCACGACCTGCTCCGGCAGATCCACGCCGTCGGCCACGGACTGCAGGCCCAGATCACCGGCGATCCTGAGCAGCCCACTGGTGATCTTGTGCAGCCGCGCGGACTCCACGACCCCCTCGACCAGACTGCGGTCGAGTTTGAGTACGTCGACGGGGAGCCGCCGCAGCGCCGTGATGGCCGCGTATCCGCTGCCGAAGCCGTCCAGGGCGATCCGGACGCCGAGTCTGCGCAGGGCGCCGAGCCGGCGTTCCAGCTCGTCCAGGGAGACCCTGGGGTCGGTTTCGGACAGCTCGATCACCAGGGCCCCGGAGGGCAGCCCGTGCCGGGTCAGCAGGGCCTCGATCGAGCCGAGCGGCAGGGAGCGGTCCAGCAGTCTCCGGGCGCTCATCCGGACCGCCACCGGCACGGAGAGCCCGGTCGCGGTGCGCTCGGCGGCCTGCTCGACGGCCTCCTCCAGCATCCAGCGGCCCAGCTCGGCGGTCTTGTCGTTGTCCTCGGCGACCCGCAGGAACTCGGCGGGCGTGAACAGCACGCCCTGCGAGGAGCGCCAGCGCGCCTGGGCGGCGACCGAGGTGATCCGGCCGTCCTCCAGACAGACCACGGGCTGGTGCAGCAGCGCGAACTCGCCGTCGTGCAGCGCGGCACGCAGGCGCGTGGCCAGCTCCGCCTTGCGTACGACGTCCTGCTGCATCTGCGGCGCGTACAGCTCGACGCGTCCCTTTCCGGCCGACTTGGCGCGGTACATCGCGAGGTCCGCGTTGCGCAGGATCTCGCCCGCGCCGAGGCCCGGCTCGGAGAAGGCGACGCCGATGGAGGCGGCGACGCGGACATCGTTGCCGTCGATGAGGTAGGGCTGGGAGAGGGTGATCCTGAGGCGGTCGGCGAGCTCCAGGATGTGGCGTTCGCGGGCACCGCGGTCCCGTCCGCCGTCCCCGACGATCAGGGCCGCGAACTCGTCGCCGCCGAGCCTGGACGCGGTGTCGCCGTGCCGGACCGCGTCCTGGAGTCTGCGGGCGGCCTGGACGAGCAGTTCGTCCCCGGCCTGGTGCCCGATCGTGTCGTTGACGGCCTTGAAGCCGTCGAGGTCGATGAAGAGGACGGCCGTACCGCGGTCGGAGGAGCGGCGGCCGGACAGCGCCTGCTGGACCCGCTTGGTGAACAGGGCGCGGTTGGGCAGGTCGGTGAGCGGGTCGTGCTCGGCGTTGTGCTGGAGCTGCGCCTGCAACCGCACCCTCTCGGTCACGTCCCGGCTGTTGAAGATGAGGCCGCCGTGGTGCCGGTTGACGGTGGACTCGACGTTGAGCCAGCCGCCGTCGCCCGACCGGAAGCGGCACTCGATGCGGGTGGTGGGTTCATCGAGGGGGCTGGCGGCGAGGAAGCGGCGCACCTCGTGCACCACGCAGCCCAGGTCCTCCGGGTGGATGAGATTGGCCAGTTCGGTCCCCACGAGGTCCTCCGCGGGGCAGCCGTAGACACCCGCGGCGGCCGGGGAGACGTAGCGCAGGATCCCGTTGGGCGCGGCGATCATGATGACGTCGCTGGAGCCCTGCACCAGGGAGCGGAAGTGGCTCTCCTTCTGGGCCAGTTCCTGGGTGAGGGTGATGTTGTCGAGGAGCATGATGCCCTGGCGCACCACGAGGGCGAGCACGACGGTGCCGCAGGTGAGGAGCACCACGCGGTCGACGCTGCGGCCGTTGAGGACGTTGTAGAGGATCCCCAGCGTGCAGACGGCGGCCGCGAGATACGGCGTGAGGGCGGCGAGGGAGCCGGCGATGGGCCGGGCGGCCGGATACCGGCTGTGATCACCCCCTTGCAGGGGCGGTTGGTGGTGGATGCCGCCGCGCTGTCTCGGCAGGTGCTCGTGGACCACGCGCGTGTGCCCCGAGCCGTCCTGCCGGTCGGCCTCCGGGTACCCGTGCCGGGGCGAGACCCAGGGGGCGTAGGCGAGGAGCAGCGAGCCCGCGAACCAGCCCGCGTCGAGGAGTTGGCCGGAGCGGTAGTTGTTGTGCAGCAGCGGTGAGGTGAACAGGGCGTCGCACATCACGGTCAGGGCGAGCGCGCCGATCGCGGTGTTGATCGCGGAGCGGTTCACCGCCGAGCGCCGGAAGTGCAGCGCGAGCACCATGCTGACGAGGGCGATGTCGAGCAGCGGGTAGGCCAGCGACAGCGCGGTGTGCGCGACGCTGGGGCCTTCGGACTTCGCCGCCTGGGCGAGGGCGAGGCTCCAGGAGAGGGTGAGCAGCGAGCCGCCGATCAGCCAGGCGTCCAGGCCGAGGCAGACCCAACCGGCCTTCGTCACCGGCCGTTTGGCGAGGACCAGCAGGCCCACGATCGCGGGCGGCGCGAAGCACAGGAAGAACCCGTCGGCGTACGAGGGGCTGGGCACGGGCCGCCGCAGCACCACCTCGTACCAGCCCCAGATCAGATTGCCCAGGGAGGCCATGGCCGAGGAGAGCGCGAACAGCAGCCAGGCCGGTCGAAAGCGGATACGGCGTCGACGGGCGTAGAGGAAGCAGGACACGGCGGCGATACCGGCCGCGGCGGCCAGTCCGAAGTCGCCCATGACGAGCGCGACTTGCTCCGAACCCCAGCCGAGCGCGGAACCGACGGCGTATCCCGCGCAGACCAGGGCCAGAACGAGTTGGTGGACCAGGCTCGCCCCGCCACCGGGGACCGGCGGCCTGGGCAGCAGCGCCCCTGGCGAAGGCTGTGCCCGCAGCGCTCCGTTGAGGGTGGTCGTGGGAGGCGGCGGCGAGCTCACCGGGCCCTCCCGGTCCGCGCCGCTCCAGGGTCCCGGGAGTCCGGGGTCGCTGGATGCGCATGCCTCCTGCGGCTGCTGTGCCTGCGGTGGTGGTGGCTGTGACGGCAGTTGTGGCTGCCGTGGTGACCGCGTCTGCGCGCGGCTGTGCGCCAGGGTCGCCGCCGGCGGCTTCGCCGCGTCGGATCGTTCGTCCATAGGCCGTGCATCGCCCGTCGCCCCCCTCACAGTCTCAAATGTCCATCCCCGGCGCCGAACGGTGCGCGGCGCAGCCCCTGTCGGGACGATACACCAGTCTCGTCACTCAGGGACATAGTTCCTCTACGCTCCGTGACGACCAGCGGTGATGCGGGCACGGACCGCGTCCGGAAGGTAGCGGAGGGTACCGGAAACGGATTACACGCTTGTTGCTCTGTGGGGCTAAGCGCTTTCCATGCCCGTCGTAAGGATCACGTTGCGCAGGGGCTCCTGGTTCACGAAACGGCCCAACTGGTCCACAAGGAGCCGTTTGGCACGCGGCAGGAACGCGGACGACGGTCCGCCGACGTGCGGGCTGATGAGCACGCCCGGCGCCTGCCACAACGGGTGCCCCTGGGGCAGCGGTTCGGGGTCCACGACGTCCAGGGCGGCGGTGATCCGGCCGCTCTCCAGTTCGGCCAGCAGCGCCTTGGTGTCGACGACGCCGCCGCGCGCGACGTTCACGAGCAGGGCGCCGTCCTTCATGCCGGCCAGGAACTCGGCGTTCACCAGGCCGCGGGTGGAGTCGTTCAGCGGGGTGGAGAGGATGACGACGTCCGCCGCGGGGAGCAGCGCGGGCAGTTCGGTGAGCGGATGCACCGGTCCGCGCTCCGTGGTGCGCGCCGAGCGCGCGACGCGCACCACCCGCGCGACCTCGAACGGCACGAGCCGGTCCTCGATGGCCGCGCCGATGGAGCCGTAGCCGACGATCAGGACGTTCTTGTCGGCGAGCGCGGGGTGGAAGTCGCTCTGCCAGTGCTCCTGTTGCTGGGCGCGCACGAAGCCGGGGATGCCGCGCATTGAGGCGAGCGTCAGCGTGAGGGCGAGCTCGGCGGTGCTCGCCTCGTGCACCCCGCGCGCGTTGCACAGCCGTACACCGGGAACGATGTCGTCGAGGTGCGCCAGGACGTCGTCGACCCCCGCGGTCAGTGTCTGGACGACCTGGAGGTTCCGCATCTCCCGCAGCGGGCGGATCTTGACGGGCTGCCGCTTCATGTACGGCACGACGTACAGCACGCAGTCGGCGGGGTCGCCGGGGAACTCCCGCGTCCCGTCCTCGCCTCCGTCCCAGAACAGGTAGTCGGGCCCTTCGGGGAGTCCGGCGATCTCGTCCGGCGGGATGGGGAGCCACACGTCAGCAGCGGTCATGGTCAGAGGCTATGTCAGGCACGTGAGGGCGCAGAGGTTAGGTTGTGGGGTGCCGGAAGAGGGAGGGTCACGAGCAGGTGGAGCGCAGGACGATCGGCGCGGGGGCACTCGCGATGGGGGCCGTCGGACTCGGCTGCATGCCGATGAGCTGGGCCTACAGCGGGTCGCGGCAGCGGGGCGAGGAGTCGCTCAGGGCTGTGCACCGGGCGCTGGACCTGGGCTCGACGCTGCTGGACACGGCCGACATGTACGGCCCGTTCACCAATGAGCTGCTGGTGGGGCGGGTGCTCAAGGAGCGGCGCGGGGACGCCTTCGTGTCGACCAAGGTGGGGCTGCTGGTCGGCGAGCAGCACATCGTGGCCAACGGCCGCCCCGGCTATGTGAAACGGGCCTGCGACGCGTCGCTGCGCCGGCTTCAGACCGATGTGATCGACCTGTACCAGCTGCATCGCGCCGACCCGGAGGTCCCGGTGGAGGAGACCTGGGGCGCGATGGCGGAGCTCGTGCAGGCCGGGAAGGTGCGGTCGCTGGGTCTGTGCGCGGTCGGTGCGCGCGGCGGCCGCCGCTCCGGGGCCGGGCTGCACGACGCGACGATCCGCCAGTTGCGGCGGGTCCAGCAGGTCTTCCCGGTGAGCGCGGTGGAGGCGGAGCTGTCGGTGTGGTCGCCGGAGGCGCTGGCGGCGCTGCTGCCGTGGTGCGAGGCGCGCGGCGTGGGCTTCCTGGCGGCGATGCCGCTGGGCAACGGCTTCCTGACCGGCACCCTCACCCCGGGCGAGGGTTTCGAACCGGACGACGTCCGCGCCCGCCACCCCCGCTTCACCGCCGAGATGATGGCCGCGAACCAGCCCATAGTCGCCGGCCTGCGCCGCATAGCCGCCCGCCACGGCGACGACGTCACCCCGGCCCAGGTGGCCCTGGCCTGGGTGCTCTCCCGGGGCCGCCACGTGATCCCGGTCCCGGGCGCCAAGCAGGAACGCTGGGTGACGGAGAACGCGGGCGCGGCGGAGCTGCGGCTGTCCGCACAGGATCTGACGGACGTGGCGGAGCTGCCCGGGGCACGGGGATCCTGGGACTGAGAACGGGGATCCTGGGACTGCGGGCCGGCACAGGCTCCGCGGAAGTCCGTCGCGGTTCCGGTCCCTGAGATCGGGAACCTGTGGGACGCGAGCGGTGTATGAACAGTAGAACCTGCCGCGTCGAAGGGACCGAGATCGTGCAACGACGAGCTGTGTCGGCCGTGTTGGCCGCGACCGCGCTCCTGCTGACGGCCGGGTGCTCCTCGGACGACGGTGGCGGTGACGGGCCGTCCGAAGGCAGTACGACACCGGGCGGGGGTACGGCATCGCAGTCCTCCCCCACCCGGCAGGCCGCCGAGGAGACACCTCCCGCGAAGGGCTCGGTGAAGGTGCTCCGCACGGTCGCCACCGGCCTGGGCACGCCCTGGGGTCTGGCCCCGCTGCCCGACGGCGATCTGCTGGTCTCCTCGCGGGACGACGCGACGATCACCCGGGTCGACGGGGAGACCGGCAAGAAGACCGAGCTGGGCGAGGTCCCCGGGGTCTCCCCGGCCGGCGAGGGCGGTCTCATGGGCCTGGCGCTGTCGCCGGACTACGCCTCGGACCACATGGTGTACGCGTACTTCACCTCGGCCTCGGACAACCGCATCGTCCGCATGCTGTACGAGGAGGAGAAGCCCGCCGGGGAGCGGCTGGGCGCCCCGGACACCGTCTTCAAGGGCATACCCAAGGGCTTCATCCACAACGGCGGGCGGATCGCCTTCGGCCCGGACGGCATGCTGTACGCGGGCACGGGCGAGAGCGGCAACACCGGTCTGTCCCAGGACAAGGAGTCCCTGGGCGGCAAGATCCTGCGGCTGACCCCGGAGGGCGATCCGGCTCCGGGCAACCCGTTCCCCGGCTCCCCCGTGTACTCCTATGGGCACCGCAATGTGCAGGGTCTGGCCTGGGACGCCAAACAGCGGCTGTTCGCCTCGGAATTCGGCCAGGACACCTGGGACGAGCTGAACGCGATCAAGCCGGGCGGCAACTACGGCTGGCCCGAGGTCGAGGGCAGGTCCGACGACGGCGACTTCATCAACCCGATAGCCCAGTGGGCCACGGACGACGCCTCTCCCAGCGGTGTGGCCTATGCCGAGGGTTCGATATGGATGGCCGGTCTGAAGGGGCAGCGGCTGTGGCGGATCCCGCTGAAGGGCACGGAGGCCTCCGCCGATCCCCAGGCGTTCCTCAAGGGCGAGTACGGCCGGCTGCGCACGGTGGTGTCGGCGGGCGGCGACAAGCTGTGGCTGGTCACCAGCAACACGGACGGGCGGGGGGACCCGAAGGAGGGGGACGACCGGATCCTGGAGATACAGGTGAGCTGACCCGGCAGGAACGCTCCTGGGAACGCTCAGCCGTCCTCCGGCCCCTCCTCGGACGCCTCCGGCTCCGGTCGGCGTACGACGACCTTCCCGGACGAGAGATCTATCGGCCCATGCCCGGGGTCGCCGTCACCGACGTCCACCCGGGTCATTTCCAGTCGGTTCTGTTCATCCCGGGTGTGTTTCCGACCGGGTGCGAACAGTTCCTCGAAGGGGTTGAACACAGGACCTCCCTGGGTCGGTCACATACAGCGTAGAACCTCACCCCGCCGTTCGACTCGAGAGCCCCTCGGCGGGGAACAGCCCCAGCCGGTGGGCCACGGCCGCCGCCTCGCCGCGGCCCGAGACGCCGAGCTTGGCCAGGATGTTCGACACATGGACGCTGGCGGTCTTCGGGGAGATGAACAGTTCCTCGGCGATCTGGCGGTTGGTGCGGCCGGCGGAGACCAGGCGCAGCACATCGCGCTCCCGTCCGGTGAGACCGAGGGCCTCGGCCTGGTCCGTGGGGGCCGGGGCCTGCTTCGGGACGGCGGCCAGGGTCAGGCGGGCGCGCTGGGCGAGCTGGGTGACAGCGTCGGCCAGGGGGCGGGCGCCGAGATGGCGGGCGACGGCCTGGGCGAGGCGGAGCAGTTCGGTGGCGCGGTGGCGTTCGTCGTCGCCGCCGGTGGAGAGGAGGGACTCGGCGAGGCGGTGGCGGACGCGGGCGAGGTCGTAGGGGCGGTCCAGGCACTCGAAGGCGGCGGTCACCTCGGCCCAGTCGTCGGGGGCGCTGTGGCCCTCGGCGCGCAGGAGTTCGGCGCGGACCCAGCGTTCGTGCGCCTGCCAGACGGGGGCGTTGGTGGTCAGGGTCTTGGCGGTGGTGCGGAGGCGGTCGAGGCTCTCGGCGCGGCCGGGGTCGGCGGCGGGCAGTCCGAGGGCGTCGGCCTCCATGGTGGCGCCGATCAGAAGGAGGGGCCAGGCGTAGCGCTGGGTGTCGGGCGGGAAGCCGGTGTCCAGGACCTGCCGGAGTTCGGCGCGGGCGTCCAGGAGGCGGCCCTCCGCGGCGGCGACGGCGATGCCGAGGCGGAGGAGGGGCAGTTCGTACTGGGGTGCCCGGTCATGGGTGCCGAAGTGGCCGCGGGCCGCGGCCAGGTGGTCGACGGCGTCGGCCAGGTTGCCTCGGGCGAGGGCGAGTTCGGCGCGGAGGCCGGCCCGGAAGCCGCGGGGTATGGCGCTCTGGCCGACGCGTTCCGACTGGCCGGCGGCCGTGGCGGCCTCGTCCCAGCGGCCGAGGCTGAAGAGGGACTCGGCGAGGTTGCCCCAGACCCAGGCCTCGCTGTCGAGGAGGCCGAACTTCCGCGTGTAGTCGACGCCTTCCTCCAGGAGGGTCACGGCTTCGGCAGAGCGGCCGACGCCTTCGAGGGCGTCGGGCAGGTTGACGTAGGCGCGGGCGGCGATGCCGGTCATGCCGTTCTCGGTGGTCTGCCGCTTGACCTCGAACATCTCCTTCAGTCCGGCTTCGAGGTCGCCGCCGTGGACGATGAGGGTGCCCAGGGTGAGCCGGGCGCTCATCTCGGTCTCGCGGGCGCCGACCATGCGCGCGTACTCCACGGCGCGTTCGGCGGCCGTGAAGGCCTCGGGTCCGGGGACGTGCACCATGGACCAGTTGGCGACCTGGGAGAGGACGTCGGCGTGCACCTCGGAGGGCGGCAGTCCGCGGACCAGGTCCTGGGCGGTGGCAAGTTCCTGCCAGCCGTTGCCGCGGGCGAGGGCCTGCATCAGCCGGGAGC
Organism: Streptomyces sp. NPDC046909; assembly: GCF_040644695.1. NCBI lineage: Bacteria > Bacillati > Actinomycetota > Actinomycetes > Kitasatosporales > Streptomycetaceae > Streptomyces > Streptomyces sp. NPDC046909. The sequence goes on along the minus strand of NZ_JBEYXC010000004.1, from coordinate 616,139 downwards.
GCTGCCCCCAGAACCAGGCGGCGCGCACCGGGTCGCCCTCCTCCTCCAGCAGGTGCAGGGCCCGCTTGGTGATCTTCAGGGCGCGTTCCCGCTCCCCGGAGAGCCGGCCGGCGACGGCGGCCTCGGCCATCAGGTCGAGATAGCGGAGCGGGGTGGTGGCCGGGTCGCAGCCGCAGGGAGGGAAGGCCTCGGTGTAGTCGACGGGGCGCAGGGCGGCCCGGACCGACTCGGGGGCGGTGTCCCAGAGCTCCATCGCGCGTTCCAGGAGCCGGAGTTGTTCGGAGTAGGCGTGCCGGCCGCGGGCGGTGGCGGAGGCGTCCAGGACGGCGGGCAGGGCCTTGGCGGCGTCGTGGGCGTGGTACCAGTAGCTGGCCAGGCGCATCACGCGCGCGTCGGCCGGCACCAGCGTGGGGTCGGCCTCCAGGGCCTCGGCGTAGCGGCGGTTGAGGCGGGAGCGTTCGCCGGGCAGCAGGTCGTCGCCGACGGCCTCGCGGACCAGGGAGTGGCGGAAGCGGTAGCCGTCGCCGTCGGGTGCGGCGCTGAGGATGTTGGCGTTCACGGCGGAGCGCAGCGCCTCGATGAGGTCGTCCTCGGCGAGCTGGGCGACGGCGGCGATGAGCCGGTACTCGACGGTGGAGCCGCCCTCGGCGACGACCCGGGCGACCCGCTGGGCGCTCTCGGGCAGGCCCTCGACGCGGACCAGGAGCAGATCGCGGAGGGAGTCGGTGAGGCCGGTGCAACAGCCCTCGTGGGCGGCGACGGCGAGTTCCTCGACGAAGAAGGCGTTGCCGTCGGAGCGTTCGAAGATGTCGTCGACGGTGGCCGGTTCGGGTTCGGCGGCGAGGATGCCGGCTATCTGGCGGCCGACCTCGGTGCGGTTGAAGCGGCCGAGTTCGAGGCGGCGGACGGTGCGCAGCCGGTCGAGTTCGGCGAGCAGGGGGCGCAGCGGGTGGCGGCGGTGGATGTCGTCGGCGCGGTAGGTGGCGAGGACGACCAGGCGGCCGGTGCGCAGGGTGCGGAAGAGATACGAGAGGAGGTGGCGGGTGGAGGCGTCGGCCCAGTGCAGGTCCTCCAGGGCGACGACGACGGTGCGGTCGGCGGCGACGCGTTCCAGGAGGCGGGCGGTGAGTTCGAAGAGGCGGGCCATGCTCTGTTCGTCGTGGCGTCCCGAGGGGGCCTCGCCCAGTTCGGGCAGGAGCCGGGCCAGTTCCTCCTCCTGGCCCGCGGCCGCGGCGGCCATCTCTTCGGGCAGTTCGCGGCGCAGGTTGCGCAGGGCGGTGGAGAACGGGGCGAAGGGCAGCCCGTCGGCGCCGATCTCGACGCAGCCGCCGAGGGCGACGACGGCGTCCTGCCGGCAGGCGGCGGTGGCGAACTCCTCCACGAGACGCGTCTTGCCGACCCCGGCCTCACCGCCGATCAGCAAGGCCTGGGGTTCTCCCGCGGCGGCACGGGCGAGCGCCTCGTTCAGGGTGTTCAGCTCATCGGCGCGACCGACGAACACGGGACTGACGGACCTGGTCTCCACGGGCCCGAGCATCGCATGCGGGTACGACAAGGCGGCACCGGTTTTCCGCGGGGCGGAGCCGGGGCCTTCGGCGGCGGAAAGAGAAGGGAGGACGGTCGTCGTACGACCGTCCTCCCTTGCCTCGGCGCTCATGCGGTGCGCGGGAACCGGTGCCGGCGAAGGCGCCCGGTATGCGCCTCGCTCTCGGCCTCGCGGCGGGCCGCCTCACGGCGGGCGGCGCGGCGGCTGCGGACCGCCTCCCGGGCGAGGCGCTCGTTGTCGGCCTGGCGGATCAGTTCGGCGGAGCGGAGCTGGGAGATCTCGTACTCATACATGGTGTGGTCCCTTGTGAGATTCGGTTTCGTGCTTCGCTTTCTGCGATGCCTCTACCTTCGTCTCCAAGGCGGGGGTGCCACATCGGGAGAGTTCCGCATCTTCGGCGGCCGGTGGGGCCTTAGACATGCCTAAGGGGCCTCAGGGCGCCGCGTAAGGTGCTTACGTCGGCCCTAAGACCCCTCGGGACCTGCGGTGTCTCAGCTCGTGGAGGGCAGGCCCAGCAGGATGTCGGTGTACTTGAGGACGGCCAGGAGCAGGCCGATGACGCCGAGCGCGACACCGCCCCAGGCGACCGACTTGATCCACACGGCCTGCGGCTTGCCGGGCGCCCCGAAGGCGGGCCGGGCCAGCACGAAGACGCCGACGATCAGCGCGGCGAGCGCGAAGAAGCCCGCCCACAGCGCGGAGGTCTGCCAGGCGTCGCCGTAGATCTCCTTGACCTGCTTGGCGACGGTCGCGGTCGACGCGGTCTCCAGCTGGCCCACGAGGGTCTCGCGGGCGGCGGCGACGGAGCCGATCCAGCCACCGGTGAGGGAGACGAGGCCGAGCGCGGCGGACACGACGGCGCCCGCGCCCTGGCCGACGCCGGAGGGGCCCTCCTGCTCGGTGTCGGCGAGGCCCGCTTCGAGGTCGTCGCCCTCCCCGGACTCGGCGGAGTCCTCGGAGTTCTCGGAGTCGACCGCGGCGTCGGCGTCGGCCTCGACCTCGGTCTCCGTCACTTCGTCGACCTTGGTGACGTCCACCTTCGCGTCGTCGGTCTTCGCCTCGGGGCCCGTTTCGGCCCCGGTCTCGTCAACAGTCTTGGTTCCCATACCTCGCACCGTACGGACGCAGTCTGAGAGGTCTCTTAATGATCCTTGTGAGCGGCACGCGCGCGTGCCTCACGCCACTCGGGCGCCAGCACCGACCAAACCTCGAGATCGTGCCGCACCCCACCATAGAGGTGGGCCTGCCGGTGCACTCCGTCGCGGGTCATTCCCAGCCGCCGGGCCACGTTCAGGCTGGGGGTGTTCCCGGCGGCGGCGACCCATTCGACGCGGTGGATGCCGCGTTCCTCGACGCACCAGTCGATGAGGATGCGCATCGCCCGGGTGATCAGCCCGCGCCCGGTGGCGGCGGGCTCCAGCCAGCAGCCGACCTCGGCGTTGCCCTGGGCGGCGTCGACGTTCAGGGTGAGCACCCCGCCGACGAGCTTTCCGTCCAGCCAGATGCCGTGGTAGCCGCCGGTGTCGTCGGCGCGCATCCGGGCGTACCGCTGGAGCGTCTCCCGCGCGGACTCCACGTCGACGACCTGGGAGCCGAAGGCGATGAACTGCCCGATGAACTCCCGCCCGCGCTCCAGGTTCGCGAGGAACTCCTCGGCGTGCCACGGCTCCAGCGGCCGCAGCTCGGCACCGTCACCCAGCGATATCGCGTACATCCTCGTCCCGCTCCCTCTCGATCTCCCCTACGACGGCGTCCACCCTTTCATGTGATGCGCGGCATTCCGGCGGCTCGATGCTGATGCGCGGCATCCGGCGGTCCAGCCAGCCCGGCAGCCACCAGTTGGCGCCGCCGAGCAGATGCATGAGGGCGGGGACGAGAAGAGTCCGCAGAACGAAGGCGTCCAGAGCGACCGCCGCCGCCAGCGCGATGCCGAACATCGCGATCACCCGGTCGCCGCTGAGGACGAAGGCCAGGAAGACCGAGATCATGATGACCGCGGCGGAGTTGATCACCCGGCTGGTCTCGGCGAGGCCGACGCGGACGGCCCGCCGGTTGTCGCCGGTCTCCAGCCACTCCTCGTACATCCGGCTGACCAGGAAGACCTGGTAGTCCATGGAGAGCCCGAAGAGCACGGACACCATGATCACGGGGAGGAAGGGCTCGATCGGCCCGGCCCTCCCCAGCCCGAGGAGCTCGCTCCCCCACCCCCACTGGAAGATCGCGACGACGACGCCGAAGGCGGCGGCGACGGCGGCGACGTTCATCGCGGCGGCCTTCAGCGGGATGCCGACGGACCGGAAGGCGAGCAGGAGCAGCAGACAGCCCAGGCCGATCACGACCCCGACGAACAGCGGCAGCTTGCCGACGATCACCTCGGCGAAGTCGTCGTACGACGCCGTCACCCCGCCGACCTGGATGTCGAGGGACGTCCCGGTCTCGGCGCGCGGCAGCACCTCGGTGCGCAGCCGGTCGACGAGGTCGCTGGTGTCCTGGGACTGCGGGGACGACGCCGGGACGATCGTGAAGTACCCGGTGTCACCGCCCGCGTCGTAGGTCACCGGCGTCACGGACGCGACGCCCTCGGTGGTGCGGATGGTGGCGTCGAGGTTGTCGAGGAGCAGCTTGTCCTCGGCGCTGTCGACGTGCGTGACCAGGGTCAGCGGTCCGTTGACGCCGGCGCCGAAACCGTCGGCGAGGAGGTCGTAGGCCTGGCGGGTGGTGGAGGTCTCGGGGTTGTTGCCCTGGTCGGAGGTGCCGAGGCGGAGGCCCAGGGTGGGCAGGGCGAGGACGGTGATGACGACCAGGGCGATCGCGCCGAGCAGCTTGGGGTGCCGTTCCACGAACGCCGACCAGCGTGCGGCGAGCCCGGTGGGCAGTTCGGGCTGGGGCCCGTGCTCGTCCAGGTGCCGTCGCTCGCGGCGGCTCAGGGCGCGCATGCCGATGAGGGAGAGCAGGGCGGGCAGCAGGGTGACGGAGGCGGCGACGGTGAGGACGACGGTGAGCGAGGCGGCTATCGCGACGCCGTTGAGGAAGCTCAGCCTGAGGATCAGCATCCCGAGCAGGGCGATGCAAACCGTGGCACCCGCGAAGACGACCGCCCGTCCTGTGGTCGCGACGGCGTTGGTGATCGACTCGCCGACGTCGAGCCCGCGTTTCAGACCACGCCGGTGTCTGGTGACGATGAACAGCGCGTAGTCGATGCCGACACCCAGCCCGATCAGCATGCCGAGCATGGGCGCGAAGTCGGCGACGGTCATGGCGTGCCCGAGCAGCACGATCCCGGCGTACGCCGTCCCGACGCTGACGAGCGCGGTGGCGATGGGCAGCAGCGAGGCGGCGAGCGAGCCGAAGGCGAGGAAGAGCACGACCGCGGCGACGAGCACTCCGACGGCCTCGGCGAGATGTCCGCCGCTGGACTCGGTGAGCGCGATGGCGCTGCCGCCCAGCTCCACCTGGAGCCCGTCGCCCTCAGCTGCCTTGGCGGTGCTGACGACGTCCTGCACCTCGGCCTTGTCGAGGTCCTCGGCGCGGTCCTCGAAGGTGACCGTGGCGTACGCGGTACGGCCGTTCTCGCTGATCCGGTCCGCGCCCTGGGTGTCGTACGGGCTGACGACGGCGGCCACTCCGGGCAGTTCGGCGATCTCGTCCAGGGTCCGCGTCATCGTCTGCTCGACGGCGGCGGCGCGGACGGTGCCGGAGGCGGTGTGCCAGACGATGGTGTCGCTGTCGCCGCCGAGGTCGGGGAAGCCCTCCTGGAGCAGCTGGGTGGCGCGGCCCGACTCGGTGCCGGGGACCTCGTAGTCGTTCGAGTACGCCGAGCCGGTGACCGCGGCGGCCGCGGTCACCCCGCCGAAGGCGAGGAGCCACAGCAGTACGGCGACGAGGCGGCGCTGGACACACCAGCGTGCGAGGGCTGCCACGAAACGTGCTCCCGGGTGGATTTGTGGATCTTTGACCGGGAACAGTCGTCCATGGTGTGAACGGCCCGCAAAGAACGCATGAGCAATGCGCAGACCACTCTTGCAGCCAGAATTGATCGTTTATGCCATTCGTGGGTTTATTCACAGGAGTGCGAGGCAGATCACAGGACAGTAACGGTCGCTCTGTCACCCTCAGTCGAACTGGTCGCCCAGAGCCATCACCATCACTCCGACGATCAGCAGCCACAGCGCCCGCCGGGTGCGCCCGCGCGACCCGAGGAGGGCCGCCAGCGCGCACACCACCGCGCCGAAGGCGTACGCGGCCGGCACCAGCGTGGGAGCCGCGCCGCTCAGCCGGAGCGCCGACGCCGCCAGGCCCGCGAGGGCCAGCATCGTCCCGGTCCCGGACGCCGTCCAGCGGGCCCGCCGGGCGTCAAGGACCTGGTCGTCGTCGTACTCCTCCTGTATGTCGGAGTCGGAATCCGGGTGCGCGTTCATGGCGGGCGAGCGTAGCGTGTCCGGCTGAGAATCCCCGGGCCGTCCGCCCCCAGCCGAAGCAGGTGCATTGTTTGAGCGTCCGACCGAGCTCCGACGTATCCCTTTCCGCCTTTCCGGACTCAAGGAGCCCGCTCACCGATGCCAGACATCACCACCCCGAACGTCATCACCCCGGGGACCTCGGACGATGACCTCACCCGGCGGCTGACGCACGCCCGCTACACCCGCAGCAACACCTACGACGTCCGCTGGGTCATCGAGAACCAGATGGGCCCGAACGCCCTGTGGCTGCTGGAGTGGCTGGCGCCCGCACTGGGCCTCGACGCCCTGCGCCCGTGCGCCCGCGTCCTCGACCTGGGCTGCGGCCGGGCCATGACCTCGGTCTTCCTGGCCAGGGAGTACCACGCCCAGGTCACCGCGGCCGATCTGTGGATCGGGCCCGACGACAACGCCCGGCGCATCGCCGAGGCCGGTTTCGCCGACCGGGTGCTGCCCGTGCACGCCGAGGCGCACGATCTGCCGTTCGCCGAGGCGAGCTTCGACACGATCGTGAGCATCGACGCGTACCAGTACTTCGGCACCAACGACCTCTATCTGCCCACCCTGACCCGGCTGTTGAAGCCGGGCGGGCGGATCGGGGTCGTCGTCCCCGCGGTGCGGGACGAACTGGAGGGCACCGATCCGCCCGAGCACCTCAAGGGGCACTGGGAGCCCGACTGGTGGTGCTTCCACTCCGCCGACTGGTGGCGCCGCCAGTGGACCCGCAGCGGAGCCGTCGAGGTCGAGACGGCCGACTGGCAGCCGGACGGCTGGAAGGACTGGCTGCTGTGGTGCGACGTCGTCGCCGAGGAGAGCCCGGAGGAGTTCCACCGCGACATGGCCCGCCGGGTGCGCGAGGCGGTCCGTGCCGACGAGGGCCGGGCACTGGGCTTCGTACGGGTCGTAGGACGCCGTAAGTAAGCAGCACTACGGCCCCGGAGGGCATCCCTCCGGGGCCGTACGCGTGTCACAGGCCTCAGCCCTCGCTGACGCCCAGCTTCTCCAGGATCAGCTCCTTGACGCGGGCCGCGTCCGCCTGACCGCGGGTCGCCTTCATGACCGCGCCGACCAGGGCGCCGGCCGCGGCGACCTTGCCGGAGCGGATCTTGTCGGCGATGCCCGGGTTGCCGGCGATGGCCTCGTCGACGGCGGTGCCGAGGGCACCCTCGTCGGAGACGACCTTCAGACCGCGCTTCTCGACGACCTCGTCCGGGGTGCCTTCGCCCGCGAGGACGCCCTCGATGACCTGACGGGCCAGCTTGTCGTTCAGGTCACCCTTCGAGACGAGCTCGGAGACGCGGGCGACCTGCACCGGCGTGATGGCCAGCTCGTCCAGCGACGTGCCGGACTCGTTGGCGCTGCGGGCGAGTTCGCCCATCCACCACTTACGGGCGGAGGCCGCGTCGGCACCGGCGTCGATCGTGGCGACGATCGGGTCCAGCGCACCGGCGTTGAGGATCGCCTGCATGTCGACGGCCGAGATGCCCCACTCCGCGAGGAGCCGGTTACGACGGGCCAGCGGCAGCTCGGGCAGACCGGCGCGGATCTCCTCGACCCACTCACGCGAGGGCGCCACGGGGACCAGGTCCGGCTCCGGGAAGTACCGGTAGTCCTCGGCCTCCTCCTTCACACGGCCCGAAGTCGTGGACCCCGTGTCCTCGTGGAAGTGCCGGGTCTCCTGGATGATCGTGCCGCCACTGCTGAGCACCGCGGCATGCCGCTGGATCTCGAAGCGGGCCGCACGCTCCACGGAACGCAGTGAGTTGACGTTCTTCGTCTCGGAACGCGTGCCGAACTTCTCGCGGCCGTGCGGGCGCAGCGACAGGTTCACGTCGCAGCGCATCTGGCCCATCTCCATACGGGCCTCGGAGACGCCGAGCGCCTTGATGACCTCGCGCAGCTCACGGACGTACGCCTTCGCGACCTCGGGAGCGCGTTCGCCGGCGCCCTCGATCGGCTTGGTGACGATCTCGATGAGCGGGATGCCGGCGCGGTTGTAGTCGAGGAGGGAGTGGGACGCGCCGTGGATACGGCCGGTGGCGCCGCCGACGTGCGTCGACTTGCCGGTGTCCTCCTCCATGTGGGCGCGCTCGATCTCCACGCGGAAGGTCTCGCCGTCCTCCAGCTGTACGTCGAGGTAGCCGTTGAAGGCGATCGGCTCGTCGTACTGGGAGGTCTGGAAGTTCTTCGGCATGTCCGGATAGAAGTAGTTCTTCCGGGCGAAGCGGCACCACTCGGCGATCTCGCAGTTCAGCGCGAGACCGATCTTGATCGCCGACTCGACGCCGGTCGCGTTGACGACCGGGAGCGCGCCGGGCAGGCCGAGGCAGACGGGGCAGGTCTGCGTGTTGGCGTCCTGACCGAGCTCGGTCGAACAGCCGCAGAACATCTTGGTCTTGGTGCCGAGTTCGACATGGACCTCAAGGCCCATGACGGGGTCGTACGACGCGAGTGCGTCCTCGTACGACACCAGGTCGGTCGTGGTGGTCACGGTGGAAATTCCCTCTCAGCCCAGCAGGACGTCGTCGTCGCCCAGCCGCTTCAGTTCGCGGTACAGGATGGCGAGGCCGGTGACGATCGCGACCGCGGAGACGGTGGCGTCGACCAGCCGGAGCGTGTCCTGCTCGGCACGGGCCTTCTTGATCTGCTTGGCGACACCGAGCGCGCCGAACGCGGTGGTGGCCATCGACAGGTACGTACCGGACTTGGACTTCTTGAAGTCCTTCGCCTTGGTCAGCTTGCTCACAGCGACGGTGCCTCCTCCAGGAGCGGGTGCCCCCACTTTTCCACGAAGGCGGCCTCGACGGCGGCGCCGACCTTGTACAGCCGGTCGTCCTTCAGCGCCGGGGCGATGATCTGGAGACCGACCGGGAGGTTGTCCTCGGGCGCCAGACCGCACGGGAGCGACATGGCCGAGTTGCCCGCGAGGTTGGTCGGGATGGTGCAGAGGTCCGCGAGGTACATCGCCATCGGGTCGTCGGCACGCTCGCCGATCGGGAAGGCGGTGGTCGGGGTCGTCGGGGAGACGATCACATCCACCTGCTCGAACGCCTTCTCGAAGTCGCGCGTGATGAGCGTACGGACCTTCTGGGCGCTGCCGTAGTACGCGTCGTAGTAGCCGGAGCTCAGCGCGTACGTGCCGAGCATGATCCGGCGCTTCACCTCGGGGCCGAAGCCCGCCTCACGGGTGAGGGAGGTGACCTCCTCGGCCGAGTGGGTGCCGTCGTCGCCGGTACGGAGGCCGTAGCGCAGGCCGTCGAAGCGGGCGAGGTTGGACGAACACTCGGAGGGCGCGATCAGGTAGTACGCCGACAGCGCGCGGTCGAAGGACGGGCAGTCCAGCTCGACGATCTCGGCGCCCAGCTCCTTGAGGAGGGCGACGGACTCGTCGAAGCGCTGGATGACACCGGCCTGGTAGCCCTCACCGCGGAACTGCTTGACCACGCCGACGCGCATGCCCTCGACGCTGCCGTTGCGGGCGGCCTCGACGACCGGCGGGACGGGCGCGTCGATGGACGTGGAGTCCAGCGGGTCGTGCCCGGCGATCACCTCGTGGAGGAGCGCCGCGTCCAGGACCGTACGGGCGCAGGGCCCGCCCTGGTCGAGGGAGCTGGAGAAGGCGACCATGCCGTAGCGGGAGACCGCGCCGTACGTCGGCTTGACGCCGACCGTGCCCGTGACGGCGGCCGGCTGGCGGATGGAACCGCCGGTGTCGGTGCCGATGGCGAGGGGCGCCATGTGCGCGGCGAGCGCGGCGGAGGAACCGCCGCCGGAGCCGCCGGGGATGCGGGTGAGGTCCCACGGGTTGCCGGTGGGTCCGTACGCGCTGTTCTCGGTGCTGGACCCCATGGCGAACTCGTCCATGTTGGTCTTGCCGAGGATGACGACGTCGGCGGCCTTCAGCTTCTTGGTGAGGGTCGCGTCGTACGGCGGGATCCAGCCTTCGAGGATCTTCGAGCCGACCGTGGTCGGGATGCCCTCGGTGGTGAAGATGTCCTTCAGCGCGAGCGGAACGCCGGCGAGCGGGCCGAGCTTCTCGCCGCGCTCCCGCTTCTCGTCGACGGCACGGGCCTGGGCCAGCGCGCCCTCGCGGTCGACGTGCAGGAAGGCGTGCACCTTCTCGTCGACGGCCTCGATACGGGCCAGGTGGGCCTCGGCGACCTGCACGGCCGTGAGCTCGCCGGAGGCGATCTTCGCGGCGGTCTCGGCGGCGGTCAGCTTGATGATGTTGACGTTGTCCGTCATGGCGATTAGTCCTCCCCCAGGATCTGCGGCACCTTGAAACGCTGCTGCTCCTGGGCCGGGGCGCCGGAGAGCGCCTGCTCGGGGGTGAGCGACGGACGGACCTCGTCCGCCCGCATGACGTTCGTCAGCGGGAGCGGGTGCGAGGTCGGCGGTACGTCTTGGTCGGCGACCTCACTGACGCGTGCGACCGCGCCGATGATGTCGTCCAGCTGTCCCGCGAAGTGCTCGAGCTCTTCGGGCTTCAGCTCCAGACGCGCCAGCCGGGCGAGGTGGGCGACCTCCTCGCGCGTGATGCCAGGCATGCAGCGATCCTCTGGGGTGAGTGCGTGTGGTTTGGGGCCAATCCTATGGGGCGGGGGCCGGTGTCGGTTACGCGGTTTCCTCGCCCCCGCCGCCCCTACCCGTCCCGTCCTTCTGGGGCTCCGCCCCAGACCCCGCTCCTCAAACGCCGGAGGGGCTGGGTTTTTCAGCCCGTCCGGCGTTTGAGGACGAGGCCCCTTCAGGGCCGATAGCGGGGGTCTGGGGGCGGCAGCCCCCAGTGATGGGACGGGTAGGGGCGGCGGGGGCGAGACATCGATAGGGTCCTCACATGGGCAGCCACCAGCACGCCGCCGATGACGACTCCCTGCCGACCCCCGCCACTCAGGCCGGTCGCGACGGACTGCGGGCCATTCTCGAACGGCCCGGCAAGACCGTCGTCGCGCTCGACTTCGACGGCACGCTCTCGCCGATCGTCCCGGACCCCGAGCAGGCCCGCGCGCACCCCGAGGCGGCAGCCGTACTCGCCGCGCTCGCCCCGAAGATCGCCTCCGTCGCGGTGATCACCGGACGCCCGCCCGCCGTCGCCGTACGGCTCGGCGGGTTCGACGGGATCCCCGGCCTCGACCACCTCGTCATCCTCGGCCACTACGGCGCGGAACGCTGGGACGCCGCCACCGGCGAGATCACCGCCCCGCCGCCCCACCCCGGCGTCGCCCGGGCCCGTGCCGAACTGCCCGGGCTGCTCGACCGGACCGGTGCCGGGCAGGGCGCGTGGGTCGAGGAGAAGGGGCGGGCGCTGGCCGTTCACACCCGCCGCGCCGCCGATCCCCAGGCCGCGTTCGAGGCCCTGCGTGAACCGCTCACCGACCTCGCCACCCGCAACGGGCTCATCGTCGAACCGGGCCGCCTGGTCCTCGAACTCCGCCCGCCCGGCATGGACAAGGGCGTGGCCCTCCTCGACCACGTCCGCGAACTGGGCGCCGAGGCCGTCCTCTACGCCGGCGACGACCTGGGCGACCTCCCCGCGTACACGGCGGTCGACAAACTCCGCTCCGACGGCGTCCCCGGCCTACTGGTGTGCAGCGGCAGCGAGGAGGTCACCGAGCTGGCGGAGCGGGCGGATCTGATCGTCGACGGTCCGGAAGGGGTCGTACGGCTGTTGCGGGCGCTCGCGGGTCAGCTGGACTGAGACATCAGTCGCTGTCCAGCGCGTGCAGCTGCTCCAGGAACCACTGGGCCGGCGGCAACGCCGTCGCCGCCGCGGCCAGCCGCTTCGTCCGCTCGGCCCGTTCCTCCACCGGCATGGTCAGCGCCTCGTGCAGCGCGTTCGCCGTGCCGATCACGTCGTACGGGTTGACGACGATCGCGTCCTCGCCGAGCTCCTCGTACGCCCCGGCCTCCCGTGACAGCACCAGCACGCACCCCTCGTCGGAGACCACCGGTACCTCCTTGGCGACGAGGTTCATGCCGTCGCGGATGGGGTTCACCAGGGCGACGTCGGCGAGGCGGTAGGCGGCCAGGGAGCGGGCGAAGTCGTCCTTGACGTGCAGGACGACCGGCTTCCAGCCCGCTGTCCCGTACCGCTCGTTGATCTCCTCGGCCAGGCGCTGCACTTCGGCCGTGTAGTCGCGGTAGACCGCCAGGTCCTGGCGGGACGGGTACGCGAACGCCACGTGCACCACGCGCTCCCGCCACTCGGGACGGTCGTCGAGCAGCTGCCGGTAGGCCAGCAGCCCGCGCACGATGTTCTTGGACAGCTCGGTCCGGTCGACCCGGACGATCGCCCGGCGGCCCTCGCCGATCTCCGCGCGCAGTGCCGTCATCCGTTCGTCGACGTCGGTCTCGTGCGACCGCTTCCGCAGGAAGTCCGCGTCCGCGCCGAGCCCGTGCACCCCGACCCGCGTCTCCCCGAGCCCGCCGACGACGTCCGCCGCGCACGCCTCGAACGCCGACGCCCACCGCCGCGTGAGGAACCCCAGCCGGTCCGCGCCGAGCATGCCCCGCAGGACCTGCTCGGCCACGTCGTCCGGCAGCATCCGGAAGTACTCCGGGGGCGCCCACGGTGTGTGCGAGAAGTGGCCGATCCGCAGATCCGGGCGGAGCTCGCGCAGCATCCCGGGCACCAGCGTCAGGTGGTAGTCCTGCACCACGACCGAGGCGCCCTGCACCGCCTCCTCCGCCAGCGCCTGCGCGAACGCGCGGTTGTACGTCTCGTACGACGCCCACTGGCGCCGGAACTCCGCGTCGAAGACCGGCTCCAGCGGGGTCTGGTACAGCATGTGGTGGACGAACCAGAGCACCGAGTTCGCGATGCCGTTGTACGCGTCCGCGTGCACGTCCGCCGGGATGTCGAGCATCCGTACGCCGGACTCGCCCGCACCGCGCCGGACCGCCTCCCGGTCGCCGTCGGACAGCGCCGAGCACACCCACAGCGCGTCCGCGTCCGACCCGATCGCGGAGAGACCGGAGACCAGCCCGCCGCCCCCGCGCTTGGCGGACAGCGTTCCGTCCTCCCGGACCTCGTACGAGACCGGGCCGCGGTTGGACGCGACGAGCACCCGGGCACCCTGGGCAGCCTGCGTGGAAGCCATACGGATCAACCTAGCCCGACCCGTAAACGCTCAAACGTACGGTTCTGTGTATACGGCCCGCCGGAGCCCGTAACGCGGCTCTGGCCAGGCGACCTCAGCCAACCCCAGCCGACCTCAGCCGACCTTTCAGGCGACCTTTCGGGACGCGTACTCCGCGATCTCCGCCATCGGCGGCCGTTCCTCCGTGTCCACGGAGTAGGTGCGCGGCTCGAAGCCGTCCTCGCCCCGTTCGAACTGGGTGAGGGAGGGACGGATGAGGTGGCCGCGGGCCAGGCGGAGCTGGGCGGTGCGGTAGATCGCGGCGGACATGCGGCCCAGGGCCTGGCCGTCCTGGTGGCGGTGCTTGCGGACCCCCACGTCCACCTGGGCCAGCGCGTCGAGGCCGACCAGGTGCAGGGCGTCGACCAGCATGCCCAGCTCCACGCCGTAGCCGACGGGGAACGGCAGCTGTTCCAGGAGGGACCTGCGGGCCGCGTACTCGCCGCCGAGCGGCTGGACGAAGCCGGCCAGCTGCGGCCAGTGCATGTTCAGCAGCGGGCGGGCCATCAGCTCGGTGACGCGGCCGCCCTGGCCCGCCGCGCTCCCGAGTGGGCGGTCGTACATGGCCTTGACCAGGTCGACAGCGGGGTCGGTGAGCAGCGGGCCCACGATCCCGGAGACGAAGTCGGAGGAGAACTCCTTCAGGTCGGCGTCGATGAAGCAGACGATGTCACCGCTGGTCACCAGCAGTGAGCGCCACAGCACCTCGCCCTTGCCGGGGACGGTGGGGACGCGGGGGAGGATCGCGTCGCGGTGCACGACCGTGGCCCCGGCGGCCGCCGCGACCTGCGCCGTACGGTCGGTCGACCCGGAGTCGACGACGACGATCTCGTCTACGAGGGGCACCTGCTGCATGAGGTCGTGACGGATGATCGCGACGATGTCGCCGACCGTCTCCTCCTCGTTGAGCGCGGGCAGCACGACGCTGACCGTCTGCCCCGTGCGTTGCTTGGCGGCCATGATCTGGTGGAGCGGGCGATCGGTCACTGACCAGGAGCGGGTGGTCAGCCAGCGCTCGACTTCGTTCAGCACGTAGGCGGCTCCTTCACGTGTGATCCATCTCGCCGTTCGGACGTCTATCTCAACTGTCCTGGCCGTCGGTTACAGTCTTGAACAACGCGGATGACCATCGCATGTCCTGGATGGTCGGACGTTCACAACTTCATACCGCTCATCCAGAGGGGCAGAGGGATACGGCCCGATGAAGCCCCGGCAACCCTCCAGTCGGTACTCGTAGATCATTGTTGATCGTTCCGCGAGGCTCCCGACTAGGGAAGGTGCCAAATCCGTCTCACGGCGAGATGCGTCGTGAGGAAGATGAGGAGAAAGGGCCTCGCCTCCATGGCTGCGCAGACTGTTGCAAGCACCACCGATGCAAGCACCACCGCTACGACCGTAGACCTCGGCCCCGCCGCAGCGCTCAGCTGCCGTGAGTGCGGCCACCGGGTCCCTCTCGGACCGGTCTTCGCGTGCGAGGAGTGTTTCGGCCCGCTCGAGATCGCCTATGACTTCTCGGCCTACGACACCGAGGAACTCCGCAAGCGCATCGAGGCGGGACCCGCGAACATCTGGCGCTACGCGCCCCTGCTGCCCGTCCCCGCGGACGTGGCCGACAAGCCCAACATCAACCCGGGCTGGACCCAGCTCGTCAAGGCCGACAACCTCGCGCGCGAGCTCGGCGTGACCGGCGGACTGTATGTGAAGGACGACTCCGGTAACCCGACGCACTCCTTCAAGGACCGCGTCGTCGCCCAGGCCCTGGAGGCGGCCCGCGCCTTCGGCTTCACCACCCTCTCCTGCTCCTCCACCGGCAACCTGGCCGGTGCCGTCGGCGCCGCCGCCGCCCGCGCCGGCTTCCGGTCCTGCGTGTTCATCCCGCACGACCTGGAGCAGGGCAAGGTCGTCATGGCCGCCGTCTACGGCGGTGAGCTCGTCGGCATCGAGGGCAACTACGACGACGTGAACCGCTTCTGCTCCGAGCTGATCGGCGACCCGGCCGGCGAGGGCTGGGGCTTCGTCAACGTCAACCTGCGGCCCTACTACGCGGAGGGCTCCAAGACCCTGGCGTACGAGATCTGCGAGCAGCTCGGCTGGAAGCTTCCCGACCAGCTGGTCGTGCCGATCGCCTCCGGCTCGCAGCTCACGAAGATCGACAAGGGGCTCCAGGAGCTGATCAAGCTGGGGCTCGTCGAGGACAAGCCGTACAAGATCTTCGGGGCGCAGGCGGAGGGCTGCTCGCCGGTGTCCGTCGCCTACAAGGCGGGCCACGACGTCGTACGCCCCCAGAAGCCGAACACCATCGCCAAGTCCCTCGCCATCGGCAACCCGGCGGACGGGCCGTACGTCCTCGACATCGCGCGCCGCACCGGCGGTGCGGTGGAGGACGTGACGGACGAGCAGGTCGTCGACGCGATCAAGCTGCTCGCTCGCACGGAGGGCATCTTCGCCGAGACGGCCGGTGGCGTGACCGTGGGTGTGACCCGCAAGCTGATCGAGAACGGTCTCCTCGACCCGACGCTCACCACCGTCGTGCTGAACACCGGCGACGGCCTCAAGACCCTGGACGCGGTGGCCGGCACCGGCCTCACCGCGACCATCCGCCCGAACCTGGACTCCTTCCGAGAGGCTGGCCTCGCATCATGAGCGTGACCGTCCGCATCCCCACCATCCTGCGTACCTACACCGGCGGGCAGGCCGAGGTCGCCGCCGAGGGTGCCACCCTCGCCGACGTCATCGCCGACCTGGAGAAGAACCACACGGGCATCGCCGCACGCGTGCTCGACGACCAGGGCAAGCTGCGCCGGTTCGTCAACGTGTACGTCAATGACGACGACGTCCGCTTCGAGCAGGGCCTGGAGACGGCCACCCCGGACGGGGCCGGTGTCTCGATCATCCCGGCGGTCGCCGGAGGCTGACCGGACGTCGATCGTTACCCTGGGTAACGTCGATTACCAAGAGTTCATTGAATTGCCCCCTCCGTGAGAGAAGCGGAGGGGGCAATTCTCTATGGTTGAGCGCGGTACAGTTGGGGAACCTGCTCCGCTCCCCATGCCAGCCGCATATGAGTTCTCGCTCCGAGTGCGACGAGAAGTAGCCAAAGTGTGCGGTTCTTTTGCGAATTTTGCGCCTTTTATGGGGCCCGACTTGCCCCGAATTCGGGCGAATTCTCACTACATTCCGGACCCCTCACGTCCAGAATTCTCGTCCGATTGACCTGTTGCAGACGGCAGTTGGACAGATACATTCAGCCGCGGTCGACGCGTTCCGGCGCACGCCCCCAATCCGTGGGGGGTGAGGTCTGACCCGGATCCGCGAAGTGCGGATCTGTGCAAGGGCCAGTAATAGGGGAGTTAGGCATGGCTCAGGGCACCGTCAAGTGGTTCAACGCGGAGAAGGGGTACGGCTTCATCGCGGTCGACGGTGGTGCGGATGTTTTCGTCCACTACAGCGCGATCCAGATGGACGGGTACCGCACCCTGGAAGAGGGCCAGCGGGTGGAGTTCGAGATCTCGCAGGGCCAGAAGGGCCCGCAGGCCGACATGGTTCGCGTCACCGCTTGATACGCGCGACCGACTGAACACCGAGCGTCTTCTGCCGAAGGGCTCGCACCTCGTGAGGGGTGCGGGCCCTTCGGTCTGTCCGGACCCCTGTAAGGGCTGCCGGGACCGCTGCGGGACCTGGTCGATCCCCGAGAGGCGCTTGCACTCGACCATGCCGAGTGCTAATCATTGGCGTTAGCACTCTGAAGGTGAGAGTGACAACGAAGGACCGGGTCGGTGAGGCCCGCAGGCCGGGTGGGGCAAGGAACCACGAGGTGTGCGAGCCGTCCGTCGCGGGCGCGGGCGCGGTCCAGAAGAATCACCCCCAGTCCTGGAGGGACCACTTCACATGGCCAAGATCATCGCGTTCGACGAGGAGGCGCGGCGCGGCCTCGAGCGCGGCATGAACCAGCTCGCGGACGCCGTGAAGGTGACGCTCGGCCCCAAGGGCCGCAACGTCGTCCTCGAGAAGAAGTGGGGCGCCCCCACGATCACCAACGATGGTGTCTCCATCGCCAAGGAGATCGAGCTCGAGGACCCGTACGAGAAGATCGGCGCCGAGCTGGTCAAGGAAGTCGCGAAGAAGACCGACGACGTAGCCGGTGACGGCACGACGACTGCGACCGTCCTGGCCCAGGCCCTGGTGCGCGAGGGTCTGCGCAACGTGGCCGCCGGTGCCAACCCGATGGCTCTCAAGCGCGGTATCGAGAAGGCCGTCGAGGCCGTCTCCGGTGCCCTCCTTGAGCAGGCCAAGGATGTCGAGACCAAGGAGCAGATCGCTTCCACGGCCTCCATCTCCGCCGCCGACACCCAGATCGGCGAGCTCATCGCCGAGGCGATGGACAAGGTCGGCAAGGAAGGCGTCATCACCGTCGAGGAGTCCCAGACCTTCGGTCTGGAGCTGGAGCTGACGGAGGGTATGCGCTTCGACAAGGGCTACATCTCCGCCTACTTCGCCACCGACATGGAGCGTATGGAGGCGTCCCTGGACGACCCGTACATCCTGATCGCCAACTCCAAGATCGGCTCCGTCAAGGACCTGCTCCCGCTCCTGGAGAAGGTCATGCAGTCGGGCAAGCCGCTGCTGATCATCGCCGAGGACGTCGAGGGCGAGGCCCTGTCGACCCTGGTCGTCAACAAGATCCGTGGCACCTTCAAGTCCGTCGCCGTCAAGGCCCCGGGCTTCGGTGACCGTCGCAAGGCCATGCTCGGCGACATCGCCATCCTCACGGGCGGCGAGGTCATCTCCGAGGAGGTCGGCCTCAAGCTGGAGAACGCGACCCTGGACCTCCTGGGCCGCGCCCGCAAGGTCGTCATCACCAAGGACGAGACGACGATCGTCGACGGTGCCGGTTCGGCCGACCAGGTCGCCGGTCGCGTCAACCAGATCCGTGCCGAGATCGAGAACAGCGACTCGGACTACGACCGCGAGAAGCTCCAGGAGCGCCTGGCGAAGCTCGCCGGTGGCGTCGCCGTCATCAAGGCCGGTGCCGCGACCGAGGTCGAGCTCAAGGAGCGCAAGCACCGCATCGAGGACGCCGTGCGCAACGCCAAGGCGGCCGTCGAGGAGGGCATCGTCGCCGGTGGTGGCGTGGCCCTGCTCCAGGCCTCCGGTGTCTTTGAGAAGCTGGAGCTGGAGGGTGACGAGGCGACCGGCGCTGCCGCCGTCAAGCTCGCCCTCGAGGCCCCGCTGAAGCAGATCGCCGTCAACGCCGGCCTTGAGGGCGGCGTCGTGGTGGAGAAGGTCCGCAACCTCACCCCGGGTCACGGCCTCAACGCCGCCACCGGTGAGTACGTCGACCTGGTCAAGGAAGGCATCATCGACCCGGCGAAGGTCACGCGCTCCGCGCTCCAGAACGCCGCGTCGATCGCCGCGCTCTTCCTCACCACCGAGGCCGTCATCGCCGACAAGCCGGAGAAGGCCGCCGCGCCCGCCGGCGGCGGCATGCCGGGCGGTGACATGGACTTCTGATCCGTACGGATCGCCTGTCCTTCGTTCCGAGGGCGGCACTTCCCGCGAAAGCGGGGGGTGCCGCCCTCGGGCGTTTCCGGGGTACGGCGGGGATGTGAGGCGCCACACAGCCAGTTAGTTCAGTAGGTGCAACAATGCGTACGCACATACCAGCTGGTCAGATGAGCCACCTCCAAGGAGCCCCCGCGTGACCGTCTCCGCTTCCGTCCCCTCCACCCGCGCCGCCGAGGTCCTCTCCCGGCCCACCACGATCAACGGCCTGACCGTCCCGAACCGCATCGTCATGGCGCCGATGACCCGCATGTTCTCCCCGGGCGGCATCCCGGGCGCGGACGTGGCGTCGTACTACTCGCGCCGGGCGGCCGCGGGCGTCGGTCTGATCGTGACCGAGGGCACGTACGTCGGTCATGACTCGGCCGGTGACAGCACGCGCGTGCCCCGCTTCCACGGGGAGGAGCAGCTCGCGGGGTGGCAGAAGGTCGCCGAGGACGTGCACGCGGCGGGCGGCACGATCGTCCCGCAGCTCTGGCACATCGGCATGACCCGCACCCCGGGCCAGGGCCCCGTCCCGGACGCCCCGTCGGTCGGTCCCTCCGGTGTGCGTCCCGGTGCCGACGAGCCCACCGGGCACACGATGACCCAGCGCGACCTGGACGACGTCATCGGCGCCTTCGCCGAGGCCGCGGCCGCCGCGGAGCGCATCGGCATGGACGGCGTGGAGATCCACGGCGCCCACGGCTACCTCGTCGACCAGTTCCTGTGGGAGGGCACCAACCGCCGCACGGACGGGTACGGCGGTGACGCGGTCGCCCGTACCAAGTTCGCCGCCGAGATCGTGGCCGCCGTACGCGAGACCGTGTCGGCCGAGTTCCCGATCATCTTCCGCTACTCGCAGTGGAAGCAGGAGGCCTACCGCGCCCGTCTCGCCGAGACCCCGGAGGAGCTGGAGGCGATCCTCGCGCCGCTCGCCGCCGCCGGTGTCGACGCCTTCCACGCCTCCACCCGCCGCTACTGGCTCCCCGAGTTCGAGGACTCCGACCTCAACCTCGCCGGCTGGACCAAGAAGCTCACCGGCAAGCAGACCATCACCGTCGGCTCGGTCGGCCTCGACGGGGACTTCCTCAAGGGCTTCGTGGGCGAGGGCGCGCCGCTTCGTGGCATCGACGACCTTCTCGACCGCCTTGAGCGCGAGGAGTACGACCTCGTCGCCGTCGGGCGTGCGCTGCTTCAGGACCCGGAGTGGGCGGCGAAGGTGCTGGCGGGGCGGACGGGTGAGCTGAAGGCCTATGACGCGGCGGCGCTTCAGTCGCTGAGCTGAGGCGGGCGGCGGTGACGTGCGGGTCGGTGGGGGCGTGCGTCCCTGGGGGCTGCGCCCCCAGACCCCCATCGGCCCGAAGGGCTGCGCGGCAGGCCTCGCCCTCAAACTCCCCCAGAGGGGGCACCCCCAGACGGGCTGGAATGTGCGGACCGGCGTCGAGAGGGGCCGAGCGGGCTGGAGGGTGCCGACAGGCTGGTGAGGTGCGGCCGTTCCGCTGAGAAGATGCCCGCATGACCACGCCTTCCACCACCCCCTCCGCCCGTCCCGCCACCCCCGACGACATCGACGCCGTCGTCTCCGCCTTCACCAGCGCCTTCCTCCACGACCCCGTCTGGGGTCCCGTCTTCCCCGATGAGGCGCTGCGGGCTGAGCAGGCCGCGGTGATGTGGCGGGTGTATGTGACCTCGGCGCTCCGGTATCCGTGGACGCTGGTGACGCCCGGGGCGGAAGCCGCTGCCGTGTGGATCCCGCCGGGCGGGGTCGAGCTCACCGCCGAGGAGGTGGAGGGGCTGGAGGAGCGGCTCGCGACGGGCATCGATCCCGGAACGGCCCGGCGGATCATGGCGGTCGAGGAACGGTTCGGGGCGGCGCATCCCGAGGAGCCGTTCTTCCATCTCACGATCCTCGGTACGCACACCGATCACCGGGGCAAGGGCCTGGGCATGGCGCTGCTGGCCGAGAGCCTGGAGCGGGTGGACGCCGTCGGAGCCCCCGCCTATCTGGAGTCGACGAATCCCGCCAACATCAGGCGGTACGAGAGCGTCGGGTTCCGGGTGCGGGACGAAGTGGCCCTGGAATCAGGTGCGTTGGTCACGACTATGTGGCGGGCGGCCCGGTGAGATAAGTAGGGGCCCCGGTCGTCAATTGCCGCTAGCGTGCCGGAGATGAGGATCCTTCAGCTCTCGGACACGCACCTCGAACGCACCGACGCCCCCAACAAGAACGGCGTCAACGCCCACGACTCCCTGCGCCTCCTCCTCGCCGACCTGCGGCACCAGCAGGACATCGACGCGATCGTCGTCACCGGGGACCTCGCCAACGACGGGGCTGTGGAGGCGTATTCGGCACTTCATGAGCTGCTCGGCGAACTCGCGCGGACGCTCGGTGACGTGCCCGTTTTCTACACCACCGGCAACCATGACGAGCGCGAGGCCTTCGCGAAGGTGCTCGGGAGTGGGCATCCGGAGCCGGAGGCGGTGCTGGACGGGCCGGAGCGGGCGGCGGTCAGCACGGTGGGCGGGTGGCGGATCGTGACGCTGGACTCTCTGGTGCCGGGGGAGGTGTACGGCCGGTTGAGTGCGCAGCAACTCGACTGGTTGCGGGAGGTGTTGAGCACTCCGGCCGAGCTCGGGACCGTACTCGCCTTCCACCATCCGCCCATCGCCCTCGACAACCCTCTCCAGCAGATCTTCGGGCTGCGCGAGCCCGCCGACCTCGGCGCCGTGATCCGTGGCACCGACGTCAAGGTCGTCCTCACCGGGCACTTCCACCTCCAGCTCTTCGGCCTGCTGGAGTCCGTCCCGGTGTGGGTAACGCCGGGCGTGGTCAACCGCATCGACCTGACGACCGCGCCGGGGACGGAACGCGCGGTACGAGGGGCTTCCGCCTCGTTGGTGGTGCTGGGTGAGTCGGCGAGTCCCCTCTTCCACACCCTGCACGCGCGTGACCCCCGGGCCCACGAGACGGTCTACGAACTGGACGCGGAGAGGGTGCGCTCCATCGTGGCGCAGCAGGCCTGACTCGGCGTTGACCTGGCCCTCTTGGTTAAGTCAATCAACTGACTTAACCTATTCCCCAAAAGTTGCCTAGGTCAATCACTAGGTCGATTACCAGTTCCCCGCGCGTGTATCACTACGGAGGCCCCGCCATGTCCGACGCCCCTGCCGCAGCACCACGGCCGAACGCCGTGGTGGCGGTGCTGGCCTTCGCCGGAATCGTGGTCTCGCTGATGCAGACCCTGGTGATTCCGATCGTCCCCGAGCTGCCCAGGCTCCTGGACGCGCCCGCCTCCGACACCGCGTGGGCGGTGACCGCGACGCTGCTCGCGGCCGCCGTGGCCACGCCGGTCGTGGGCCGCCTCGGTGACATGTTCGGCAAGCGCCGGATGCTGCTGATCAGCGTCGTCATGCTGATCGCGGGTTCCGTGGTGTGTGCCCTGTCCGACTCCCTGGTGCCGATGATCATCGGCCGGGTCCTCCAGGGCCTGGCCTCCGGTGTGATCCCGCTCGGCATCAGCATCATGCGCGACGAACTCCCCGCGGAACGCCTCGCCGGTTCCACCGCCCTGATGAGCGCCTCCCTGGGCATCGGCGGCGCGCTGGGCCTCCCGGCGGCGGCCCTCATCGCCGACAACTTCAGCTGGCACGTCCTGTTCTGGACCTCGGCGGGCATGGGAGTAGTGGCCCTCACCCTGGTCTCGCTCTTCGTCCCGGAGTCCCGGGTCCGCACGGGCGGCCGCTTCGACCTGGTCGGCGGCATCGGCATGGCGGCCGGCCTGGTCTCCCTCCTCCTCGGCATCTCCAAGGGCGCGGACTGGGGCTGGACCAGCGGCACCACGATCGGCCTCTTCGTGGCGGCGGTCGTCATCCTGCTGGCCTGGGGCTGGTTCGAACTCCGCACGGAACAGCCCCTCGTGGACCTCCGCACCACCGCCCGCCGCCAGGTCCTGGTCACCAACCTCGCCTCCATCGCCGTCGGCTTCGCGATGTTCGCCATGTCCCTGGTCCTGCCGCAGCTCCTCCAGCTGCCCGCACAGACCGGCTACGGCCTCGGCAAGTCGATGCTGACCGCGGGCCTGGTCATGGCCCCGTCCGGCCTGGTCATGATGCTGACCGCCCCGATCTCCGCGGCCGTCTCGAAGGCCCGCGGCCCCAAGACGACCCTGATGATCGGCGCCCTGATCGTGGCCGCGGGCTACGTCATCAACATCGCCCTCATGACCGAGGTCTGGCACTTCGTCCTCGCCGCCTGCGTCATCGGCGCCGGCATCGGCTTCACCTACGGCTCGATGCCCGCGCTGATCATGGGCGCGGTCCCGGCGTCGGAAACGGCCGCGGCGAACAGCCTCAACACGCTCATGCGGTCCATCGGTACGTCGTCCGCGAGCGCGATCGCCGGTGTGATCCTGGCCCAGATGACGACGGACTTCGGCGGGTACGCGCTGCCGTCGGAGAACGGCTTCAAGGTGGTGCTGGCGGTGGGCGCGGGCGCGGCACTCCTGGCGTTCGCCGTGGCGTCGTTCATCCCGCGCCAGCGGGTGGCGGACGAGCCGGTGACCCCGGCAACGCCGGTGACCTCGGTGACGGAGGCCGCGACCAAGTCGTAGGGGGCGTGAGGCGGTTGGGGGACTGCGGGCCGTCGAGCAGCTGCGGCACCGTCGTGGCTGGTCGCGCCCACGCGGCGGAGCCGCAAATCGATGCAGTCCCGCGCCCCTTACGGGGCGCTGCCGCTACCGCCGTTTCTACAGGTCTACAGGCCGCCCAGCGGCTCGATGTCCACCTTCACCGGCGTCCCCCACACCCGCAGCACCTCATAGTCGGTGAACTCATGAACGAGCCGGTACGCCATGGCGGCACGCGGGCCCCGGCGCTGGGCGGCCAGGTAGATCTCCGCCTCCCTCCGGTCCCGTCGCGGGGTGCCGCAGAGCTGCCACTCCTGCCCGTTCCACATCTCGGGGAGCCAGCGCTGCTGGGGCTGGGGCCGGTCTTCGCGGACGCCGTAGCGGGAGGGGGCGGAGGCGGCCTGTGCGGGGGCGGACGGGCCGTTGATCTCGGCGCGGCGGGCGGCACGGCGGCGGGTCTCGCAGAGGAGACAGAGGTCGGGGGCGTTCTCGTCGACGGGCCCGTTGGGATGCTCGGCACAGCGGGTGGTCGGGGCGGCCGTGGCGACGCTCTCGTCCAGCAGATCGAGGGCACGCTTGATGTCGGCCTTCACCTCGTGCAGCTTGGCGTCCGGGGTGTCGGCGGTCAGGGCCTCGCCGTGCTCGCCGAGGAGGCGGAGGGCCCGGCCTAGGGCGGTGAGCTGGGCGTGGTTCACGATGGGTCCCGGTCAGTCGGCGTAGTCCTTCAGTTCTTCAGTATCCAGGGTGAAGCCGATGGGGTCGGGGAGTTCCACCGGGGTCCCCCAAGGATGGCTGACGATCTGTTGGTAGCGGCCGTCCTTCGGTTCGCTGTAGACGACGACGGTGTTGTTGTCGCGGTCGATGAGGAGGTAGACGGGGATGTCGGCCTCGGCGTATCCGACCGGCTTGTCGATGCGGTCCCGCTGGTTGGTGTCGCGGTCGTGAGAGGTGATCTCCACGGCCATGAGAGCGCCGTCGGACGGGGACCAGTTGCCGTGTCCTCTGAGGTGGCCCTTGGGCACGAGGAAGCCGTCCGTGATAGCACGGCCCTTGCGGTATGCCTCGGTCTTGACGCCTCGTTCGGGGTGCAGACGGAGAGCGGGGCGGTGTCGCGCGCATTGTTCCAGCAACCACCAGAAGATCTCGGAGTGGTTTCCGTCCGGCATCGCCTTGACCTCAAGTTTTCCGTTGATGTACTCAAGCCGGACGGTCTCCGGCGCACGGCGCTCCAGTTCCTCGAAGTCCTCGACGCTGAGCGGGTCCTTCGTGCGGACCCGGCCGTCGACGAATTCGAGCCGTACGTGCGCCGGGGCCACGGCGACCAGGTCCTCGAAGTCCTCGATGGGCATCTGCGGGCGTTCGGCGGTGCTGGGGGTCATGGGATCGCCTCCTCCCTTCCATCGTGCCCCGGGATGGTGTCGGCGGACCGTGGGAGCCGTCATACGAGTGTCCTTTCGCGTCGTCGTTGATCCATTGCGGCACGGATCTCCGCCGCACGGGCACGCACGTCGGGAGCGGGTGGAGGCGTGTGGAGGTGACCAGGGGCGCGCTCGCCCCGGCATGCGCCGCAGATGCCGTCCGGCAGGGCCTCCGGACCACCCGGCACCCTGCACTTCGCGCACTCGAGGAGTCGCAGTGGGCGGGGTTTGGGTGCGGGCTCCGGTGGGAGCTTGTCGGTCAGGCGCCTGCGGACGAAACCGGCCGGGTGGTGGACGGGGGTGGGCACACCGGAGGTCACGGCACGCAGTACGGCCGTGTCGGTGGCGCCCCGGGCGTACCACTCGTCGACCAGGGGTGCGAGGGCCGCGCAGTCGGCGCCGGAGAGGGAGAGCGCGGGGGTTTCGCGGCCGAGGGCGGCGAGGAGGATGTACGCGCGGGAGCGGGTCTGCGGGCTCTTCGGGGACTGCGGCTGGGAATCCTCCGGTACGTCACCCCGCGTGAAGGACGCCCACCAGTCGTTGTCGCGTGCCGTACGCGACCACCACGATCGGGTGATCCATACGGAGCTGCCGGACTCGGCGGTCAGATGTTCGCGTCCCCGGCGCAAGTGCCCCGCCCGCTGAAGGGCGTTGAGGGCCGTGCGCAGGGCGCATTGGCCGTACGGCACCACCTTGGCCAGCGTCTTTACGGAGATGTCGGCGCCGTCGGGGAGACGGTCGACGTACGCGGCGATGGCGGCTTCGCGGGGTGGGAGGTGGGCGAAGTCGTGCGCGGTGCGGGGGTGTTGGCCGGGGGCGGTGCGTTTTCCGTACCCCGGTTTGGCGAGGGGGTGGGAGGACGCGTGCGCGGGCAGGGAGGCAGGACTAAGCTTGGCATCAGCCACGGGATCGCTCTTTCCGATCTCGGCGGTTAAGCCCCCGCAGGTGTTGCTAGCACCTGACGGGGGCTGTTCGTTATCCGGGACGGTAGACGATCGTGACTCTGCGTGGCAAGCCGAACGCGTGCGGTCAACTCGCGGGGTGGGAGGGTGGGTTGAGGCCCTCACCCATTCCAAGCAAAGAGGGCTCGAAGCTTGGCACTTGAGCTTCGGGAGTGGTCAGCCCATGCTCTTCGCGCCGTCCAGGGACTCCCGGATGATGTCGGCGTGTCCGGCGTGCTGGGCCGTCTCGGCGGCGATGTGCAGCAGCACCCTGCGGGCCGACCAGCGAGCCCCGGGCTTGTGCCAAGGAGCCTCGGGCAGTGGGTGGTCGGCGTTCAGGTCGGGCAGGGACGTGACGATCTCGTCGGTCCGGCGGGCCACCTCCTCGTAGGCGGCCAGCACACCGGCCAGGGTGTCGCCGGGCAGCATCCGGAACTCGTCGGCCCGCCGGGCGAAGTCAGCCTCGGTCATGTTGCTGAAGTCGTCCGACGGGGAGGGGCCGTTGAGGATGAACTCCGCCCAGTGCCGTTCCGCCGACGTGACGTGCTTGATCAGGCCGCCCAGACACAGCACGCTGGCCGTGGTCCGCTGCCCTGCCTGCTCGTCGGTGAGGTCACGGGTGGTGAAGCGCAGGAAGTGCCGGTGGTGGGCCAGCGTTTCCAGCAGGTCGGTGCGTTCGTCGGTGACGTAAGTGGTCTCGGTCATGGGGCCACGGTAGGAACGGTGTAGGTCAGATCCTGACCGCATCGATGAACGCCGACCAAGTCTCCGCCCGGAACACGAGCTTCGGGCCGTGCGGGTTCTTGGAGTCACGGACGGGGACGAGGGTGGGGTGGCCGTCGGCTACTTCGAGGCAGTCACTGCCGTCGCCGCCGCTGTAGGTCGACTTGCGCCAGCGGGCGACTTCGAGGCACTCGTTGCCGCCACCGCCGCTGTAGCTCGACTTGTGCCAGACGGCCGTGCTCAGGTCGTAGTCAGGGAAGTTCCTCATGGGCGTAATCCTGCGCCAACGCTTCGATCAAGGCCAGGGACTTCTCCGGCGAGAGTGCTGAGGCCGCGAGAAGCTCGAAGGTGAGCCTCATCTGGGCGACAGTGGCCGGGTCGTCCTCAAGTCGCCCGGTGCCTGGCCCCTCGAAGTAGACCAGCGGAGGGGCGTCTTCGAAGTCCATCAGCCTCAGCGAGCCCTCCATCGACTTGTGTGCCCCCGCGCTGAACGGCAGTACCTGCACGATGACCCGGCTCCGGCGGGCCAGGCCGGCGATGTGGCGCAGCGCCTCCGCCATGACCGCTCGCCCACCGGTTTCCCGGCGCAACGCCGCCTCGTCAAGCACCGCCCACAACAACGGCTTTGTTGGGTCGTCGAGCAGACGGGTCCGCGCCATCCGGCCTTCCACCCACTCTTCGATGGTCTCCTCCGGTGCCGTCGGGTCGTACGCCCGGTTCACGGCCCGTGCGTACGCGGGCGTCTGGAGCAAGCCGGGGATCAGCATCGGCGCGTACTGCCGGATCCCCGTGGCCACCCCCTCCGCCTCCGCAGCCTCCGCAAAATGCTCCGGATACCGAGACTTGGCCGCCGCCCCGCAGTTCCGCTGAAAGAAGTCCCCCGTCCCCAGCACCTCGTCCAGCATCCGCGCGATATCCGGCTGAATCCGCCGCGTAGCCGCCTCCAACTGCCCAATGAACGACCCGCTCACAAACAGCCGCGCCCCCAACTCCTCCTGGCTAAGCCCGGCTTTCTCTCTCGCGTGCCGCAACTCCGCCCCCAGCAGCGCGCGCGGCGACGACGACGGGTCGAGGTCCTTCGGTCCTGCCATGGCAGCTCCCGGTCCGACATCAGAGGTGTTGGGATGTCCCGTATGGCCAGGCTAGAGCCTTGTCAACCACGCTGTGTTGCGAATCGTGAACTCAGCGTGGAGGTAGGAGAGGTATGCGGTCGACCGAGGAAGTCGTGGCAACCCTGCGGGACGCCCTGGTGGGCGTAGGTGTGGTGTTGCCGTCGCTGTGTGTGGACCCGGTCACCGGTGCCGGCGAGGAGCCGTTCGCACTTGTGGACCTCGGGCGCTGCAACGTGCGTACGGCGGAGCGGCTGGCGTCGGTGCTGCGCGGGGAACGGCCGCCGCTGGGGTCGTACGTCGTGGACGGGCGGGACCGGCGGATCGGCGAGGTCATGGGACACCTGGGCGGAAGAGTGCAGTTGCGGCCGGTCGGCGGCGGCA
This sequence comes from Streptomyces sp. NPDC046909, assembly GCF_040644695.1. Classification (NCBI taxonomy): domain Bacteria; kingdom Bacillati; phylum Actinomycetota; class Actinomycetes; order Kitasatosporales; family Streptomycetaceae; genus Streptomyces; species Streptomyces sp. NPDC046909. The sequence continues at coordinate 588,256 of NZ_JBEYXC010000004.1, read as the reverse complement.
AGGAGTGGGACTGTCCGCCGGAGTCCACCGAACTCGTGGGTCAGCAGGAGGTGTTGAGGGAGCAGGTGCGGGCGAGGAACCGGCAGGCGAGCCGCCCATGAGAAAAGACTGAAAGTCACCGCACCGCTCGCCTTGATTGTTGACAATTTTGTGAGCGATTGGTTCCTTGACTCCCCGATGGGTGCGCTGAGGCACCCGCGACGAGCCGTGACGACAGGAGCCGGACGTGAAGAGCGTGAAGAGCGTGAAGAGAAGGACCGTGGTCAAGGGACTCGGAGTCGCAGCGGCCGTTCCGGCGACAGGACTGCTGACGACGGGCACCGCCACGGCAGCGACCCGCACGGCCCCCGCCTCCCTCGTCTTCGACCCCACCGCCTACACCGAACTCACCGTCAGCATCAAGGACACCGAAGGCACGTCCCACGAGGTCGTCTACCACTTCCACAAGGTCGCCTCCTACGTGGCGAACCCCGTCGACGCGACCTACCAGTCCCTCAACGTCAGCGTCCCCGTCACCATCGACGGAGCCGCCGTGGACGCCACCCACGCCCCGATCCTCCTCGCCAACTCGGTCGGCGGATACATGCCGTCCTCCGTCGCGGCGGCCACCGGCATCGGTGCCACAGGTATGGGCGGCGGCACCAGCAGGCAGGGCCTGGCCCTCGCCGCCGGGTACGTCGTCGTGGAACCCGGAGCCCGAGGCCGTACCCTCGTCGACGCGGCCGGCACGTACTACGGCACCGCGCCCGCCGCGATCGTCGACCTCAAGGCGGCGGTCCGGTATGTGAAGTTCAACAAGGGCCGCATACCGGGCAACGTCCACCGGATCGTCTCCTCCGGCGTCAGCGCGGGCGGCGCGCTCTCCTCGCTGCTCGGCGCGTCCGGCGACAGCCCGCTCTACGAGCCGTACTTGAGGGAACTCGGCGCGGCCCCCGCCTCGGACGCCATCTTCGCCACCGGCGCGTGGTGCCCGATCACCGACCTTGAGCACGCCGACATGGCGTACGAGTGGTGCTGGGGGAGCAACCCGCTGGCCGGCGGCGCGCTCGTCGACCAGACCGTCTCGAAGGAACTGAGCACGGCGTACGGCGACTACTTCGCGTCCCTCAAGCTGTCGGCGCCGGGCTTCGGACGGCTCTCGACCCGCAACCTGGACGACTACCTCCTGCGGACCTTCATCCAGCCCTCGGCCACCAAGTACCTTGCCGCACTGTCGGATTCGGCCCGCGCGACCTACCTCGCCGCCAACCCCTTCATCACCTGGGACGGCACCGCGGCGACCTTCACCTGGGCCGACTTCCTCACCCACGTAGGCGCACGCAAGAAGAACGCCCCCTCCTTCGACGCCTTCGACCTCTCCACCCCGGAGTGCAACCTCTACGGCACCGGCACCACCAAAGCCCGCCACTTCACCCTCTACAGCCTCCGCCACGCGAACGGCGACAGCGCCCGCCTCGACGAGGACATCCCGGCCAAGCTGCACCTGATGAACCCGATGTACCACCTCGTCGACAAGGTCAACGGCAGCCGCTCCAGGCACTGGTGGATCCGCCTCGGCACCAAGGACACCGACACCTCGCACACGGTCGCCGGCAACCTCTCCGCCCGCCTCACCGCCCTCGGCGACGACGTCAACACGTCGTACTACTGGGACGCGGGCCACGGCGCCGACCAGGACCCGGCGGACTTCATCAAGTGGATCGCCACGGTGTCGGGCTACAAGCGCACGCCGAAGAAGTGACCTGACCACCCCGCCCCCCCCACACGCCGGAGCCCCCGCGACCATGTCAGGGCGGGGGCTCCGGTACTACTACCAAGCTTCCGATCAGCCGTTCTCTCCTTCAGCGCAAGCATTCAGCGGCGCCGAAGCAAGCTTCCCCAGCACCGGCGCCACAGTGTCCTCCGCCGCACATACGGCCGGTCCCGCGGACCCCCAGTGGTTGCCGGAATGAGCGTCGGAGCCGTGGTCGGCGTACGCGGGCGCGGCCAGAGTCACTGCGGACGTGGCCAGCGCGGCGGCCATCAGCATCTTCTTCATGATCGGACAACGACGGGGCGGCAGCCGGGGTCACAAGGACGCGAGCGCCTGCCTGACACCCCGTCACCAGTGCGCTCTCTCCACGATGCCCGTCACATCCTTGACCCCGTCGGTCAGAACGCCCATGCCCCGGATTCGGCCGCCTGTCAGGGTGACTTGACTGTTCGCCGGGCTGAGGTTCTGCAATTCGGCGACGAGGGCGCGCATGTTGGTATAGCCGCGGCCGAGGTCGAAGACCGTCAGGCCCAGAAGGGTGTGGGAGGTGAGAGTGACGAGGGTGGAATCCTTTGCGCCGGTGAGGGTGATTCCCATGATGTGGGGGAATCCCCGGCCGGCTTCGGAGGGCTGGTTCGCGCGGAAACGCAGACCGTCAGGTGCGGTCCAGTGGACGCGCAGACCGGGCACCTTGTTCACCAGGGCCGGGATTTGGGCGGCCATTTCCGCCGTGCCGAGCGGAAGGCGGACGTCGGCGGTCCAGCCGACCTTCACGGTCTCCGGGGTGACGTCCCAGCCGGCCCTGCGCAGCCGTCGGACGTGCACGGTACCGCCGAGCAGGCAGACGACGAGGACGAACGCGGCGACAAGCGCGACCACCGCGCCCGCGGCGAGCGCGGTACCGGGCAGGTCGTCCGAGCCGTTCGCCGCCTCCATGATCACGAGGACGGACATGCCCAGTACGGCGATCAGGCCGAAGACCGCCGTGAAGAACAGCGATCTGCGGATCAGATAGGGAAGTACAGCGGACATCTCGACTCGCCCCTCGTGGTTCTTTGTTGTCTGAATTCGATGAAGTCCCTGTGGGGTCCCGCGGAAATTGCTGTGCGGGACCCCACAGGATTTTGGATTTTGATTCGGTGTCCGCCGAGGGCTATCCGCCGGCGTACTGGACTATTCGCCCGACCACACGCCGGATGTTGGTGTAACCGACCCGGCCTATGTTGTTGATGAGTGTGCTCCGGTAACGCGCCAGTACCCGGTAGATCTTCATCTTGTGTTTGCCGATGAGATAGTACAGCGCGACTTTGGAAAGCAATCCGTCGGTAGCCGCGGAAATGAACTTCTTCACCGCGGTCTTGGTCTTCCAGCAACGGCCCAGGCAGCGGTAGGCGTACTTGGCCACCTCCATCAGACCGGCAGCCGCCGCTCCGCAGAAGATCGCTCCGATACCGCTCATCCGGCACAGCGCCTTTTCGAGCAGCCACCCGATCGCGTCGAAGATCCTGCTGCACCACCAGCCGCAGGATCGTGCCTTCGCGCAGCCGTCCAGGTCGTAGAAATTGACCGGGTCGCCGGGATAGACGTACGGGTTGGCGTTGCCGCCGTACACCGGGTCCGGCTGGAGGAAACGTCCGGTGGACGCGTCGTAGAGCCGTGCCCCCATGAGGACGAGTCCGGCGAGGGCGTCGGTGGCCCGCTCGTAGCCGCCGAGCCAGCCGTAGGTGGCGCCGGTGGTGGCGTCGAGGGCGTTGCCGTACTCGTCGTAGTGCTGCACCGTGGCGGCGACACTGGTGTCCAGCGGCAACTGGACGGTGATGTCACCGTGCAGGGCCGTGAGCTGGAGGACGATGTCGCCGGACGCCGAGGTGGTGGCGGCCATGCTGCCGGTGAGGTCCGTGACGTTGCGGCTGACGGTGTCGTCGCTCTCGCTCCACACCGGGCTGTCGGACGTGCCGCCGTAGTGGTTGACACTGGGCGTGCCGGTGGTCCAACTGCCGTCACTCGCCTGAGTCTGGGACGTCGCGACGGCCAGTCGGCCCGCCGCGTCCAGGCTCCAGTTCGTCCGGCTGGTACCGGACGTCTCGGTCGCCGCCAGGTCGTTCGTGTAGTACGCGAACGTGGTGTCGCCGTCGGTCGTGGTGCGGCCGAAGGCGTCGTAGACGTAGCCCGAGTTCACCAGCCGGTCGGCCGAGTCGTACGAGTACGACGTGGTCGTCGACGTCGCGTCGGAGGTGCTGCTGTCGCAGTCGTCCGAGACGGTCGTCAGCGCCGTGCGGTTGCTGTCCGTGTCGAAGGTGTAGTCGCGCGTGGTGCAGCCGCTCGCGGTGGTGTCCGCGGCCTGCGTGAGCCGGCCGACGCTGTCGTAGGTGTAGTCGGTCTCGACGGTCGAGCCGTCCGTCTGGGTGTGACCCGCCTGGCGGCCGGTGACCGTGTACCCCGCGGTGTCGGAGGCGACCGTGGTGCCGTCCGCGGCGGTGTACTCGCGGCCGGTGCTGTTGCCCGCCGTGTCGGTGTCCACCGTGAGGGTGTAGTCCCCCGGCAGGGTCTCGGACACCAGGACGCCGTCCGCGTCGTAGGAGGCGGTGAAGGTGCCCGCGACCGAGTCGGTGAGCGACTTGACGTTGCCCGCCGTGCCATAGGTGTACGTGACGGTGGAGGGCGCCGAGTCGGTGGACTTCACCGGGCGGTCCAGGACGTCGTACGTGACGGTCGTGGTGTTGCCCGCGCCGTCGTCGTAGGAGAGCTGCCGGGCGAGGGCGTCGTAGGTGTGGGTGATGGTCTGGCCGTTCGAGGACTGGGTGGCGATCAGGCCGTTGTCCTCGTCGTAGGTGTACGTGGTGGCCGGAGTGTCCTGTCCCGTCCCGCCGGTGACCGCGCTCTTGGTGACACGGCCCGCGGCGTCCACGGTGGTCGTCGTGGTGCGGGTCACGCTGTTGGCGGTCTCCGCCTTGGTCGCGGTCTGGCCCCAGCGGTCGTAGGTGTAGACGGTGGTGACGGCCCCGGTGGGGTTGGACCCGCCGCCGGTGATCGCGGCGGCCGGGGCGGTCCTGCAGAGCAGGCCGTCCCAGACGACCGAGGCGCAGGTACCGGTCGCGTCCGCGTCGTAGTACGTGTAGACGAGCGTGCTCGCGTCCGAGCCGGACGAGCCGGCGGTGCGCGAGCTGGTCACCCGGCCCGCGTCGTCGTACGACTTCACCAGATCGGTGACCTCGCCGCCCACGGAGGCCTTCTCCGCCCCGGTCGACCAGTCGTAGGTCGTGGTGACCGTGCTGGTGTCGGCGTCGGTGGCGTAACCCGGGATCGCCGCACCGGACACCGTGGAGGTGACCAGGTTGGACACTGCCGCGTCGGTCGGCCGGTTCTCGTCGTAGGTGTACGCGATGTGCGAGCGGGCCGGGATCACCGTGCCGGCGGCGAGCGTCGACTCGGTGGTGGTGCCGGTGAGTTCCTCGGTGAGGGTGACCTCGTACAGCGGGCCGTACTCGTCGGTGAGGCGCTCGCCGTCCGCCGAGTACTCCGAGACCGCCGCGAGCAGCTGGGCACGGTCGGCGGTGGACAGTCCGGTCAGGCCGAGGGCCGTCAGCTCGTCCGCCGAACTGCTCAGCGCCAGCTCACGGTTGGCGGCGGTGAGTTCGGCGACCGTGTTGCCGTACTCGTCGTACTCGGTCGTGGTGATCGAGCCGCCAGGTGCGGCGACGTTGGTCTCCTCGCCACTGGCGTTGATGTAGGTGACCGTCGCCCGGTCATACGCGGACGCCGTCAGGTCGCTTCCGGTGGAGGAGGCCGGGACGCTGTCCGCTGGAAAAACGGCCGTGGCGTCGGTCGGGGCCTCGTCCTGCGCCCAGGTGGCCACCGTGTCGGTGTCCATCTGGTACGGGGCGGTGGTGCCGGACAGCGGGACGTCGTAGACGACGGTGGTGACCGCCGTGCCGGACGTGGTGGCCGCCGTGCCCTCGGCGAGAGCCGCGCGGGTGGCCTTGAGCAGCATGCCGGAGCCTGCCGTCTGCGCCGAGCCGGCCTTGCCGTAGGTGAAGGTCCAGGGAAGCTCGCCGGGGTTGGTGAGGGTCTCGACGCGGTCGTCGGAGTCGTAGGTGTACTCCGTCTTCAGCGCGGGGCTGGTGCGCGGGTCCCAGACCTGGCGGAGCTTGCCGGAGGAGCCGTACGCGTAGGACGTGACGGTCTCGGCGGTGGCGGTGGAGGCACCCGGGTCGGTGGCCCACAGCTTGATCGCCTTGACCTGGCCCGCGTAGTCGCCGAGCGAGGAGCTGGTGGCGGTGGTGGTGGAGGCGTAGACGAACTCCAGGACCCGGCAGCCCTTGGTGGTGGGCTCGGTCTGGCAGGTGGCCGCGGTGACCGCGCCGGTCGGCGAGATCACGTACTTCGGGCGGGCCAGCGTCTCGCTGCCCGAGGTGACGGTCTCGGAGACGGTGGTGACCGTGGAGTCGTCGACCGCCGTGGCGGAGGAGGACAGGGTCCAGGTCGTCGCCGCGGTGGCCGCCTTGGCGAACACCGTGGTGGTGGCGTCGGTGTCGGTGAGCGTGAACTTCGATCCGGTCAGCGTGCCGGTCAGTGTCAGGGTCTCGGCGCCGGTCTGCGGGGCCCAGCTGCCGTCCGAGTTCAAGGTGAAGGCGATCGTGCTGCCGTCCGCGGACAGCAGCTCCACCGAGGTGTCGGACGTCTCGCGGATCTGCGTGTACTCACCCGCCTCACTGGCGATCGAGGAGACCCAGCCGGGGCCGAAGATCTCGGCCTGGCCCTCGGTGTCCGTGTCGTTCGCACGCGAGGAGTAGGTGCGCTCCACGCTCGACTGGAAGAAGGAGGCGTCCGTGGCCGACAGACTGAGGTCACCGGTCAGCTCGTTGACCGTACCGGGGCCGACCTCGGCGCTCGGCGCGGTGCCCGCGTCGCGGTCCAGGGTGACGGCGACGGTCTGGGAGTGCCCGGTGGTGGAGCCGTCGGTGAACGCGGCGCGCAGCTCGATCACACCGTCCTCGGAGAGCGAGGACACCGTGTTCCAGACCAGCTTGGCGGCGGTGCCGCCGGTGACGGAGACCGGCCAGGCGGACACGGCGTTGCCGGAGGCGGTGACGTCGCCGACCGGGACGGTGTGCCAGGAGTCGGTCTCGCCGCGCCGGTACTGCCAAGTCACTCCGGTGTAGGAGGTCAGACCCTTGGCGGAGAGGGTCAGGCGGCGGGCGGTGGTGTCACCGTCGGACGGGGACAGGATCGCCGCGCCGTCCTCGCCGACGCCGAAGGCGAACTTGGTCGTCGCTGAAGAAAGGTTTCCGCCGGAGTCGACCGTGCGGGCGTACAGCGTGTGCCAGCCGTTGGCGGGGTCGATGGAGATGGTGGCGGAGTCGCCGCCGGTGCCGTTGGTGGTGTCCAGCTTCTTGTTCGGCAGCGAGGAGTTGTCCAGGCCCCAGTAGTAGCCGGCGCCGTCGGAGGACGAGGTGTCGATGGTGCAGGACACGGCGTCGTCCGCCTTGGCGGTCCAGCCGTTCTCCTCGTACGTGTCACAGCTGACCGTCGGGGCGGCGGGCAGCCCGGTGTTCATCACGAACGTCGTGTAGCCCGACCAGGAGCCGTAGTCCGTGCCGTCGTACGCCCGCACGCGGTAGCGCAGATGCACACCGGCCGGGAACGCGGAGGCGGACGGGATCGTCAGCTTGGCCGTGGAGCCCGAGGAGACGGAGGAACTGGTCCCCGTGTACGAGTAGGTGGTGTCCGCGTACGTCGGGTCGGCCGTGATCTCGAACTGGCCCTTGCTGCTGGACCCGTCCGGGTCGGTCACCTTGGCCGACAGCGTCGGGGTCAGCGAGGTCACGTACCGCTTGCCGTTGTAGGCGTTGACCTGCGACGGGGAGATCGCGAGCGAACTCGGCACCGACGGGTAGGAGTTGTACGTCACCGTCAGATGCGGCTCGGTCGAACCGTCACCGGAGACGTAGTTCGCGGAGCGGAACCGCCGCCAGGTGAGGCTGTCGGTCTCGGTGACACCGCGGATCATGAGGCCGTAGTTGGCGGTGCCGTCCGCCCACGCCTGGGTGATGGTGTCGATGTCGAAGTTCATCGTGCCGGCGGGGCAGGAGCTGCTGTAGCCCAGTGCGGCGGTGTTGACGACCTGGCCGGTCGTGGTGCCCGCGGGCTTGGTCGACCAGGTGACCGAGGACGAGTCCCAGGACTCGGTGACCCGCCGCACCACCGTGCCCGACCCGCTCGTGGAACAGGTCGAGGAGTAGTACGAGTACAGGGCCAGGTTGGTGTCGGTGATGTGCTTGCCCTTGAACGCCGACACGTCGAACTTCAGATACGAACGCGCCACCGTGGACCCGGCGTCGTACGTGCCCGACTTCAGCTCGGTCGAGGAGACCTGCGAGTCGGTGTAGTTCGTCGCCAGCCAGGTGTCCGTGGTGACGGCGAGGGTGGAAGTGGGGTCGACGGTGACCGGGTAGGTCAGGTCCTGGTCGAAGTAGTCCGCGTCCGGGGTCAGGACCAGCGTCTGCGTACCGTCGTCGGCGGTCTCGACCTTGGTGGCCACCGGCGCCTGGTGCGCGGACTCGCCCGAGGCGTCGTCCTTGGAGGAGTCCCACATCATCGGCGCGGGAGCCTCGGCGACCAGCTTGCCGTCGGAGTCCTTCAGCAGCAGATGCCCGGAGTCCGCGATCGACAGCTTCAGCCCCTCCAGCTTCAGCGGGATCCGGTACTCCGGAGCCTCGTCGGGCTTGGCATCCAAGACCACGTTCTGGCTGAAGCCCTGCGCGAGCGCGGTGACCGTCAGGGTCTGGTCGTCGCCCAGGTCGTAGGAGGCGGTGTCGCCCTTCACGGTCGGGGTCGGCAGTTTCGACTCCCAGCCAAGACCGAAGGACTTGGTCCCCTTGTCGACCGACACCAGCGAGGTGTCACCACCGTCCGACACGGCGATGTCGGCCGCCGCCACACCCGGCTCCAGCGAGGCACCGGTGTCCGACAGCGAGGTGTCGATGTCCTTCCAACTGCCGTTCACCTTCTGCCGGATCGGCCCCGCATAGGTGGAGGTCTGGAGTTCCCCGGAGGGCAGTGCGTACGTCGTCGAGGTCGCCGTCCGCTCCGACAGCACCTCGATCTTCCGGTCCTGAAGGCGCGCCATCAGCAGCGCCGCCGCCACCGAATCCGCCGACGAGGCGGCCGACTTGGTGTCGGAGGCCGTGGTCGCCTCGGTGGTCCCGGAGTCGGTGGCGAAGGCCGCGCCCGTTTCCAGGGACACCAGCGCGGCCTCGGCCGCCAGCACGGCGGCGACCGCCAGTGCTGTACGCCTCAGCAAAGCACGCGAGGTGCACGCTTGCCCCCCTGAGGCGGGGAAGAGACGTCTCCCCTTGAGTCTCATCAATGCTCCTGACATCGCATCGCGACGCCGAGTGCGTCACGAGCGTGCGTGATCAAAAGTCAGGAAGCTGTGAAGATGCATCAAAGGGCAGGTCACGGAATGATCAAAGATGTGGAGAGCGGGTTTCCCGCCTCTTGACCTGAACGGAATTCAGTATTCCGATTGCTGTGAATCCTGTGGGGTGACGATGGGTGCTCTATTGGCTAAAAGTGGACACAAGGTGCCAGGTGTGCCAAAGGTCGTCCACAACCTGTGAAGTTGCTGTTGTGAAGATTGTTATTGCCCTGTGACGGCCTCCGACTCCTCCCGCGGCAGCCCGAACACATAAGTCGCCCCGAACCCGACCACATATCCCGTCACCAGCCCACCCCCGTAAATCGCCGCAGCCGTCCCCAGCCCCCCACTCCCACCCCCCGCCAGCAACGGAAACAACGCCCACCCCGACGGCCCGATAGCCGTGGCCCCCACCCGCTCCCCGAGCATCGCGAACGCCCCGACGAATGCACCCCCGGCCGCCCCGCCCACACAAGCCGTCAGGAACGGGCGTCCCAAGGGCAAGGACACCCCGTAGATCAACGGCTCCCCCACCCCCAACAACCCCGCCGGAAGCGCCGACTTGATCGTCGTACGGAGGTCGACGTCGTGCCGCAGACGGACGTACACCGCGGCCGCCGCCCCCACCTGCCCCGCGCCCGCCATGGCCAGCAGGGGGAGGAGCGTGGTGGAGCCCTGTTGTTCGATGAGCGTGGCGTGGAGGGGGATCAGGGCCTGGTGGAGGCCCAGCATCACGAGGGGGAGGAAGAGGCCGCCGAGGACCGCGCCCGCGAAGGGGCCCGTCGTCGCGAGCAGCCAGTTCGCGGCCGTGCCGATGGCCGTCGAGACCGCGCCGGCCGCGTACATGAGGACGTACAGCGTCACCAGCCCTGACACCAGGACCGTCAGCGTCGGGGTGACCAGGACGTCCAGCGTCCCCGGCACCCACCTCCGGCACCACTTCTCCACGTACGTCCCCAGCAGCGCCGCCGCCAGCGCGCCCAACACCCCGCCCTGTCCCGGCGCCAGTGTCACCCCGAACGCCGTCACCTTCGCCACGCCCGGATACACCACGACCGCCGCGATCGCGCCGCCCAGCACCGGGGTGCCGCCGAACTCCTTCGCCGTGTTGTGGCCGACGAACACCGCGATCAGGGCCATGAAGGCGGAGGCGATGGCAGCGAGGGCGGGGGTGAGGGAGGGCAGCCAACCGAGGTTCAGCAGAAGGCCGTTGACGCCGGCCAGTACCCCGCAGCCGATGAGTGCCGGGATCAGCGGGACGAAGACGTTCGCCACGCGGCGCAGTGCCCGTTTCAGTGGGGTCGCGTTGCGGGCCTTCTGGGTCTCTTTCCGCAGCAGCGCCTCGAAGTCCGCCGTCACCCGCGACACCGCCCCCGGGCCGAGCACGATCTGGTACGTATCGTCCTCGACCACGCCCAGAACTCCCGGCAGCGCCCGCAGGGCGTCACCGTCCACCTTGCCGGGGTCCGCGAGGCCCAGGCGGAGGCGGGTCATGCAGTGGGCTACGGAGGTGATGTTCGCGGGGCCGCCGACGAGAGGGAGGAGGGCCGCGGCCAGGTCAGTCGAGGTAGGCACGCCATGAGCGTGCTGGTCAGCCGCCCGCCGCCGCCAGCGCGGCACGCAGATGGCCGCCGGACTCCTCCAGAAGGCGGGTGGCGGTAGGACCGTCGACGCCGGTGAGGAGGGCGAGGATGGCGTTCTTCACCTCGCCGTCGGTGGCCGCGAGCGCCCGCTCGATCTCCGCGTCCTCCGCACCCGTGGCGAGCGCGACGATACGGCGGGAGCGGGCGCGCAGCTTCTCGTTGGAGGCGCGTACGTCGACCATGAGGTTCCCGTACGTCTTGCCGAGGCGGATCATCGTGATCGTCGACAGCATGTTCAGGACGAGTTTCTGCGCGGTGCCCGCCTTCAACCGCGTCGAACCCGTCACCAGCTCCGGGCCCACCACGATCTCGATGCCGTGATCGGCCGCCGCCGCGAGCGCGCTGTGCGCGTTGCAGGACAGCCCGATCGTCAACGCGCCCCGGGCACGCGCGTGTTCGACGGCGCCGATCGCGTACGGGGTGCGGCCGGAGGCCGAGACCCCGACCACCGTGTCGGACGCGCCCAGCACGAGCCCGTCCAGGTCGGCTCTCGCCAGCTCCTTGGAGTCCTCGGCGCCCTCGACCGACGTGACCATCGCCTCCGGGCCACCCGCGATCAGCCCGACGACCTGCGCGGGATCGGTGTTGAAGGTGGGCGGGCACTCGGAGGCGTCCAGCACCCCGAGCCGGCCGGCGGTACCGGCACCGGCGTAGATGAGCCGCCCGCCGCTCGCCATCCGTGCGGCGACGGCGTCGATGGCGGCGGCGATCTCGGGCAGCCGCGCGGCGACGGCGGCGGGAACGCTGGCGTCCTCCGCGTTCATGAGCCGCGCGATGTCGAGGGTGGGGAGCCGGTCGATGTCCGCCAGCTCCGGCCGGAAGGCCTCGGTGGTCAGGGTCTCCAATTCGGCGCGCAGATCACGGGGGTTGGAGGTCGATGTCATGGGGGGCGGCTCTTTCACGTGGCGAACTGTGGTCGTGCGTACGTCTTTACTGCCTGCTGCCTGCTGCCTGCTGCCTGCTGCCTGCTGCTTACTGCCTGCCGCCTACTGCCTGCCGCGGTGCCTGTGCGCCAGCGCCTCGTACGACGCGGCCAGCGCGGGCGCCGCGGTCTCGTACGTCCGCTGCGCCACGCCCACGAACAGACAGTCCACCACCAGCAGTTGACTGGTCCGCGAGGACATCGCCGCAGGCCGCAACTCGCTCTCCCGCGCGGTGGACGTGGTCAGTACGTGATCGGCGTACTGGGTGACGGAGCTGTCCGGCCGCCCGGTGATGGCCACGGTCGTGGCCCCGTGCTCGAAGGCGACCCGCAGCGGCTCGATGACGTCGCCCGTCGCGCCCGAGTGCGTGATCGCGATCGCCACGTCCCCGGCGCGCAACTGCACCGCGTTGGTGACGGCGAGATGCGGATCGTTGTGGGCATGCGCGAGGAGCCCTATTCGCAGCAGCTTCTGCGTGAGGTCCTGAGCGACCAGCCCCGACGCGCCCACGCCGTACACATCGATACGCCGGGCCGTGGCCGCCGCGGCGACCGCCGCCGCCAGCTGGACGGTGTCCAGTCCCGCCGCCGTGTCCGCGAGGGTCTGCTGCTCGTCGTAGGCGAGTTTCGCGACGACGTCGGCGATCGGATCGTCGACCGCGATGTCGGTGGTGATCGCGGGCGCCCGCCCGGACTGCTGCTGCGCGGCGAGCCCCGCGAGGGCGAGGCGGAGGTCGCGGTAGCCGGGGTAGCCGAGGATGCGGGCGGTGCGTACGACCGTCGCCTCGCTGGTGCCGGTGAGCTCGGCGAGGCCGGTGACCGTGAGGGCCGCGCAGCCGGCCGGGTCGCCGGCGACGGCCTCGGCGACGCGCTGCATGGAGCGGGTCATCGAGGGCGCGAGGGTACGCACCTTGGCCGCGAGGGCGGCGGGCGCGGGCGGCGCCGGAGCGCTGCCGAAAATTTCCTTCACTTCCTGGGTCACCTATGAAAGATATTTTCGGCTCGGTGTTGTGGTCAAGAGTGCGCACAATGGGTGCATGGATCCCTCCGGCCCCGACGTTCCCCCCATCAGCCCTTTGGAGCAGGCGTTGCACGCGGCGCGCGCCCTCGTGCTCGCCGATCTGGTCGCGGGCGAGGTCGCGGAGGCGGACGTGGTGTCGCTGGTCGAGGAGTCCGTGGCACAGCGGCGCTGGTGGGTGGAGCAGTGGCCGGACGGAGTGGACTTCGTCGCGGGCCTGGTCGCCCAGGACGTACAGGACGCCCTTCTCGAACGGTACGGACGGTGGCCGCTGTGCCCGGTGTGCGGCACCGGTGACCCGCACGCCCTCGACGTCGAGCCCGAGCTGGGTCCCGACCCGCACTGGGTGTGCCACAAGGCCGGGGTCAAGGTCGCGTCGGTGGGCACGCTGGGCTCCGCGACCGGCACCGGCGGGATGCCGTCCTCGTGACGGTCTACATCGACCCGCCGAACTGGCCGGGGCACGGCCGGATGTGGTCACACCTGGTGAGCGACGTCTCGTTCGAGGAACTACGGCTGTTCGCCGACGGGTTGGGCGTGCCGCGCCGGGCCTTCGAGCGCGACCATTACGACATCCCGTCGCACCGGTACGCGGACGTGGTCGCCGCGGGCGCGGTGGAGGTCAGCAGCCGCGAGGTGGTGCGCCTGCTGACGGCGTCGGGGTTGCGGCGCCCCAAGGGGCGGCCTCAGCCCCCCAACTCGTAGGCGAGCCCTTCCTCGTCCTCGCTCACCTTCCTGAACCCGGCCCGGGTGACCACCCCTTGGGAGCGGACGTTGCCCGCGTCGATCGTCGCGAACAGGGTCCGTACGTCGTTCCGCGCCAGCGCCCACTCGGACAGCGCGCGCAGCGCCTCCGTGGCGTAACCCCGGCCGCGGGCGCCCTCCACGAGGTCGTAGCCGATCTCCACGCGGCCCTCCTCGTCGGGCGGCCCGTGGAAGCCCATGCCGCCGACGGCGAGGTCGTCCTCCTCGCGCACCAGGACGAACATGCCGAACTCGGGCCGGTGCACGCCCGCTTCGTACGCCTTGAGGATCATCCCGGACGCGTCGCGCGTCCCCTGGTACGGCCCGCCCACGACCCAGTCGAACCCGCCGGTCCCGCCCGTGGTGAGGTCGGCGGCGGACGCGGGGGTGACGCCCTCCAGGGTGAGCCGGTCCGTGGCGAGCACGAGGTTGTTGTTCCAGCGCCACTCGGTGACGGGGGGCCGGCCGGGCAGTTCACCGCGCCCGGTGGCCCACAGCAGGGTGCGCCAGCGGTCGGCGCCGGGCTGGACGTGCGGGAAGATCCGGGTCAGCACGAACTCGGGGAGATGGGCGGGCGGTTGGTACGCCAACCCCAGCCCCTCGGCGATGTCGTGCGCGTGCAGCAGCACCTCGGCGACACCCATCGCGGCGAAGCCCTCGGTGTTCGCGTCACGGAAGGGGTAGGGGTGGAAGGCGCGGACCGCGCGCGGGGTGGTCCGGAGGGTGGTCGTGAGCAGTACGCCGGTCGTCTCGACGACCTGGATGATGCCGGCGTTGTCGGTGCCCTCTTCGAGGACGATCTCGAAGGGCACGTACGCGTCCTCCGCCCGCCCTGCCAACTGCCCCGCGTACGCGATGAGATCCTCCGCGATATGCGTCGCCGTCTGCCGGCAGCTCCACTCGACCCGGCCGGCCCGCGCCGCCTCCCAGTCCCGATCCACCGCCGACCGCAACAGCGCCACGGCGCTCCCGACGGCCTCGGTCACCCGTTCCCCACCCATGTCTGCCATACGGGCAGGCTAAGCGGGCCGGGCCCTCAGTTCGACAGCATTTCGAGTTCGGCGGCGAGGTTGTATCGGGCCGTGGCCTCCCACTCGGCGGCCCCGTACGGCGTCCTGAACAGCGCGGGCAGCTCCAGCAGCTGCCGCAGCACCGCCGAACGCCCGGTCCGGAAGGCGTCGTTGGGCACGAAGTGGTACTCCTCGCGGATGGCGGCGGTGTAGGCGGCGTACGCGTTCGGTGGCGCCGCCAGGATGGCCAGGTCGGCGTCGCACAGCACCTGCCCGTTGCGGTCGTCGTCGGCGGGGTCATGGGTGACGGTGAGGCGAACCAGCCGCGCGACCTCCGCAGTCCTGTCTGCCGCCAACCCGGCCTCGGCGAGCGCCCGTTCGGCGACACGGGCCGACCGCTCCTCGTTCTCCGACCGCTCGGGCAGATACACCGCGTCATGGAACCAGGCCGCCAGCCGCACCACGTCCGGGTCGTCCGCGTACTTCTCCAGTACGTCGATGTGGTCCAGGACAGCGGTGAGGTGCGCGAGCGTGTGGTACCGGCGCTGCGGCTCCTGCCAGCGGACGAGCAGGTTCTCGGCGTACGGGGCGGGATCGGGGCCGTCGGCCACGGCGGCTCGCAGAGTGCGGGTGAAACGGGTGCGCAGGGCGTCGGGATCGACCATGGGCAATATTGTCCCGCGCCCCGCCGGACAGGCCCTAGCGTGGGGTGGCATGACTGCTGCTGACGTACGCGACCCCGAGCTCCCCGGCCTCCTGCTGACCACCGAGCGTGACGCCCTGGTCCCCCTGCTCCGCTCCCGCCCCGACGCGGATTACGCCCTGCCGACCGCCGGGTGCCCGGGGTGGACCGTACGGGATGTGCTCGCGCACTGTTCGTCCGCGCTGATGCGGGTGGTGGAGAACCGGTTCGAGAAGGGCGTGTTCTCGTCCGAGGCCAACGACCGGGACATCGCCGAGCGCGCCGACTGGTCGAACGCGCAGGTCGTCGACGAGCTGGAGCGCGGGATGACCGAGGCGGGGCCGGTGATCGCCAAGGCCGGCGGGCGGCTGGACATGCTCGCGCTGGGCGAGTGGGTGCACGGCGGTGACGTACGGGATGTGTTCGGGGAACCGGGCGCGTACGCGGGCCCCGGCCTCCCGTACGCCCTCACCCTGCTCGCCCGGGTCTCCCGGGAACGGGGGCGGCTTCAGGTGCACGCCGACCTGGACGACGTGGACGAGCCGCTCACGCTGGGCGCGGTGTCGGGGGACCGGACGCCGGCCCGCTTCATCGGGGACGCCGCCACGCTCGTACGGCTGTACACGGGGCGTCCGGTGGCGGGGCGGGACTTCGAGCTGGCGGGGGCGGAGGAGGGGGAGCTGAACATCTTCGGCCGGGACGTCTTCGGCTGAGGTCTCTTTGACCCGGCGGGCGTGATCTTGTCGCGGGCGCGGCGGCTGCGGGCGTAGTCTTGAGATTGGACTAGACCTGTAGCCGCCGATGAATGCCGATGAATGGGGTCCCATGAGCAAGCGTGCAGTCCTGGAGGTGATCGCCCTCGACGTCGAGGACGCGGTCGCCGCCCAGGCCGGAGGCGCGGACCGGCTCGAACTGGTCACCGACATGGCCGCCGACGGGCTGACCCCGCCGGTCGAGACCTTCACCGCGATCCGCCGGGCCGTCGACCTCTCGCTGCGGGTGATGCTGCGGCTGGCGGACGGCTTCGCCGCGGGGGATGCCGGGCGGGTGGTCCGGGTCGCACGGGAGCTGCGGGAAGCGGGCGCGGAGGAGTTCGTGCTCGGGTTCCTCGACACGGACGGAGGGGTGGACCTGGCGGCCGTCGAGCAGGTGGTCGCCGCCCTGGACGGCTCCCCCTGGACCTTCCACCGGGCCATCGACCACACCACCGACCGCGACGCCCTCCGCAAACAGCTCGCGGACCTCCCGGGCCTGGACACCTACCTGACGGCGGGATCGGCGGCGGGCGTGGACACGGGGCTTCCCACGCTGCTGGCCGAGGCGGGACGGCGCGGCGAGCCGGGCTACGAACAGCAGCTCCTGGTGGGCGGCGGCTTGACCCTGGAGCACGTACCGACCTTGCTGACCGCAGGCATCGACGCCTTCCATATCGGAGGCGCGGCGAGGCCGGAGGGCTGGGAGGGCCGGGTGTCGGCGGGGGCGGTGGCGAAGTGGCGCAGCGTCTTGGACCGGCGGTGACTGTATTTGCCTAGGGGCGCGGGGAACTGCGCGACCAGCCCCCCACGCACCCGCACCCTCCGACGCACATCAAGCGGCTAGGCCAACTGCCCCGGCAACGCCGCCACATGCGTAACGATCAACCCCGACACCGCCCGAGTCAGCGCCACATACAGCCGCCGCAACCCGGTCCGCTCATCCGGCTCCCCGTCCACCACGGCCTGCGGCTCATCCAGCACGACATAGTCGTACTCCAAACCCTTGGCGAGCGACGCGGGCACCAGCGTCAGCCGAGTCTCCTCGGTCGTCTCCTCGCCGGGGTCGAGATACCCGATACCGGCCGCGTCGAGGGCCTCCGCCAGCACCGCGACCCTCGCATCCGCAGCGATGAGCCCGGTGGACCCCTCGTTCCCCAGCAACTCCACGCACGCGGCGACGACTTCCTCCGTCCCCCCGATCTCCCGAAGATCGAAGAACCCCGGATTCTCACGCACCGACGCCACCGGAGTCAGCCCGGGCGCGATATGCGGAAGAAGCCGGGACGCATACGTGATGACGTCCGTCGGCACACGGAAACCGGCGGTGAGCTCCTCGATCACCCCGTCCACCTTGCCCAGATGAGCGAGCGCCTCGTCCCAACTCCGCGTAGCCCAGGGCGTCGTACCCTGCGCGAGGTCACCGAGCACGGTCGCGGACCCGGTGGTGCAACGCCGCCCGACGGCCCGGTACTGCATGGGGGAGAGATCCTGAGCCTCGTCGAGGACCACATGCCCGAGCGAGTGCGTCCGCTCCACGATGTCGGACGCCTCGTCGATCAACACGGCGTCCGCGGCGGACCACTTGGCCGACTTCACCGACCGCACCGGCTTCGCCCACAGGATCGTCTTCTGCTCGTCCTCGTCGAGGATCCCTTCCGCGTGTACGGCGAGGAAGTCCGCGTCGGTGAGCAGCCGCAGCACCAGCTTCGCCGGATCGACCGGCGGCCAGATCTCCTTCACGGCCGCCTTCACCGCCGTATTGCGGGCCACCGCGTCCTGCACCCGGTCGTCCGGCGCCTCACCGGAACGCTCCATCTGCACCAGCACGGCATGCGCGATGCGCTGCGGAAGCGCGTCGCGGGCGGCGCCGTAGCGGATGTCGCGGTCCAGCAACTCCCGGGCGATGTCCTCCAGTTCGTACGCCGGGACCCGCCACCGCCGTGACCCGCGCATCACGACGACCGGCTCGGTCGGCAGGGTGACGTAGGAGTAGACGGCGCGCCGGAGCACCTCCGCCATCCGCGCGTCGCCCTTGATGACGGCGGCGGGCGCGTCATCGGTCCCGCGCACCTCGGCGTTCCGGGAGACCAGGTCGTCGACGGTCGCCTGCTGGACCGCCAACTCGCCCAGCGCCGGGAGGACTTGCTCGATGTAGTGGAGGAAGGACCTGTTCGGCCCGATGACGAGGGTGCCGGTGCGGGCGAGCCGCTCACGGTGGGCGTACAGCAGATACGCGACCCGGTGCAGACCGACGGCGGTCTTCCCGGTGCCCGGGCCTCCCTGGACGCACACGGTGCCGTTCAGGCCGCTGCGGACGATCTCGTCCTGCTCGGGCTGGATGGTCGCGACGATGTCCCGCATCGGACCGACACGCGGCCGCTCGATCTCCTGCTGGAGCAGCTTGCTGGTGGTGGCGGCCCCCGACGGCTCCGTGGGGTCGGAGAGGTGCTCGTCCTCGTACGCCGTGATGTCGCCGCGCGTGTACCCGAAGCGGCGGCGCAGCGCGATGTCCATCGGGTCCTTCTTGGACGCCCGGTAGAACGGCTGCGAGACCGGCGCCCGCCAGTCGATGACCATCGGGTCGCCGTCGTGGTCGTGGACGTGCCGGCGCCCGATGTAGAAGCGCTCGCCGTCCGCGCCCTCGGCGAGGTCCATGCCGGGCGCGTGCAGATAGTCGAGGCGGCCGAAGAACAGGGGGGTGTCGCTGAGGTCGGCCAGGGCCTTGATGCGCTCGTTGATCTGGCGTTCCAGGATCTGGGCGTTGACCCAGTTCGCGGTGACGTCCTTGATGTCGAGGGACTCGGCGTCCTCCCGCATGGCACGCAGGGCGGCACGGGACGCGGCGAGATGACCGCGCTCGCGGCCGAGTGGGTCGTCCAGGGGCGCGGGGTCGTCGACGGGCGTGGACAAGGCGGTGCCTCCGAAGGTGCTGCGGGCTGGATGCTGGCGCGGCTGCGTGGCAGCGAGGTACCGACCGGTTTCCGTCCGGGCGGCGGCACTCCGGGTGGGAGGCGGGCAAGAGCGGAGATTTTACGGGAGGGGGCGGCGGGGGTGCCAACTGTTTTCGAGGCGTCCTCGAAGGCTCCTTGAAGGCCCCCGTCCAGCCCCCTGCCGAGCCCTCTGTCGAGCCCCCTAGGGGATCGCCCCTCCCTCCAGTGGGGGAGGCTCCACCCACAGGGGGTACTCAGGTATCACAGCAAGTGGGGACCTAGGGCCGATGCCCTCCTTATGCCTCGAAGGCCACCATGGAGACATGAGTGCAGCGACCCTCACCCCAGCCCCCGGTCGCCCGTCCGGAGCGACCCCCCTGTCCGACACCCACGCCGGCCACCGGCTCGGCAGCGCCCTCCGCGCGATCCGCGTCTTCGCGGGCGCCGCCTTCGACGTGGTCATACTCGGCGAGTACGGCGAGGAAGCGGGCGTCCGCCGCAGGTGAGCCCCCGGTGGGGCGCGGTGCCCGGGCCAGTATGGCGCCCTCCTTACCGTGGCTCGTGCTGTGCCGCCAAGGTACCGGGCCGGTCACGCTCAGCGGCACCCGATGGCTCAGCCCTCCGCCAACAGCTCGTCCGCGTCCACGATCCGATAGGCGTACCCCTGCTCCGCCAGGAACCGTTGCCGGTGGGCGGCGAAGTCCTGGTCGATGGTGTCGCGGGCGACCACGGAGTAGAAGTGGGCCTGGTGGCCGTCCGCCTTCGGGCGCAGTACCCGGCCGAGCCGCTGGGCCTCCTCCTGGCGTGAGCCGAAGGTGCCGGAGACCTGGATGGCGACCGTCGCCTCCGGCAGGTCGATCGAGAAGTTCGCGACCTTCGACACCACCAGCACGCTGATCTCGCCCTCCCGGAAGGCGTCGAAGAGCTTCTCGCGCTGGGCGTTGGAGGTCTCGCCCTTGATGACGGGGGCGTTGAGATGCTCGCCGAGTTCGTCGAGCTGGTCGATGTACTGCCCGATGACCAGGATCTGCTGCCCCGCGAACCGCTTGACGAGCGCCTCCGTGACCTTCCGCTTGGTCGCGGTCGTCGCACAGAAGCGGTACTTCTCCTCCTGCTCGGCGGTGGCGTAGGCGAGCCGCTCGGAGTCCGTCAGATTCACCCGGACCTCGACACAGTCGGCGGGCGCGATGTACCCCTGCGCCTCGATCTCCTTCCAGGGCGCGTCGAAGCGCTTGGGCCCGATGAGGGAGAAGACGTCGGACTCCCGCCCGTCCTCACGGACGAGCGTGGCCGTCAGCCCGAGCCGCCGCCGGGCCTGAAGATCGGCCGTGAACTTGAAGACGGGAGCCGGAAGCAGATGCACCTCGTCGTAGACGATCAGACCCCAGTCCCGGGAGTCGAACAGCTCCAGGTGCGGATAGACACCCTTCCGCCGGGTGGTGAGCACCTGGTAGGTGGCGATGGTGACGGGCCGGATCTCCTTCTTCGTCCCGCTGTACTCGCCGATCTCGTCCTCGGTCAGCGAGGTCCGCTTCACCAGCTCGTGCTTCCACTGCCGGGCCGAGACGGTGTTGGTGACGAGGATGAGGGTGGTCGACTTGGCCTGTGCCATGGACCCGGCGCCGACGAGGGTCTTCCCGGCCCCGCAGGGCAGGACCACGACCCCGCTGCCGCCGTGCCAGAAGTTCTCCACGGCCTGCTTCTGGTACGGGCGCAGCGCCCATCCGTCCTCGGCCAGCTCGATCGGGTGCGCCTCGCCGTCGACGTACCCGGCGAGGTCCTCGGCCGGCCAGCCCAGCTTGAGGAGGGTCTGCTTGATCTGCCCGCGCTCGGAGGGGTGCACGATCACGGTGTCGGGGTCGATCCGCGCGCCGACGAGCGGGGCGATCCGCTTCGACCGCAGGATCTCCTCCAGCACCGGGCGGTCGGTGGTCGTGAGCACGAGCCCGTGCGCCGGGTGCTTGCTGAGGGTCAGCCGCCCGTATCGGTCCATGGTCTCGGCCACGTCCACGAGCAGCGCGTGCGGCACGGGGTAGCGGCTGTACTGCACGAGCGCGTCGACGACCTGCTCGGCGTCGTGCCCGGCGGCCCGGGCGTTCCACAGCCCCAGCGGCGTCAGCCGATAGGTGTGGATGTGCTCCGGCGCCCGCTCCAGCTCCGCGAACGGCGCGATGGCCCGACGGCACTCGTCGGCCTGCTCGTGGTCGACTTCGAGGAGCAGGGTCTTGTCCGACTGGACGATTAGGCAGGACACGCATACCTCCGCGGATAGGATTGTCACCGTGACAGACACCACACCTGCTACGGCTCGGGCCATGCCCCGTGCCCGGCGCCGGAAGGGCGTACCGGCCAGCGCGCCGGGGATGCGCGCCGCTATCTATGTTCGCCTATCGCGTGAAACGGACGAGACGACTTCTCCCGAGCGCCAGAGATCGGCGTGCGAGGCGCTGTGCAAGGCACGTGGCTGGGACGTCATAGCCGTCGAGGAGGACATCGATGTCTCCGGCTTCTCCCGGGGCTACAGCGCGTCCTGACCCGGCTCGCTGAGCTGGACGTGATCGTGTTCTTCAAGATCGACCGGCTCGCCCGCTCGACGGTCGACTTCGCGGAGATCATGCGACTCGCCGAGCACCAGAGCGTGGCGCTCGCGTCGGCGACGGAACCGCTCGACCTCACGTCGTCCATGGGCCGAGCCATGGCGAAGGTCATCGCGGTCTTCGCGGAGCTGGAATCCGACACCATCGGCATGCGGGTGTCCAGCGCGCATGAGCACCTGCGCCGCGAGGGTCGCTACACCGGCGGTCGGGTCCCGTACGGGTACATGGTCGTTCCCAATCCCAACGGGGCGGGCAAGGTCCTCTCGGTCAACGAGGACGAGGCCAAGACGATCAAACGGATCGTGGAGCGGGTGCTTGCCAAGGACTCGCTCATGCAGATCATCAACGACCTGAACAAGGAGGGTGTCCCCTCGCCCGGCCACGCCTCACGCCAGACCATGGGCAAGCGCAGCGACTCCAAGCAGTGGTACACGACGACGCTGCGGAGCTTGCTGGGCAACCCCCAGTTGCTCGGCCAGGTCATCGAGGACGGAAAGCCGATCCTGCGGACGGACGGGCTGCCCCTGGTCAACCGCCCACCGATTCTCGACACGGATACGTGGCAGGTGCTCCAGGACGAGTTGGAGCGCCGGGCCAATCCCGGTGAGAAGCGCCGGGAGGGGACGTCGCTGCTGCGCGGCATCATGCACTGCGGAGTCTGCGGCGAGCGCATGTACACCTTCAGTGGGCGCAACGGTCAGCTTCGGTACCGGTGCATCGGTCCGCTGAAGTATCGCCAGCGGGCGGCCAAGGGGGACAAGAAGCCGGGGGAGAAGTGCTACGGGCCGACCGTGGCGGGTGTGACCACGGAGGAGCATGTCACCGAGCAGTTCCTGGCGAAGTACGGGCACCTTCCCGTGATGCGGATGGTCCAGGAGGCGGGCGAGGACTTCCGCCCACAGATCAGGCAGGCCGAGGAAGCCTTGGCCGACTTGCAGAAGGACCGCTACGACCGAGGCCTGTTCAAGGGCGACGACGGAGCGATCCGGTACGCGGAGCAGTACACCAAGCTGGAAGAGCGTCTGGCGTCCCTGAAGGAGAGGCAGCGAACGGCGAAGCCGGGCGGCGTGAAGGCGGAGCCGACCGGCGAGACGCACGCCGAGCAGTGGAAGCGCTCGGACGTGGCCGGTAAGCGAGATTTGCTGCTGAACGCGGGCGGCTACGTGGAGGTGGCACCCGCGAGGCGCGGCGGCAAGAAGCTGGATACGTCGCGTCTGTCGGTGTACTTCGGCGAGGAGGGGCACTTGCGGCGGGCGGCAGCGGCGAGGGAGAGCGGACAGGAGACCGAGGCGGCTGACAGCCAGGGCTGACGCCGACGTCACCGGACACGCAGCGGTGCCCCCACCGGACGGACGAGGTGGGGGCACCGCTGCGTGTGTTTCAGGTTAGGCGACGTGCTGGTCGGGGTTGTGCCAAGGGCCGATGACCTTGATAGAGGGGCGGCAATACGACAGCGCCGAACCGTCGCGGGTTGTGAACTCGACTGTCTCTGCAACGAGTTCGCAGAGGGCGTCCCCGTCCGTCTCGGACAGTGCCGTCCTCAACGTGGGGACGGACTCTGCCAGGTCCCATGAGCCGGAACTGAGGCGGAAGCCGCCGAGGGCGTGTGCGTCGGCGAGGCGGAACGAAAGGCGAGTACTGGGCTGGGGTTCATAGCGGGGTGCGGCTGTCAGCAGGCCAGCCTTGATGGATTCGGGGCCGGAGATGACGACCCGCATGGAGGTAGATCGGGGCAGCACTTCGAAGTGGTCGGCTTCGTGGCTGTCGTGGGACGGCGATTGCCTGCCGAAGAGCCGCCCGACGACCCTGGCGACTTCCTCAGTCCCAGTAGACACACGCCAGGAGCCTTGTCCGCAGTGGAAGCGGCCGACGAACGTCGTCTTGCGGTTGGTCATGAGAAATCTCCCTCCTGCTTGAGGCGTCGGGTGTGGGCTGTGTCGTGGCGGACCTGGGCTGCGAGGAACTCCTCACCGGGGCGGTAGCCGCTGCTGAGGTAGGTCCAGGAGGAGGCGGTGACGAGGGTCGTGGTCTCGTCGCTGGTGGGGAGCCCGACGCGGGCGCGGGCAGCCTCTGCTTGGGCGAGGCGCCACGCGCGGCGTACGTCGCGGAGTGCGCCGAGGGTGGTGGAGTAGGCGCGGGACTTGGTGGAGAAGTGGCCACGGAAGCCGAGCATGTGGGCCCACTTCCAGAGCTTGAGGTGGGCGAGCTCCGGCAGGTGGCCGAGGGCCCAGGCGGTGCGGATCATCTGCCGTACGTGCTGCCGGATGGGCAGGGCCTTGATGGGTTCGGCCTGCCCCGTGCCGTCGCAGTCGGGGCACCGGTCGTGGAAGCCGTCTGGGCCGCGTACGTAGCCACGTCCAGCGCAGGGGCGGCACATCAGGGTGCGATCCACGGTGCCGGTACCTTCGGCGTTCTTCGTGGCGTACTTGGCGACGTATCCGGCGACCTTGGCATCCGTGTACTCGGCAACCCGGGCGTCGGTCAGTTCTCCGTCGCCCAGGGCCGAGATGGGGTCGACCTTGAACCGGCGGCCCCAGGCGATGACGCGTTCACCGATAGCGCCGGACTCGACAGTGAGCCGGGCGCGCTTGACGGCCAGGCCCACGGCGGCGTTCAGGGAGTCGAAGGTGGCCCAGGGCGGGGGCGGGGTGGTGTGGCCGTCGGGTCCGTCGAAGCGGATCACGGCGTGGAAGTGGACCAGGCCGCGCTTCTGGTACTCGGCGACTTTGGCGAAGGAGACGCGCAGAGCGGCGTTCAGCGCCTTCTGCGTCATGCCGAGGTGCTCGGCCAGGGCACGGCGCAGGTAGGTGGTGAAGCGTGCCCACAGCTGCCCCGCGTGTGCGTTCCAGAGCACGGCGCCGGTGTAGTCGTAGGTGGCCGGGTCGAGCGGGGTGCCCAACACCGGGTCCTCTTCGGGGTGTTGGGTGCCGCACCGGCAGGGGCGGGGCTTGCCCGCGTGGCCGGTCTTGCGGTTGTGGACGGCGCCGAAGGAGGGGGCGGTGAGGGTGACGAAGGCGCGGGGGTGGTCGCGGACGGTGTCGGCGACGTTCTTGCCGCCGGACAGTCCGGCCTTGATGAGGTGGTAGGTGTCGGCGGCGTAGACGCGGGAGCAGGCGGGGCAGCGGGAGGAGCGGCGATTGCCACAGGTGGTGAGGAGGCGTCCGGAGGGTTCGTCCTCGGAACGGTAGGAGCGGATCACTTGCTTGGTGGTCTGGTCGGTGGTGACCGTCCAGCCGTGGAGGTTGACGGGGTTGGTGCAGCCGTGCAGGTCGCGGACCTGTTCGGTCACACGGTCGAAGTCGTCTGTGTTGGCCAGTTTGATCAGGTCCCGCAGGCCAGGGCTGATCACGTGGCGCAGGTCGAGGGGGCGGCGCATGGGTGGCGGGGTGTCCCTTCTGGCGCGAGGGTGGGGCCTGCGGGCAGCAGCGATTCAGTGCGCTCGGGCTGCTGCCCGCAGGCATGACGAGTCGGACCCAGGGGCGGGCGAGGGTGGGAAGTGCCGGAAGGCCGGCGGGGGAAGCGCGGCTCTACAGAGCGGCGTGGAGAGCAGTGGCCATGGGCAGGCCGATGCCGAGCCGCATCTTGAGCTGAGTCGGAGTAATCGTTTCTCCGTGCTCGGCCTGGTGTGACGCTGCGATGGAGCGTGCCTCGGTCAGCAGCGGTTCGGGGACCTTGACCGCAGGCGCGGCCGGGACTGGAGCCGTAACGGCTACGGCCGGGCGCGCCTGTGAGGCAGCAAGCGCCGGGACGGGGGCCGGTTCCGCAGCGGTGGCCGGGGCGGTGGCGTCGGAGGCGACTGTGTGGAAGGCCCGAAGGAGTTGCGGCCCGACCGCTCCCCAGCCGAGGAGCAGCAGCGGGGCCACGGCGTCGACGGCAGCGCGGCCGTAGTGCCCGGCGACCACGGGTTCGGCGATGTTGAGGGCCAGGGTCAGCAGGCCGGAGAAGTGCATGAGGCGGGTTGCTGCCTTCATCTGTTCGGGCGTGACGCCGCGCAGGGAGAGGTAGCGCAGGGCGACCAGGAGGCCGACCACGGATAGGTCCACCATCGGGGCGATGAGCGGTGCGATTGGTGCGGGGACGCCCAGGCGCAGGGCTAGGGCCCAGACGTTGCCGAAGGAGAAGACGAACGCCAGCGCGGCGATGACGATCATCACGGCGGTGATGGTGCGCTGAGTGATCCGGTCCTCAGTCATGGGTGTTCACCTCCTTTCGTGAAGCGAGGGGGTTGGCAGGGCGAGTCAGGCCGCCATGGGCGGGGTGGTGTTGTTCGGGGCGGACTTGGTGAGGCCGAAGCCGGGGAGCTGGGCGGTGAGCAGGTCGGCCGGGTCGGCGGTGAGGTGGGCGGTACGGGCGGCGATGTAGGCGGCGTCCTTGCCGGAGACGAAGGGCGTGCGGATGCGGGTGAAGCCGGGCTGGGACTGGTGGTTCATGGAGGCGACGCCGACGTAGGAGCGGTCCTGGAGGTTGATCGGGTTGGCGTCGGGCCATTCCCGGATGTCCTCACCGAGCGCGGCTACGGCAGCTTCGGCGGTCTTCTGGGCGAAGGACAGACCGATGGGGCACACGTCGCGGATGAACGTGGGGATAGCGTCACCGGTGGACTTCTGGGTGGCGAGGATGACGAGGATGCCCATGCTGCGGCCCTTCTTCACCAGGTCCTCAACCAGCCTGGCGTTCTCGGCGGCGAGCGCGGCGAGCTTCTTCGTCTTGGGGTCGCTGCCCTTGTGGTCGCGGAAGTAGGTGTGCGCCTCATCGATGATCACGACGACGAGCGGCCACGCTGCGGACGGGCCGACCTCCCACATGCTCTGCACTCCGAGGATGCGCTCAGCGGCCGAGACGCGGGCGCGGCGCAGGTCCACCAGACGCCGGAATAGGGCATTGGCCTCTTCGAGGTCGTCACCGACGAAGGCGAACATCCGCTTCACGAGGTGGGCGTAGTCGCCTTCCCGGGCCGTGGACACCTTGCCGTCTGCGCACACGATCTGAATCGCGGGCGAGGGTGCCCAGTCGCAGATCAGCCGGTTGATGAGCGAGGTCTTGCCGAAGCCGGGAAGGCCGGCCACGGTGACGCCGGGCACCTGCGTGAGGTCGACGGACACGGGCTGCGCGTACTCGTCCAAGCCCAGGTCCCACCGGGCGATCTCCTCCGGTATCTCACCCGTGGGATGGTGCTCGGTGGTGAACTTCAGCGGATCGAGCCGCACACCACGGATGACCACCTGCCCAGGCTTGTCCTGGGTGACCGCGACCCGTGTGCACCGCCAGGCATCGGCCAGGTGCGGGGCCGCCTTCTGGAACTGCTCCAGACCCACGCCGGGCAGGCAGTTCGCCCGCGCGATCACCCCATACGCGTCATGCGTGACCTTCAGCGCGGGTACCAGGATGCGGGGCTTGACGGGCTTGCCGTCCGTGTTCGACAGCGACGCCAGCGGGGTCGGCATCTTGTCCGTGGCGCACAGCTTCAGCATCTGCGCGAGCCGCTTCCAGGTCCGCCGCACGCGCACGGCCTGCCGGATGGACTGCCGAGTCATGGCATCGGCGCGCAGGTAGCGGACCGCCCACCACACCGACCAGGCCACCAGCACGGCCAGCACCACGCCGACCACCAGGGGGCCATAGCCGAAGACCCCTTCCACCGTGTCGTTGAGATCCTTCATGAGCCGTTCTCCTGTGATTCGTAGAGGAAGGCCACCAGGGCCGATTTGAGAGCCGCCCGATCCGGGCCGGTAAGGCGCGGATAGCCGTAGCCGACGAGCACGGCCGCCGCCGAGTTCACGAGAGGCTCGGTGAGCAGGGCTTCCGGCCCGGCGTGAGGCAGCGGGTAGCTGCGCTCAGCGCCGGACCGGAATGCGGTGCCGCTCACGCCGCCTCAGCCTCAGCAGCCGGGGCAGCGCCGCCGACCAGGTCCAGGCGGTCGGCGCGGTAGGCGATGCCGTCCGAGAGCTGGCCGTTGAAGATCCGGGCCCACGGGGTGGCGAACAGCTCCACCGGCATCACGGGCACACCCGGCTTGAGCCCGTTGGGGAGACCGGTCTCCGGAACGGTGATCTTCAGCGCCTCGGCGCGGTCCTCCTCCATGAAGAAGAGGGTGATCGTCTTCAGCTTCGCGCCGGTTTCACGGTCGGTCGCGAACTGGGTCTTCTCGGCGTCCGCGTACTTCGGCACCGGCAGGGTGCCGACCATGAACGACGCGGTGGGGAGCAGGCCAACACGGATACGAGCCATGGGTGTTACGTCCTTTCGGTAGGTGCTCCGCCAGGGGCGGCGGGGCGAGATCAACAGTGCACTACGTGAGTTGAGTGCGTCAAGCGCTTAGCGCGCATCGCGCTAAGGGTGAGCTAGCGTGGTCGTTTTGGGGTGCATCAGGGTCTTACTGCGCGAGGTGGGCTAGGCCCGCTACCCTCGGGCTATGAAGCTGCCCAAGGATTCCGACACTCCGCCGTATCGCCTGGTCGCCGAGGAGCTGCGGCGGCAGATCCGCTCTGGGCGCCTCAAGCCCGGCGAGCGGGTCCCTTCGTCGCGCGACCTCGAAGGGAGCTACGAAATCGCGAACATGACCGCGCGGTCCGCACTGCGCATCCTGCGCGATGAAGGGCTGATCTACTCCATGCCGGGTCGGGGCAACTTCGTCGCCGATCCCCTGCCCTCAGAGGCCGACTCGAAGGCCGGCACTCCCGAGGCGGCAAGCGGCGGGCGAATGCCCACACCCGAATACGTCGAGCTGTCCGAACGGCTGGATGCCATAAACGCCAGGCTCGACAGTCTGTTGCAGGTCTTCCAGCAACTCGGCGGTGCTACGGGGCTGAAGAAGTAGCGGGAACCTTCTCGGCGACCCGACGCGCTATTTCTTCCAGCTGCATCAGCTTCTCTTCCACCTCCTCCAGTTGCGCCGCAATACGTGCTGCCTCGTGCTCAGTCATGGCCACCCGTTCGTTGCTGTGCCGTTGTTGCGTACTGCGTTCAGCCAACTGCCGAGGGCTTGCCCGAAGGCTTGCCCGGCGGTCATCCATCGCCGGATCAGGGCTTGTCCGTACCTCCCGGCAAGCCGTCATCGCGGCTGTTGAGCCAGGTCTACCGGCCAGACCGGACACGTCGGAGGCGTGCGGCGCTGCTCTCCCGCAGGGCGGGCAGAATCCGTCCTTCGGATTCCCGCGCATCCCGTTGGGCGGGAACTCGTGCCACCGTGCGCTCATGCCACTCGTCCTTCCAGTCGTTGGCCAGGAGCATCAATGGTCCGGAGAATCGCCGGTTTGGGTAACCGGCGATCGTCGGCTATATTGCGCCGCTCGCTCCGTCGTGGATCACCTATAGGGGTGCAGAAATCTGCGTCGGTGTGACTTCCGCTTCTGTGATCCACGCCACTCCTCATCTCTGGCTCCGCATTCGGTCGGACCCCTCATTCGTCTGCTACAGGTGTCGAGCACCCCTATTGGTGTGACACCTCATTCTGTGATCTGGGTCACTCGATTCAGAGCGGCCCTTTACCAGGGAAGGGGAATGAGGGGTCGGTTGATGTGACAGCCGGTTTGATCACGAATTCATAACGCCAGGTGGTGGATGCCGCTCGTCCATCGCGAGAACTATGCGACCCCCAGCCTGTGGATAAATTCCGCCGATCGTCAGAACGAACCATCATGAATGCCTCAACCTGGGTTCATATGGCATCAGAACTGCGGAATGGATGGGGAGGCGGGGTCAGCGCATGGTCGTGCGATCGGCCACGAGCCCAGCGCAGCGGAGCTGTGCAGAGTTTCTTTACTGGATCGAGCCCAGCGCAGCGGAGCTGTGCAGAGTTTCTTTACTGGATCAAGGCGGCCCGCCTACGGCGGGCCGCGGGGGGGGGGGGGCCAAGGGCGCCCGCCCCCCCTGTGCCGGCCCCCGCGAACGCCGCGCCCCCCCCCCCCCCGGGCCCCCCCCCCCCCCCCCCCCCCCCCCCCCCCCCCCCCCCCCCCCCCCCCCCCCCCCGCCGCTCCATGTCTCCGCCACCGCTACGGCGGCCCCCACCCGCTCAGCGCGCAGCATCGCCAAGGCGGACGACCAGGCCAGGAAGCAACCCGACCACTCCGAGCACCAGGACCAGGCCGACGCGCACCAAGCCCAACCACGCCGCCCAACCGCCCACGGCTCGACGCCGCATGGCCCACAGGGCCGCAGCCCGAGTCCAGAGGGACAGGCCACGTCGGCAACGTCCAGGTCGGATCGAGGTGTGCCCCGTGACGATGGAGGAAGCGTGGCTGAGACCGGTACGGGGTTGCTGGAAACACACGTGACGGGTGCTCGGTCGGCGCACCCGCCGTCGTGGCTGACTTTCGCTGGCTCAGCTCAGAACCCTCTCCAACTCGACATCGCGAAGCCGGGGTTGCAGCCGCTCCCACGTTCGAGCACGCCAACCGCCCCGGTACCATCGGCACCGGGGTCCTGATCAGGGCTTCCGCGACCGGACCACCCGGAATGCTGTCCAGGCTGAGGGGTGGTCCGGTCTTTAGGTTGTCGGCTGTGGCCGTGCGAGAGGCGCCGACGAACCGGCGCTTCGGAATCAGCTCAGAGCCTTGCACACCTCGTAGATGGTGGGCCGGTCCCCTGGCGCATGGCTGAGCATTGCGTCGATCAACTTGCCCAGCTCGCCAGGCGCCTTCACGGGACGGCGCCGACCGTCCGCCACGGCCTCTCTCTGCACCGAGCGCGGAGCGTCGTCCGGGTAGTCCATCGCCCGCCAACCGGTAGCGGAGATCAGCAGGGAGGCACCGAGCGCGTACACGTCGGCTTCCTGCGTCGGCTCGGCTTCTCCGGTGTCGAGCACGCTGCGTGCGATCTCCGGTGCCTCGTAGTGGACGAGGCAGCCGCGGAACGGGAAGTCGTAGCCCTCGGGCACGTGGCCGCCCTGGGCGAGGGCGAGGTCGATGAGGTGGGTTCGCTCCGGCCCGATGATGAAGTGGGCTGGTTGCACGTCTCCGTGTGCCCAGCCCTTGGCGTGGAGTTCGGCCAGGGCTTCGACGCAGCTCAACGCCACGCTGGTGTGGGGTGTGATCGAGGAGTCAGGGCGGCGGCAGGGTTCCCACAGCTGGTACAGGTCCGGCCCTTCGTGCCACGGCTGGAAGTTCCAGGTTCCGCCCTCCCATTCGCCGTACGCGAGGTCGGCCAGGCCGAGGCGGAGTAGCACGGCCCCCTCGCGTGCGGGTGCGAGAGCGGTCCAGGGCTGGGCGTCCCAGTCGGCGGTGGCCTCGATCGGATAGCCGACCTTCACGGCGTAATGGCCCCGGTGGCTGTCCACCTCCCACACCGTGGAGCCCCGGCGGTTGAGGACCAGTCGTTGGGTCGTAGGCATGAGTGCGTCGAGCACCACGATCGGCAGTTCGGGGGGTGACCCGGACAACGTCTGTTCTCCTTCCGGGCGAACGCGGCCGACCACGATCGAGGCCGGCCGCGTCGCTGCTTTCGTGTGCTAGTCCTGACCGTACGGTCGGCCGCAGTCCGAGTCGCACTGCGCGAGGTTCTGGCCGCCCACGGTCCACAGGTCGTCGAGAACCATGAAACCGGCCGCCTTCATGGCGCGTGCCGAGGTGATGACCTTCTCCGGGTCGCGGCCCCCGCCGCCCGGCTTGGGGTTGTGGTGCAGGAAGCGTCCCGCGTACCGCTCGCACAGCCTCGCGTACTCCCTCGTGTGCAGGATGAGCGCGTGCAGACCGAGGTCCACGTCGTCCGACGGGACCATGGGAACGGTGGCCGTGGCCGCGGTGACCAAGAAGGCGACCGCCTGGTCCGCGATCCGCTCGGCACGCTGGCGCGACTGCCCGTTGTGGACGACCACGAAGTGGGCGAGGCTCTCGAACAGTTCCTCACCGGCTACCGCGCGACCGGTCTTCAGATCCCTTGCCGTTGCCGTCATGCGAGTACTCCTTGTGTGTGCGCTGCGTGGGTTGGATGGCCGCCCCGAACGGGGAAGGGGGAACCGGGGAGTTGGCACCCGTCCAGGGCGGCCCGTCTAATGGCCCATGGCGAGAGTCATGCCGATCACCAGGCCGCACGAGCCGCTGATCAGGATGACGAACAGGACCCCTGCGTACCGGCCGATGACGCGCATCACAGACCGTCCCGACTGTTGCCGTTCTTGATCGCCAGGCGGGCGCTGAGTTCCTCCCGCGCGGTCGGCGCCACCACGTTGTCCGGCATGGCATCCCATTCCGTGCCGCCGCAGAGCGGCCGTATCTGCACGCGGCCGCCGACCTCACCCATGACGACGCCGATCCGGTCCCGGGCGCTGTCCTTGGCCAGTTCACCGATGCTCGGTCTGGTCTGCTGGTTGCTCGCCATGGAAGGAGCATCGCGATCGGGGGACCCGTTCCAAAAGGTCAGGCTGATTACCCAACTTGGGTAATATCGCGGGAAGTAGAGAATCAGCGACGTTGTGTAGCCCTCGCAGTGTGGGAGCTTGCCGATGCCCGACGCCGACCGGCCGCAGGAACTGCCTGCCAGGCTGCTCACCGATCCCGAGATGATCGACGCGTGCCGGGTGCGGGACTTCGCCAGGGTCTTCAGGCTGGTGAAGGCCAAGGCAGGCATCTACCCGTCGATGATCGCCAGGCGCTGTGAGCTGACGCCCAGCCGGGTCGGCGAAGTCATCGCAGGACAACGCCAGTTGCAGCACATGGACGTCATCGAGCGCATCGCGGACGGCTTGCGCATCCCAGGACACATGCTCGGGCTTGCCCGCCGGGAGTGGGAGACGCCTCAAGCCCTCCTGGTCACCGAGCGGGAAGCCCCCCAGGCGACCGAGCCAGAGCAGCAGCCTCCCGCGTCTCTGCCGGGTCCCGATGTGGACAGCATCCTGGCGCTGGCCACGCGAACGAGCCTCAATACAGCGACCCTTGAGGCTTTTCGTTCCTCCATCGAGGACTACTGGCGACGGGACGACCAGCACGGAGGCGAGGCTTTGAGGCCGGCCATCGTCGGCCAGCTCCGGCATGTCGTCGGACTCCTGAAGGAGAACCGGCCGCCGTCCATCCAGAAGGGCCTGTACGGGATCGCGGCCGAGTTGGCCCGCCTTACCGGTTGGACCTACTTCGACGCCCGCCAGTACAGCCAGGCCCGTGCGTACTTCACCGAGGCTCTGCAACTGGCCAAGGAGATCGACGACCGCCAGTTCATGGCCAACGTCCTTGCTTGTATGAGCTTGCAGGGCACCTACCAGGACAAGCCCGCCGACTCTCTGGCTCTCGTGACCGCCGCCCAGGACCAGGCCCGCTCCGCAGCCGACACGACACCACGGGTCCGCTCCATGCTGTCGATGCGCGAAGCCTTTGCCCACGCCACGCTCGGCAACCGGGACTCCACCCACCAGGCAATCGGGGAGGCGCACCGCAACTTCGAGCAGATCCGGGGGAGCGACCCGGACCCGTCATGGGTGACGTACTTCGACGAGACGAAGCTGATCGTGGACACCGGCATTGCGCACGGCCGACTTGGCGAAGCCGCGACCGCCGAACCTCTGATCGCGGACGCATTGCGGCGCGAAGCCCGTACCAACCAGCGCGGCCGGGCATTTCACTCCTTCTGGCTCGCCCGGACGCAACTGGACCAGGGCAAGGTTGACCAGGCGTGCCACACCGCCACGCAAGCACTGGAACCGGCGTCAGCAGTGGCCTCCGAGCGAGTGTCGGGCCATCTCCGGGAGTTCTACGATCAGTTGGCGCCGCACAGGCAGGAGCCCGTAGCACTGGCCTTCGAGGCTCGGCTACGGGAAGTCCTGCCGCCGGTCAGCGGATCGCTTCGTCCATGAGCAGGTAGAGCAGGCCGACGAGAGAGCCACTGCTCACGATCTCGCGGCGGTCGATCATGCCCCGTACTTCCGAAAGGGGAATCCACTCGATGCGGTCGGACTCGTTCTTCTCCGTGGGCGGTCCGGCGTAGGTCGCGCCGTCGATGCGGAAGACATGGTGCTGCGAGTCGGTGATCCCGTTGGCCGGCTCGGCGTAGATCAGGGGCTTGATGGGTCCGGGACGCCAGCCTGTTTCTTCGAGAACCTCACGGCCCGCCGCTTCCTCGGGGGTTTCGCCCTCCTCGACCAGGCCCATGGGCAACTCCCAGGCCCACGAGTCGGTGATGAAGCGGTGTCGCCACATCATCAGCACCTCTTGGCGGTCGTTGACCACGGCGGCCACGGACAGGTGCCGCAGGCGAACGACGTGGTACTCCCACCTGCGCCCGTCCGGCTGCTGCACGTCGACCAGACACAGGTTCACCCACTTGTTGGTGTAGATCTGTCGCTCGCCGTGGGTCTTCCACTCCATACCTGCGGCCCCTCTCGTGATCGGTCTCCAGGATCTCAGACCGACGGAGCGACGAACACGGGTTGAGGTTTTTCGCGTCAGCCTGACGAGATGGGTCCACAGTACCGTTCGGGGTCTGCATGGGAGGGACTGTGTGCACGCGAGGAAGGGGCTCAGCGAGTGGACTACGGTCGCAAGCAGGGTCGTTGCCGGCCAGAAGGGGTGCCTCTCGCTGAGAGACACCCCTTCCACGTGAAGCCCCGTATCACCTTGAGCACGCTCTACCGCATTGTGGATCAGTGCGTGCCGACCAGGCGCGGACCGGACGCAGAGGCTCCGTCAGATTCCCGCGATCTCCGGTCTAGACGACGCCGGAGCGGTACCCCCAGGCCGCGCTGGTGCCGATCTGGAAATCAGTGTCCATCCTGATCGTCTGCCCGTCGCACACCTTCCAGGTCCGCTGGTAGGAGCCGATGAAGACGGTCATGTTGGTGCACTTGCCGTCGGTCACGGTGTCCTGCAGCGTGCCGTTGACGGCGAACGTGCCGTCTTCGCGTGAGCAGTGGTTGACCGACGTCCTGAACGTTGTTCCCGTGGCGGGTCGATATTCACAGGTGGGTTCCGGAAATTCCCACGCGAGTTCCTCGGTGACGGGTTCACCCTCGACCACGGGGCGGTCGGAGGACTCAGTCCCAGGCAGGTTGTCCACGGTCGTGCTGCTGTCGCCGTTGTCGTCGACGAAGAGCCCGTTGATGTTGGGACGGCCGTCAGGTAGGAGCGAAGGCGCCTCCGTAGGGATAGCGCTGCTGTCCACGGCCCCGCTGGCGCCCACCCATGCGGGAGCCGGAGGCGGTATCTCCTCGTCGCTGCCCGCGACGGCGAGCGTGGCCCCGCCCGCCACGAGGGTCAGGGTGGCGGCTGCGCCCACCCAAAAGCTGGCGGAACGATTCATCGGTGTTCTCCTGTTCTCGTCAGCTAACGGGGAGCCAGTGGGAGCCGGAGAACATCCCGCCGCCGTGCCAGCCGCCGTTGTACTGATGACCGTGGGCTGTGGTCCCATACCAGCCCGCGCCGCACGGGCCTCTATGGCCGTTCTTGTAGGTGACGCCGACGTCGATCTGCTGGGCGTTCTTGGTGTTCTTCCACCAGCCCTTGTTCTTCCAGCACAGTTCCCAGCGCGACTTGGAGGAGTTCCATCTGTGGAGCTCGATGCGGGTGCGGATGTAGCCCCTGGCGCGGTAAGAGGGGAAGGTGCACTGGAAGCCGAGCCAGTTCTCTTCCCAGGCCGCTACCTCTGATCGGCTGAACCCGTCGTTGTACCTGCCGTGGCTGGTCTCCACGCGGTTGGCCGTGCAGTCGTACTGCGTCCGATACGTCCAGCCGCCCTCGTAGACGTAGTGGGCGGACGCCGGTGCCGCTGTCAGCAGCACGCTGGTGATGGCGGCCAGCGAGACGCCAGCCCCTAGGAACGCGGATCTGCCAGAACCTTTGCTCACAAACGCTCCTGTGCTCGTTGGTCAGTTGCGTTGGTGCGTGTTCTTGCTGCGCGTCCTGAGGCGGGAAGAGCCGCGAGACGCGCTCAGCGCCCCGCAAAGGTACATGGATATTTGAGGAATCAATGAGGAACCTGTGTGCGGGAGCTGTAGATCAGCCAAACGGTAGATCCGATAGAAAACACCCAAAGCGTCACCAGAAAGACCAGGTCGAGGCCGGGTGTGGTGACGATGTGGCCACACTGTTCTTCGGCCACAGGGCCAACACTGGGCG
Organism: Streptomyces sp. NPDC046909; assembly: GCF_040644695.1. NCBI lineage: Bacteria > Bacillati > Actinomycetota > Actinomycetes > Kitasatosporales > Streptomycetaceae > Streptomyces > Streptomyces sp. NPDC046909. Next base: position 552,746 of record NZ_JBEYXC010000004.1, on the reverse strand, counting down.
TCGTTGTGCAGCGTTCGGGTGCGAAGGTGAGAAAGATCGGGATGGCTAAGCCCCCGGGGATGAGGGCCGTCCCGATGACCTTGTCGCGGAATCGCCAGTGCTGTGAGGTCCACAGGAGAAGCACACCGGTCAGCCAGCCGACGCCGCAGAGGAAGGCTCCGAACTGGAGGAGAAGCACGGTTCCCAGCGGGCCCCACTGCCGGAGACCGGAGCCCGCGTAAACGGAATCGGAAGAACTCGCAGCCGCGACGATGTCAACCGGGTCGCCCAGTCTCTCAAGCACTCCACGCGCATACGCGGCGTCGTGGTCGGGGGTGCCCGCAAGTGATGTCTGAATATGCTCGCGGATGTCTGCCAGCAACTCCTTGCGCTGTGCTCGTGGCAGCACCCGAGACTGCACCTTGAGCTGCCGCATGTACTCCTGGACCAAGTCCCTGGACTCCACGTCTACTCCCCCTCCATGAGCTGATCCACGGCCCGCCGGAACGTGGCCCACTCGGCGCTGAAACTGGCAAGCGTGCTCTGTCCGTCCGGAGTGAGGCGGTAATACCGGCGGGGTGGCCCTGCTGGCGACTCCCGCCACTCTGTCGATACGAGGCCGCGGCGCCGCAGTCGCGACAGGAGGGGGTACAGGGTGCCCTCGCTGGTAGTCAAGGCATCCGCCGATCCGAGTCGGCGGGCCAGTTCCACGCCGTACTGCTCGCCATCCCGGAGCAGAGCCAGAACGCAGTACTCCAGGACCCCTCGGCGAAGCTGCGTGAGCAACTCCTCCTTGCCTGTGCCGCCAGGTTCCATGCGTCACAAGGTACTTGGTCGATAGAGGGACTGACTAGCCCACGCATCGGGTGGCTTTGCCCACGAGTTGTGACGGGAACGCTCACGGCAACGACGGCACACAGAGGCCGACGATCACGGAAGTCAGCGATCAGCGCGAATGGCGGTGGGGTCGCCTCCCTACAGCCTGCCCGATCTCATGGATCGGAAGGTGGAAGGCTCAAGCGCTGTGAGGGAAACCGCTCCAGAGCTCGGACCTATCCCTTAGTGTGTGCATCACACCTGATCGTATGGACGATGAGCGGACCATTCACGCGCGGCACCCTTCGGTAAGGCCAGAGGTCACGGCCAAACATCCAGTGTGCCTTACCGCCCGGCGATCATTCCTGGCCAAGGCCGCCGGGCTTCCTGTGCAACCCCGGCCCCCCGACGGCTGTCTAGACGGTCGGGAACGGCGGGGTGAGGAGTGGGCGGGGATGTCGATACACAAGTGGGGGACGGGCGTGGGGGCCGCGCTCGTGCTCGTGGCGACCGGCACCTGGGTGATGTGGCCGCCCGGGGTCGACGCCGGGCTGTGGGGTGAGGTGCGGCCGGTCATAGAGGCACGGCTCGCGGCGGACTCCCGGGGCAGCGGGTACGCGGAGACCGTGCCCGGGCTCAGGGCCCGCTGGTTCTGCCGGGCGGAGGCCCTGGAACTGAACGAGCACGACGGCGTGGTGCGGGCGGGCGTCAACACCCTGTGCATGGAGTACGGCGTCCAGGACCGCTCCCTGGTGGAGTGCTCCGGCGGCCGCTACCCCCAGGTGGTCCGCCTGGAGCGGCGGACGGACGGCACCTACCGGGTCGTGTCCCGCGAGGAGCCGCCGGACGGCGACGGCTACGCGGAATGGACGGAGTCCCACTTCGGGCTCCTCGCCGAGTCGAAGGCGGAGGACTCGATATCCGCCCACAGCCTGGAGGCGGCGGCCCGCGCGTACTTCGACCTGCCGGAGGACGCCCCGGTGAGCGCCTGCTGACGTCCGTCCCCCGGGGGGCGTCGGCTACTCGTCCGCCAGCTCCGCCACGCCCGTGATCCGGTGCAAGGGATACGTCCGCACCTCGTCCGCCGTGTGGTCGTACGCCGTCACGAAGCCGCCCTCCACCCGGATCGGGGCGATGACCCGCTGGCTGGCGGCGCCCTCGGCGTTGACGTAGCCGATCCACAGGGCCTCGCTGGTGAGGACGGCGGCCTGCATGGTGGCGAGGGTCTCGGCGGAACTGGTGCGGGGGAGTTCGCCGGTGGGGCGGGACGGGCTCTCCTTGCGGGGGGCCGTGGAGGCGAGGTCGCCCGCGCGGATCGCGCGGATCGCCGCCGACAGGAGGGTGGCGTCCGGCACCGGGGGACCGTCGGGGACCGGTTCGGGCGCCGTGCGCGGCGGGGTGCGGTGGGCGTGGGCGCGGGCGATCAGGACGTCGCCCTCGGCGGACTCGGCGGCCGGGGCGAAGCCCATCTGGCGCAGGCCGTCGAGGAGCACGGCCGGGTCGGACTGGGCGGCCAGGACCGTGGGGGCGAGGCGGCGCAGACCGAGACCGGCGGCCCGCTTGTCGGCGAGGATCTCGTTGAGCACGGCGTCGTCGTCGCAGCGGACGTACGAGGAGGCCGCGCCCACCCGCAGGTGGCCGTGTCTGCGGGCCACGTCGTCGATCAGATAGCTCAGCGGCTGCGGGACCGGCGTACGGGAGTGCGCCGCGAGAAAGGCGTGCAGGTCGGAGGCGGCCTGGCCGGCGTCCAGGGCCCGGCGTACCGAACCCGGCGTGAACCGGTACACCGTGGCGCCACCCTTCGACTCCACGTCCGCGAGGACGTCCAGGACGTCGGCGAGGGGCCGTTGCAGCGGGCCCGGGGCCACGGCGGTGAGGTCGGCCTGGAGCAGGACGTGGTCCAGGGGCTCGGGGAGGAGCGGGGCGAGGAGCCGGGTCGCGGCGGCGGTGGCCACGGCCTGTTCGGCGGGGCCGAGCGGCTCCAGCGGGGCGGGGGCGTGGTGGTGGACGGGGAGCTTGTCGCCGGGGCCGGACGGCTCCTGCGGCCGGGGCGTCCTCGTGGGTGACCCCAGCAGCGCCCGCCCGTGTCCCGACAGCGCCCCCCGGCCCGTCACCCCCAGCAACTCCGCCTCGCTCAGCGCCCATTCGGCGAGCCGCGACCGCAGATCGTCCTCGCCCTGGGGGCGCTGCGCGCCCCGCAGCGGGCGTTCCCAGCGCAGCCGCGCCAGCACCGACTCGGCGGACGGCGAGGCGCCCTCCGGGAGCGCGGCGAGCAGGGTCAGCACCCGGTGCCGTACCTCCGGGGCGGCGCTGCGGTCCAGGCCCGGGCCCAGCGTGGACAGCGTGCGGTCCTTCGCGTCCCGGCCGCCGACCAGACCGGCGGTGCGGGTCGCGGGCAGCCACGCCTCGGCGAGCCGCGCCCAGCGTTCGGCGACCGGCTGCTCCAGCCACTCGTCGTAGGCGGGGGTCGCGGCATAGCGTTCGTCGGCCTCGCCGTCGGAGGCGATCAGGCCCGCCGCGTAGGCGAGTTCGACCCAGAAGGCGGCGACCGGTTCGGGCACGTCGAGGGCGACCGCGGTCCGCTTGAGATCACGGACGCTCAGCCCGCCGGCCCGCAGTACCGTCGGCCCGCCCTCGTCCCAGTCCTTCATCAGCTCCTCGACGGTCGCGAGCGCGGTGTAGGCCTGCCCGGCCGCCGTCGCGTCCACGATCTGCGGCCGGTGCGTGGCGACGGGCTCCACGGGCGGCGGCAGCGGCTCGGTGCTCCGGTGCGCGAGCCCGCCCCGCAGATGCAGGGCCACCTCGCGCGGCAGTACGACCGTCCCCGGCGCCGTCGGCAGCAGCAGCCCGAGGTCGAGGAGCCGCCGCAGACGGAGCGCGGGATCCGCCGTGACCTGCCCGTACGGCGGCCCCCAGACCAGCCGCCGCAGCACGTCGAGGGAGTCCTCCGGAAGGCCCGCGAGCAGCTTGCCCATCCGCTTCCGGTCCGTGAACAGGCCGGTGAGCGCGGCGACCGCCGACACCGAGTCGTGCGTCGACGGCAGCCCGGCCGCGCCGACGATCTCCTGGATCCGGCCCGGCGACATCCCCGCCGCGGCCTCCCGCACGGTCGGCCCGAGCCCGGTCGGCGACGGATGCTGCGGCGAGGGCGCCAGCAGCTCCCGCGCGGTCCGCACCAGCCGCAGCCGCTCGTCGTCGCCCCACACCAGCGCCTGCTCCCGCAGGGTGCCCAGGGCCCGCGGCAGCGCTCCGACGACCGTGGCGTCCCGGTCGTCCCCCGCCATCAGCCCGAGCAGCTCCTCGTACGACGCCGGGTCCCCCGCGACCGCCAGCGCCTCCGCCGTCTGCAACGCGAACCGGTCCAGCCGCTCCAGCGCCCGCACGACCGACGCCCGCGTGCCGGCCCGGGTCGCCAGCTGCGTCAGGTCGGTCGGCACGGGGGTGATGAGATCGGGCCGGGCACGCAGGAGAGCGCCGAGGGAGGCGTCGTCTCTGGCCCGGAGGGCTTCGGCGAGGGAGCGAGGCGGTGTGGCCGGGGTGCTCATCCTGCCCACGGTAGCGGGTGGGTACGACGGTGAGGTGCGGGTCTGTGCGCCGGGACCCCCGGGACGGCACGACGGTGCGTGGCCACACCGGCCGCATCTCGCGCGATACCGTCATCCACGGGGTTTCAACGCGCCGCCCCCCGGAGGGACTTCGTGGGTATCGAGAGCGATCAGGTCGTCTACGAGTATCTGAGCCGCGTCGGTGATGTCGCCCAGCGGCGACAGTTGCCGTCCGGCACCCGTATGCGCCTGGTCTCGGAGTTGCGGAACGAGATCGACCGGCGGCGGGCGAAGGTCCCGGTCGACAGCCCCGCCGCGGTCCGCCGCATCATCGACCGCCTGGGCAGCCCCGACGAGGTCGTCACGGCCGCGGGGGGCACCGGTCCCGTGACCCCCACCCCGCCCCCCACCGCCGTACCGGTCCAGCGCGACCGCGACCTCGACGACGAGCCCCGCCGCAAGGGCCTGCGCCGCATCGTCCCCCGCCCCCGCCCCGCCGACCCGGCACCGGAGGCACCCCAGCCGCCCGTCACCGCCCCGCACCTCGCCGCCGAGCACGAACTCGGGGGCGGCACGGCCCAGGCCGACTGGTGGCGGGCGGGCAGCACGCCGTTCGGGGTGGACGACAGCGTCCCGGGGTTCGTCGGCGGAGTGGAGATCCCGGAACTGCTGAAGCCCCCGCCGCCGAAGGACGACCCGAAACCGGCGGTCGAGAAGCAGCAGCCGGAGAAGCCAGAGGAAGCGGAGACGGAGGCCGAGGAGGCACCGGCTCCACGCCGTCGCCGCCTCCCCTTCCTGAACCGAGGCAAGGGCGCCAAGGGCGGCGAGGGCACCCGGACGAGGTGGAGCAACCCCCTCCTCCTGCTCGCCGCCGCCCTCCTCGTGGCGGGCACCGTCCTCGGCAACCTCTTCGCCCTCCTCGTCGGCTGGCTCATCGCCTACGCCTCCCGCCGCCTCACCGACGCGGAAACGAAGTGGGCGGTGATGTTCCTCCCCGGCCTGTCCCTCACCGCCGGCATCGTCTGGCTCTGGGGCCGCACCGAGGGCCGCTGGGGCGACCCCATCGCCAAGGGCCACATGAACGACGCGATCGCCGACACCTGGCCCTGGGTGATCAGGGGCGCGGCGCTGGCATCGGCGCTGTTCCTGGTCTGGCGGTCGCAGCGACAGCGGTGAGCCGCCTTCTGTCCGCCGTCATTTATCCGCTGTCCGCCCGCGACACCCCCCGGGCACAATGACCCATATGGCCTCTACAAGCATCTCCGCCGCCCCGACCGTCGGCTTCGACCTCGACATGACCCTCATCGACTCCCGCCCCGGCATCCGAGCCTGCTACCTGGCGCTGGCCGAGCGGACAGGGACGTACATCGACGCCGATCTCGCGGTCACGCGGCTGGGCCCGCCGCTGGTGGAGGAGATCGCGTACTGGTTCCCGGCGGAGCAGGTCGAGGCCATGGCCGATCTGTACCGCTCGATGTACCCGGCGATCGCCATCGCCGCGACGCCCGCGATGGACGGCGCCCGCGAGGCCATCGCCGCCGTGCGCGCGGCGGGCGGGCGGGCGATCGTGGTGACCGCGAAGTACGAGCCGAGCGCCAAGCTGCACATAGAGCACCTCGGCCTCGCCCCCGACGCGGTGATCGGCGACCTGTGGGCCGAGCAGAAGGCGGAGGCGCTGCGTGAGCACGGCGCGTCGGTCTACGTCGGCGACCATGTCGGGGATGTGCGGGGAGCCCGTACCGCCGAAGCGGTCTCCGTCGCCGTGGCCACGGGCCCGTGCAGTCCGGAGGAGCTGACGGCGGCCGGGGCGGACGTCGTCCTCGCCGACCTGCACGCGTTCCCGGACTGGCTGGCCGGCTACCTTCCGGCCCGCGCCTGACGCCGCCCCGCCGCGATCGACCGGAGCACCCCCGCTCCGGCGAGCAGGAAGCCGACGCCCATCAGCATGCTCAGTCCGAACATGTACGTCGGAAATGGCGTCGTTCCGAGGAACAGCGGGGCCACGGTGACGAGTGTGGCCGCCGTACCGATGAAGAACACGATGGCACCGGCACGGATCAGTCGGTCGCCGGGACCGGTGGAATTCGTTTGGGTTTTGTCACGCACCGGACCAGGGTAGTTCCCTGCCCGAAGGAACAACCGGGCGACGTCTTGTCACCGGCCTGAAGACCATTAGCCTTGGTACCGGCGGGTCCCGACGACCCGCCCCAGTGCTATCAAGAGCCGTTTCAGAAGCAGTTTTCCGACGAGTACGAGGACGAGGAACAGACGTGCCTACCGGCAAGGTCAAGTGGTTCAACAGCGAGAAGGGCTTCGGCTTTCTCTCCCGCGACGACGGCGGTGACGTCTTCGTCCATTCCTCGGTCCTCCCCGCCGGAGTCGAGAGCCTGAAGCCGGGTCAGCGAGTGGAGTTCGGAGTCGTCGCCGGACAACGCGGTGACCAGGCCCTTTCCGTGGTCGTTCTGGACCCGACCCCGTCGGTCGCGGCGGCGACCCGCAAGAAGCCGGACGAACTGGCCTCCATCGTCCAGGACTTGACGACTCTGCTGGAGAACATCACGCCGATGCTCGAAAGGGGCCGTTACCCCGACAAGGCCGCGGGCAAGAAGATCGCGGGCCTGCTGCGGGCGGTCGCCGACCAGCTCGACGTATAGGCCTGTATGGGCCATGGGCCCGCATAGGCCAGTGCAGGCCGTATAACCCGTATCCGTTACGGGAATTGGAGCGCATCCGGGCCGAGGGGCGGAACCAGCCCCTCGGCCGCCGCACGGGTGAGGAGCCCCCGCACCGCGGCGTAGCCGTCCACGCCCAGGTCATGGGTGAACTCGTTGACGTACAGCCCGATGTGCTGATCGGCGACGTGCGGGTCCATCTCCTGGGCGTGCTCCATGACATACGGGCGGGAGATCTCGGGGTCGTCCCAGGCGGCGCGCACGGAGCTGCGGATGGCATCGGCCAGTGCCGTCAGCGTCTGCGCGCCGAGCGACCGCTTGGCGATGATCGCGCCGAGCGGGATCGGCAGCCCGGTGGTGCTCTCCCAGTGCTCGCCCATGTCCGCGAGCTTGTGCAGCCCGTAGTTCTGGTACGTGAAGCGTGCCTCGTGGATGACGAGCCCCGCGTCGACCTTCCCGTCCCGCACGGCGGGCATGATCTCGTGGAACGGCATGACGACGATCTCGCCGACCCCGCCGGGAAGTGTGTCCGCCGCCCACAGCCGGAAGAGCAGATACGCCGTCGACCGCTCGCTCGGCACCGCGACCGTACGGCCCGTCAGATCGGCCCCGGCCTCGCGCGTCAGCACCAGCGGCCCGCAGCCCCGGCCCAGCGCGCCTCCGCACGGCAGCAGCGCGTACTCGTCGAGGACGTACGGCAGCACCGCGTACGACACCTTCAGCACATCGAACTCACCGCGCTCGGCCATGCCGTTGGTGAGGTCGATGTCCGCGAACGTCACGTCGAGCCCGGGCGCGCCGGGGATCCGGCCGTGGGCGAGGGCGTCGAAGACGAAGGTGTCGTTCGGGCACGGGGAGTAAGCGATCTGAAGGCTCATGCCTGGTTCCAACTCTCCAGTACGGGTGCGAGCTTCCCGAACCCTTCGGTGAGGGCGGTGAGCGCGTCCGCGATCCGCCAGGCGGCCCGGTCCCGGGGCCCGACGGGATTGGACACGGCCCGCACCTCAAGGACCGGCACCCCGTGCAGGGCGGCCGCCTCGGCGACCCCGAAGCCCTCCATGGCCTCCGCGAGGGCGGTGGGGTGGCGGTCGCGGAGGGCCGCGGCGCGTGCGGCGGTGCCGGTGACCGTGGAGACGGTGAGGACGGCGCCGGCGCGGGCCCCGGTGGCGGCGACTGCTTCTCGTACGAGTGCTTCCGGCGGACGGTGGGTGACGGTTCCGAACCCGAGTTCGGTCACCGGGAGGAAGCCGTCGGGGGTCTCGGCGCCGAGGTCGGCGGCGGTGATCTCGTCGGCGACGACGAGGGAGCCGACGGGGGCGTACGGCTGGAAGCCGCCCGCGATCCCGGCGGAGACGACCAGGTCGTACGGGGTGCGGGCGAGGGCCGTCGCGGTGCCGGCGGCGGCGAGTGCGGGGCCGACACCGACGGCGAGGACATCGACCGCCGGTCCCGCGAACGACCGAGCCACCGCGTCCCGTTCGACCGGGACCGCGGTGGCTACGAGGATGCGCATCGGCGTCGGAGGACTGTCGCCGGACTCAGGCGTCGTCGTTGACGAGCTTGAAGTTCCACACGCCCTTGTACGACTTGCTGACCCCGCTGCTCGCCTTGTCCTGCTGGACCACGCTGATGTACAGCTGCTTCGGCGCGGCCTGGCCCGACTGCTCGGAGAAGAGGTCGACGCCCTGGAAGGAGTAGTACGTCTTCTTGTAGACCGGGGTGACCTGCTGGCCGTTGATCCACAGCGCCCAGCCGGTGTCCGCGATCTCCGGGTCGACACCGATGCGCAGGGTCTCGCTCTGCGGGACGTCGATCGAGTCGGACGCCTTCTTCAGGGCGCACTTGGTGGCCTTCGCCTGGCCCAGGTTGTCGCCGTCCTCCCAGCACTCGGCCTCGGCGCTCACCGAGTTCTTGCCGACCGTGACGGTGGCGCGCGGCGTCGGCTTGTCGCACGCCGACAGGACGAGCAGCCCGGCGGAAACGGCGCCGGCAGCGGCGACGGCGCGGCGGCGTCGCACAGCGGATTGCATGGAGGTCATGGGCGAAGGCTATCGGGCACTACCAGCCGTCCCGTTACGCGGGGTGCGGCGTGCCGTGCGTTAGGCCACGCGCGCGCGGGGGGAGCCGCCGTGGCGGGCTGAACTGAGCAGGCCCTTCACCGTGGTCAGCCAGCCCACGGCGACGAAGGCGGCGGCGACCGAGAGGCCCAGGTAGCCGTTGAGGGGCATGACGATGCCTACCGCGCCGCCGAAGACCCAGGAGACCTGGAGGATCGTCTCGGAGCGGGCGAAGGCGGAGGTGCGGACCTGTTCGGGGACGTCCCGCTGGATCAGGGCGTCGAGGGACAGCTTGGAGAGGGCCTGGGCGAAACCGGCGACCGCGGCGAGGAGCGCCACCATGGCCGCCCCGAAGAAGATCGCGGCGGTGACCGCCGCACCCAGGACGAACGCGACGACCGTCACGATGATGATCTCCGGCGCGCGCTGCCGCAGCCACGCCCCGACCGCCGTGCCGAGCGCGTTGCCCGCCCCGGCCGCGACCACCACTATCCCCAGCGACACCGCCGCGCTCTCCCCGGTCAGCGGGTGCTCGCGCAGCAGGAACGCCAGGAAGAAGGTCAGGAACCCGGAGAGGAAGCGGAGCGCGGCGTTGGCGCCGAGGGCGTGGGTGACCGCGATGCCGACCGTGCGCAGCCCGGGGCGCTTGACCGGCTGCCGGTGCGGACCGTGCAGGTGCTGCTCGTCCGCGGCGAGCAGCGCGATGTCCTCGCCCTTGGCGGAGTCGACCTTCGGGGGGAGGGTGAAGGACAGGAAGGTGCCCACGACGAAGATCACGAAGGCGCCGTAGAGCGGCCAGCGAGGGCCGAGGGACTGGAGCCCCGCCGCGACCGGCGCGGCGATCGCGGTGGCCAGGAGCCCGCCCAGGGTGACCCGGGAGTTCGCCTTCACCAAGGAGAAGCGGGGTGGCAGGAGACGGGGCACGACAGCGCTTCTGACCACGCCGTACGCCTTCGACGACACCAGGACGCCCAGCGCCGCCGGATACATCTCGATGCTGCCGGTGGCCACCGCCCCGGCCAGCACCAGCGCGAGCAGCGCCCGTGCCAGCATCGCGCCCGCCATCGCGGCCCGGCGGCCGTGCGGCAGGCGGTCCAGGAGCGGGCCGATCACCGGGGCCAGGACCGTGAAGGGCGCCATGGTGATCGCGAGGTAGAGGGCGACACGCCCGCGTGCCTCGTCGGTGGGGACGGAGAAGAACACGGTCGAGGCGAGCGCGACGGTGATCATCACATCGCCCGCGCCGTTCACACCGTGCAGCTCGATCAGCTTCCCGAGCCCCGACTCACCGGCCCCGTGCGCGTGCGTGGCCTTCCGGATCCCGCGGGCGGGCCCGGTCACCGGGAAGTGCAGGACCCGGCCGACCGAGCGGAAGGAGCCGCGCACCCGGCCCGTGCCGTTGCGTCGGCTGCTCCCGCTTCCCTTGATCCCTTTGGCCCCACCGATCCCGGTGGCTCCTTGGGGTGTCTTCGCGGCTGCCACGACGTCATAGTGCCCCGACTGAGGCGTTCGTAGTGCGGTTACCGCGCGTATGGCCGCGCATTTACGGACTTGCCGCGGGATACTCCGTGATCCTCCGCCGCCCTCCGTGGCCATACCGCAACCGGTACGGGGGTGCCAAACGTCCCGTCGGTGTAGGACGAGCGCACGCGAGCAGGTAGCGTGCGTATCTCAGCCATCTTGCACAATGGATGGCACAGGTGCGCCCGAGCGTGAGCGGGCGCGGACGTCGACGCGGTCCCCGGGTCCGCTCCGTCCGCCACCCTCGCCCCCGGCGTACGCACCTACAGTGACGGCGTAGGAGAGAAGCGATACCTGTGAGCGCAGCGAGCACGCGAAGCCGCACCACCGACCGCCTGTGCGCCGAGGCCGTCGACCTCGCCCGCGCCGCAGCCGAGGAGGCGGCGGCGCCAGGCGTCGTCGGCGAGCACGCGGGCCTGGAATCCGAGGGCGACCGGGTCGTCACGCACTTCTTCGAGTGCAAGGAGCTCGGCTACCGGGGCTGGCGCTGGGCCGTGACCGTGGCGCGGGCGTCCAGGGCGAAGATCGTCACCCTCGACGAGGTCGTCCTCCTGCCCGGCCCCGACGCGCTCCTCGCCCCCGAATGGGTCCCGTGGAGCGAACGCCTGCGCCCCGGAGACATGGGCCCGGGTGACCTCCTCCCCACCGACGCCGAGGACCTCCGCCTGGAGCCCGGCTACACCGGCGAGGACGAGCCGGTCCCGAACTCCGCCGTCTCCGAGGAGATGGCCGAGCTGGTGGAGGCGGAGGACGCGGACGTCACGCCCGGCAGCCCGGCCCAGCTCCCCGTGGTCCCGACCCGCGGCTCGATCGCCTCGGTCGCCGAGGAACTCGGTATGCGCCGCGCCCGCGTCCTCTCCCGCTACGGCCTCCACACCGCCGCCGACCGCTGGGACGAATCCTTCGGCGCCAAGACCCCCATGGCCCAGGCGGCGCCCGCCACCTGCGTCAGCTGCGGCTTCCTCCAGCCCATCGGCGGCTCCCTCGGCCAGGCCTTCGGCGTCTGCGCCAACGAGTTCGCCCCGGCGGACGGCCGCGTGGTGTCCCTCGCGTACGGCTGCGGCGGCCACTCCGAGGCCGCGATCATGCCCAAGCCCCCGCGTCCGGCTCCGCCGGTGATCGACGAGACGAAGGTCGACCCGTTCCCGCTGCGCCCGGCGGCGGACTCGGGGTCGGTACCGGAGGTCTCCGACGAGGCCGCGGCGGAGTTGGGGCACTCGTAGGGGGTTCCTCGTGGACCGGGGGCGCTTGTGGGTCACCTTTCGGGGAGAGGCTGCTCCAGCACCGCGTACGTCTCGGTGGCCGCGCGGTGCAGTTCCCACAGGCGGTCGGCCACGGTGTCCGGTTCGTGGGTCCGCCCCTCGCCCACCGCGCCGACGACGACCAGGTGGGCCACGTGGAGCGGCGTGCCGTCGAGGGCTCGGGCCAGCAGCGCGGCGTACGCCTGCTGCGCCGATCCGACGACCGTGCTGGCCGCCCGCTCGGGGTTCGGATGGGCCACGGCACCGCCGGTGACGAACAGCAGCGTGCCGCGACCGGCCTCGCGCATGGCGGGCAGCACGGCCTGTACGGCGGCTGCGGCGCCGACGACATTCAGCGCCAGCGCCCGCTCCAGCTCGGCGGCGCCGGTCTCCAGCACCGGCTTGATCAGGCCGACGTCGGGCAGCGGGCTGAAGCACAGCACCTCCGCCGGTCCCTGCCGCTCGGCGAGCATCGCCAGGGCGCGCGCGAGATCGGCGGGATCACTCGCGTCGGCCGGGTAGGACTCCGTGGGGATGCCCTCCGCGATCAGGTCCAGGGTGAGCCCGGCGAGCCGGACGGGGTCGCGGGCGACGAGCCCCACGGGATGCCCGGCGCGGGCGAAACGCCGTGCGACGGACGCGCCGACACCGGGCCCGGCGCCGACGATGTGTACCGGCCCGGGAGGTGTGCTGGTCATGGCCGCTTCCTCGATTCCCTTGGTGTGGGGCCGCTTGATGTCGGGCGCGTTGAGCGTGCCCCGGCGGCGAGTGGCCGTGCCTTCGGTCGTCGACCGGCTGGTCCTGGTACCGAGCAAGGATCGTCGCTTTCAGCACAGGCCGTCCAGATCGGGGTGTACGAGAGCCTCAGCGTCAACGGCCTGTCGGCTCCCCCGTCGCACGCGTCCTGAGTGACACGCTCCGTTTGGCAGGCGGTACCTTCGTCGGACGCAGACGAGGAGAGTCAACGTGAGCAAGTTCGTGCGGCCCGCAGCAGAGGGTGCCGACCCGTTCGGGACCGCCCGTCTCCGGCGGGGCGTGCTCGACGCCTGGGCGACCAGCCCCGCGCGGTTCCGTGAGGACGCCAATGCCGAGGAGGATCTGGTCCTCGGTGGGTACCGGGACCGGCTCGTCGTCGAGCTCGCTCAGAATGCCGCCGACGCCGCCGCCAGGGCCGGGGTGCCCGGGCGGCTCCGGCTCACTCTGCGGGACGGGGTCCTCGTCGCCGCCAACACCGGCGCCCCTCTCGACGCGGCCGGTGTCGAGTCGCTCTCCACCCTCCGGGCCTCCGCCAAGCGGGACACCGCTTCCGGTGCTCCCTCCGTCGGCCGGTTCGGCGTCGGGTTCGCCGCCGTCCTCGCTGTCACCGATGAGCCCGCCGTCGTGGGGCGGCACGGTGGTGTGCGGTGGTCTCTTGCCGAGGCGCGCGATCACGCCTCCGACACCGCCCGGCACAGTCCGGGGCTGGGCGATGAGATTCGGCGGCGTGACGGGCATGTCCCGCTCCTTCGCCTTCCCTTCGCCGCCGAGGGCACCGCCCCCGACCCCTACGACACGGCCGTCATCCTGCCCCTGCGGGACACCGCCGCCACCGATCTCGCCGAGCGGCTCCTCGACGCCGTCGACGACGCGCTGCTCCTCGCCCTTCCCGGGCTGGAGGAGGTCGTCATCGAGACGCCCGGCGGGGACGCCCGCACGCTGCGCCGCCGGACCGACGGCGTCTTCACCGTCGTAGAGGATTCCCGGGAGGGCATCACGCGGTGGCGGGTCGCCGGGGCGCACGGGGCGCTCAGCGCCGATCTCCTCGCCGACCGGCCTGTCGAGGAGCGGCTGCGGCCGTACTGGTCCGTCACCTGGGCCGTGCCCGCCCGCTCCGACGGTTCGCCCGACCGGCCCCGTACCAGCCCCGTCCTGCACGCCCCCACCCCCAGCGACGAGCCGCTCGGGGTGCCCGCGCTGCTCATCGCGTCCTTCCCCCTCGACCCCAGCCGCCGGCACGCCGCGCCCGGACCGCTCACCGACTTCCTCGTGCAGCGCGCGGCCGACGCGTACACCGAACTCCTCGCCGGGTGGCGGCCGGTGTCCACCGGGCTCATCGATCTCGTGCCCGGCCCGCTCGGCAAGGGCGAACTCGACGGCACCCTGCGCCAGGCGATCCTCGAACGGCTGCCCAGGACCGCCTTCCTGCCGCCCGCCCTGGAACCCGGCAGCCACGGCACTGACGGCACCGACGACGACACTGATGACCTGCCCGAGGCGCTCCGCCCCCGCGAAGCCGAGGTCGTGGAGGGCGCCGGCGCCGACACCGTGCGGGTTCTCGCCGAGGTGCTGCCCACTCTTCTGCCCGCCGGACTCGAACGGCGTGTCGAGCTGCGCACGCTCGGGGTCGCCCGCGTTCCCCTCACCGATGCCATCGACCGGCTGGCCGGGCTGGAGAAGGAGCCGGACTGGTGGCGGCGGCTGTACGACAGCCTCGCCGGGGTCGATCCCGACCGGTTGTCCGGGCTTCCCGTGCCGCTCGCCGACGGGCGGACGACCATCGGGCCCCGGCAGGTCCTGCTGCCCGGCGCCGACAGTGCCGCCATCGACCCGGAGACCCTCGCCCGGCTCGGCCTCAAGGTCGCCCACCCGGACGCCGCGCACCCCCTCCTGGAGAAGCTCGGCGCGCTGCCCGCCTCGCCGCGCGCGGTGCTGACCACCCCGCAGGTGCGGGCCGCCGTGGCCGCGTCCCTGGACGACGACGGCGGCCTGGACTGGGAGCAGGAGACCCCCGACGCCGAGGAGCTGGCCGACACGGTCCTCGCCCTCGTCCGGGACGCCGGCCTGGAGCCCGGCGACGAGCCCTGGCTGGGCGCGCTCGCCCTGCCCGACGAGGACGGCGAACTCGCCCCCGCCGGTGAACTCGTGCTGCCCGGAAGCCCGTTCGCTCAGATCATGCGGGAGGGCGAACTGGCCGCTGTGGATGCCGAGTTGGCGGAGCGGTGGGGCGAGCAGCCGCTCGCCGCGTGCGGTGTCCTCGCCAACTTCGCGCTCGTACGGGCCACCGATGTCGTCCTCGACCCGGACGAACTCGAGCCCAGGGAAGGGGACTTCGCCGAGCCCGACGACGCGGGTCTCCTGGACGCCGTGGACGTGTGGAGCGAGGACGTCCTCGACCGCTTCCCCGACTCTCCGGTGCCGCCCGTCGCCACGGAACTGGTCGCCGTACGCGATCTCGACCTGGTGGACGAGGAGTGCTGGCCCCAGGCCCTCGCCCTGCTCGCCCAGCCGCCCCTGCGGGACGCCCTCACCCAGCCCGTACGGATCCTGCTGCCCGACGGCACGCATGAGGTCGTACGGCCTTACACCGCTTGGTGGTTGAGGGGGCACCCGGTGCTGGACGGCCGGCGCCCGGCAGGGCTGCTGGCCGCCGGGGGTGATCCGCTCCTGCGCGGGCTGTACGACGAGGCCGACGCCACCGGGTTCGACGACGAGCAGGTGCTGCGGGCGCTCGGCGTACGGACGTCCGTCGCCGCGCTGCTGGACGAGCCGGGCGGGGCGGCGGAGCTCCTTGACCGTCTCGCCGACCCGGAGCGTGAGGTCACCGGGGCCCAACTGCACGCCCTCTACGGTGCGTTGGCCGAACTGGATCCCGAGCAGGTGACCCTCCCCGACGAGCTGCGGGCCGTCGTGGACGGGCGGGTCGAGGTCGTGGACGCCGCCGACGCGGTGGTCGTCGACTCGCCCGACCTGCTGCCCTTCACGGCGGGCGTCCCGCTGCTGCCGGTACGCCCGGCGCGGGCCGCCGAGCTCGCGGAGCTGTTCCAGGTGCGGCGGCTGAGCGAGTCGGTGACCGGGTCGGTGGACTCCGAGGGCGCCGAACACGACGTACCGGAGTCGGTACGGATCCTGCTGGGCGCGCTGACCCCCGCCACGTACGTCGAGCACGAGGAGCTCTTCGTCGACGGCGTGGAACTGGACTGGCGGCTCACCAGCGACGGCATCCTGCACGCCTCGACCCTGGAGGGTGTCGCCGCGGGGCTGGCATGGGCGGCGGGGCAGTGGCCGCGGCGGTTCGAGGTGGCGGCGCTGCTGGAGGATCCGTCGCGGACGGCGGAGCTGGCTCGGGACCGCTGGTTCGACTGACAGCTCGCACAAATCTTTCACCAGCCGTACAACCATTCGCATGCGTCACGAATCTGATCACGTGAGTCAACAGACTCCCTGATCAACTAGGGCCCCGGCGTGCCGGCACCACCGTGGGGGACGACCACCGTCGGGGCCCCTCTCACGTGGGGAACGCATGCGCATTCGAGCCATCGGGGCTGCTGTCACCGGAGCCCTGGCCCTTTCCGCCTTCGCCATTCCGGCTGCCCACGCCGATGAGGTCGTAGGCGACACCGCGATTTCCAACATCGTGGTGAACGGCGGCAAGCCGGTCGTCCTGAGCGCGACGGGCACGAAGACCATCACCGTCACCTTCACCGTGAAGGACGCGTCGGGCGTCGACTACGCCGAGGCGATCCTCTACCACGGTGCGGACATCGACTCGTCCGACACCGGCGCCCTGGCCAACAGCAGCGACTACCACGCGACCTGCACCGACACGTCGGCGACGAGCGCCAACTGCAAGGCGACCTACACCCTCGACCAGGGCTCCACCGTGCTCAACAAGCACGCCGGCACCTGGAACATCTGGGCCATCGCCGCGGGCAACGACTCCGACTACGTCATCAAGGAGCACGCCAAGAGCTTCAAGGTCCAGCGCCTGTCGAAGCTCACGGTCAACGCCGCGCCGGAGCCGGTGAAGAAGGGCAAGACCATCACGGTCACCGGCAAGCTGTCCCGCGCCAACTGGGACGCCGGCACGTACTCCGGCTACGCGAGCCAGCCGGTGAAGCTGCAGTTCCGCAAGAAGGGCTCCAGCACCTACACGACGGTCAAGACGATCAAGACCACGTCGACCGGCGCCCTGAAGACCACCGTCACCGCCTCGGCGGACGGCTACTACCGCTACAGCTTCGCGGGCACCTCGACCACCCCGGCGGTCAACGCCACGGGTGACTACATCGACGTGCAGTAAGCAGCGGCTCTCTCACTTCGTTTCTCACCCGAGGAAACCCATGCGTATTCGCGCCACCGTGGCCGCCGTCTCCGGCGCCCTGGCCCTCTCCGCCCTGGCCGTGCCGGCCGCGCAGGCCGACAGCTCGTACAGCAAGAGCGACCTCGTCGAGGCCGCGCAGGCCGCGCGTCAGGCCGCCGACGGCAAGTCAGCCTACGCCGCCGCGGAAGACGGGGTGCCCTACACGCTGGACCTGTCCTTCTCCAACGTGAAGGTCAACAAGGGCAAGCCGATCGTCGCGGGCATCGCCAAGCAGGTGACCGTGCCGGTGACGTACACCGTCACGCACGCCGAGGACATCGACCTCAACGCCTCGGACTTCCTGTTCGACGTCGAGATCTACCGCGGCACCTACGACGAGCCGGTCAACATCCTGTGGGGCGACGAGTTCCCGACCTGCACCGAGGTCTCGGCGACCGTCGACAGCTGCAAGGGCACCATCGACGTCTACCCGGCCGAAGAGCTGGAGAACGCCGACGCCACCACCTGGAAGGCGATCGGCTACGCGATCGACTTCAACGACCAGGACCTGTCGAACCCCGACACCATCGACTGGAGCAAGGTCGGCTACGTCGACCAGGACGCGCTGACCACCACCAAGCTCCAGCGCTACTCCAAGCTGGCGGTCAACGCCTCCCCGGAGCCGGTGAAGAAGGGCAAGACCATCACGGTCACCGGCAAGCTGACGCGCGCCAACTGGGAGACCCACAAGTACGCGGGCTACACGGGCCAGTCGGTGAAGCTGCAGTTCCGTAAGAAGGGCTCCACCACCTACACCACCGTCAAGACCATCAAGACGAACTCGACGGGCAACCTCAGCACCACCGTCAAGGCCGCCTCCGACGGTTACTTCCGCTACAGCTTCGCGGGCACCTCGACCACCCCGGCCGTCAGCGCCGCGGGTGACTTCGTCGACGTGAAGTAAGCATCGACGTGAAGTAAGCGACGTAGGCCGTACGACGTCCAGGCCGGTCCCGGGAGCCATCCGGGGCCGGTCTTCGCGTTTCGTCATGGGGAACCCATGGGATGCCATACGGCGATCAAGGGCCCCGCATGTAACGACAAAGTCGGCAAAATCCCTGCCCGCTCCTACAACTCACCCCAGCCGCCACGGATCTGATCCCGTGAGTCAACAGACTCCTAGATCACTTCTCCCCCTGGGGAACGCACATGCGCAACAGAGCCACTCTGGCCGCCGTCTCCGCCGTGACCGGCGCCCTGGCCCTCACCGCCCTCGCCGTCCCGACGGCACAGGCCGCCACCGCCGGGCCAGCCGTCACCTTCTCCGCGCTCAAGGTGAACAGCGGCAAGAACATCGTGGTCGGCACCACGACCCAGGTCACGGTCACCGCGACGTACACCGTGACCAAGCCCGCGAGCCTCGCCGCGAGCTCCTTCGAGACCGGGCCCGTCCTCTACCGTGGCGACACGCTCGGCGTGAACTCCGAGGACATGCTCCTCGGCGACGACCCCGGCACCTGCACGGCGTCCTCCTCGACGGTCCTGAAGTGCACCGCGAAGATCGAGTTCCGCCCTGCCTCCAGCTCCGACGACGACCTGGTCAACGCCGAGGCGGGCAGCTGGAAGCTGGGCGCCCTCGCCGCCGGCAAGGACGGCGGACTCACCTGGCAGAGCGGCCTCGGCGCCACCAAGCTCCAGCGCAAGTCCACCCTCACCGCCAACGCCTCCCCGGAGCCGGTGAAGAAGGGCAAGACGATCACCGTCACGGGCAAGCTGTCCCGCGCCAACTGGGACACCAACAAGTACGCCGGCTACGCGAGCCAGTACGTGAAGCTCCAGTTCCGCAAGGCGGGCACCAGCACGTACACCACGGTCAAGACCGTCAAGACCAGCTCGACGGGCACCCTGAGCACGACGGTCACGGCTTCGGCGGACGGCTACTACCGCTACAGCTTCGCGGGCACGACGACGACACCTGCGGTGAGCGCGGCGGGCGACTACATAGACGTCCAGTAAGCAGTAACTCCCCTGCTCTTATGCGGGCACGCGGCGGTCGACCCACTTCCACGTCACCTCCAGGGCGGCCGCCGCCACCACCGAGATCCCCACCGCGATCCACGGCATCGTCACCCCCACCAGCTTCAGCGCGAAGAAGTCCTGAAGCCAGGGCACCACCAGCACCAGCAGGAACCCCGCGCCCATGGACGCCACCAGCACCACCCGCCACCACGTGTACGGACGGGCGATGATGGCCAGCACCCACATCGAGATCAGGAACAGGGTCAGGGTCGCCACGCTCGTCTCCGCATCCAACGAGCCCTTCCCCGTGTAGTAGTGACGGGCGATCAGGTACGTCACGAAGGTCGCCACCCCCGCCACCAGCCCGCCCGGGATCGAGTACCGCATCACCCGCCGTACGAAGTGGGGCTGGGCCCGCTCCTTGTTGGGCGCGAGGGCGAGGAAGAAGGCCGGGACGCCGATCGTCAGGGTCGAGAGCAGGGTCAAGTGCCTTGGCAGGAACGGGTATTCCACCTGCCAGCACACCACCAGCACCGCCAGCAGTACCGAGTACACCGTCTTGACCAGGAACAGCGTCGCCACCCGCGTGATGTTCCCGATGACCCGGCGGCCCTCCGCCACCACGTCCGGCAGTGTGGCGAAGCTGTTGTTCAGCAGCACGATCTGCGCCACCGCGCGCGTGGCCTCCGAACCCGAGCCCATCGAGACGCCGATGTCCGCGTCCTTGAGGGCTAGTACGTCGTTCACGCCGTCGCCGGTCATCGCGACCGTGTGCCCGTGGGACTGCAACGCCCCCACCATGTCCCGCTTCTGCTGCGGGGTGACCCGCCCGAACACCGTGCCCTCGTCGAGCGCCGAGGCCATGCCCTCCTTGTCGGCGGGCAGGGCGCGCGCGTCGACCGTCGCCCCGGCGAGGCCCAGTTTGGCGGCCACCGCCCCCACCGACACCGCGTTGTCCCCGGAGATGACCTTGGCCCGGACGTCCTGATCGGCGAAGTACCGCAGGGTGTCGGCGGCGTCGGGGCGGAGCCGCTGTTCGAGGACCACCAGCGCCGATGCGGTGGCCCCGGCGGCGACCTCGGGGTCGTCCAGTTCCCGGGCCGCGCGTGCCAACAGCAGTACCCGCAGCCCCTGTTCGTTCAGCCGTTCCGTTTCCGCGAGCGCCGGGTCGTCGGCGCCCAGCAGGACGTCCGGCGCCCCCAGCAGCCACGTACTCGACTCCCCGTTGCCCTCGCTGAAGGACGCCCCGCTGTATTTGCGGGCGGAGGAAAAGGGGAGCGACTCGGTGCAGCGCCAGTCCTCGGCGTCCGGGTAGGCGTCGATGATGGCCTGGAGTGAGGCGTTCGGGCGGGGGTCCGATTCGCCCAACGCGCCCAGCACCTTGCGTACGTACGTCTCGTCGCTGCCGTTGAGCGGGCGCAGCTCCGTGACGTCCATGCCGCCCTCGGTCAGGGTGCCCGTCTTGTCGAGGCAGACCGTGTCGATGCGGGCGAGGCCCTCGATGGCCGGCAGCTCCTGGACGAGGCACTGTTTTCGGCCAAGCCGGATGACCCCTATCGCGAAGGCGACCGATGTCAGGAGGACGAGGCCTTCCGGGACCATCGGGACGATGCCGCCGACCGTGCGGGCGATGGATTCCTTGAGGTCGTTGCTCTTGACGACGAGCTGGGTGATGACCAGGCCGGTCGCGGCCGGGATCATCATCCAGGTCACGTACTTGAGGATCGTGGAGATGCCGGAGCGCAGCTCGG
Source organism: Streptomyces sp. NPDC046909 (assembly GCF_040644695.1). NCBI lineage: Bacteria > Bacillati > Actinomycetota > Actinomycetes > Kitasatosporales > Streptomycetaceae > Streptomyces > Streptomyces sp. NPDC046909. The sequence continues at coordinate 532,086 of NZ_JBEYXC010000004.1, read as the reverse complement.
AGTGGACGAGGGTGAAGCGGGAGGCCTCCTCGGCGAGCTGGGCGGCGTACGCCTCGCGGCCCACCTTGGTCGCCCGGAAGGCGCCGCCGCCCGCGACCACGAAGCTGCCGGACATGACCTGGTCGCCGGGTTGTTTGACCACCGGGTCGGCCTCACCGGTGAGCAGGGACTCGTCGATCTCCAGGCCGTCGGCCTCGACGCACACCCCGTCGACCACGGCCTTGTCGCCGGGTCCGATCTCGATGAGGTCGTCCAGCACGATGTCGGAGGTGCTGACCTCCTGGGCCACGCCGTCCCGCCGTACCGTCGGCCTGGCCTCGCCGATCACCGCGAGGGAGTCGAGGGTCTTCTTGGCCCGCCACTCCTGGATGATGCCGATCCCGGTGTTGGCGATGATCACGTACCCGAACAGGCTGTCCTGGAAGGGCGCGACAAACAGCATGATCAGCCAGAGCAGGCCGATGATCGCGTTGAAGCGGGTGAAGACGTTCGCCCGGACGATGTCGCCCATCGACCGGCTGCTGCGCACCGGGACGTCGTTGACCTGCCCGTTCGCGATCCGCTCGGCCACCTCGGCGGCGGAGAGCCCGGTCGCGGCGGCGGCCGGGACGGGAACGGGGTGCACAGGATCGAGTTCGGCGCCCGCGTCGATGTGCGTCATGCGTTCGACGGTACGTGCGGATTTACGGCTTCACCCGCCGAGTGGGCGGAAGTTCCGACCTGGGGAGGAGGGGCGGTCGGACGGAGTGGTGCTGAGGTTGTAGGGCCTACTGCGTTTCCCGTAGGGCATCGGCACCGGCATCGGCACCGGCACTCGTGGCGGCCCTCTTGATGGCGGCGTCACGGCGGCGGACGTAATAGATACCGATGAGGCCGAGCCCCGCGCCGGCGAGGCAGGTCCACACCCACCACGCGTGGCCGCGGTCGTCGAACCAGCCGTAGAAGGGGAGCTGGACCAGGAAGAGGACGAACCAGAGGATCGTGCCGCCAATGATGGTCGGCACGATGGGCCCCTCCAGGGGCTCCGGTGCCTCGTGCTTCGGGGTCCACTTCGCCATGGGGCACAGCTTACGAGGTGGTCACTTCTACGCGCGGAGATAGCCATCGTCCGATTTATATGTTCATACTGAAACGGTTTGCGTCTGACCACTTCTGTTCGTAGGAACCGCCAATGTCCACCTCGGCACCCGCCAAGGCCCCCGCTCCTCAGCAGCCGGGCGGCGCCTCCGCTCTCGGCGCCCTCGACCGCTACTTCAGGATCTCGGAGCGGGGCAGCACGCTCCCCCGGGAGATCCGCGGCGGTTTCGCCACCTTCTTCGCGATGGCCTACATCATCGTGCTGAACCCGATCATCCTCGGCAGCGCGAAGGACATGTACGGCCACCAGCTGGACAACGGTCAGCTGGTCACCGCGACCTGTGTGACGGCGGCGTTCACCACCCTGCTGATGGGCGTCATCGGCAACGTCCCGATCGCCCTCGCCGCCGGTCTCGGCGTGAACTCGGTCGTCGCCCTCCAGCTCGCGCCCCGCATGTCCTGGCCGGACGCCATGGGCATGGTGGTCCTGGCCGGCTTCATCGTGATGCTGCTGGTCGCCACGGGCCTGCGCGAGCGCGTGATGAACGCGGTCCCCTTCGGTCTCCGCAAGGCGATCAGCATCGGTATCGGCCTGTTCATCATGCTGATCGGCCTGGTCGACTCCGGCTTCGTCTCCCGTATCCCGGACGTCGCCCAGACCACCGTCCCGCTCCAGCTCGGCGGCGACGGCCACCTCAACGGCTGGCCGGTCCTCGTCTTCATCCTGGGCGCCCTGCTCACCCTCGCCCTCATCGTCCGCAAGGTCTCCGGCGCGATCCTCATCTCGATCGTCACCATGACCGTCGTGGCGATGATCATCGAGGCCGTCGCCACGATCCCGTCCTGGGGCCTTACGACGCCCAAGTGGCCCGGCAACCCGGTCGCCAGCCCCGACTTCGGCCTGCTCGGCAAGGTCAGCCTCTTCGGCGGCTTCGACAAGGTCGGCGTACTGACCGGCGTCCTCTTCGTCTTCACGGTCCTGCTGTCGTGCTTCTTCGACGCGATGGGCACGATCATGGGCGTCTCCGACGAGGCCAAGCTGACCGACGCCCAGGGCCAGATGCCCGGCATCAACAAGGTCCTCTTCGTCGACGGCCTCGCGGTCGCCGCGGGCGGCGCCAGCTCCTCGTCGGCGACGACCGCCTTCGTCGAGTCCACGGCCGGTGTCGGCGAGGGCGCGCGCACCGGCTTCGCGAACCTCGTCACCGGCGGCCTCTTCGCCGTGGCGCTGTTCCTCACGCCGATTGCCACGATGGTCCCGTCCCAGGCCGCCACCCCGGCGCTGCTCGCGGTGGGCTTCCTGATCCTGGCGGGCAACGTCAAGGAGATCGACTGGGCGGACTACACGATCGCCGTCCCGGCCTTCGTGACGATGGTGATGATGCCGTTCACCTACTCCATCACCAACGGCATCGGCATGGGCTTCATCACCTTCGTGGTGCTGCGCCTGGCGGCCGGGCGGGGCAAGGAGATCCCCGCCGCGATGTACGTCGTGTCCGCCGTGTTCGCCTTCTACTACCTGATGCCGGCACTCGGACTCACGTGATGATCACGTGACGCCGTAGAACTTCTCTGTCTCCTCGACGGCGGTCTTGAACCGCTCGTCGAAGTCATCGCGGATGAGCGTTCGGACCACATAGTCCTGGACGCTCATTCCCCTTTTCGCCGCATGGTCCCGGAGCCGTTCGAGCAGCTCCCCGTCTATCCGCAGGCTGAGCACGCTGGTCCCCATGAACACGAGGGTCCGGGTCGCGGAGGGACGGCGTTCACTTTCCGCTGTCGACTCACCCGTACGAGTGACGTTGTCGTTTCAGTGGCCCGTGTCACGGGAATCACCGCGCGCCACAGCTTGTTTAGCGAGAGTAATGAGTTACGCTAAAGAGATGCCGGACCTTACCCATGGCGACGACGCTGCCGCCGTGAACTCCCTACGCTCCGCCGTGATGCGACTGTCCCGACGGCTCAAGCACCAGCGGGTCGACGAGTCGCTGAGCCCCACCGAGATGTCGGTCCTGGGCACCCTCTCCATCTGCGGCAAGGCCACCCCGGGCGAACTCGCCCGCAAGGAGCACGTCCAGCCGCCCTCGATGACCCGCATCGTCGCGCTGCTGGAGGCCAAGGGACTGGTCCGCCTGGAGCCGCACCCCGAGGACCGGCGCCAGAAGGTCGTCACGAAGACGGAACAGGCCGAGGCGATGCTCGCCGAGAGCCGCGCCAAGCGCAACGCCTTCCTGGCCACCCTGGTCGACGGCCTGGACGAGGACGAGTGGGCGAAACTGCGCGCCGCCGCCCCCGTGCTGGAGAAGCTCGCACATCTGTAAAACAGCAGTTGCCGCAAGGAGGCGAACCCCTTTGAGTACGGGATCCGGAGCAGACTCCGCCCCCGCACCGACCGCCACTACCCTGAAGGACTCGTCGAAGTCCTCGAAGTCCCCTAAGTCCTCGAAGTCCTCGAAGTCCTCGATGTTCAGCTCCCTGAAGAGCCGGAACTACCGGCTCTTCTTCGCCGGCCAGGTCGTCTCCAACATCGGCACCTGGATGCAGCGGATCGCCCAGGACTGGCTGGTCCTCAGCCTCACCGGCTCCGCGACCGCCGTCGGCGTCACGACGGCCCTCCAGTTCCTGCCGATGCTGCTCTTCGGCCTCTACGGCGGTGTCCTGGTAGACCGCCTCCCCAAGCGCCGCACGCTGCTCTTCACCCAGTCCTCGATGGCCCTCACCGGCATCGCGCTCGCGGCCCTGACCCTCACCGGCCACGTCGAGGTCTGGCACGTCTACCTCGCCGCCTTCGCCGTAGGCCTCGCGACCGTCATCGACAACCCCGCCCGCCAGACCTTCGTCTCCGAGATGGTCGGCCCCGACCAGCTCCAGAACGCGGTCAGCCTGAACTCCGCGAACTTCCAGTCGGCCCGCCTGGTCGGCCCGGCGGTCGCGGGCCTGATGATCACCGGCGTGGGCACGGGCTGGGCGTTCCTCTTCAACGGCCTGTCCTTCGTCGCGCCCATCGCGGGCCTGCTGATGATGCGGTCGCGCGACCTGCACGTGGTCGAGCGCGCACCGCGCGGCAAGGGCCAGCTGCGGGAGGGCCTGCACTACGTCGCCGGCCGCCCGGACCTGATCTGGACGATCGTCCTGGTCGGCTTCGTGTCGACGTTCGGCTTCAACTTCCCGGTGTACCTGTCGGCCTTCGCCGACGACGTCTTCCACGCGGGCGCGGGCTCCTACAGCCTCTTCAACACCTTGATGGCGGTCGGCTCCCTGGCCGGCGCCCTGCTCGCCGCCCGGCGCGGCACCGCCCGGATGCGGGTCCTGGTCGCGGGCGCGGTGGCCTTCGGCACGCTGGAGATAGTGGCCTCGCTGGCCCCGTCCCTGTGGCTGTTCGCCCTGCTCATGGTCCCGATCGGCATGTTCGGCATGACCGTCAACGTCACCGCCAACAGCAGCGTCCAGCTGGGCACCGACCCGGCCATGCGCGGCCGGGTCATGTCCCTCTACATGATGGTCTTCATGGGCGGCGCCCCGCTGGGCGCCCCGATCGCCGGCTGGATCACGGACGCGTACGGCGTCCGGGCGGGCCTCGCGGTAGGCGGCGCGATCGCCGCCGCGGCGGCCGTGACGGTCGGTCTGGTCCTGGCCCGGGTCGGCAACCTGCGGCTGTCGGTGGGCTGGGACCACGGGCATCCGAGGGTGGGGCTGGTACCGAGGGAACGGGAGCAGCTGGCTACGGCCGCCTGACCTTCCCTCGGCCCGGATGGCCACTGGCCCGGACGGCTGCTCAGACCCTGCGGGCGAGCAGCTGTCCGGGCCATTCGCTGTCCCCGACCGTGAACGCCTCGACCCGGCTGAACCCGTTGCTCTCGTAGTACCGGACGAGCTTGCCGTCGTCCCCGGCGTAACAGTCCACCCGCAGCAGCGAGATCCCCGCCCGCCGCGTCTCCTCGGCGGCGTGCGCGAGGAGCGCGGCCCCGACCCCGTACCCCTTGAAACGGCGGTCGGAGGCGAGCCAGTGGATGTACCGCTCGGGCTCACCGGCGGGGAGATGGGCCAGGTAGGCGCCGGGCGCGTCGGTGAGGCTGACGGTGGCCGCCGGTACGCCGTCCACCTCGGCGATATAGGTGTCGCCCTCGTCCATGTACCGCGTGACCGACTCGACCGTCTTCGGATTCTCGGAGAGCGGCTTCGACCCCCACTGCCCGGTACGCCCCTGCCCGGCCAGCCACTCCACACAGCTGTCGAGCATGCCGAGTATCGCGGGAATGTCGTCGTGGCCGCCGTCTCTGATGGTGATCGCCATGGGGGCCATGGTGGCACGCTGGGGTCATGAGACTCTTCGCCGCGGTACTGCCTCCGGAGGACATCGCCAGTGAACTCGGTTCGGTGGTCGACGAGTTGAGGAGCCTGCCGGGAGCGGAGAGGCTGCGGTGGACGGGGCGGCCGGGGTGGCACTACACGCTCGCGTTTTACGGGGAGGTGGACGACGACGTCGTAGACGAGCTGTCCTCTCGGCTGGAGCGGGCGGCCCGTCGTACCGCTGCCTTTGAGCTCGCGGTGAGCGGGGGCGGGCAGTTCGGGCACGGGCGGGCGCTGTGGGCCGGGGCCTCCGGCGGGGTGGCGGAGTTGCGGCTGCTCGCCGAGCGGGCGGAGGCGGCGGGGCGGAAGGCCGGGGTGGAGATGGGGGAGCACCGGCGGTACAAACCGCATCTGACGCTGGCGCGGAGCCGGGACGCGGTGGATGTGCGGCCCTGTCTGGAGGTGCTGGACGCGTACGCGAGCCGGGCGTGGAGCGTCGGTGAGCTGGCGTTGGTACGGAGCCGGCTGCCGGTGTCCGGGGTGGCGGGGGAGCAGCCTCGGTATGAGGTGGTCGGCCGCTGGGCACTGGGTGGGGCCGGTTAGGCTCGGGGTGTGGACCCGAAGACCCGTAACCGGATCATGGCTGTTGTGCTGGTGCTGATGTTTGTTGTGGTGGCGCTGGCGTCGGCGCTTGGTAGGTAGCTTGGTAAGCAGGGGGATAGGTAAGGGGATAGGTAAGGGGAACTGAAGAACTGAAGACAGTTCCCCTTACGGGTATTACCAGGCAAATGCCTCCGGCGACGGGCCCGGCCCCGGGAAGATCTCGTCCAGGCCGGTCAGCAGTTCTTCGCTCAGCTCCAGTTCCGTGGCCCTGATCGCCGACTCCAGCTGTTCGGCCGTACGCGGGCCGACGATGGGGCCGGTGACACCGGGGCGGGTGAGGAGCCAGGCCAGGGCGGCCTCGCCGGGTTCGATGCCGTGCTTGTCGAGGAGATCCTCGTACGACTGGATCTGGGCACGGGTGGTGGGGTCGTTGAGGGAGTCGGCGGCTCGGCCGGAGGCCCGGCGTCCGCCCTCCACCTGCTTCTTGATGATGCCGCCGAGCAGGCCGCCGTGCAGCGGGGACCACGGGATGACTCCGAGGCCGTACTCCTGTGCGGCCGGGATGACCTCCATCTCGGCGCGGCGCTCGGCGAGGTTGTAGAGGCACTGCTCGCTGACGAGCCCGATGGTGCCGGAGCGGCGGGCGGCGATCTCGTTGGCCTGGGCGATCTTGTACCCCGGGAAGTTGCTGGACCCGACGTAGAGGATCTTGCCCTGCTGGACGAGTACGTCGATCGCCTGCCAGATCTCCTCGAAGGGGGTGGCGCGGTCGACGTGGTGGAACTGGTAGATGTCGATGTAGTCGGTCTGTAGCCGCTTGAGGGAGGCGTCCACGGCCCGCCGGATGTTGAGGGCGGACAGCTTGTCGTGGTTGGGCCAGGCGGCGCCGTCGCCGGCCATGTTGCCGTACACCTTCGTGGCGAGGACGGTCGCGTCGCGGTGAGCGGGGCTCTTCGCGAACCAGTTGCCGATGATCTCCTCGGTTCGGCCCTTGTTCTCACCCCAGCCGTACACATTGGCGGTGTCGAAGTAGTTAATTCCCGCGTTCAGCGCCGCGTCCATGATCGCGTGGCTGTCCGCCTCGTTCGTCTGCGGTCCGAAGTTCATGGTCCCGAGGACCAGCCGGCTGACCTTGAGTCCCGTACGTCCGAGCTGCGTGTACTCCATGGGCTCTTAGCCAACGCCGTGGAGTGCGCTCTAGGCAAGGGTGGTTGGGGGGTTGGGGTGCTCTGGCTGATCTTGAGGGTTGACGCTAACTGAGGGTTAGTGCTTTCCTGTGGAAAGTTGCGCTTGAAGTTTCAATATTTAGGAGAGCCCTGTGTCCCCCACCACTCCTGCTCGCCCTGTCCGCAAGGCGGTTGTCGCCCTCGTGGCCTCCGTCGCCGTGCTGGGCGCGGCCGCCGTACCGGCCGTCGCGGCGCCGGGTACGGCATCCGTCACGCGCGCCGATCACGCCCGCCTCGGCTACCAGAAGGCCGTCGTCGAACGCGTCCTCAAGGGCGTCTTCGAGCGCGGCGACACCGAGGTCGTGGACCGTTTCGTACGGCCGGACTACATCCAGCACAACCCGTTCGCGCCGGACGGGGCGGAGACGCTGAAGAACCTCGGCGTCTCACTGCACCAGCAGTTCCCCGACGCCAAGTACGACATCAAGCGGGTGCTCTCCGAGGGCGACCTCGTCCTGGTGCACTCGAACGTCGTCCTGACGCCGGGCGCGCGGGGCTCCGCTGTCTTCGACATCTTCCGGTTCCAGGGCGGGAAGATCGCCGAGCACTGGGATGTCGGGCAGACGGTTCCGGAGTCGTCCGTGAACGGCAACGACATGTTCTCGACGGTGAGTTGGCCGCGGACGGAGCAGCCGGGGCCGGGCTTTCTCACCGCGTACAACAAGAAGCTGGTGACGGCCGCGTTCGACCAACTGCTGGTGCAGAAGGACCTGTCGGCGATCGACCGGTACTGGGGCCCCGAGTACGACCAGCACAACCCGAACATCCCGAATGGCGTGGCGGGTGTGAAGTCAGGCCTGGGCGCGTTCTTCAAGCAGTTCCCGCAACTGAAGGTCACGCCGAAGCGGGTCATCGCCGAGGGTGATCTGGTCGCCGTCCACAGCCACTACGTGAACGCGCCGGGGGAGCGGGGGCAGGCGATCGTGGATCTGTTCCGGGTGCGGGGCGGGAAGATCGTGGAGCACTGGGATGTGATCCAGGATGTGCCGGAGAGTTCGGCGAACGACAACGGGATGTTCTAGAGGGACTTCAGGAACGTCGACCAGGTGGTAGGGGTGAGGCGGAGGGTTCGGGGCGCCGGGTCCGTGAGGCGCTTGGAGTCGCGGATGTGGATGGTGGTGGGGGTAAGAGCGGCCTCCAGGCATTCGCCCTCGCCGTCGCTGTAGCTGCTCTTGCTCCAGTGGAGGTCCGTGCTCATAGCTCCCGCGCCACCTTCTCGATCAGCGTTGCGGACTCCTCGGGGCTGAGGGCCTGCGCTCGCAGAATGCCATATTTGCCGAACAGGTCTCCTACGTCGGGCTGTTCGCTCACGAAGTAGCCGCCACGGTGGCCCTCGACGTACGCGAGCTGCTGACGATCGGTGGTCTCCAGGAGGCTCATGCGGCCGGCGAGACCGGCGTGGGTCTCCCGGCTGTGCGGCATCACCTGGATCTCGACGTGGCGGAGTTCGCCGATGGCCAGGACGTGGTGCAGCTGCTCCTTGAGAGTGGCTGCGCCGCCCAACGGGCGGGTCAGGACAGCCTCTTCGAGTACGTAGCTGATCGTCGGCGTGGGCTTGCGAGCGAAGAGCTCCTGACGCTTGAGGCGAGCGACGACCCGCTTGTCGATCTCTTCCTCGTCCAGGGTCGGGCATCGGTTGGACGTGAACACCGCGCGTGCGTAGGCCTCGGTCTGGATCGAACCCGGGATCAAGTGGGTCTGGTACACGTGCAGCGCGGCAGCCTTCTTCTCCTCCGCCAGGTAGTCCTCGGTCCACGGACGCAGCCCGGTTCGCCCGAACTCCTTCTCCGCCAACAGCACCAGTGCACCTTGTGCACCGAGCACTTGATCGGCGATCTCCACCAACTGCCCCTTGGGCGATCGCTCGCCGCGCTCCACCATCGCCACCTGCGACTTGGAGTACCCGACGTGCTTGCCGAGGGCCTCCTGGGTCATCCCCGCCCGCTCACGGAAGAACCTCAACATGGCCCCGAACGTCTCCGACCCGCGATCACCCGAGTGCACAACCGCCTCCCCAAGTGCACAGCCCTGCACCACCCTTGAGTGGCCCTGGTCGCAGTATGTGAGCGCACGGAACGATTTGCGTCATGAACGAGAGAATCGACGCCCCCTGGATCCCGACCTGGATCCCCGACACTGGCCACGCCCTACGCCACGCCGGCATCCACTTCGACGCCGTACGCATGAGGGAACCCCTGGCCGAACGCGTCGCCTCAGAGCTGATGCAGTGCACCGACTTCGACGCGGGCCCCATCGTCACCGAGGCGACAGGCGACCGGAACATGTACTTCCTGTTGCCCCCGCAAACCGCCACGTCCTTCCCCTGGCCACCGGGGGTGCGAGCCCTGACACGGAGTGACCGAAGCCTGGCGTACGTGGGCGTGCCCGCGCTGACCGGGATGACGTGGCCGCTGGGGTGGCGGTCGGTGCCGTCGGCCGAAGTCCCTTTCGTGTCAGGGGCGTTGCTATGGGAGGTGGTGGGGAGTATGACCGAATCCGTGAGGTGATGGGTCGGTCGGGGGGCGGGCTTGTTGAGGGGTCGGGCTTGGGCGGCGGTCGTTCTGGCGGCCGTGTGCGTTATCGGTGGGGCGGGAACGGCTCGTGCGGATGACGCGGACCCCGTGTGCGATATCGGGGGGCTTGTCGACGCGCGGGTCTCCACCAGCATCCAACTCGTCCATGACGACCGTACGTACACGGAGATCGTCACCAAGTTGACCGTCGATGTGCCCGGCGACTGGTACTTCGCCGACGCTCTGCTCCTCAGTCGGCACAGCGGTTCCTACACCAGCGCGATGGCCTGCCTCACGCGGCAGGGAACCGGTTGGCAGGAGCCGTCTCGGTGGTGGGAATGGCGGCCCGGTGAACCGGTGGTGACGGCGAAGAAGGGCGGTCACGTCGAGGTCGTCTACGAGGCCCACTCCTGGGTCAGCCAGTACGGCAAGAGCCTCGACGTGGGGATCTGGCGGATCTGGGCCGGTGCCGAGACCTGGTCCCTGACCCTCCGGCCGCCGCCTGCGCTGGACGCCGCTCACTGGGACAGCGTCACGGTGGATCCGGGTGCACTCGGGGCCGAGTACGCCGTGCCGTGGCCGGCGGAGAAGGAGAAGGAGAAGGGCACCTCCACGCTGGTGTGGCGGCCCGAGCGTTCCGAGAACCCCGCCCAGCCGTGGCCTCCCGCCGTGACTGTCACCGTCAGGCCGTCGTGGCAGCGACTGTGGGCCGCTCAGAACGAGCGGCTGGCTGCCGAGGGCATCAGTTGGGCCGGAGGAGTGCTGTGGACGGTGGTCACGTCCATCCTGCTGGTGTGGGCGGCGGCTCGCTATCGCTCTCGTAGCCGCACACCGGATCCGGTCCTGCGGAACCTGGTGTGGTGGGCCATCGTCGCTGTCGTGCTCTCCGCGCTGACCTGTACGAACGATCTGCTCCGCAAGTACTACGAGCAGCCCGGCAGGGTATGGCAGTTCGCGGATCCGCTGGTTCAGGGACACGCTTTCACGCTGGCCACCGCCGCCCTGTTGCTCGCCTTCGCGAGACCGCCAGCGCCTCTCTGGTGGGCCGGGGGCCCGCTGATGGTCCCGCCCGTGGTGACCATATTTTTGCCCCAGAGCTTCGGCCTGTACCAGTCGCAGGACGACCAGCTGATCACGTCGGATCGCGCGCTCGCGGCCGAGACGACGGCCTCGTGCTGCCTGATGGCCCTGACCGTCCTCGGATTCGTCGCCGTGGCATGGCGGCTCGCTGCCGACGGGAAGCTCATCCCGAAGAGCCGTCGCCGTTTCCTTCCCGGACGACAGCCGAGGGACCGGGAACTGCGGGCGCGGATCGTCGTACCCGCCATCGCCGTGTGGACCGTCACGGTGACTGTCTGCTACGCGCTCACGGAGGAACGCAACTGGCAGCGCGCCTCCTGGCTCAGCGACCGAGGCGACCCCGAGTACGGGATCCGGCATTACGACGACTTCGTCTGGGCGGCGATGAGGGCCGCCTCCGACGGCCCGAAATGGATCCTTGCGTACGCCTGGATTCTCACCGGCATCGCCATGCTCGCCGTACTGCACACCAGGCGGGCCCCGAAGCAATCACCCATGGACGATCCGGCGGACTGCCTGTTGTTCCTGGCGTTCTTTCCGATCGCGGTGTCCATCAGCGAGGAACATCTCGGGAACTCACTCGCCGAAGCCGTCTGGATCGCCGTCTACATGCTGGCCCTGTACCTGGCAGTGGCCTCGTTCCGCGGCCTCGCTGTCCTGGAACAGCGTTTCGAGTATTCCCGGTGGCCCCTCGCCACGGCCGCGGGTACCGCCGCCCGCCGTCAGTTGATGGAGAACTCACGGGTCTACCGGGAGACCCATGCGGAGCTGCGCCGCCTGGATCAGGGGCTGTTCGGCGACAGGCCGCCCGAACGGCAAGCGCTGGAAGACAAGTTAGATGGTCTGCACGAATGGCCCGAGGGCGGCCCGCTGCCGTGCCCCGACAACCTTCCCCCACATGTGTCCGTGGTCGACGCGGCCCTGGCTCTGGGACCGAGGGACAACTGGTGGGACAACGGCATCCGCGGCGTCCGCTGCGCGCTGGTCCCCGGCCTGCTCGCAGCCGTCCTCAGCACCTGGGCGGGATTCGTCCGCGGAGAGGCATGGCGGGACACGCTGCTGGACCTCTTCGGCCTGCCCAGCATGGTGCTCGGTGTTCTCTACTGGATGTCCACCTGGGTCGGTGGCGGCTTCTTCCTGGGGGCGCTGTGGCGGGTACTGCCTGGGCGGCGCGGGGCGGTCAAGGCGATTCCAGTCGCCCTAGCCTTCGCTGTTCCGGTGGCCCTGGAGGCGCTGTTCGGCTGGTTCACCCGGGAAGGCGCCGCCAACCTCGCGCTGCACGTCGTGACGATGCTGTTCGTCCTCACCGTCACCGGCATCGCGCTCGACCTCGACACCTTCCGGGGTGAGCGCCGCTACTGGCAGAGCCGCCTGGGGCTCCTCCTGTCCATCTACCAGATGCGCTACTACTCCTTGCAGGTCGCCTACCTCATCGGCCAGGTCATCGCCGTGATCACGATCTGGCAGTTCTTCGCGGAGCCCGTGGCGACACCACCCGCCGGCGGCAAGTGACTGCCTGCCCGGGGCGGCGGTCGGTGCCGGCGGCTGGGTGCCTTTTGTGGTGGGGGAGTTGCTGTGGGCAGCGGTGGGGCGGGTGGGCGCCTGTTGGGTGCGTTGCCGTTGGGCCACTCGTTTCTTTGTCAGTGTCGTGATTCCGCGACCCGAGTAAAGGGCGCTCCCTGCGGTCGCGTCGGCTGCGCCGATGGCCCTCCGGGCCACCCTTGACACGGCTCGCGGAATCACGGGTGAGAAGCGAGCGAGCGGCCCGGGAGAGCGGGGGGCCCGGGACCGGGGTTGGGGGCGCGGTGGGTGGGGTTGTGGGGCGGGGTTTGGGGGGTGCGCAGACGCGTCTCGCCAGCACGCCGGGTCGGCTTAGCGGCTTGCGGCCGGTGGGTGGGGTGGGGTGGGGACGCCGGTGGGTGGGGGGACGGGGAGCGGGGATGGGTAGGGGAGCAGTAATTGGCAGATCTGTTTCGGTCTGCGGACGGGAAACCGCAGGTGGGCGGGACTGGGAGGGGAACGGATCTGCCAATTACTCCCTTGCGCCCTCCGCTTCCGTACCGCCGCCGCTCCCTCCGCTTCCTGCTCAGCGGCGCTCCTGGACGAGTTTCACTCTGTGGCCCTCTGGGGTGTGGAGCCAGGTGTAGCGGAGGTGGCCGTCCGGTGAGTCGGTCGGGCTCGTCAGGGGCTCGGCGCCTGCGGCGAGTGCTGTCTGGTGCAGGGTGTCGACGTCACTGCACCACAGCACGACCTCCGTGTTTTCGCCGGGGGTTGTGGCGATGCCGAACAGGTCGTTGCCCACGCGGGCTGAGCTGAGGCCGATCCGGAAGCCGGCGGCCTCCACCTCGATCTGGTGCGGCTCGCCGTCGGGCGGGTAGCGGAATTTCTCCGGCATTCCGAGGCTACGGAAGAACGTGGCGCAGCGCTCCACGTCGTCGCACCACAGGTTCACCTGGACAGCCTCGAACGACGCCATGTCCGTAAGCTACCCGCCCATCTGCCCCGCAGGGACTAGGAGTTCGGGGTAGTTGGGGAAGTCGGGGTGGTAGGGGTCTGGGTCGGCTTCCAGTCCTGGGACAGGAGGCCGAGTACTACCTCGTCCAGGAACTCGCCCAGTACCCAGGCCGAGGAGCGCAGGACGCCCTCGCGGACGAAGCCGTTGCGTTCGGCGGAGCGCAGCATGGCCTCGTTGTCCGCCAGGGTCTCGATCTGGAGGCGCTGCAGGCCGCGTACGACGAAGCCGTAATGGCACAGCACCGCCACCACGTCCGTGCCGTAGCCCTTGCCGCGGGCGGACGGCAGCAGGCCGAGGCCGATGTGGGCGCATCGGTGGTGGTTGTCGATGCCCCACAGCGACGCGGCGCCGACCAGCGTGCCGCTCTCCGCGTCCACGACGGAGAAGGCCAGGTTGGCCTGGTCCGTGTCGTCCACCACGAACTTCGCGCCCGCCGAGCCGGGCGAGACCGGCCGCCACGGCCGACCATCGGCCCGCGAGGCGTTGACCACGTCGTTGTAGAGCTCGGCCTCCAGGACCGGAATATCGTCCTCATGCCGAGCCCGGAGCCCGATCTTGTCACCACGAAGCATGCGAGCTTCCTACCGAACCCCTTGGCCCAAAGGCAACCCAATTAGCCCGCCCAGCACTTGAACCCTCGCGCCCTGGGACCCGCTCCTCCCGGCCGACGTTCAGGAGGGAGACCAGCCCCTCAGTCGCGCGGGAACTCGTCCGTCCTGAGGGTGAGGCCGAGGTGGGTGCCGGTCATGTCGACGTCCGTGCCGAAGGCGATGGAGAGCTCGCTGAGGTACTCGCCCTTCTTGGGCTGGGTGTAGAGGTGGCACTTGCCCTGGTAGGGGTCGGCGATGAGGTACACAGGGACCTCGGCCACGGCGTAGGCGAGCTTCTTGGGACCGTAGTCGTTGGCTGCCGTGCCCTTGGAAATGACCTCGGCGACGAACTCGACGTCTTCGTGGCGCGAGTGGCCCTGCTCCGTGTTGGCCGCGCCCTCTTTCATCACCGTCACGTCGGTGGCGAAGCCGTTGAGAGGGCCTGGGTAGTCGATGCGGACGTCGGACTTCAGCCGCTTCCGGGGGTATTTGGTCCGCAGCTGCTCGACGATGTCCGCGATGATCTGCCAATGGGTGTCCCGCTGCGGCGACATGTAGACGGTGCCCTCGACGATCTCGACCTTGTATCCCTCGGGGGTGGGCATCTTCTCAAGCCGGTCGAACATCTCGTCGAGCATGCTTTCGTTGTCGCTTTCGGCCATCGCGATCCGGCCTTCAAGGACGGTCATCGTGGCGCTCCTCCCCGACCGCCCCTCGCACAAGGACAGCCGCGCAGTACAACGATACGCACGGTGACCTGGTCACGCGCCGTAGGTCATCACACCATCGCGTAAGGCTCCCCGACCCCCCACCCCTGATACATCGCCTCCGCGAAAGCCCCCGCGATCTTGTGCTCCCCGCTCGCGTTCGGATGCGTCCCGTCGTACGTGTCGACGTTGATGTCGTACGACTCCGGCGGTGACGCCAGCAGCAGCTCCGAGCGCGGTTCGTCCAGGTCCGCCACCGTCTTCGCCAGGAGCTCGTTGAAGAGCGTGACCTGCGCGCCGAAGGCCGGCTCGTCCACCGCGCGGATGTTCGGGATGACCGGGAGCACCACCATCCGCACCCGGGGCCGCGCCGCCCGCGCCTCGGCCACGAAGCGGCGTACGTTCTCCGCCGTCTGCTCCGCGTTCGTGTAGAAGCCGAGGTCGATCAGGCCGAGGGAGACCAGGAGGACGTCGGCCCTGCATGACCGCACCGCGTCCGCGATCAGCGGGGTCATGTGCAGCCAGCCCTCGCCCCAGCCGGCGAGGTGGGCGCGGGGGAAGTCGGGGTCGGCGTAGTCGTACGAGGTGGGGGCGTCGGCGGCCTTGTCGTGGAGGGTGTCGCGCGGGCCGACGAGGGCGAACGGGCCGCCGTATGTGTCGCGCAGGTGCTGCCACAGCCGGTAACGCCAGGTGTGTTCGCCCGCGCTTCCGATGGTCTGGGAGTCGCCGACGGGCATGAACCTGAGCATCCGCTCATGATGAACGATCAGCGGGAGCGGTGGGGTGTGCGGCCGTGTGAAGCCGGACACGTGAGCCCCTGTCCCGCACGGGATGGCAAGCTTGAGGCCATGCGTGCGCAACTCGGAGCCCTCGGTGTCCTCGGGACCACTGCCCTGGTCGTCCTCATGGGCGCGGGGCCCGCCGCAGCCGCCGACGGGGACGGGGACGGGAAAGGGGACCAGACCTTTACCATCGACGATCCCCGTATCACCGAGTCCAGCGGCCTCGCCGCCTCCCATCAGCACCCCGGCATCTACTGGACTCACAACGACCAGGACTCCGGCACCTACCTGTACGCCGTCGACAGCTCCACCGGGAAGACCGTCGCGCGGATCACCCTCAGCGGGGTCGGGCAGCAGCGGGACGTCGAGGCGATCGCCATCGGCCCGGACCATCAGATCTATGTCGGGGACATCGGGGACAATGACGGGGTCACCTGGCCCTACGTCTGGATCTACCGGCTTCCCGAGCCGAAGAAGCTCGTCGACCAGACCATCCGTGCCACCCAGTACGTCGTGAAGTACTCCGACGGCTCCCGTGACGCCGAGTCGATGATCGTCCACCCCAAGACCGGGCGCGTCTACATCATCGACAAGAACGAGGACGGCGGGCATCTCTACGAAGGCCCCGCCAAGCTCTCCTCCTCCGGGACCAACGTCTTCAAGCCCACCACCGCCGTCGACCTCTGGGCCACCGACGCCGCCTTCTCGCCCGACGGCCAACAGCTCGCCGTACGCGGGTACTTCGGCGGCATCTGGTACGACTGGAACGGCGGCGACCTCAAGAAGGAGGGCCGCATCAGCGTCCCCCTCGGGCAGGGCGAGTCCGTCTCCTACTCCGCCGACGGCACCAAGCTCATGCTCGGCAGCGAGGGCGCCGGGAGCGAGGTGGAGGCGCAGGACGCACCCGGGGACCAGGACTCCGGCTCCTCCTCCGGGAACGGCGGGTCCGCCCAGGCCGACGGCGATGGCGACGGCGGCTCCGGCAACAAGAACGTCGAGGTCGGCGCCCTCGCCGTAGCCGCCGTGGCAGCTGTCGTGTTCGGGTTCCGGAGGTTGCTGCGGCGGAAGTGAACCCCCGCGCCCACGAACAGATCCGCCGCGAGGATCAGTTCTCCGTGCCGCGCCCTGACGCCTTGCCGCGCTCTGCCACGATCACTTCCAGCCCGTCGAGGATCCGCTGCAAGCCGAACTCGAAGTGGTCGAAGTCGGTGCCGAAGGCGTCGTCCGAGAGGGCGGCCAACACCGGGTAGCGGCCGCTCGCCATCACCTTCTCCAGCGTCGGTACCTGCGCCTGCCAGAACTCCGCGTCCGTCAGGCCCGTCCGGCGCTCCACCTCCTGGGCGTACAGCTGGGTGCGGGCCGCGCCGACGACGTAACCGTCGATCATGATGATCGCCGAGACCAGTTCGGGGTCGGTCAGGCCCATCGGCTTGATGCGGGTGAGGATCTTCTCCATGCCGTCGAGGGCGCTCGGGCCGAGGATCGGGCGGGACTGGTTGACCTGGAGCAGCCAGGGGTGGCGGCGGTAGAGGGCGAGGGTGGAACGGCCCACGGCCTCCAGCGCCGAGCGCCAGCCGCCGTCGCCCAGGTCCGCCGGGTTCTCGGAGGGCCGTTGGACGCGGTCGAGCATCAGGTCGAGCAGTTCGGCCTTGCCGGGGACGTACCGGTACAGCGACATCGCTCCGGTGCCGAGTTCGGTGGCGACCCGGCGCATGGACACCGCCTCAAGGCCGTCGGCGTCCGCCACCTGGACGGCCGCTTCCACGATCCGGTCCAGGGTGAGGGTCGGCTTGGGGCCCCGGCTGGGGCGCTTGCCCGTGTCCCACAGCAGCTCAAGGGTGCGGACGATGTCGCCGCTGCCGCTGGTCTCCGAACTGCTCGTCATGGGTGCAGCTTAGGTCCCCGGTCAGTCCCCCGGAAAAAACTGAGTACGGCGTACGCGTAATCGGGTACGGTGTACTCAGTTACCGGGAGCAGCCAGTCACCGAGACAGGGGGACCCATGACCGACGGATACGGCGGATACGCCGTCCACGCCGAGGCACTGGAGAAGCGGTACGGCGAGAAGCGCGCCCTCGACGGCTTCGATCTGGCCGTCCGCGAGGGCACCGTGCACGGACTGCTCGGGCCGAACGGCGCCGGCAAGACCACCGCCGTACGCATCCTCTCCACGCTGGTCCGGCTCGACGGCGGGCGGGCGACCGTCGCCGGACTGGATGTGGTCCGGCACTCGCGCGAGGTGCGTGCCCGTATCGGGCTCACCGGGCAGTACGCGGCCGTGGACGAGGTGCTCACCGGGCGGCAGAACCTGGAGATGTTCGGGCGTCTCTTCCACCTCGGCGGCCGCCGGGCCAAGGCGCGCGCCACCGAACTGCTGGAACAGTTCGACCTCACCGACGCCGGGGACAAGGGCGTCGGCAAGTACAGCGGCGGTATGCGGCGCCGCCTCGACCTCGCCGCGTCGATGATCCTCGCCCCGGCAGTGCTGTTCCTCGACGAGCCGACCACCGGGCTCGATCCGCGCAGTCGCAATGAAGTCTGGGAGTCCGTGCGGGAGTTGGTGGCGAGCGGCACCACCGTGCTGCTGACCACGCAGTATCTGGAGGAGGCCGACAAGCTCGCTTCCCGCATCACCGTCATCGACCAGGGGCGGGCCATCGCCGACGACACCCCGGACGGGCTGAAGAGCCGGGTCGGCGGCGACCGCATCGAGGTCGTCGTCGCCGAACGGGCCGACATCCCGCAGGTCGTGAAGGTCGTCGCCCGGGTCTCGGACGGTGAACCCGAGGCGGAGGAGGGCGAGTTGCGCGTCCACGCCCCCGTCGTCGACCGGGTCTCCGCCCTCACCGAGGTCGCTCGCACTCTCCAGGACGAGGGCGTGCGGGTGGAGGACATCGGGCTGCGCAGGCCCAGCCTCGACGACGTCTTCCTGCGCCTGACCGGACACCGCACGGAGACGGCACAGAAGGAGGCGGCCGCATGAGCACGATGGCACAGAAGGAGGCGGCCGCATGAGCACGCTGGAGGACACCCGCAGCCGTACGTACCGGATCACCCGCAGCCGTACGTACTGGATCCTCGCCGACGTCTGGAACATCGTCCGCCGCGGCCTCACCCACTACCAGCGCCAACCCATCAACATCGCCTGGCAGTTGGGCTTCCCGATCCTCTCCGTCCTCCTCTACGGCTATGTCTTCGGCAGCGCCATGCAGGTGCCCGGCGGCGGGGACTACAAGGACTTCCTGATGCCCGGGATGTTCGTGATGACGATGGCCTTCGGGTTCATCAACACCGCGACGCTCGTGGTGTACGACGCCACGAAGGGTGTGATCGACCGGTTCCGTTCCATGCCGATGGCGTCCGCGGCCGTCGTCGCCGGGCGCGGGGTCACCGATCTGCTCGTCGCCTGCGCCGAGTTGGCCATCATGATGCTGACCGCGTTCGCGATGGGCTGGCGGCCCGATGGCGGGTTCGGCTTCCTCGCGGCCTTCGGGCTGCTGCTGTGGCTGCGGTTCGCGCTGATCTGGATCGGGGTGTGGCTGGGGCTCATCGTCCCCAACCCCGAGGCGGCGGGCGGGCTGTTCGCGGTGGCCTTCCCGCTCACGATGATCTCCAGCATCTTCGTCGCGCCCCAGCTCATGCCCGACTGGCTGGGCCATGTGGCCGCCTGGAACCCGATCTCCTCCACGGCCGCCGCGACCCGCGATCTGTTCGGGACGCCGGTGGGCGGCGGGGACTCGTGGGTCGAGGAGCACGCCCTGCTGATGGCGTGTGTGTGGCCGGTGATCCTGACAGCCGTCTTCCTGCCTCTCGCGGTACGCAGGTTCCAGAAGCTCAGTCGGTAGCGTCACGTGTCTTGACGTGTTCATGTGACCTGACTTCCATGGGGGGAGCGGGTGATGGGAGCGCTCCCATCACGTTCCGGGCCCGCGCCCCCCGAGAGAAGGCAGCGACATGTTCCGCACCTTGCGAAGAGCGTTGTGCGCGGCGGCGCTTCTGATACCGCTCCTGGTCGGCGTCGGCCCCTCGGCACAGGCGGCCGATACGGCCGACACTGCCGCCGGTGCCGGTTACTGGCACACCAGCGGGCGCCAGATCCTGGACGCGAACGGGCAGGCGGTCCGGGTCGCCGGGATCAACTGGTTCGGCTTCGAGACCAGCAATCACGTCGTCCACGGCCTCTGGTCCCGCGACTACAAGTCCATGATCGACCAGATGAAATCGCTGGGCTACAACACCCTCCGCATCCCGTTCAGCGACGACATCCTCAAGTCCGGGACCGTCCCCAACAGCATCGACTTCAGCAGCGGCAAGAACGCCGACCTCCAGGGGCTCAGCTCCCTGGGCGTGCTGGACAAGATCGTGGCGTACGCCGGCCAGGACGGCCTCAAGGTCATCCTCGACCGGCATCGCCCGGACTCCGCAGGGCAGTCGGCGCTCTGGTACACCGCCGCGGTCCCCGAGTCGACGTGGATCGCCAACCTGAAGGCGCTGGCGACCCGTTACCTCGGCCAGGACACCGTCGTCGGGATCGACCTGCACAACGAGCCGCACGACCCCGCCTGCTGGGGCTGCGGCGACACGGCGACCGACTGGCGGCTGGCCGCCCAGCGGGCCGGGAACGCGGTCCTCTCCGTCAACCCCGACCTGCTGATCTTCGTCGAGGGCGTGCAGACCTTCAACGGTGTCTCCGGGTGGTGGGGCGGCAACCTGATGGGCGTGGCCCAGTATCCGGTGCAGCTGAGTGTCGCCAACCGGGTCGTCTACTCCGCCCACGACTACGCCACGAGCGTGGCCCAGCAGAGCTGGTTCAGCGATCCGTCCTTCCCGGCGAACATGCCGGGGATCTGGGACAAGTACTGGGGCTACATCTTCAAGCAGAACATCGCGCCCGTGTGGGTGGGCGAGTTCGGTACGACGCTCCAGTCGACCGTCGACCAGAAGTGGCTGGCGGCACTCGTGGACTATCTGCGGCCGACGTCGACGTACGGCTCGGACTCCTTCCACTGGACCTTCTGGTCCTGGAACCCCAACTCCGGTGACACGGGCGGGATTCTGAAGGACGACTGGCAGACCGTGGACACCGTGAAGGACGGGTATCTGGCGAGCGTCAAGGCGCCGGGCTTCCCGTCGAACGGCGGCGGCGGTGGAGGGGGCGGGGGTGGTGGCGGTGGTACGGCCGCCTGCACCGCCGTCTACACCGTCAGCAGCGACTGGGGGAGCGGCTTCAACGCCGAGGTGAAGGTGACCAACACCGGGACGACCGTGATCAGTTCATGGAAGGTGACCTGGACCTGGAGCGGGTCGCAGAAGGTCACGAACATGTGGAACGCGTCGTACACGCAGTCCGGGGCGACGGTGACCGCCACGAACGCCGCGCACAACGGGGCGGTGGCCGTGGGCGGTTCGGCGACCCTCGGGTTCGGCGGGGCGCCGGGAGGCGGGAGCGTGCCGACCGTGACCTGCACGGCGACATGAGCGGAGCGATCCGCACGGCGACATGAACGAGAGGGCGTCCGGCATTCGGCCGGGCGCCCCCTCCGTACCGTCCACGCGGCCGGGGCCGCCGGATCACAGCTGGTTCAAATTTTCGGTCGGGATGTTCTCCGGCGGCACACTTTTCCGAAAAGATCCCGCCAGGACCGCCAACCTTCCGATCCTTGCCCAACCCCCCATGCTCTGAAGGACCTTCATGAGAAGAAGTACAGCCGTGCTCTGCGGTGCGACCGTCGTCCTCGCCGGCTCGCTCACCGCCGTCCCGGCCCAGGCCGACGCCCCGCAGTCCGCGCAGTCCGCCCAGGCGTCGAGCCTCACCTGGAAGAAGTGCGGCACGGACGACTCCCCGACCCTCCAGTGCGCGTCGGTGAAGGTGCCCCTGAACTACGCCAAGCCCGCGGGGCGGAAGATAACCCTCGCCCTCTCCCGCGTGCCGCACACCGCGCAGCGCTACCAGGGTCCGCTTCTGGTCAACCCCGGCGGCCCCGGCGGCAGCGGCCTGAGCCTCGCCGGCTACGTCGCCTCCGCGCTCCCCAAGGCGGTCGCGAGCCAGTACGACGTCATCGGCTTCGACCCGCGCGGCGTCGGCAAGAGCAAGCCCGCCCTGGACTGCGTGCCGGGCTCCTTCAACCCGGTCCGCCCGGACTCCGTGCCCAGCACGCCCGCGATCGAGAAGGCCAACCTCAAGCGCGCCAAGTCCTTCGCCAAGGCCTGCGGCACCAAGTACAAGGACGTGTTGCCGTACATCAACACGATCAGCGCCGTGAAGGACATGGACTCGATCCGCAAGGCGCTCGGCGCGAAGAAGATCAACTACTTCGGCTACTCGTACGGCACCTACCTGGGCCAGGTCTACGGCAAGCTCTTCCCGAACCGGGTACGCCGCCTGGTGCTGGACTCCATCGTCGACCCCGACGGAGTCTGGTACGACGCCAACATCGCGCAGGACTACGCCTTCGACGCCCGCCAGAAGGCGCTCATGGCGTGGATCGCCAAGTACGACTCCACGTACAAGCTCGGCACCGACCCCGCCAAGATCGAGGCCAAGTGGTACGCGATGCGCGCCGCGCTGGCCAAGAAGCCCGCCGGCGGCAAGGTGGGCGCCTCCGAGCTGGAGGACATCTTCATCCCGGGCGGCTACTACAACGGCTACTGGCCCGACCTGGCCAAGGCGTTCGCCTCGTACGTGAACGACAAGAAGACCGCCCCGCTGGTCGAGGCGTACGAGAACATGGCGGCCATCGACGCCTCCGGTGACAACGGCTACAGCGTCTACACCGCCGTGCAGTGCCGTGACGCCTCCTGGCCGCGCGACTGGAAGCAGTGGCAGAAGGACAACTGGGCCGTGTACGAGAAGGCTCCCTTCATGGCCTGGAACAACGCCTGGTACAACGCGCCGTGCGCGTTCTGGCCCACGAAGACCCTGAAGCCGGTGAACGTCGCCAACAGCAAGCTGCCTCCGGTGCTGCTGTTCCAGGCGACGGACGACGCGGCCACCCCCTACCAGGGAGGTGTCAACGTCCACCGTCTGCTCAAGCACTCCAGCCTGGTCGTGGAGCAGGGCGGCGGCAACCACGGCATCTCGCTGAGCGGCAACGCCTGCCTCGACAAGTACCTGGTGAAGTACCTCACCGACGGCACGGTGCCGCGCGGCAGCGGTACGGCCGACGCGGTCTGCCAGAAGACCCCCGACCCCAAGCCGGCGGCCGCGGCCTCGGCCTCGGCGCTGTCCGCGGCGACCGCCGGACAGCCGGCCACGGCGTCGAGCGGGACCGGTCTGCACGGTCTCCTCGGCTTCCGCGACTGAGCCGACAAGCGCTGAAGCAGGACCGAACAAGCAGGGCGCCCGGTGAACACCGGGCGCCCTGCTCGTCGTCGAAGGAAGTCAGGTGGGAAGTCAGCCGCGCACCGACTTGATCCCGTGGAGCTTGGGGGCGTTGAGCAGGCTGACGCCGGTGTAGCCGGAGCTCTTGAGGAAGAACAGGGGAGCGGCGAGGAACGCGACGGCGATCGCGATGATGCTGAGGGGGAACAGGACCGACCCCGACTGGCCCTCGGGCACCGTCTTGCCGCCTTCGTAGACGGCGAAAGCGAAGGCCACGACGAGGACGAGCACGGACAGTGCGGCAAGAGTCCGCAGGATGGCGGTAGTCCTGCGGTAACCGGCCTCGTCGCGGACCTCGGCCCGTACGGCGGCGTCGCACGCCGAGCAGGTCAGTTCCACAGTGTGCTTGCCCGATGCCGGCCGGCGCACCCGGTACTGGGTGTCCCGCCAGGTGATCTGGCGGGTCTTGGTCATCACGCCGGTCGTGTTGTCGCTGAGGAGGTGGCGCACCGCGATCTCCACGGTGCCCGGTATCGGTCTGTTCATGCCACAGCCGTACCCGAAGAACAGGGCCCTGTCACCGACAGGGCCCTGCAACAACTTGCGCAACTACCGCTTTTTACCCGGAAGTTACAGCTTCAGCTACAGCTTCTCGATCACGTAGTCGATGCACTTGGTCAGCGCCTCGACGTCCGCCGGGTCGATCGCCGGGAACATCGCGACGCGCAGCTGGTTGCGGCCGAGCTTGCGGTAGGGCTCGGTGTCGACGATGCCGTTGGCGCGCAGGACCTTGGCGACGGCGGCGGCGTCGATGTCGTCGGAGAAGTCGATCGTGCCGATGACCTGCGAGCGCTTGGCCGGGTCGGTGACGAACGGGGTCGCGTGCTTCGACTCCTCCGCCCAGCTGTACAGGCGCGTCGAGGAGTCCTTCGTACGGGCCGTCGACCAGGCGAGGCCGCCCTGGCCGTTGATCCACTCCAGCTGCTGGTTCAGGAGGAAGAGCGTGGCCAGGGCCGGGGTGTTGTACGTCTGGTTCTTGCGGGAGTTGTCGATCGCCGTGGGGAGGCTGAAGAACTCCGGGATGTGGCGGCCGGAGGCGTGGACGCGCTCGGCGCGCTCGATCGCGGCGGGGGAGAAGACGCCGATCCACAGGCCGCCGTCGGAGGCGAAGGACTTCTGCGGGGCGAAGTAGTAGACGTCGGTCTCCGACACGTCCACCGGCAGGCCGCCGGCGCCCGACGTGGCGTCGACCAGGACCAGCGCGCCCTCGTCGGCACCGGCCACGCGCTTGATCGGGGCGGCGACACCCGTCGAGGTCTCGTTGTGGGTGAAGGCGTACACGTCGACGCCCGCCTCGGCCCGCGGCTCCGGGTGCGTGCCCGGGTCGGAGGCGATGACAGTCGGGTCGGCGAGCCAGGGGGCGAGCCCCGCGGCCTTCGTGAACTTCGAGCTGAACTCGCCGAAGTTCAGGTGCTGCGACTTGTTCTCGATCAGGCCGTGGGTCGCCACGTCCCAGAACGCGGTCGAGCCGCCGTTGCCGAGGACGACCTCGTAGCCCTCGGGGAGGGAGAACAGCTCACTGATGCCCTCGCGCACCTGGCCGACCAGGTTCTTCACCGGGGCCTGGCGGTGTGAGGTGCCCAGGAGGGACGTACCGGTTGCGGCCAGCGCGTCCAGCGCTTCCGTCCGCACCTTGGAGGGGCCCGCGCCGAATCGACCGTCGGCGGGCTTGATGTCAGCGGGAATCTGGATCTCAGCCACGAGCCGGAGGGTATCCCCTCGGCGAAACGGGATGGAAACCCGTCCGTTCGATGAGACGACTCCTCCGGCCCGTGGACTTGTGGTGATCTACGACGGGGGATTCATGACATTCCTGACCGGTGGTCTACGACGCTTGCGGCGCCGTCAGCCGTACCGGCAGCTCGAACAGGTCGTTCTGCGTCACCACCGGCTTGTTGCGGAGCTCGGACGCCGGGATCGCCAGGTCCAGGTCCGGGAAGCGGGCGTACAGGGCCGGGAGGGCGACGCCCGCCTCCAGGCGGGAGAGGGCGGCGCCGGGGCAGACGTGGGGGCCGTGGCCGAAGCTGATGTGGCGGTTCTGGGAAGTGCGGGTGATGTCGAAGTCGCCGGCGGTCGGGCCGTGGGCCTGTTCGTCGCGGCCGATCGCGGCGTACGACACGATCAGCGCGTCGCCCGCCGGCAGGGTCTTGTCACCGACCTGGACGTCCTCCGTGGCGAAGCGGATCAGGACGTGGGAGGTGGGGGTGGAGTGGCGGAGCGTTTCCTCGACGACCGCCGACCAGTCGGCCTCGCCGGACAGGACCTGGGCGCGCTGGTCGGGGTGGAGTGAGAGCTGGACCACCGCGTTGACGATGAGGGAGATCGTCGTCTCGTGGCCCGCCGCGACCATCAGCTGGAGCGTGGAGACGATCTCCTCGTCGGTGAGGTGGTCGCCGTCCTCGGAGGCCTGGATGAGAGCCGAGGTGAGGTCGTCGCCGGGTTCGGCGCGCTTGGCGGCGACCGTCTCCGCCATGATGCCCGCGAGTTCCATGAGCGTGGCGATGACCTCCGCCGGCGGGGTCTGCGTGGAGAAGAACTTCTCGAAGAGCTCCTTGAGGCGGGGGAGCTTCGCCTCGTCGATGCCCATGAGGTCGGCGATGACGTACATGGGGAGGGGGTAGGCGAAGGCCGCCTTGAGATCGACGAAACCGGCCTCGCCGCCGTCCTTGCCGGCGCCTTCGAGGTTGTCGAGCAGCCCCTGCGTCAGCTTGGTGATGCGGTCGCGCATCTGCTCCACCCGGCGCGGGGTGAGCGCCTGGGCGACCAGCGTGCGCATCCGGCGGTGGTCGGCGCCGTCCACGGTGAGCATGGAGCGGCCGGGGTTGGCGAGGCCGATCAGCGGCCAGTCCTGGGGGATCTCGCCGCGCTGCCAGGCGCCCCAGACGTTGATGTCCTTGACGAGGCGGGGGTCGGTGAGGAGCTGCTTGGCCTCGGCGTGGTGCGTGACCGCCCAGACGGGCACCCCGCCGGGGAGTTCTACGGCGGCCAGCGGACCGGCCGCACGGAGCCGGGCGCTCTCGCCGTCCAGGTCCTTGACGAAGGGGTCCAGGGCTATACGGGTCTCTTCGATGCCGGTCGTCGTCATACGGAGGTGCCTCCAAGGGCAGGGGTGGGCGAGAACCGCACGGGCAATTCCGTCAGCCCCCGCAGCCAGGGCGAGGGCCGACGCGTCAGGGACTCGGCCGGGGCGGCCAGGTCGATGTCGGGGAGGCGGTCCAGTACGACCTCGATGCCGGTCCGCGCGATGACCTCGGCCACCTCCTGCGCCGGGAACGGGCAGCGGTGCTCGCCGTGGCCGAAGGAGAAGTGCGCGCTGTTGCCGCCGGTGAGGGCGGCGCCGTCGGTGCGGACCTGGGGGTCGGAGTTGGCGCCCTGGAGGCCGAGGAGCAGCAGGTCGCCGGCGCGGATGCGGCGGCCGCCGAGCTGGGTGTCACGGGCGGCCCAGCGGCCGGCCACGTTCTGGGTGGGCGTGTCCTCCCACAGGACCTCGTTCATGGCCTCGGCGACACTGTTGCGGCCGCCGAAGAGGGAGGCGGCGAAACGGTCGTCGGTGAGCATCAGCCGCAGCGAGTTGCCGATCCAGTCGGCGGTCGGCTGATGGCCCGCCGCCATCATCACCATCAGGTCCTGGGCGATCTCCTCGTCGCTGAACCCGCTCTTGTCGGCGAGCATCCGCGACACGACGTCGTCGGCGGGCGTGGCTTTCCGGTCGGCCAGGAGCTGGAACATGGACGTGGCGAGGTGCGTCTGGCCCGAGATCGCCCGCTCCCGGCCGTCGATCATGTCGTTCAACGCGGTGACCAGGCCCGGCCCTTGCTCGTCGGAGAACCCGTAGAGGCGGGCCAGGACGCGCACCGGCAGCAGCATCGCGTAGTCGGCGACGAGGTCCGTCTCGCCCTTCGCGCACACCGCGTCGATCAGCTCGTCGGCGAACTTCTCGGCGTACCCGCGCAGTTCGGAAGGCTCTACGGCCTCCAGCGCGTCGCTGATCATTCCGGCGCGCTCGCGGTGGCGTTCGCCGACCGTGTAGAGGATCGACGGCTGCTTGCGGCCGATCATCGGCAGCAGCGGCCAGTCGTCGGGGATGCGGTCCCACTGGTTCCACAGGTCGGAGTCCCGGCTGAACAGCACCGGATCGCCGGTGACTTGGTGCAGCTCGCGGTAGCCGAGCACCAGCCACGCCGGTACGTCGCCGTCGAGCACCACCGGAGTCACGGCACCGTGCTCGCGCCGCATCTGCCGGTACAGCTCGGCTGGTTCGGTCTGGAACCTGGGTCCGCTGAGCGGCACGGGGGCGGACGCGGGAGCGGTCACGGGGTCAACTCCTGTTCGCGTACAGGGGCGTGGGATGCGTGTGTGTCGCTGTAGGCGTTGCTGTAGGTGTTCCTGACGTGCTCGACCAGGGTGATCAGGACCTGCTTGCCGGAGGCCCGGGAGCGGGCGTCGCAGTCGAGGAGCGGGACGTGCGGGTCGAGGTCGAGGGCGTCGCGGATCCGGCTCGGGGCGTGGGCGGGGCCGCCGAAGTCGTTGCAGGCCACGATGAACGGTGTGCCGTGGTGTTCGAGGCGGTCGATGGCGTACCAGGAGTCGTCGATCCGGCGGGTGTCGACGAGGACGACCGCGCCGAGCGTCCCCGAGAACAGCCGGTCCCACAGGAACCAGAACCGCTCCTGCCCCGGGGCGCCGAACAGATACAGCACATTGCGGGCGTCGAGCGTGATGCGGCCGAAGTCGAAGGCCACGGTGGTCGCCTTCTTGTCCTGGATCTCGCTGATGTCGTCGACGTGTTCGCCGGCCCGGGTCATCGTCTCCTCGGTGTTGAGGGGGCGGATCTCGCTGACCGAGCGGACGAGGGTGGTCTTGCCGACGCCGAATCCGCCGACCACGACGATCTTGAGACCGTTGTCGGCGGTGGCCCCCAGGGGGGTGCGGGCGGCAGCGGCTGCCTCAGAGGTTGCGGAGTCCAACGAGCACCTGTTCCAGGACGTCGGGATCGGGGACGGCGGCTTTGCGGGGGTGACGGGCGCTGACACGGCCCGTCGCGAGGAGGTCGGCGAGCAGGATCTTGGTGATGCTGACGGGCAGTTTCAGCTCGGCGGCCAACTCGACCACGGCGGTCGGGAGTTGGGTGAACCGGAGGATCGCCGCGTGTTCCGACTGCATGCCGGGCACCGGATCGCACTCGGCGACCACGAGGGTCACCAGGTCGAACGGGCTGTCCGGCGCGGGGTGGGCGCGGCCGCCGGTGAGCGTGTAGAGGCGGTCGGGTGAGTCGTCCCTTCCGGGGCGGCTCATGACGTCCGGGGCTGCGCGGTCAGATGCCGGCCGAGCTGCTCCACGAGTTCCGTCATGTTGTGCCCGACGAGCCCGGCGTCCGCGTCCTCGGCGGTGATCACGGCCAGATGCGCCCCGTCACCCGCCTCGACGATGAACAGCACCCCGCCGTAGAACTCGGTCATCGCCGACCGCACCCCTCCGCTCCCGTCCCCGAACTCCACGGACGCGCCGTGCGAAAGCGACTGGATCCCGGCGGCGATCGCGGCCAGCTGATCCGCCTGATCGACGGTCAGCTCCGGCGTCCGGCACAGCTTCAGCCCGTCCCGGGACAGCACGAGCGCGTGCCTCGCTCCCGGGGTGCGCTCCAGGAGCCCCTCGATGAGCCAGGTCAGCTTCTCGTCGGCGGTGGTCGTGCCGGTCATCACGTGGGGTTGCCTTCCGGGTGGGTGGCGGTGGTGTGTACGGCGGTGTCGGGGGTGGTGGTGTGTACGGCGATGTCCTCCGCCGGGGGCGTGGCGTCCTGGTCCGAGAGGGAGCCGCGTACGGCACGGCGGAAGTTGCTGAAGCGGGCGGCGCGGGTGAGGGGGTCGTCGAGGGAGGCGGGGAAGGCGGTGTCGGGGGTCGGGAAGGGCCCCGGTTCGTCGTCCTGGCCCGCACGCGCACGCGTGCGCTCCCGTTCCCGTTCCCGGTCGAACTCGGCCGCACGCGCGCGTGCCCGCTCCCGCTCCCGCTCGGCCGCGGCGAGGGCCCGCCCCCGGTGGCGCCTGGGCAGCCCGTCGGAGACGGCGCCGGCGTCACGAGAGGGGGACTCGTGCGCGGGTACGGGGTCGGGGTCCGGGTCGGCGGTGGCGTGCTGGGCGTCGGTGGCCGTCTCGGTTTCGGCGGGTGCGTCGGCGGCATCGGGCTTCGAGCGCTCAGCCCCGGCCGCGGGCGGCTGCGGAAGGGCGAGGGCGTCCTGGGGGAGCGGTGCGTCCTGGGGTACGAGGATGTCCTGGGGGACGAGCATGAGGACGCCGGTGCCGCCGCGCGCGGAGGGGCGGTAGGAGACCTTCAGGCCGTACTTGAGGGCGAGGCGGCCGACGACCGCGAGGCCGAGCCGGGTGCCGGTGAGGCCGCCGAGGCCCGCCGCCTCACCCTCCACGGCACGTTCCGCGCGGCGCAGCTGCACCTCGCTCATGACCAGGCCGCTGTCCTCGGCGGAGAGGATGACGCCGGCGGGGACCTCCTCGACGTACACATGCACCTCGGCCGTCGGCGGTGAGAAGTTCGCCGCGTTGTCGAGGAGTTCGGCGAGCGCGTGCATGACGCCTTCGGCGGCGTGTCCGGCGACCGCGGCCTCGCTCGCGGAGTGCACCCGCACCCGCCGGTAGCCGCTGATCCGTCCCATCGCACCGCGCAGGATGGACTCCATGGCGATGGGGCGGGCCCAGCGCCGGCCGGAGCGGGCGCCGGTGAGGACGGCGACGGAGTCGGCGAGGCGGCCCGCCTGCGCGGCGCGGTGGTCGAGGTGGAGGAGGTCGGCGAGGACGTCCTCGTCGTCGTGCCGTTCCTCCATGGCGCGGAGGTCGGCGAGCATGCCGGTGGCGAGCGCCTGCATACGGCCGGCCGCGTTGGCGGTGGCGGAGACGGCGGCGGCACGGTCCTGCGCGGCCTTGCGGGACTGCTCGGTGAGGCGCGCGTTCTCGGCGGTGAGACGGGCGCGTTCCGCGTGGGCCTCGGCGGTGACGCGGTCGCGTTCCTCGGCGAAGGACGTGGACAGGCGGGTGCGTTCGGCGGCGAACTCGGCGGTGAGCCGGGCGCGTTCGAGGTCGGCCTGCGAGGTGAGGCGGGCCCGCTCGTGGGTCAGCTCCTCGGTCAGGCTCACCCGTTCCCGGTCGAACTCGGCGCTCTGCCGGGCCCGCTCCTGAAGCAGCCGGCCGGCGTCGAGGGTGACGGCCTCCAGACGGCGCCGGGTGAGCCGTACGGTCTGGACGGCGTGGGCGGCCATGGCGACGGCCGCGACCAGGAGCAGGGCGCCCGCTCCGGCTCCGCACGCGAGGGGGACGCGCACCGAGTCGGGTGCCGCGGCGACCGCGGCGACGACGACGGCCGTGGCCAGTACGGCGGTGAGCAGCGGGGCGGGGGCGAAGGTGCGGAAGGTGGGTCGTTCGCCGGGCAGGGTGGGGGCGGTCATGAAAGGGGTCCTCGGTCGTCTTTGACTCGGTCGTCCTCGGTAGGGGTCCGCTGTCGTTCCTGACGTTCCTGAGCGAGTAGTCACACCTGTTGCTCAACTGGCCGTCACTATATGAGAGTTGGTGATCGAATTGGGAAAGTTCCGCTTGCGTTCACAGATTCTGGTGCGGTTGGTGTGGACGGAGACGTCACAGGGGTCCCGTCACTGTCAGTGGTCGGATGCATGCTTGTTCCATGACGGATCTCGAGGCAGCACTGCGGCGGGCCGTCCGGGGTGACGTCGGCTTCGATGTCACGTCCCGGGCGCTGACGACCATGGACGCGTCGAACTACCGGCGGGTGCCGCTGGGGGTGGTGGCCCCCCGGGACGCCGACGACGTGGCCGCGGCCCTCGCGGTGTGCCGTGAGCACGGAGTGCCGGTCGTCGCGCGAGGCGGCGGGACGTCGATCGCCGGGCAGGCCACCGGGACCGGTGTCGTACTGGACTTCACGCGCCACGTGAACCGGCTGCTCGCCCTGGACCCGGAGACCCGCACCGCCGTAGTCCAGCCCGGCCTCGTCCTCGACCGCCTCCAGGACGCCGCCGCCCCGCACGGACTGCGCTTCGGGCCCGACCCCTCCACCCACAGCCGGTGCACCCTCGGCGGGATGATCGGCAACAACTCCTGCGGCTCGCACTCGGTGGCGTGGGGCACGACCGCGGACAGCGTGCGCGAGCTGGACGTCGTCACCGCGCGCGGGGAGCGGCTGCGGCTCGGTCAGGGGTGGGCGGGGGCGCCACAGGGGCTGCGCGAGCTGGTGGAGGGCGACCTGGCCCGGCTCCGCACCGGCTTCCCCGAACTGCCCCGCCGGATCTCCGGGTACGCGCTGGACGCGCTGCTGCCGGAGCGGGGCGCCGACGTGGCCAGGTCCTTCTGCGGGAGCGAAGGCACGCTGGGCATCCTCACCGAGGCGGTCGTACGGCTGGTCGCGTCCCCCCGCGCGCGTGCCCTCGCCGTACTGGGCTACCCGGACGAGGCCGGGGCCGCCGAGGCCGCCGCCGGGCTGCTGCCGCACGGCCCTCTGACGGTGGAGGGCATGGCGGCCGACCTGGTGCCCTCGGCGGTCTCGCTGCCGCGCGGCGGGGCCTGGCTGTTCGTGGAGACGGGCGGCGACACCGAGGACGAGGCACGCACGCGTGCGGAGACGATCGTGCGGGCGGCGGACGTCGTGGACGCCCTGGTGGTGACCGACCCCGCGGGCCAGCGCGCCCTGTGGCGCATCAGGGAGGACGCGTCCGGCACGGCGACCCGGATGCCGGACGGCAGCGAGGCCTGGCCCGGCTGGGAGGACTGCGCGGTGCCCCCGCCCCGACTGGGCGGCTACCTGCGGGACTTCAGGAAGCTCCTCACCGAACACGGGCTGCGCGGAACGCCGTACGGCCACTTCGGCGACGGCTGCATCCACGTGCGCATCGACTTCGACCTGCTCAGCGAACAGGGCATCGGCCGCTTCCGGCGCTTCTCGGAAGACCTCGCCGACCTGGTGGTGACACACGGCGGTTCGCTGTCCGGCGAGCACGGCGACGGCCAGGCGAGGGCCGAACTCCTGCCCCGCATGTACGGCGAGGAGATGGTGGGGCTCTTCGAGCGGGCGAAGACGGTCTGGGACCCGGACGACCTCCTCAACCCCGGCATGCTCGTCCGCCCGGCCCCCCTCGACACCAACCTCCGCTTCTCGGTCCTCCCACACCGGCCAGTCGACGTCGCCTTCGGCTACCCGGCCGACGGCGGCGACTTCTCCGCCGCCGTACGCCGCTGCGTGGGGGTCGCGAAATGCCGTACGACCTCGGCGTCCGGGTCCGCCGTCATGTGCCCCTCCTTCCGCGCCACCGGCGAGGAGGAGCACTCCACGCGCGGGCGTGCCCGGCTGCTGCACGAGATGCTCGCGGGCGAACTGGTCACCGACGGCTGGCGCTCGGACGAGGTCCGGGACGCGCTCGACCTGTGCCTGTCCTGCAAGGGCTGCCGCTCCGACTGCCCGGTCGAGGTCGACATGGCCACCTACAAGGCGGAGTTCCTCCACCACCACTACGAGGGCCGACGCCGCCCGGCCGCCCACTACACGATGGGCCGGCTCCCGGTGTGGCTCCGGGCGGTCGCCCGCACCCGTACCGCCCGGCTGGTCAACACCCTCGCCGCCGTACGGCCGTTGGGCTGGGCGGCGAAGCGGCTGGGCGGCATCGCGCCCGAGCGGGGGCTGCCGCGGCTGGCGGAGCAGACCCTGACCCGCTGGTGGGCGAGGCGGGCGACCACGGCCGGTACGGGTGCGTCGGCCGGTGCGGGTGCGCGGGTGGTGCTGTGGCCGGACACCTTCACCGAGCACCTGTCACCGCAGGTGGGCCAGGCGGCGGTGCGCGTACTGGAGGCGGCGGGCCTGACGGTCCTCCTGCCACCCACCCTGCGCCCGTCGGCCGCCTTCTCCCCCCTCACGGCCCGCCGAGGCCGGGTCTGCTGCGGACTGACGTACGTCTCCACGGGCCAGCTCGACCACGCCCGTACGGTCATGCGCCGCACCCTCGACCTGATGGCACCGGTCCTGGAGACCGACCTCCCGGTCATCGTCCTGGAACCGAGCTGCGCGGCGGCCCTCCGCACCGACCTGCCGGAACTCCTCCACGACGACGAGCGGGCGGGACAGCTGGCCTCCCGGGTCCTGACCTTCGCCGAGGCACTGGAACGCCTCGCCCCGGACTGGCGCCCGCCTCGCCTGGACCGCCCGGCCGTCGGCCAGACCCACTGCCACCAGCACGCCGTACTCGGTGACGCGGCCGAGCGCCGACTCCGTGAAGCGGCGGGACTGACAGGTGAGTTGAGCGGGGGCTGCTGCGGCCTCGCGGGCAACTTCGGGTTCGAGAAAGGCCACTTCGAGGTGTCGGCGTCCTGCGCGGAGGAGCAGTTGCTGCCGTCGGTGCGCGAGGCGCCGGAAGGGGCGGTGGTCCTGGCGGACGGGTTCTCGTGCCGGACACAGCTGGAGCAGTTGGCCGGGGTGCGGGGGCGGCATCTTGCGGAGGTACTGGCGGAGGGGCTGGTGGAGGAGCTGACGGAGGGGGCAGGGCGTGAGGGGTGGGGCCATGAAGGGTGAGTTCGGGCGGGTCGCCGTCCTCTCCGACATCCACGGGGTGCTGCCCGCACTGGAGGCCGTACTCGCGGAGCCGGACGTCGTGGCGGCCGAGCGGATCGTGCTGACCGGGGACATCACGGCCGGACCCCAACCGTCCGAGGTTCTGGACCTGTTGCGGGCGCAGGGGGAGCGCGTCCTCTGGGTCGGCGGCAACGCGGACCGGGAGCTGGTCGAGTACCGCAGGGGCGAGCGGGCGGACATCCCCGACCCGATCGCCCCCTACGCGGCCGGCCAACTGACCGACGAACAGGTCGAGTTCCTGGCGAGCCTGCCCACCACCCTCACCCTCACTCTCCGCGGCCTCGGCGAGACGTTCTTCTGCCACGCCACACCGCGCGACGACGAGGAGGTCGTCCTCGTCGACTCCCGCCTCGACCGCTGGACGGAGGTCCTGGCGCCGCTCCCCGACACCGTTCGCACGGTGGTCTGCGGCCACACCCACATGCCGTACGTCCGCCTCGCCCACGGGCGCCTGATAGTGAACCCCGGGAGCGTCGGAATGCCGTACGGCCGCCCGGGCGCCCACTGGTGTCTGCTGGGGCCGGGCGTCGACCTGCGGGTGACCCCGTACGACATACCGGCGGCGGTCGGGCGGCTGGTGGGGGAGTGCGGTTACCCGGAGATCGCGGAGTGGGCGGACTACTACCTCAACGCGCGGGCGACGGACGCGGAGGCGCTGGCGGCGTTCGGCCCCCGGGACGGGCGAGAGGACGGGGGAGTAGACAGAGCAGGGGCCGGGCGGGAGTAGGTGTAGGAGGAACCGGTCGGGGCGCGGCGGGCGTCTTCTCAGTGATCAAGACCGAGGAGACCCCACAGTGCGTATCTACATCAGCGTCGACATGGAAGGTGTCACGGGCCTCGTCGACGCCGACGACGTCCAGCCCGGCGGCCGGGACTACGAGCGGGGCCGGCTGATGATGGCGGAGGACGTCAACGCGGCCGTCCGCGGAGCGATCGCGGCGGGCGCCACCGACATCCTCGTCAACGATGCGCACGGCCCCATGCGGAACCTGCGGCCCGAGAATCTGCACCCGGCGGCCCGTCTCGTGCGGGGCAAGCCCAAGCAGATGGGCATGCTCGAAGGCCTCACTCCCGGCTACGACGCCATGGTCGGCGTCGGCTACCACTCGCGGGCCGGTGAACTCGGGGTGCTCAGCCACAGTTTCATGGGGCACGAGATCGAGGACATGTGGCTGGACGGCCGCCCCGTCGGCGAGATCGGCATGGCGCACGCCACGGCCGCTGCCCTCGGCGTCCGGCTCGCGGTCCTCACCGGCGACGACCGCGCCTGCGCGGAGATGACGGCATGGGACGCCTCCGTCGCCACGGTCGCCGTGAAGTACGCGCGGGACCGGTTCGCCGCCGAACTGCGCCCGGCGGACGAGGCCCGCGCCGCGATCGAGGAAGGGGTCGCTTCCGCTCTCGCCGCACCACGGCCGGCCGTTTCCGCGACGCCGCCTTCCAAGTCCAAGTCCAAGTCCGAGTCCGAGTCCGAGTCCGAGCCTGGGCCTGGGCCTGGGCCCGCCACGCTCTCCGTCCGCTGGCAGTCGGCCTCGGTCGCCGCCACCCTCCTGGGCATCCCGGGGGTCAAGGCGACGGACAGCCGCACCGTCCAGGCGCAGGGCGCCCTGCCCGACCTGTACCGGCAGTTCGGCGTGTGGATGCGCGTGGCGGCCTCCCTCACCAACCAGCAGCCGTACTGCTGACCAGCTAGCCGTATTGCCCTGCAAGGAGCCCGACAGTGTCCCTCCCCCTCCCCTCCCTCCCCTCCCTCACCCTCCGCCCCCTCACCCGCGCCGACCACCTCGCCTTCATCGCCGCCCGCCCCTCCGTCAGCCATACGCAGATCCCCTCGTGGGGAGATGTGAAGCCGGACTGGCGGGCGGAGAGTCTGGGCTGGTTCGACGAGGAGGGGCGGCTGGTCGGGGCGGGCCTCGTGTTGTACCGGCCGTTGCCCAGGCTGAAGAAGTACCTGGCCTATCTGCCCGAGGGTCCGGTGATCGACTGGTACGCCGCCGACCTCGGTGAGCGCTGGCTGGAGCCGATGCTCGCCCACCTCAAGCGGCAGGGCGCGTTCTCGGTGAAGATGGGGCCGCCCGTCGTCGTACGGCGATGGAGTGCCGACGCGGTGAAGGCGGCGATCGCCGATCCGGCGGCGCGGCGGCTGAGGGACGCGGAGGCGACGTCGTACGAACCGCGGGCCTTCGACGTGGCGGAGCGGCTGCGGCGCATGGGGTGGCAGCAGACGGAACCCGGCGGGGAGGACGGCTTCGCGGCCGGACAGCCCCGGTACGTCTTCCAGGTGCCGTTCGCCGGGCGGTCGCTGGAGGAGGTCCACCGGGGGCTCAACCAGCAGTGGCGGCGCAACATCAAGAAGGCCGAGAAGGCCGGGGTCGAGGTCGTCCGCGGCGGGTACGACGACCTGCCCGCGTTCTACGAGCTGTACGGCGAGACCGCCGAGCGCGACCGGTTCATCCCGCGTCCGCTCGCCTACTTCCAGCGGATGTGGCGGGCGCTCGCCGCCGAGGACCCCGACCGTATGCGCCTCTACCTCGCCCGCCACGAGGGAGACGTCCTCGCCGCGGCGACCATGCTCACCGTCGGCGAGCACGTCTGGTACTCCTACGGCGCCTCCACCGCCCGTAAGCGCGAGATGCAGCCCAACAACGCCATGCAGTGGCGCATGATGGCCGACGCCCATGAGCTCGGGGCGGCCGTGTACGACCTGCGCGGCATCACGGACACCCTGGAGGACTCCAACCACCTCCTCGGCCTGCTCCGCTTCAAGGTGGGCACGGGCGGTCAGGCCGTCGAGTACCTCGGGGAGTGGGACTTCCCGCTGAACCGGCTGCTCCACAAGGCGCTGGACCTGTACATGTCCCGCCGTTAGTCCATTGGCTGGCCGTTGGTCCATTGGCCCGGCGCCATCGACAGTTGCAAAATGGGTTCACGAGCCTGACTGGGTCCATTACTGTGGACTAGGCAGTACAGTGCGATGAACGACTCTCGAGAACGAGTTCCTGGAAGGCCCCGTGACCACCCCCAGCGCAGCAACCGCAGCCACTCCCGCCACGCCTTCGTCATCCCCGGCTGCCGACAACCGGGCCCCGGCAGGAGCCCCGCACCGCCGGGGCTCCCTCGGCCCCATCGGGCTGGTGCTGTGCGCGGGGGTCTCGGTGCAGTTCGGCAGCGCGCTCGCCGCAGGGCTGATGCCGCGGGCCGGGGCGCTCGGGGTGGTGACGCTGCGGCTGGCGGCGGCCGCGCTGGTGCTGCTGATCGTCTGCCGGCCGCGGCTGCGCGGGTACACGCGCGCGGACTGGGCCACGGTCGTCGTCTTCGGCGGCACCATGGCCGGGATGAACGGGCTCTTCTACCAGTCCATCGACCGCATCCCGCTGGGCCCGGCCGTCGCCCTCGAAGTCCTCGGCCCGCTGGCCCTCTCGGTCCTCGCCTCCCGCCGCGCGATCAACCTCGTCTGGGCGGCCCTCGCCCTGGGCGGGGTCTTCCTCCTGAGCGGCGGGGGCTTCGGCGGCCTCGACCTCGTCGGCGTGCTGTTCGCCCTGGGCGCGGGGGTGATGTGGGCGACGTACATCGTCTTCAGCGCCCGCACCGGCCGCCGCTTCCCGCAGGCCGATGGACTGGCCCTCGCGATGGCGGCCGCCGCACTGATGTTCCTGCCGCTGGGCATCGCCGAGTCCGGCACCAAGC
This sequence comes from Streptomyces sp. NPDC046909, assembly GCF_040644695.1. Classification (NCBI taxonomy): domain Bacteria; kingdom Bacillati; phylum Actinomycetota; class Actinomycetes; order Kitasatosporales; family Streptomycetaceae; genus Streptomyces; species Streptomyces sp. NPDC046909. The sequence goes on along the minus strand of NZ_JBEYXC010000004.1, from coordinate 495,004 downwards.
TCCTCGACCCCACGACGATCGCCCTCGGCTCGGCGGTGGCGGTCCTCTCCTCCGTCCTCCCCTACACCCTCGAACTCCTCGCCCTCCGCCGCCTCCCCGCCTCCACCTTCGCCATCCTCATGAGCCTCGAACCCGCCATCGCCGCCACCGCCGGCTTCCTCGTCCTGAACCAGTCCCTCTCCGCGACCGAGTCCGCCGCGATCGCCCTGGTCATCGCGGCGAGCATGGGGGCGGTACGGACTCAGGTGGGGCGGGGGAAGGCGAAGGGGTTGGAGGAGGGTTCCTGACGGTTGCCGCGGCGGGGCAGGGTGCCCCGGCACTAGAGTCGGGCTCGTGCCTGGGAACCAACACGGGTGACGAAGGGAACGGCGCATGAGTCCGCACCACACCGAGGTGGCGGGAGACGGACCGCTGATCCCCCGCCCCGAGCGCACCCCCGCCGCCCTGCGCGCCGCCTGCGCCGTAGTGGCTCCCCAACTGGTCGCCGCGTACGACCAGGCCAAGGACCAGGCCCTCGCGGAGGCCGTCGCGCACGGTTCGCTGGGGCCCGTACACGCCTACCTCACCCACTGGGCGGCTCTGATCGAGATCGAACGCCACCCGGAGACGGCCAAGGCCTACCACCGCGCCGAGTACCTCGCCCACATCGCCACGGAACCGGCCACGGCGCGCGCACACCTGACCACCGCCAGCGGCATCTACCGCGCCGCGGCGGAGGCGGTGCGCGCCGAGTGAGCTGGAGCTGGGAGTACGTGCCCGACGAGACCACGGTGGCGGCCGGTGCGCCACCGGCGTTCCTGGCCGAGGTGGAGAAGAAGGCCGACGAACTGGTCCGAGCCGCCGAGGCACTCCACCTTCACGGGCCGGGATACCAGGGCGCGGATGAAGGGGCGAGGCACGCGTTCGTGGCCGGTGGCTTCTTCGTCTACATGGTCACGCCGCGGTCCGAGCTCGTCACCATCTGGCAGGTGACGCCCGACCCCCTCACCTGAAGGGGGACGAACCCGGAGGTGACATCGGGGACGACACCTCCACCCCCGTCACGCAGCCCCCGCCCCCACCCACTCCCCGAACCCCGGCCCCGCCACCCGCGCTCCCGCCCCCGGCAGCAGCCCCCCGTTCTCGAACAGCTCCCGGTCCGGGTTGTCAGGGTCGCTCACCGCGACGACGGTCGCGGAGTCGTCACGCGCCCGCAGCAGCAGCCGTACCGCCTCCTCCAGGCTCTCCTCCCGCGGCCCCGCGACCTCGGCGAACGGCGGCGCGGACGATACGTCGTCCTCGGTGAGCGCCAGATCGACCAGCGCCTCGGCGACCGCCCGCGCCGCCACCAGCTGCGTCCGCATCCTCGGGACGTACACGGTGTCGCCCTGCCGCCCCCACCCCGCCAGCTGCTCCACGAACTCATGGAACTGCGCCGCCCGCAGCACCCGCGCCGGCACCGGCCCCGCCAGCACCTCCCGCTCATGCGCGAGCTTGGCCGCGTTGTAGCCGGCCACCGAGCCGTCGATGCCGATGATCGAGACGGCCACGAGCCGCCGTACGCCCGCCTTCGCCCCGGCCTCGTGCAGATTGCGGGCCGCGGCGGTGAAGAACTCCGTCGCCACCCGCTGGTCGGGCGAGGGCGTGCTCGCCGCGTCGATGACGATCTCGACACCCGCCAGCGCCTCGGCCAGCCCGGCCCCGGACTCGATGTCCACGCCGCCCGACCGGGACATGGCGACGACCTCGTGGCCACGCTCCGTCAGTACGTCCACGACGTGCCGCCCGAGCCGCCCGGTCGCCCCGGCCACCGCGATCTTCCTGCCTGCGCTCATGATCGTTCCCCTCGGTAAGTCCCTCATCCGTGTCTTCGTCTGCTCTTCGTTCGCTCTTCGTCTGCTTCTTCATCGGTCTGACGGAGCGGACGGCGCCGATGTGACAGCCCGGCGGAGAAATCCCTCGACCACAGTTCCGCGCACATTTCCATGCAAGCACGCTTGCTTGTTTTTGCTCCCGCTGCCATGCTCGCCCCATGGCTGACCCGACGCCCGTCATCGACGACCTGCGTGCGGAGGGCGAGGAACTCGACCTGCTCGTGGCCGAGTTGGGCCCGGAGGGCTGGGCGCTCGCGACCCCCGCGCCCGGCTGGACCGTCGCTCACCAGATCGCGCATCTGGCCTGGACCGACCACTCCTCCCTGCTGGCGGTGACCGATCAGGCCGCCTTCTCCCGCGAGGTCGAGAAGGCGCTGGCCGCGCCCGGGGACTTCGTGGACAACGGCGCCGAGGAGGGCGCGGGCAAGCCTCCCGGGCGGCTGCTCGCCTACTGGCGTGCGGGACGCGAGGATCTGGCCGACGCCCTGCGCGCCGCACCCGAGGGCGCCCGGTTCCCCTGGTACGGCCCGCCCATGTCGGCCGCCTCGATGGCCACCGCCCGCCTGATGGAGACCTGGGCCCACGGACTCGACATCGCCGACGCGCTCGGCGTCACCCGCACCCCCACCGACCGGCTGCGTCACATCGTCCGACTCGGCGTCCGCACCCGCGACTTCGCCTTCGGCGTGCACGGACTGACCCCGCCGTTCGAGGAGTTCCGCATCGAACTCACCGCCCCTTCGGGCGAGTTGTGGATCTACGGCCCCGAGGACGCCGCCTCCGGCAAAGTCACCGGCCCCGCACTCGACTTCTGCCTCCTGGTCACCCAGCGATCCCACCGCACCGACCTCGCCCTGACCGCCGAGGGCGACGACGCCGACCGCTGGCTGGACATCGCCCAGGCCTTCGCGGGCCCACCGGGCGAGGGACGCGCACCCAAGGGGCCCGACCAGTGACCGCACGTATGGACGGCTCTGAGGGCGGCTCTATGGACGGCCCATCGGTGCCCCAGCCCCAGGGAGGCCGGCCAGTGACCGCCCCCAAGGAGGCCCGCCCATGACCCTCCGCATCGGCAACGCCTCCGGCTTCTACGGCGACCGCTTCGACGCCCTGCGCGACATGCTCACCGGCGGCGAACTCGACGTCCTCACCGGCGACTACCTCGCCGAGCTCACCATGCTCATCCTCGGCCGCGACCGCCTGAAGGACCCCGGTGCCGGTTACGCCCGTACCTTCCTCCGCCAGCTCGAAGAATCCCTCGGCCTCGCCCACGAGCGGGGCGTCAAGATCGTGACCAACGCCGGTGGCCTCAACCCCGCCGGACTCGCCGACCGCGTACGGGAGTTGGCGCAGCGCCTCGGCATCCCCGTCCGGGTCGCCCATGTCGAGGGCGACGACCTCACCGCCCGCCACCCCGGCAGCCTCGCCGCCCACGCCTACCTCGGCGGCTTCGGTATCGCCGCCTGTCTGCGCGCGGGCGCCGACATCGTGGTCACGGGGCGGGTGACGGACGCGGCGCTGGTCACCGGGCCCGCCGCCGCGCACTTCGGCTGGGGGCCGGGGGAGTACGACCGGCTCGCGGGGGCCGTCGTCGCCGGGCACGTACTGGAGTGCGGGACACAGGCCACCGGCGGCAACTATTCCTTCTTCACCGACGGCTCCCACGACCTCCGCCGCCCCGGCTTCCCCCTCGCCGAACTCCACGAGGACGGCACCGCCGTCATCACCAAACACCCCGGCACCGGCGGCTTCGTCGACGTCGGCACGGTCACCGCGCAACTCCTGTACGAGACCGGCGGCGCCCGCTACGCCGGACCCGACGTCACCGCCCGCCTCGACACCGTCCGCCTCACCCAGGACGGCCCCGACCGCGTCCGCATCTCCGGCGTCCAGGGCGAGCCCCCGCCCCCCACCCTCAAGGTCGGCCTCAACCGCCTCGGCGGCTACCGCAACGAGGTCACCTTCGTCCTGACCGGCCTCGACATCGAGGCCAAGGCGGCACTGGTGCAAGGCCAGTTGGAGGGCGCCCTCGCCAAGGTCGCCGACGTGCGCTGGGACCTCGTCCGCACCGACCGGCCCGACGCCGACACCGAGGAGACCGCGAGCGCGCTGCTCCGGCTCGTCGTACGGGACCCGGACCAGGAGGCCGTCGGGCGCGCGCTGAGCGGCGCCGCCGTCGAACTCGCCCTCGCCAGCTACCCCGGCTTCCATGTGCTCGCCCCACCTGGAAAGGGCGCGCCTTATGGGGTCTTCGAGGATGTGTACGTCCCCCATGACGCCGTCGCGCATGTGGCGGTCCTCCACGACGGGCGGCGGGTGCCTGTGGCGCCGGCCCAGGAAACCGCCGTACTCGAAGACCTGATACCGAAGGCACCGCTTCCCGAGCCGCTGCCTGAAGGCCCCGTCGTCAGGGCCCCCCTCGGCCTCGTCGCGGGCGCCCGCAGCGGGGACAAGGGTGGCAACGCCAACATCGGGCTCTGGACCCGGTCCGACGAGGCCTGGCGCTGGCTCGTGCACACCCTCACCGTCGAGCGGCTGCGCGAACTCCTCCCGGAGACCGCCGACCTGCCCGTCACCCGCCACGCCCTCCCCCATCTCCGCGCCCTCAACTTCGTCGTCGAGGGCATCCTCGGCGCCGGCGTCGCCGCCCAGCACCGCTTCGACCCGCAGGCCAAGGCACTCGGCGAATGGCTGCGCTCCCGCCACCTGGACATACCGGAGGCTCTCCTGTGACCGTCCTGTCGTCGGCGCTGGACACCAGCGGCCCCGACTACCGCGCCCACCGCGAGACCATGCTCGCCAAGCTCACCGAACTGGACGCCGAGCACGCCAAGGCCCTCGCGGGCGGCGGCGAGAAGTACGTCCAACGGCACCGCGAGCGCGGCAAGTTGCTGGCCCGGGAACGCATCGAGCTGCTCCTCGACCCCGACACGCCCTTCCTGGAACTCTCCCCGCTCGCCGCCTGGGGCAGCGACTACACGGTCGGCGCCTCGCTCGTCACCGGCATCGGGGTGGTGGAGGGGGTCGAGTGCCTGATCACCGCCAACGATCCGACCGTGCGCGGCGGCGCCAGCAACCCCTGGTCGCTCAAGAAGGCGCTGCGCGCGAACGACATCGCCCTCGCCAACCGGCTGCCCTGCATCAGCCTGGTGGAGTCCGGGGGCGCCGATCTGCCGTCGCAGAAGGAGATCTTCATCCCCGGGGGCGCCATCTTCCGGGACCTGACCCGTCTCTCCGCCGCCGGAATCCCCACCGTCGCCGTCGTCTTCGGCAACTCCACCGCCGGGGGCGCGTACATCCCCGGCATGTCCGACCACGTGATCATGGTCAAGGAGCGCGCGAAGGTGTTCCTGGGCGGCCCGCCGCTGGTGAAGATGGCGACGGGTGAGGAGAGCGACGACGAGTCGCTCGGCGGTGCGGAGATGCACGCTCGCGTGTCGGGTCTCGCGGACTATTTCGCGGTTGACGAGAGGGACGCGCTGCGGCAGGCGCGGAGAGTGGTGGCACGCCTGAACCACCGGAAGGCGTACGACGATCCAGGCTTCGCCGAGCTACCCAAGTACTCCAACGACGAACTCCTCGGCATCGTTCCCGGCGATCTGAAAACCCCTTTCGACCCCCGCGAGGTCATCGCCCGGATCGTCGACGCCTCCGACTTCGACGAGTTCAAGCCGCTGTACGGGACGAGCCTGACGACCGGATGGGCCGCACTGCACGGCTATCCGGTGGGCATCCTGGCCAACGCCCAAGGGGTCCTCTTCAGCGAGGAGTCCCAGAAGGCGGCCCAGTTCATCCAGTTGGCCAACCAGCGCGACATCCCGCTCCTCTTTCTCCACAACACCACCGGCTACATGGTCGGCAAGGAGTACGAGCAGGGCGGCATCATCAAGCACGGCGCGATGATGATCAACGCGGTGTCCAACTCCCGGGTCCCGCACCTGTCCGTGCTCATGGGTGCCTCGTACGGCGCCGGGCACTACGGCATGTGCGGGCGCGCGTACGACCCGCGCTTCCTCTTCGCCTGGCCCAGCGCCAAGTCGGCCGTCATGGGCCCGCAGCAGCTCGCCGGCGTCCTCTCGATCGTCGCCCGGCAGTCGGCGGCGGCGAAGGGACAGCCGTACGACGAGGAGGCCGACGCTGCCCTGCGCGCGATGGTGGAGCAGCAGATCGAGTCCGAGTCGCTGCCGATGTTCCTGTCCGGGCGGCTCTACGACGACGGCGTCATCGACCCCCGCGACACCCGCACCGTCCTCGGCCTGTGTCTGTCGGCCATCCACACGGCGCCGTACGAGGGCGCACGCGGCGGCTTCGGCGTCTTCCGGATGTAAGAGGGGCTCTTCAGTGATCACTTCTGTACTGGTGGCGAACCGCGGCGAGATCGCCTGCCGCGTCTTCCGTACCTGCCGTGAGTTGGGAATCCGGACGGTCGCCGTGCACTCGGATCCCGACGCGAACGCCCTCCACGCGCGCGTGGCCGACACGGCCGTACGGTTGCCGGGGGCGACCCCTGCGGACACGTATCTGCGGGGCGACCTGATCGTGAAGGCGGCGGTCGCGGCCGGCGCGGACGCCGTGCATCCCGGCTACGGCTTCCTCTCCGAGAACGCGGACTTCGCACGTGCCGTCCTGGACGCGGGCCTGGTGTGGATCGGCCCGCCCCCGGAGGCGATCGAGGCGATGGCGTCCAAGACGCGCGCGAAGGAGCTCATGGGGCTCGCGCCGCTGGGGGAGGTGACCGAGTCCGATCTGCCGGTGCTGGTGAAGGCGGCCGCGGGCGGCGGGGGGCGCGGGATGCGGATCGTGCGCCGTCTTGAGGAGCTGAGCGCCGCGCTGGAGGGCGCGCGCGCCGAGGCCGCGAGCGCCTTCGGGGACGGCGAGGTGTTCGTCGAACCGTATGTGGAGCGCGGGCGCCATGTGGAGGTGCAGGTGCTCGCCGACGCGCACGGCACTGTGTGGGCGCTGGGCACGCGCGACTGCTCCCTCCAGCGCCGCCACCAGAAGGTCATCGAGGAGGCGCCGGCGCCCGGGCTCCCGGAGGGGCTCGCGGAGGAACTGTGCGCGCTGGCAGTGCGCGCCGCGCGCTCCGTCGCCTACGTCGGCGCGGGCACGGTGGAGTTCCTGGTCGCCGACGGCAAAGCCCACTTCCTGGAGATGAACACCCGCCTCCAGGTCGAACACCCGGTGACGGAGGCGGTGTTCGACGTGGACCTGGTGGCACTCCAGATCGCCGTGGCGGAGGGCAGCACGCTGGACGCGGCCGGCCCTCCACGCGCGCGTGGCCACGCCATCGAGGCCCGCCTCTACGCCGAGGACCCCTCGACCGACTGGACCCCCCAGACCGGCACCCTCCACCGCCTGACCGTCCCGGACGCCGTACGCCTCGACACCGGCTACGACGACGGCACCGAGATCGGCGTCCACTACGACCCCCTCCTGGCCAAAGCGATCTCATACGCCCCCACGCGCGCGGAAGCGCTCCGCAAACTCGCGGGCGCCCTGGAGAGGGCCACGATCCACGGCCCGACGACCAACAGAGACCTCCTGGTCCGCAGCCTGCGCCACGACGACTTCACCTCGGCGTCGATGACGACGGCGTTCTACGACCACCACCTCCCGTCCCTGACAGCGACTCCCCCCGACCCCCACGCCCCCCTGGCCGCCGCCCTCGCCGACGCCCACACCCACCCCTCCCGCTTCGGCGGCGCCTGGCGCAACGTTCCCTCACAACCCCAGACCAAGCGCTACGAGATGGCGGGCGAGGAACACGAGCCGAGCTACCGCCACACCCGGGACGGCCTGGAGGCGGACGGGGTGCGGGTCGTACACGCGGACGCGCGTCTGGTCGTACTCGAAGTGGAGGGCGTCCAGCGGAAGTTCGAGGTCACGAGGTACGGCGACGAGGTGTACGTGAACACGACGAGACTGAGCGCGCTGCCGCGCTTCTCCGACCCCGCGACCCAACTGGCCCCGGGCGCGTTGGTCGCCCCGATGCCGGGGACCGTCGTCAAGATCGCGGAGGGCCTCGCCGAGGGCACCGGGGTCGAGGCAGGTGAACCGATCGTCTGGCTCGAAGCGATGAAGATGCAACACCGCATTTCGGCCCCGGCACCGGGAACGCTGACGGCGCTCCACGTGACCCTGGGCCAGCAAGTGACGGTCGGCTCCCTGCTGGCGGTAGTCGAACCCACCTAAGGGGCGCGAGGAACTGCGCGACAAGCCACACACAACCCGCACCCGGAAGGAGTCCCATGCCACCCACGATCGAAGCCGAAGAACACACCGCCCTCCGCAAAGCCGTCGCCGCCCTCGGCAAACGCCACGGCCGCACCTACGACCGAGAAGCCCTGTGGACCGAAGCCGCCAAACTCGGCTACCTCGGCGTCAACCTCCCCGAGGAACACGGCGGCGGAGGCGGCGGCATCTCCGAACTCTCCATCGTCCTCGAAGAGCTGGGCGCCGCGGGCTGCCCCCTGCTCATGATGGTCGTCTCCCCGGCCATCTGCGGCACAGTGATCGCCCGCTTCGGCACGGACGCCCAGAAACAGGAATGGCTCCCCGCCCTCGCCGACGGCACCCGCACCATGGCCTTCGGCATCACCGAACCCGACGCCGGCTCCAACAGCCACCGCATCACCACCACGGCCCGCCGAGACCCGGACACCGGAGACTGGCTCCTCACCGGCCGCAAGGTCTTCATCTCCGGCGTCGACCTGGCCGACGCCACCCTCATCGTCGGCCGCACGGAAGACTCCCGCACCGGCCGCCTCAAGCCCTGCCTGTTCATCGTCCCGAGGGACGCCCCCGGCTTCACCCGCCGCCAGATCGACATGGAACTCCACGCCGTGGAGAAGCAGTTCGAACTGACCCTGGACGACGTACGCCTCCCCGCCGACGCACTCATCGGAGACGAGAACGCCGGCCTGCTCCAGCTCTTCGCCGGCCTCAACCCGGAGCGCATCATGACGGCCGCGTTCGCGATCGGCATGGGAAGGTACGCCCTCGCCAAAGCCATCGAGTACGCGCGCGACCGCACCGTGTGGAACGCCCCCATCGGCGCCCACCAGGCCATCGCCCACCCCCTCGCCCAGGCACACATCGACCTGGAACTGGCCCGCCTGATGATGCAGAAGGCGGCGCATCTCTACGACGTGGGCGACGACGTGGGCGCGGGCGAGGCCGCCAACATGGCGAAGTACGCCGCGGGGGAGGCGTGCGTGAAGGCGGTCGACCAGGCCGTGCACACCCTCGGCGGAAACGGCCTCACTCGCGAGTTCGGGCTCGCGTCGCTGATAACGGCCGCGCGCGTGGCTCGTATCGCCCCGGTGAGCAGGGAGATGATTCTCAACTACGTCTCCCACCAGACCCTGGGCCTGCCCAAGTCGTACTAGATCGCCCCCGGTCAGATCACCCCCGGTCAGATCGCCCCCCGGCCGTCCTGGAGGAACCGTGTTCCGCAGCGAGTACGCAGACGTCCCGCCCGTCGAACTCCCCATCCACGAGGCCGTCCTGGGCCGGGCCGCCGAGTTCGGCGACCGTCCCGCGCTCGTCGACGGCACCGACGGCACCACCCTCACATACGCCCAACTGGACATGTTCCACCGGCGGGTGGCCGCCGGACTCGCCGAGGCGGGGGTGGTCAAGGGGGACGTGCTCGCGCTGCACAGCCCCAACACGATCGCCTACCCGACCGCGTTCTACGCGGCCACGCGCGCGGGAGCCCCCGTCACCACCGTGCACCCGCTCGCCACGCCGGAGGAGTTCGCCAAGCAGCTCAAGGACTCGGCGGCCCGCTGGATCGTCACCGTGTCGCCCCTCCTGGAGACGGCACGAAGGGCGGCCGAACTCGCGGGCGGAGTCGAGGAGATCTTCGTCTGCGACAGCGCGCCCGGACACCGCTCCCTCATCGACATGCTGGGGACGACGGCCCCCGAGCCCCGGATCGACATCGACCCGGCCGAGGACGTGGCGGCACTGCCGTACTCCTCCGGCACCACCGGCCTGCCCAAAGGCGTGATGCTCACCCACCGCCAGATCGCCACCAACCTCGCCCAGCTCGACCCGGTCATCGACGCCGGCCCCGACGACCGCATCCTCGCCGTGCTGCCGTTCTTCCACATCTACGGCCTCACGACCCTCATGAACCTCCCCCTGCGCCGGGGCGTCACCGTCGTCGTCCTGCCCCGCTTCGAGCTGGACACCTTCCTCGCGGCCATCCAGAACCACCGCATCACCGGCCTGTTCGTGGCCCCGCCGATCGTCCTCGCCCTCGCCAAACACCCCCTGGTCGGCCGGTACGACCTGTCGTCCCTGAGGTACATCGTCAGCGCCGCCGCCCCCCTGGACGCCGAACTGGCCGCCGCCTGCTCACGACGCCTCGGCCTGCCACCCGTCGGCCAGGGCTACGGCATGACCGAACTGTCCCCCTGCACCCACGCCGTGTCCCTCGAAGACATGCCGACCGCACCACCCGGCACCGTCGGCAAACTCGTCGCCGGCACCGAGATGCGGATCATCTCCCTCGACGACCCCGACAAGGACACCGGCATCGGCGAGGACGGCGAGATCCTCATCCGCGGCCCCCAGGTCATGAAGGGCTACCTGGGCCGCCCCGACGCCACCGCCGCCATGATCGACCCCGACGGCTGGCTCCACACCGGCGACGTCGGCCACGTCGACGCCGACGGCTGGCTGTTCGTCGTCGACCGGGTGAAGGAACTCATCAAGTACAAGGGCTTCCAGGTCGCCCCGGCCGAACTGGAAGCCCTCCTCCTGACCCACCCGGGAATCGCCGACGCCGCCGTCATCGGCGTCTACGACACCGACCACAACGAAGTCCCGCACGCGTACGTGGTCCGCCAGCCCACCGCGACCCACCTCTCCGAAGGAGAGGTCATGACGTACGTCGCCGAACGCGTCGCCCCCTACAAACGCGTCCGCGAGGTCACCTTCATCGACGGAGTACCGCGCGCCGCCTCCGGGAAGATCCTGCGCCGACAGCTGAGGGAGCTCGCATGACCCCGACCGCCACCCTGATCGGCCGCGCACACGCGCGTGGCGTCGAAACCCTCACCCTCGACTCACCGCACAACCGCAACGCCCTGTCGGCGGCCCTGGTCGCCGAGCTGTCCTCCGCACTCGCCGAGGCAGCCAAGGACACCGACGTCCGCGCGATCGTCCTCACCCACACCGGCAACACCTTCAGCGCCGGCGCCGACCTCAAGGACCCACCGCACCCGGACGCGCTCGTCGGCCTTCTGCGGCAGATCGTCGAACTCCCCAAACCGGTGCTCGCCCGCGTCACCGGCCACGTCCGCGCGGGCGGCCTGGGCCTGCTCGCGGCCTGCGACATAGGAGTGGCGTCGACGGACGCGACCTTCGCCTTCACGGAGGTACGGATCGGAGTCGCCCCCGCGGTCATCTCCCTGCCCCTGCTCCCCCGCACCGACCCCCGCGCCCTCGCCCGCTACTACCTCACCGGCGAACGCTTCGACGCCCCCGAGGCCGCCCGCATCGGCCTGCTCACGGCCACCGGCGAGGACGTGGACGCCGTACTCGAACCCCTCCTGGAAGGACTGCGGGCAGCCGCCCCCGAAGCCCTCGCGGAGACGAAACAGCTGCTCACCGTTAGGGTGCTGGAAGCCTTCGACCGGGACGCGGCCCACCTCACCGCACTCTCGGCCCGCCTGTTCTCCTCCGCACAGGCCCACGAAGGCATGACGGCCTTTCTGGAACGACGGGACCCCGCATGGGCGCTGTGAGCACGGTCGGCGACCGTATGGACCGTTCTCCCAAGGAACGGACCCCCAAACAGGACCGCAGCCGGGCCACCCGGCAGCGCCTCCTGGAAGCCGCCGTGGCCTGCCTCGCCGAACACGGCTGGGCGGGCTCCACGGTCTCCGTCGTCGCCGAACGCGCCGGCGTCTCCCGAGGCGCCGCACAGCACCACTTCCCGACCCGCGAGGACCTGTTCACCGCCGCGGTCGAGTACGTCGCCGAGGAACGCTCCGGCGCCCTCCGCGCCCTCTTCCCGCAGGGCGCGGCGGGCGACCGGCGAGCCGTCGTCGCCGCCCTCGTCGACCTCTACACCGGCCCGCTGTTCCGAGCGGCCCTCCACCTGTGGGTCGCCGCCTCCAACGAGGACCAACTGCGCCCGCGCGTCACCGAACTGGAGGCACGCGTAGGCCGCGAGACCCACCGCATCGCGGTCGACCTGCTCGACGCGGACGAGTCCAGGCCGGGCGTACGCGAAACCGTCCAGGGCCTGCTGGACATGGCCCGAGGCCTGGGCCTCGCCAACCTCCTCACCGACGACAAAGGCCGACGGGACAAGGTGGTCGCCCAATGGACGGACCTCCTGGACTCGGTCCTCACGGACTGAGCCGCTCCACCCGCCAACTCCCGTCCGCCTCCGCCACATACCGCAACCGGTCGTGCAGCCGGTTCTCCCGCCCCTGCCAGAACTCCACCGCCCGCGGAGCCACCCGGAACCCACCCCAGTTCGGCGGCACCGGCACCTGCTCGCCCTCCGGATAACGCGCCTCCAGCTCGGCGTACGCCGCCTCCAGATCGGCACGCGTGGCGATCACCGACGACTGCGCACTGGCCCACGCCCCGAGCTGCGAACCATGCGGCCGGGTACGGAAGTACGCCGCCGTCTCGTCCCGCGCCGTGCGCCGCGCGATGCCCGTCACGATGACCTGCCGCGCCATCGGATGCCAGGGGAACAGCAGCGAGACGTACGGGTTCTCCGCGAGGTCACGCGCCTTGCGGGAGTCGTAGTTCGTGTAGAACACGAACCCCTGCTCGTCGAACTGCTTCAGCAGCACCGTCCGCGACGCCGGCCGGCCCTCCGCGTCCGCCGTGGACACCACCATGGCGTTCGGCTCGAACAGATGAGCCTCCGTCGCGGCCTGCTTGAACCAGCGCGCGAACTGCTCCACGGGCGTCGCGGCGAGCTCGGACTCGGCGAGCCCCTCGGCCCGGTACTGCTTGCGCATGGCGGCGGGGTCGGGCCCGGGGTCGGACTCGGGTGCGGGTGCGGGTGCGGTTTCGGGTTCGGGGGAGACGGCGTCTGCGTCGGTCACGCCGTCATCTTGCCGTATGTCGTATGGAATCCACGGCCGGAGCACCCAACCGAGGGTGGCACTCAGTGCCGCAAGTAGTGCCCAACCATGGCACTCGGGGATATGGTGCAGATGCCCCACCGGTGGGGTGACCACCCGCCGTACGGGGCATCACAGGGCCGAACGACCACCACGGAGCCGTCCCCTCCGCAGGTCGCGTCGTCCCCACCCCACCCCCCTGACAAGACCTGTCGCACACATCATGAGGAGCCGCCTGATGTCCGACTTTGACCCCTCCTTCGTACCCGGCCTCGAAGGAGTCGTCGCGTTCGAGACGGAGATCGCCGAACCGGACAAGGAGGGCGGCGCCCTGAGGTACCGGGGCGTCGACATCGAGGACCTCGTCGGCCACGTCTCCTTCGGCAACGTCTGGGGCCTGCTCGTCGACGGCGCCTTCCGCCCCGGCCTCCCGCCCGCCGAACCCTTCCCCATCCCCGTCCACTCCGGCGACATCCGCGTCGACGTCCAGTCCGCACTCGCGATGCTCGCCCCCGTCTGGGGCCTCAAACCACTCCTCGACATCGACGAGGCCCAGGCCCGCGACGACCTCGCACGCGCCGCCGTCATGGCCCTGTCCTACGTCGCCCAGTCCGCCCGCGGACAGGGCCGCCCCATGGTCCCCCAGAGCGAGATCGACAAAGCCCAGTCCGTCGTCGAACGCTTCATGATCCGCTGGCGCGGCGAACCCGACCCCAAGCATGTGGCAGCGGTCGACGCGTACTGGACGTCGGCGGCGGAACACGGCATGAACGCCTCCACCTTCACGGCGCGCGTCATCGCCTCCACCGGCGCGGACGTCGCCGCCGCGCTCTCCGGCGCCGTAGGAGCGATGTCCGGCCCCCTCCACGGCGGCGCCCCCTCCCGCGTCCTCCACATGATCGAGGAGATCGAACGCACAGGCGACGCCGAGGCCTACGTCAAGCAGGCCCTCGACAAGGGCGAACGCCTCATGGGCTTCGGCCACCGCGTCTACCGCGCCGAAGACCCCCGCGCACGCGTACTCCGCCGCACCGCCCGCGAACTCGGCGCACCGCGCTTCGAGGTCGCCGAGGCACTGGAGAAGGCGGCACTGGCGGAACTGCACGCACGGCGCCCCGACCGCGTGCTGGCGACGAACGTCGAGTTCTGGGCGGCGATCGTCCTGGACTTCGCCGAAGTCCCGGCGCACATGTTCACGTCGATGTTCACGTGCGCGCGGACGGCGGGATGGGCGGCGCACATCCTTGAGCAGAAGCGGACGGGGCGACTGGTGCGGCCCTCCGCACGGTACGTGGGCCCAGGCTCGCGCCGCCCGCAGGATGTCTCGGGGTACGAGGACATCGCCCACTGAGAAGCGTGCCTGAGGGGCGCGGGCGACTGCGGACCGGTAGTGGCTGGTCGCGCAGTTCCCCGCGCCCCTTTGGGCGCGCGTCGAGCTAGGCCGGAGTCAACAGGTTGCCGTGATGCCGCTCGGCCACCAACGGGTGGGCCCGGAGCTTGCCCTTGAGCTCGTTGTAGCCGTACTCCGCGAACAGCGGGTTGGTCGGATCGTCGGAGACGCCGGGCGCGGCCGAGGCATACGGGAACGGAAGCGGCTCCACGCGCGCGTCGAGACGCGGGTTGTAGAAGAACGGAACGGAGAACCGCTCGGTAGCCCCCGGAGGCGACACAACCCGGTGATTGGTCGCGACGAGATACCCGTTAGTGGCCACCTCCAGCAACTCACCCAGATTCACGACGAACGCCCCCTCCAACGGCGGCACATCATGAAACCCCCCGTCCTCCCGCTGCACCTGAAGCCCACCCACCTGGTCCTGCAACAGCAGCGTCAGAAACCCGTAGTCCTTGTGCGCACCGACCCCCTGATCCGCACCGTCCCCCGCACTCCCCGGATACCGCACCAACTTCAGATGCGGATGCGCCTGGACCCCGAAGATCGGCGCATAGAAGTCGCCGGGCGCCCCAATGGCCGTAAGCAGCTCATACAGCAACCGCTCAGCGACACCACTCAGCCGCGCGACCCAGTCCAGAGCCGCCGTCCGCAACTCGGGCAGGGAGTCAGGCCACTGATTCGGCCCCTGAAGCCACCAGTAAGAAGCCTCGCCGGGCCCGGGTATACGAGCCTCCCGCTCAGCCCCGATATCCAGCTGATCCCGCCAGTCCCTGCTCCCACCCGTCCGCTCGTCCCCGGTCCGCGTGTACCCCCGGAAATGCGGCGAGTTCACATTGTCCAGCGCAAGCCGCTCCCCCTCGGGCAACGCGAAGAACCTCCGCATCGCGGAAACCAGCGCATCGACCTCCCCCTGCGGCACCCCATGCCCGACAAGCTGGAAGAACCCCACGTCATGCGCGGCACTGTGCAACTGCGCATGCAACAGCGCACGCGCCTGCGGACCGCGATCGGCGGCCGAGAGATCGATGATCGGGAGCTGCTGGTACGACGGCTTCGTCGACACGTTCGTCATGGAGTTCGTCCACAGGAGAGTGAGAAGGGGAAACGGCAGCGGTGGCTGCTGAAAGAAAGGAAGGCAAGGAAAGCAAGCAGGGAAGGCAAGCCAGGCAGGAAGAGGGGCCGGAAAGCTCAGACTGAGCGTCGACAGCCCATGCTCGTGACGCGGACGTAGTCCACGTGGCGGCGTCGAACGAGCGAAAGCATGAGGTCAGGGTACTGCGCACGGCGAAAAACCCACATGACGCACCTCACCCCCGAAAAATCCCCGCAACGCAGACGACCCGCGAGCTCGGGTTCCCTCCGCCTGGGGCGGGGGAGCCGGCCGGACGTACCGGCGAGCTCGCGGGTCGGGTGACTGCGTTGGATTGGCCGGCTGCGTGTTTCTCGCACACGCTGGTCCGGCACCGCACTGCGTGTGGTGGCAGGCCGCTAGCCTGCAGCCACCTCCGACGTCCGGTGTGCATACATGCTCCGAACCACCTCC
This sequence comes from Streptomyces sp. NPDC046909, assembly GCF_040644695.1. NCBI lineage: Bacteria > Bacillati > Actinomycetota > Actinomycetes > Kitasatosporales > Streptomycetaceae > Streptomyces > Streptomyces sp. NPDC046909. Next base: position 479,113 of record NZ_JBEYXC010000004.1, on the reverse strand, counting down.
TCTCCTCGGTGCATCACACCCTAGGAACGGGTGGAGCAGCGATCAACCGGTTTTTCGAGATGTTGACGGATACTCCTTCCGGCCGGAAGGAGTATCCGTATCCGTCGCCCCGTTGCAGGAGGCACAGGTTTCGGTGACGGACGTTGAACCTGCCTGCTGGTGTGGTGAGGCTGTGCTGTCCGTTGGCCCGGACCGAGATGCGCCCAGTCCAAGTGCCCGTCCACCTTCCTGTCGGCATGCTGGCCCGTACGAGATCCCCCGTGACGTATCCGAAGTGCTGCTTGACACGAGATCGCCGCAGACGGGGGAAGCCGAATCGATCCGGAGTGGTGCGGGCATAGGAGCCACGCCCCGTTGCCTTGGCGACGAGTACCTGTCCCGGAAAGCGCACGATTACATCGCCGCTCTCGTGATCCAGATGTCCGATAGAGAGCGCGTCCAGGGTGTGGGTCTTGGCCAGCCCCATGACGCTGCGGTTCCACTGCGTTCGCCCGCCGGGCCAGGTGTATAGCGGGCGATCGAGAGCACTCAAGGCATCCAAGAGCTGCCATCGGGTCGCATTCATGGCGGCGGCGTCATGAAGCGGGGCCTTTTCTTGCCGGAGGATCTTCGCGAGGCGCTTGGGTTGGTGTGAGAGGAAGACTTCGACGCGCGCGTTGTCCTTGGCCTTGTTGCAGGGGACGCAGGCAAGGACGAGGTTGGAGATGCGGTTCGAGCCACCTCGGCTGCGGGGTCTGACGTGATCGATGTTCAGGGGTATGCCGGTCGCGCCGCAGTAGGCGCAGGCGCTGTTCCATTTGGAACGCAGATAGGCGCGGGCTCCGGTTCCGGCCAGTGTTCCTTGCTGGTACTCGGCCGCGGTGAGGGGCCTGCCCGCGCTCATGGCGTGGGTGTCGAAGGCGACGCTTTCCACATGGATCTCGGTGATGGGCGCGTAGCGGCACAGCCAGGCCGCCCAGGAAAATGTCGTGTCCACTCGGTGGCGCAGGGAAGGCGGGAGCCATCCTGCGGGACGGGTCCGGTTGTTTGAGCGCGGGGCTCGGTAGCGGCAGTTGGCGGAGCGTCGTCTATGCCGGTAGCCCGCGCGTTGTTGCATGCAGAGGTGGATCTGGTCGCCACGGTGTTGGAGTTCGACCGAGACCAGGCCACGTCGCACGGTGATTGAGGCCCCTTGCCCGTCGGCTTCCTTCTTCTCGTCGGTGAGGGCGAGGCCTGTCCCTTTGGAGCCGGGGTCGATACGCAGTTGCACCCCGTCGACTTCTGACTCGTCGAGCGTGCGGTCCTTCAGCCGGATGGTGAAGGGCACTTGTCGGGCAACGACCGCTCTCCCCTTGCGTAGAAGTTCACGGGCGCGTGCGGGATGGCAGGGCATAAGCGGCTGCCCGTCCTTCGAAAGGACGAAGACACGGCTCGCACCAACACCACCCGTGTACGACTGGTCCTGCGTGGGAGCGTCACCGCTCCTCTTCTCTGTCTTGGCGTGACGCCGGCGGACTTCGGTGCTGTGTCCGTCGGTCTCCCCTCGCCCATGTTCCCCGCCGGTGCCCCGCGCGGTGGCGGGGTGTCCGTGAGCCGTTTCGTCCCTGCTCCCAGGGGTGTCTGCTCCCGCGGATTCCAGAGCAGGCTGCTGAGGAAGCACAGCCTGGTGGGTCTGCTCGCCTGCGGGAAACGTAGTCATCGGGGCACCTCCCTGATCTCTTGGATCGCGATGACTTGGGCTGGTCAGCCGACGACCTCGCGGTCGGGGAGCGACTGACCTCCCTTCCGAAGTACGCATGCAACGCTAGTGATCAAGCCCCCAGGGCAAGCAGCCAAAGCGACCAATGGCGCTCATTCGTGCGAAGAATGCAAAACCCTCGAACGCACACCCGACCCTGCTGTTATAGAGCGATGCGACCTGAAACCGCCGTCACCGAGAACGCCCTGCGGCACCTGCTCAATGAGTGGGACCCGATCGGCGTTGCCGACGACGTGCAGGACGAGTACGACTGCATGCTCGCCCCTCTCCTCCAGCGGCTTCGGCGTGGATCCGGCCAGGCGGAGATCTGCGAGTTCCTGCGACACGAGTTGGAGGATCACTTCGGTCTCACGCCTGTGCCGTCGGAGCCGGAAGCGATGGCCGCCCGACTGGTGTCCTGGTGGAGAGCCGCTGGCAGGGCCGACGGCGCCGGTTCCGGGTAGTCGTTTGTCCGGGCGCGCCGTTACTCGCTCGAAGCCGCCTCGATCCTCGCCGCCATGGAGACCACCCCGCGCGGGTACCGCGATGGGCTCAGTCCAGGACGGGCCCGCACCTCACCCCCGCGACCCCCGCACAACCCCCGCCAAATCCAACGCCGAAGCGATCCGCACCGCCACATCCTCCGCGTACACCGAGTCGGACCGCTCGAACGGGCTCCGTCCGCCGCCCCGGAGGAATGTCACGACTCCCAGGGTCCGCCCCCGGCTCCGCAGGACCGCGCAGAGGGCGTGTACCGCGTCTCCGGGCCACTGGCGGGCCAGGGCCCACTCGCGGGCCTTCTCGGCCGGTACGGTGCCCACGCTGGCCCGTACGGAGCCGGTGCGGTCGACGCACTGGAGGGCGGGGTGTCCTTCGGCGTAGCGCACCGGGAGGCCGGCCTGTCCGGACAGGACGCTCGGGCCGGGTGCCCCGGAGGGGGTCGCGGCGACGCGGACGAGGCGTACGGGCGTGTCGGAATCGGCGTCGGTCGTCGCGCCGCCCGCGACGCGGTCGATGAGCGCGTGGTCGGCGAAGCCGGCGAGGGCGAAGTCGAGGTGGATCGTGGCGGCTTCGGCGGGGTCCTCGCACTCGGCGGCGGCGCGGGCCGCGCGGTGCAGCTGGTTGGTGCGGAAGCGGAGGAGGGCGGCTTCCTGTTCGGCCTGCTTGGCCTCGGTGACGTCGTTGAAGAGCCAGCCGACGCCGAGGGGCACCGGCTCCTCCGCGAGCGGTGAGGCGAGCCGTACGAAGCCGCAGCGCCAGCAGCGCCGCTGTTCGCCCTCGGGGGTCCGTACGCTCACCCAGATCTCGGCGGGCGCGGGCGGCGCGCCTTCGGCGAGGACATGGGTGAGCGCGCTCTCCAGTTCCTCCACGCCCTGCGCGAGCAGTTCTCCGAGGGGCCGCCCCAGGACGGACGTACGGCCGACGCCCAGCGCGCGTGCCGCGTGCGCGTTGACGACCGCCGGGCGCAGGTCGGCGTCGACGAGCACGACTCCCCAGCTCGCGTCGTCGAAGAGCGCCTCGCTGAGCGCGATGGAGCGCTCCAGGTCGATCTGTGCGTGCACCTCGCTGAAGGCGCAGTACACCCCGGCCGGTTTCCCGTCGGGTCCGCGGACGGCGGCGGACTGGGTCCGTACGAGGACCCGCCCGCCCTCTTTGGTCAGCAGCGCGAACTCGTGGACCTGCCGCCCGGGGGCCTGCATGGCGGACAGCAGGCGCCCCTCGACGTCCTGGGCGTCCGCGCTGCGCACGGCCCAGCCCGCGAAGCCCTGCCGTCCCACCGCCTCGGCCGCGGTCCAGCCGAGGATCCGCTCGGCCTCGCGGTTCCAGTGCGTGACGACGCCGTCCGCGTCGAAGGCGCACAGGGCCGCGTCCATGCCGTCGAGCAGGGCGGCGAGCAGATCCGCGCCATCGGGCTGTTCGGGCTCGTTCGGCCCCAGCTCGTCGGTGGTCCCACTACGCCGGGAAGCACTCACCTGGACCCCCTGCAGGCTGCGTCCGTCCGTACGGCACGTCGGTTCGCTCACTTGCAATCATCTAACTGGAACGTGACGCAGCACACACCGAGTTCCCGCAAGTTGGGGGAATCGTTGTACGCCGCTCCTGCGTCTAGGCCGTCGGAGCCCGTCTGAGGTCTACCCACAGATCGCTCTCACCAGGCAGTACATAGCGCTCGACCTCGACGAAGCCGTGTTTCTCGGCGAACCGCAGACCGTCCTCGTTGACGGCCAGCACACAGGTCTCGATCGCGGTGGCGCCCAGTACGCGCGCGTGCGCGAGCCCGTTCTCGTACAGCGCTGTCCCGAACCCCTGCCTCCGGTGCTCGGGCAGCACGCGCGCGATGACGGTCGCCGCCCCGTTCTCCGGAGGCCGTACCGTCGAGCATCCGACGAGCACGTCACCGACGTACGCGTTCTCCAGCCGGTAGCGCGTGCTGCGCTCCCGTACCGTGTCGAGGCTCAGCGCGTCGGCCGGGATGATCACGTTGTGGACGTGTCGCCACTGCTCCAGCATGGCGTCGCCCACGGCGGGTTCTATTCGAACATCAGGCACGAGATCCACTTCCCCGCCGCGCGTACACCTCAATCTCGATCTTCATACGAGGATCCGCGAGCCCGCACATCATCATCGTCGCGGCCGGCCGCACTTCGCCGAACGTCCGCCGCAGCACCGGCCAGCACGGCTCGAAGTCCTCCCGGTCGGGCAGGAGGTACCGCACGCGTACGACGTCGGCGAACGTGCAGTCCGCCTCCGCGAGCGCCGCCCCGATGTTCCGTACGCACTGCTCGGCCTGTTCGACGACGTCGTCGGAGATCGTCATCGTCGTGTAGTCGAACCCGGTCGTCCCGGAGACGTGCACCCAGTCCCCGTCGACCACGGCACGCGCGTACCCGATCTGTTCCTCGAACACCGAACCACTGAGAATCGCGAGTCGTTCCGTCATGATCCGAACGCTAGGAGGCGCGCGAAGATCCGTCTACGGCGATTGGGGCGCGGATTCCGGTGCGGATTCCGGTGTGGGTTCCGGCGCGGTGAGGTGCTCGCGGGCGGCCTTCCGGAACGCCGTCACGAGGCGGCCGCGGTCGCCTGCGCGGGTCGCGAGGACGACATGGCTGGGTTCGACGCCCTCCAGGGGGATCGCGACGAGGTCGGGGCGCAGGAAGGTGCCGACGGTGCGGGCGGAGATGGCGACCGCCTCGCCGGCGGCGACGAGTTCGAACTTGTCCTCCATGGCCTCGATCAGCGGTCCGTCGGGTGCCGGGCGGCCGTCCGGGCGCGGGTCGATGCGCCAGAAGGCGTCGCGCACCGGATCGGCCACGCGCGGCAGCGGCTCGTCGGCGATGTCGTCGAGGGTGACGGCCTCCTTGCCGGCGAGCCGGTGGTCCAGCGGCACGACCAGCACGCGCGGCTCGTCATGCAGGACGGTCACATCGAGGCCGTCCGTCGGGAACGGCAGCCGGGTCACCACCGCGTCGACCCGATGGTCGAGCAGGGCGGGGCGTACGTCACCCCAGTCCAGGTGCGCGGTCTGTACGTCGGCGTCGGGCTGCCGGTGCCGCAGTGCCCGTACCGCCGGGGTGACGATGAGCCCCGAGGTGAACCCGACGGTGATCCGGTGCGGTTCGGCGGCGGCACGCGCGTGTGCGGCGGCCTGCGCGGCGGCCCGCAAGAGCGCCTCGGCCCGGGGCAGGAACGCCTCCCCGGCCGCGGTCAGCCGCGTCCCGCGCGGGGTGCGGTCGAGCAGCCGGGCGCCCACTTCCTGCTCCAGGCGCTGCACCTGGCGGCTGAGGGACGGCTGGGTGATGTGCAGGGCGGTGGCGGCGCGGCCGAAGTGGCGGTGCTCGGCGACGACCGTGAAGTACCGGACCAGGCGGAGGTCGAGGTCGGTCATGGCGGCAGCCTACTGCCGTCTCGGCCTGCGGCGATGCCTGAAGCGTATTGCGATATACGAAACAGGCCTTGGACGCGGAGGTTCGCTGGTCCGGACGATGAAGTCATCCCGAACCCCCGATGTCCTAAGGACTTCAGCATGCGTGTATTCGTCACCGGTGCCACCGGATTCGTCGGCTCGGCCGTCGTGCGCGAACTCATCGACGCCGGGCACGAGGTCGTCGGCCTCGCCCGCTCCGACAAGGGCGCTACGGCGCTGGCGGCGGCCGGAGCCGAGGTGCGCCGCGGGGACATCGACGACCTGGCCGGGCTGCGTGCGGCGGCCGCGGCGGCGGACGGTGTCGCCCACCTCGCGTTCAAGCACGACGACTTCACGGACCTGGCCGGGGCGGGCGCGGCCGACCTGCGGGCCGTGGAGGCGCTGGGCGAGGCCCTGGAGGGCTCAGGAAAGCCCCTGGTGGTCACCTCGGGCCTCGGCTTCAAGCCGGGCACCGTCGGCACGGAGACGGACCCCGCCGCCCCCGGCTCCCACCGCGGCCCGTCCGAGGCGGCGACCCTCGCCCTGGCCGACCGCGGCGTCCGCTCGGTCGTCCTGCGCCTCCCGATCGTCCACGGCCCCGACGACCCGGGTTTCGTGCCCCGTCTGATCGACATCGCGCGCGAGAAGGGCGTATCAGCTGTGGTCGAAGGCGGCACCAACCACTGGGCCGCCGTGCACCTCCACGACGCGGCCCGCCTCTACCGCCTGGCCCTGGAGAGTGCCGCCCCGGGCACCCGCGTCCACGCGGTCGACGACGAGGGCATCCCGCTCCGCACCATCGCCGCCACGATCGCCCGCCACCTGAACCTGCCCCTCACCGAGATCCCCCGCCCCGAAGCCCTCACCCACTTCGGCTGGCTCGGCCCCATGGCCGGCCTCGACGTCCGCGCCTCCAGCGCCCTGACGCGGGAACGGCTGGGCTGGAAGCCGGAGCAGGCGGGGCTGATCGCGGATCTGGAGGAGGGGCATTACTTCGCGGAGGGGCGGAGGAGCAAGTTCTGAGGGCGGACGTCAGGGGCGCGGAGATCAGGAGGATGTCCTTCCAGCGGCGGAGCCCGCTCTACTGCCGGTAGTAGATCCGGTCCCCGTACTCCTCGAACACCCGCGCGTTCCACTCCAGCCCGCCGTCCACGTTCCCCGACCGCAGCATCGGTGGCTCGATTCCGCGGGCCGCCAGGTCGGCCGCTGCCGTGGCGATGACGGACTGGAGGAGGGCCGAGGTCACGACGGTGGAGGCGGGGGCGAAGGGGGCGGGGACGGTGTCGAGGGTGAGTTCCGCGTCGCCGATGGCGATCTTGGAGTCGAGGACGACGTCGCAGTGGTCCTTGAGGTAGGTGCCGGAGGAGTGGCGGGGGGTCGTCTCCGAGGCGTAGGCGACCGAGGTCACGCCGATGACCTTCACGCCACGCGCGCGTGCGGTCATCGCCATTTCCACGGGGAGGGCGTTGCGGCCGGAGAGGGAGATGATCACCAGGGTGTCGCCCGCGCGGAGCGGGGAGCAGTCGAGGACGGCGCTCGCGAGGCCGTCGACGCGTTCCAGGGCGGAGCCGAGGGTGGCGGGCATGACGTCGACGCCGACGACCCCGGGGACGGTGAGCAGGTTCATCAGGGCGAGGCCGCCGGCGCGGTAGACGACGTCCTGCGCGGCGAGCGAGGAGTGCCCGGCGCCGAAGGCGAACAGGCGGCCGCCCGCGGCGACGGTGTCGGCGAGAAGCGCCCCGGCCGCGTCGATGTGCTCGGCCTCCTCGTCGCGGACCCGCTGGAGCAGGCCGATCGCGGCGTCGAAGAACCGGTCGGCGGGCGTACCGTCGCTCATGCGGGCCCCTTCGGGTCGGCTGTGTCGCGGATCACCGTGCGGTCTGGACCAGTGCGGTGTCAATACGGCCGGGCGGAGAGGACCGTGGGGAGGGGCGTGGACGCTCGTACGGGCTTCTGCGAGGCCCCGGACAGGCCCCCGCACCCCCGACGAAACCAGCTCGTTTCACCGGCGCGGCACGGTTGTCAGTGGTATGCGTCAGAATTGAAGCCAGGGCCAGCGCACGCGCCGCGAAGTCGTCGCGCTTCCGGCAGAGCTAATCGAGGGGCACGTATGTCCGGACTGATCGACACCACGGAGATGTATCTCCGCACCATCCTCGAGCTGGAGGAGGAAGGTGTGGTCCCCATGCGCGCCCGGATCGCCGAGCGGCTGGACCAGAGCGGGCCGACCGTGAGCCAGACGGTGGCGCGGATGGAGCGGGACGGACTGGTGTCCGTGGCGAGCGACCGGCATCTGGAGCTGACGGACGAGGGGCGTCGGCTGGCCACGCGCGTGATGCGCAAGCACCGGCTCGCGGAGTGCCTGCTCGTCGACGTCATCGGGCTGGAGTGGGAGCAGGTGCACGCCGAGGCCTGTCGCTGGGAGCACGTGATGAGCGAGGCCGTGGAGCGGCGGGTGCTGGAGCTGCTGCGGCATCCGACCGAGTCGCCGTACGGCAACCCGATCCCCGGTCTGGAGGAGCTCGGCGAGAAGGACGGCGCCGACCCGTTCCTCGACGAGGGCATGGTGTCGCTGGCCGACCTCGACCCGGGGCTCGAGGGCAAGACGGTGGTCGTGCGTCGTATCGGCGAGCCGATCCAGACCGACGCGCAGCTGATGTACACGCTGCGGCGTGCGGGTGTGCAGCCCGGTTCGGTGGTGAGCGTGACGGAGTCGGCCGGCGGGGTGCTGGTGGGCAGTGGCGGTGAGGCGGCGGAGCTGGAGGCGGATGTCGCCTCGCATGTGTTCGTCGCCAAGCGCTGACAGACGCGGGCGTATGGCCGGCCCACTCCAGCTCAGGTATCAGAGGGTGGGCCTCCTGCTCAGGTACCACAGAGTGGGCCAACTCCTGGGACATCAGGGGTGGTTGTGGCATTCCGGCGATCTCGTCGATTCCAAGATTCACTGTGCCGAATCGCAGCGCTCGGACGTCCCGCGTGCGAGGCTGTCGCGTGAGGCATATGACCTGAGGGGGCGGGGAGGATGTGCCGCAGACGTGTGGAGGGCCCCGGCGCCATGTGGCGCCGGGGCCTGTCCTCCCCTGTGCTGACCCGGAGCCCCGAGCTCTCAGGGTCATTCCCCTCGGACCGTTTTCCCCGAGCGGTCCGCCTCCCGCTGAAGATCTCCCCTCGGCAGCGGCGATCAATCCTTGAGCAAGGTCACTCAAACGAGGGGTGTTGTCGGCGGGGGCCGCATTTTCGAATAGGCATTCGATAGCCTTTGGGTGACACGCCAGACGGAACGTGCGCTTCAGGGAGGGACGGGCGGCAGGACAGCGGGCACGTCAGGCAGGGCAGGCAGAACACGGTTCTCGGGACCGGCCGGCTCGAGCGGGAGCGAGCTGGTCCGAGCGGATCCAGGGGGGTGGCCAGGACCAATGGCGCGGCGCATCGACGTGACCGGGGCGGGCGGCGTACGCCTTGCCGCCTGGGAGTTCGGCGACCCTCCCAAGACCGACCCGGCGGTGGACCTCACGGGGCACGGCGTACGGGAGAACGGTGAGCAGGCCGGGCGACTCGGGCACGGCCGCAGGTCCGCGCAGGGCGCCCTCGACCCGTCGCCCGGCGTGCTGTTACTGCACGGCCTCATGGGCCGCGCCTCCCACTGGGCCTCGACCGCCCGCTGGCTCTCCGAACGCCACCGTGCCGTCGCCCTCGACCAACGCGGCCACGGCCGCAGCGACAAGCCCCCACAGGCCGCCTTCACCCGCGAGGCCTACGTCGAGGACGCCGAGGCCGCCCTCGAACAGCTCGGCCTCGGCCCCGCCGTCCTCATCGGACACGCGATGGGCGCGCTCACCGCCTGGCAGCTCGCCGCGAAGCGGCCGGACCTCGTGTCCGGCGTGATCATCTGTGACATGCGGGCGTCCGCGCTCGGCGCCGCCTCCCAGCGGGAGTGGGCGGACTGGTTCAAGGCCTGGCCCGTGCCCTTCGCCACGCTCGCCGATGTGCGGAAGTGGTTCGGCGAGGACGACCCGTGGGTGGAGCGGCCCAATCCGGCCCGCGGTGAGTTCTACGCCGAGGTCATGGCCGAGTCGCCCGACGGGTGGCGGCCCGTTTTCGAGCCTGAGCAGATGCTGAAGTCCCGGGAGACGTGGGTGTACGACGCGCACTGGGAGGAACTGGCCCAGGTGCAGTGCCCCGCGCTTGTCGTGCGCGGGCTGGACGGGGAGCTGGGGCGGGCGGAGGCGCAGGAGATGGTGCGGGTGCTGCCGCGGGGGGAGTACGCCGAGGTCGCCGACGCGGGGCATCTTGTGCACTATGACCAGCCGGAGGCCTGGCGGGTGGCGATCGAGCCGTTCATCGACGGGCTGACGGGCGCCTAGCTGACGGGGTTCCGGGCGCCTGATCGTCCGGGGGGCTTGTGTTGTGGGGCGGCTGCGGGTGGTTCGTGGTTGCTCGCGCAGTTCCCCGCGCCCCTTGGGGCGTTGCAGGACCCCCATGCCACACGTGACCGCACTTCACCCCTTGCTCACCGCCGCCAGGATCTCCGGCAGGCGCCTCGCCGTCCTCGGTGCCGCCAGCCGCAGCCCCAGCAACGTGATCGCCGCCCCGTACCCGGCCCCCGCCGGCAGCACCAGCCACTCCCAGCCGTCCCCGCCCGCGCTCACGTTCAGCCAGATCGTCAGCGCGATGACCGGGGCGCACAGCAGGGCCGCGCCCACCATGCCGCCGAAGATCGAGATCCAGGCCAGACCGGTCTGGCCGGGGGCCACGTTCTTGTAGCCCTCCTGCGGGATGGAGTACGGGAAGCGGGCGGACGTCCACGCGCCCGTCGCCAGCATCGCGCCGAGGAGGGCGAAGGAGAGGCCGAGGACCTCGGGGAGCCGGGTCCAGGCGCCGAGCATCGCCGTCGTCAGGACCGTCACGAGGGCGGCGTACGGCAGGGTGATCAGGAGCAGGGCCACCGCGCGGCCGCGGAGTTCGACGTAGGCGTCCCGCGTGGACGAGATCGTCATCGCGACCATCCAGAACGCGGACGTGTCCTGTCCGAACTGGTTGTACATCTGGATGCCGAGCATGCCCGCCGCGAAGCAGGCGAAGTAGATCGAGCCGGTGCCCTGGAGCGCGTTGAACACGGGCACGATCAGGCCGATCGCCAGCGAAGTCACCCACGCGGCCTTGGTCTTGGGGTCGCGCCAGATGTAGCGCAGGCTCCGCTCGACCACGGCCCCCATGCGCCCGGCGGGCAGCAGCCGCCCGAGCCCGGTCGACGTACGCTCGCGGGCGACCGGGTCACCGGCGGCCTGGAGGGTGGATCCGTCCGGCGAGGTCATCAGACGGGTCAGATGCCGGGACCATACGGTGATCAAGCCCGCCAACGCCCCAGCAGCCAGTGCCAGTTGGACTACCGCGATGCCGTACGACCCCTCGCTCGCCGAATCCACCGCCCCGATCGCGGAAGCCGGCGGCACCCACTTCAGTACCTCCGCCGGTGGGTCGAGCTGGGCGAGGCCGCTCGAACCCAGCCGCTGCACACCGAAGTTGACCAACTGCGCCCCGATCGCGATGACCAGCCCGCTCAGCACCGCCAGATCGCGGCCCTTACGGCTGGTCAGCAGACGGATGTTGGCGGCGGCCACGGCCCGCGCGAGCGCCACGCACACCAGCAGCGCGAGGGGGACGCCGAGGACGGCGACGACGTACGACGCCCCTCCGTGCGCCACGGAGATCGCGGAGCCGGTGAGCAGGCAGAGGCTGAACAGGGGGCCGATGCCCACCAGTGAGGCCGCCAGGAGTGCCCGTACCAGGGGGCGGGGGTGCAGGGGGAGCATCACCAGGCGGGTGGGGTCGAGGGTCTCGTCGCCGCCGGGGAAGAACAGCGGCATCACGGCCCAGCCGAGGGCCAGTACCGCCACCAGGAGGACGACCACGGACATCGCGTGGTCGTTGCCGCGCAGGGCCAGCAGACCGAGGAACTGAAGGGCGGCGAACAGCAACGCGATGACGGCGGAGGCGATGTACGCGGCCTGCCTGCCGCCGGACTGGCGCAGGCCGTTGCGCAGCAGTGACAGCTTCAGGCGTACGACTACGGCGGTGACGGGGGTGGCGGGGGTTACGGGGGTGGCGTCGGTGACTTCGGCGCTCATCGTGTCGCCCCGCCGCCCAGCCAGTCGAGGTCGGAGCCGGTGTCGCGGGTGCCCGCGCCCACGAGTTCGAGGAAGGCCTGCTGGAGGGAGGGGGCGGTGCCGCGTACGTCGGCGAGGGGGCCGTGGGCGCGGATGCGGCCCGCGGCCATCACGGCCACCCAGTCGCACAGCGACTCGACGAGTTCCATGACGTGGGAGGAGAAGACGACCGTGGCGCCGGATCCCGTGTACCGCTCCAGGACCCCGCGGATGGTCTGGGCGGAGACGGGGTCCACGCCTTCGAACGGCTCGTCCAGGAAGAGGACTTCGGGATTGTGGAGGAGGGCCGCCGCGAGGCCGATCTTCTTCCGCATCCCGGTCGAGTAGTCGACGACCAGTTTGTGCTGGGCGCCCGCGAGGTCGAGGACGTCGAGGAGCTGGGTGGCGCGCTTGTCGACCTCGGCTCCGGGCAGGCCCCGCAACCGCCCGGAGTAGGCGAGGAGTTCGCGTCCCGAGAGCCGTTCGAACAGGCGCAGGCCCTCGGGGAGGACGCCGATCCGGGCCTTCACCTCGACCGGGTCCCGCCAGACGTCATGGCCGACGACGTGGACGGTGCCCTGATCGGGCCGCAGCAGCCCGGTGATCATGGAGAGGGTGGTGGTCTTGCCGGCCCCATTGGGTCCGACGAGTCCGATGAACTTCCCGGCGGGCAGCTCCAGATCGATCCCGGCAACGGCGACTTGCTGCCCGAACCGCTTCCAGAGCCCACGCACACTTACGGCCGACGTCATGCGAGCACCCTACGGCCGGGCGGCGTTCCCAGGGGTCAGCGATCCCGCCCGCAGGCGTAGGCGAGCGGCGAGATCAACTCCTCGGCGTCCGGGAGCCAGCGGTTCGCGGGCGTCGGGCGGCACGCCCACTGCACGGCGCCGCGCGAGCCGTACCGGGTGGGCGGCGCCGCGACATAGCCGCCCTCGCCGAGTGCCACCAGGTCGAGGGACGACGGCGTCCAGCCCAGCTTCCGCACCAGCTCCGGCACCTTCACCGACGCGCCCGGCAGGACGAAGAAGTGCATCCGGCGGTCCGGGGACAGCGTCACCGGACCCAGCGTGAGCTCCATCCGCTCCATCCGCGCGAGCGCCAGGAACCCGGCCGTCTCCGGGACGGAGATCGCGTCGAAGGTACGCCCCGTCGGCAGCAGGATCGACGCCAGCGGCTGCTTGGACCACAGCCGGCGCGCGACCGTCGCACTGCCGGTGGCCTGCGTCGCCCAGTCCTCCCGCGCGGGGTGCGCGCCGGGCACGGCGCACGCGGCGTCGCCGCAGGAGCAGTGCTGCACCCCGTCGACGGCTTCCAGCCAGGTGCCGGGGAACACGTCCCAGTGGCGCTCCTCGGCGTAGCGTACGGCGGTCTCCAGCAGCGATTCCCCACGCTGCTTCGGAATCTGGGCGGCTTCGGTGCTCGCGATCGTCTCTTCCACGCCCAACACAACTCCCGCGCCCACCTGTAGTTACGGCTGTACCGCGCGCGGGGGAAGCGCATCGATTCCGCATCTGGGGCGCATGGATGCACGTGTGGGGGCGCGCGGGAGGAAGGGTGGCTTGATCGGGGTAGCCAGGTGTGGGGGCGGCAACCGCCTTTACCCCGGCAATCCTCGCAAGCCTCGCATTTTCGGTCTGTTCGCGGGGCATTGATCTTCACGGCCGGATTTTTTCGGTGGAAGACACGTCAACTCGGTGCGTGGGCAGGCACCGCAGCCACAGGGGGTACGCCAATGGCCGCAAGGCCTCTCGTCGCGCGGCAGCCGAACGAACGGTTGCAGGCGCTCATCCAGGAAGCGGGTTGCTCGAACGCCGGGCTGGCCCGCCGGGTCAACATGTGCGGCGCCGAGCACGGGCTCGACCTGCGCTACGACAAGACGTCCGTGGCGCGCTGGCTGCGCGGGCAGCAGCCGAGGGGACGCGCGCCGGCGATCATCGCGGAGGCGCTGGGCCGCAAACTCGGCCGTACGGTCACGATCGACGAGATCGGCATGGCCAACGGCAAGAACCTCGCCTCGGGCGTCGGACTCCAGTTCTCGCCGACCGTACTGGGGGCCATCGAGCAGGTCTGCGAGCTGTGGCGCAGCGATGTGGGGCGGCGGGACTTCCTGTCCGGCTCGTCCGTCGCCGCCTCCGCGCTCGTGGAGCCGAGCCGGGACTGGCTGATCTCCTCGCCGGACTCGCAGGTGGCGCGGCAGGCGGGGCCCCGCGTGGGGCAGTCCGATGTCGCGGCCGTGCGGGCGATGACGCAGGCCCTCGTGGACCTCGACCACCAGTACGGCAGCGGGCATGTGCGTCCGGTCGTCGTGCACTACCTCAACAGCGTCGTCAGCGGGCTGCTCGCCGGGTCGTACCGGGAGGCCGTCGGGCGTGAACTGTTCGCCGCCGTCGCGCGGTTGACGGAGCTCGCCGGGTACATGGCCATCGACACCGGCCAACCGGGGCTCGCTCAGCGGTACTACATCCAGGCACTGCGGCTCGCACAGGCCGCCGGGGACCGCGGGTACGGCGGTTACGTGCTCGCCGCGTCCATGAGCCATCTCGCCGCGCAGCTCGGAAACCCGCGCGAGATCGCGCAGTTGGCGCGTGCGGCGCAGGAAGGGGCGCGGGGGCGCGTGACACCGCGCGCGGAGGCGATGTTCTTCGCGGCGGAGGCGCGTGGGCACGCGCTGATGGGCGACGCGCGGGCGGCGCAGGCGGCGTCCGGGCGGGCGGTGAGCGCACTGGAGGCGGCGGATCCTTCCTCCGGGGACGACCCGGCGTGGATCGCGCACTTCGACGAGGCCTATCTCGCCGACGAGTTGGCGCACTGCCACCGTGATCTGGGGCAGGCCGACGCGGCGGCGCGGCGGGCGCAGGAGTCGCTGGACGGGCTTCCGGAGACCAAGGCGCGGCGCCGGGCCATCGGTTACGTCCTCCTCGCGACCGCGCAGGTGCAGCAGCGCGAGGTCGAACAGGCCTGCCACACCGGCCTGAAGGCGGTGGAGCTGCTGGAGACCGTCCGCTCCAACCGGGGTGCCGAGTACCTCGACGACTTCCAGCAGCGGCTGGAGCCGTTCCGGGACGAGCCCGTGGTAAGGGAGTTCGGGGCGCGGCTGGAGCTTCAGGCGGCGGCGTGAAACCCCCGGGTACGAGGGCGTGAACAGGCGGGAAACCAAGGCTCGGAGAGCGAGAGGAGGGCATATAGAGCGGATGCGGGCCCGGTTCTGTTACGGCGGTCACAGGGACGCAGGTCACGTCCTGTGCTGCGTGGCACCGGGCTCGGGGGACCCGGTAGCGTGAGCCGACGATTCACAAGGTCCCCCATTAGTAGGAGTCCCGGTGACGCAGAGTGGACAGGGCGAGGAGCCCTCGCCGCGCGTGGCGCGCGAAGGCATCGTGCTGCCCTCCGACGGCGGCGAACCGCTGCTGCCGGGCATGACCGGCGGACCCGGCGGCCACCAGCCCGCCCCGCACATCCCGAACCCGACCCCCGCGCCCCCCGCGGGCGGCCAGGCCTGGGGCACCCCGTGGGGCCCCGAGCAGCAGACGCCCGCCCCGCAGCAGGGCGACGGCTGGGGCGGCACACCGCAGGCCCAGCAGGCTCAGCAGTCCCAGCAGTGGGGCACCCAGGACCCGTATCAGGCGCAGGCCCAGCAGTGGACCGCCCAGGAGCCCCAGCCCCAGCAGCAGCCCCAGCCGCAGCAGGGAGCACCGGCCCCCGGTTACGACGCCGACCAGCCGACCTCCTACTACCTGCCGCCGGTCGACCAGAACGCCCCGCAGGGTGGCGGCGCACCTCAGCCGCCAGTCGGCCACGACACCGACCAGCCGACGTCGTACTACCTGCCGCCGGTGGCCCAGAACACCCCGCACGGCGGCCCGACGGGCGGTGCCTACGGTGCTCCCGCCGGTGGCGCGCCCCTGCCGCCCGCCACCACGGACGGATACGGCGCCCCGGGCGGCGCACCGCTGCCGCCCGCCGGTGCCTACGGCGCTCCCTTGCCGCCCGCCAACGCCTACGGCCCCCCGGGCGGCGCGCCCCTCCCGCCCGCCGCCGACCTCTACGGCCCGCCCGTCGGACACGGCGCCGCCGGCGGCGTACCGCTGCCTCCGCCCGTCAACGACGAGGGGGCGACCCAGTACATCCCGCCCGTCGCCGCCGCCCCGAGTGAGGGCGTGACCCAGTACATCCCGCCGGTCGGGCCCGGGGCGCTGCCGCCCGAGGTGCCGGGGGCGGGGGAGCGGACGCAGTTCCTGGGACAGGCGCCGCAGGCTCCGCATGCCGCGCACGGGGCCGGGCCGCTGCCGCCCGTGTCCGGGCCGGACGCCGAGGCGACGCAGTACATCGCGCCGGTGCCGGGGCAGCACGGTGGGGAGCGGCAGCCGCCCGCCGAGTTCGACAGCCTCTTCCGCAGCGGGCCGGGCGGGGAGAGCCCGGCGCAGGCCACGCAGCAGCTGCCGCGCTTCGAGCCGGGGCCAGGAGTGCAGCCGCAGCCGCGCGGGGCGCATCCGCAGCCGGCGTACGCGCAGCCGTCGTACGGGAGTCACGAGGACGACGACCACGGCCGTGGCGGTGGCGGGGGGCGTTCGCGGGTGCCGCTCATCGCGGGTGTCGGGATCGCCATCGCGGCGCTCGGGATCGGTGCGGGCGCGCTGCTCAGCGGTGGCGGCGGGGACGACGACGGTGACGGCAGCAAGACGGTGTCCGCGACGGCTCCGGTGAGCGAGTCCGCCTCGCCGTCGGCCGATCCCGTGAAGGCGCAGGCGGTTGAGCTGGACAAGCTGCTGGCCGACAGCGGTGACAGCCGGGCCTCGGTGATCAGCGCGGTGGAGGACGTGAAGGCCTGCAAGAACCTCCCGCAGGCGGCACAGAACCTGCGGGACGCGGCGACCCAGCGCAACGAGCTGGTGACCCGGCTGTCCGGCCTGACCGTCGACCAGCTGCCGAACCACACCGAGCTGACCACCGCCCTCACCAAGGCGTGGAAGGCGTCCGCGTCGGCCGACAACCACTACGCGGCGTGGGCCGACCAGGTCGCCGGCAAGAAGGGCTGCAAGAAGGGCAAGGCGCGCACCACCGCGCAGACCGCGGCCGGCAACACGGCGAGCGGTGAGGCCAGTACGCAGAAGATCACGGCCGCCAAGCTGTGGAACCAGATCGCGAAGACGTACGGCCTGACCGAGCGCAGCCGCACCCAGCTGTGACGGGACCGGGGGCCGCCAGAAGGAGCGGCGGCCCCCGGTCTCAGCTCACGTCGGCGTTCGCCAGCGTCCTGCGGACGTCCGTGAAGCCCTTCCGTACGGCCACCAGTCGGCCCTGCCGTACGGCCTGGAGGGTCACGTCGGTGTTGACCAGGCGGGGGAGGCCGACGGAGGCGAGGCCGTTGTCGTCCTTCCACTGGAGCGTCGGCGTCAGACCGCCCGTGTCGACCTTCAGCCCGCCGTCGAGGGCCTGGCGCACGGCGGTCGACGTCACCTCGCCGTCGCCGAGGGACTCCAGCGCCGCCTTGAGGACGGTGTAGGCGATCCAGGTGGTCTGGACTCCGGCGTCCGCGGGGTCGATGCGGTTGTCGCCGAAGGCCTGCGCCTTGATCACCGCCTTCATGGGGTCCCAGCGCTTGTCGCTCGTGACCGGGTACCAGCCGGTGAGATACGAGCCCTCGTACGGCCCCGACGCCCCGCCGGTGGCGTCTATCACCGTCTGGTCGACGCTGCCGAGGACGGTCGCGGTGCGTACGTCGGGGTAGTCCTCGCGGGCCCGGCGGAAGGAGTCCATGAAGGTGCTGGTGCGGTCCCCGAGGGCGGGCACCACGCACCCCTTCTTCGCGGGGTCGGCGGTCGTGGTGTCGAGGGCGCGCTCGGACTGGGTCGAGTACTCGGTGGCGTCCTCCGCGGCCAGCTGGTCGGCCGCCGCGGTGTGCTTCGCGGCCTTCAGGCCCGAGTCGAGCATGACGTGGAGTTCGTCGCCCGCGATGCTGTCGGGGCGGACCAGCGCGAGGGGGCCGCAGCTGCCGCCGAGTTCCCTGCCGAGGCCCGCGAGCAGGCTGGGCTGACCGCCGTTGACGGGGTAGGAGACCATGCTGTCGAACTCGGAGTTCGTGATCCCGTAGCCGCCGATGTAGGGGATGTCGGCGATCTCCAGGGTCGGGAAGAACGTGTCGCCGTACTGGCTGTAGGAGCCGACGACCGCGACGACCTTCTCGTCGGCGGCGCGCTGGGCGCACTTGGCGGCGGCCAGGGTGTCGTTGTGGTCGTTGCAGACCAGGACGGAGAGCTTGCGGCCGTTGATGCCGCCGTGCGCGTTGATCCAGCGGGCGTAGGCCTGCGCGAAGGCGGGCATACCGGGCTTGTTGGTGGCGCCGGTCTCCATCGGCGCCCACGTCATGATCTTGATCGGGTCATCCCCGGAGCCCCCCGTGGCACCGGGGATGACCCCGCAACCGGCCGTCAGCGCAGCGCACGCGGCCAGCGCCCCCGCCGAGCGGGCGGTGGCTCTGACGGGCCGGTGGAGCTTGAGAGGGAAGGTGCTGCGGATGCGTCGCCTGCCGGTCATGGGCACACACGTTTCCGTCACACCGCCAACCTCGGAGTTACTTACGGTCAACATCCGGTGACGCGAAGGTGAATTACGGGGGCCGGTGCGGCGAGTGTGACGAGGAACGTACGATCGATGACCGTGCAAGGTTCGGAGAACTCTTCCCGTCGCGGCCGTCGCTCATCCACCATGGGCGGCATGCCACTGAATGACATGCCGTGGTGGCGCTGGCGCAGCAATGTGCGCTCCGCGCTGCACATGCTCTCCGACCCCGGGTTCCAGCAGGAGGTCTGGCTGGCCGGTGTCGAGGGGTACGGGGACGTCACCGACGCCGTGTACCGCCTCGTCGAGGACACCTGGCTGGACAACTGGTCCGCCGAGAAATACGTCGGCACGATCTTCCGGGACTCCCAGGAAGCGGCCCTCGTCGACACCGCCGTCCTGCGCGTGCTGCGGATCATGCACCAGGTCGGGCCCGACGCCCCCGTCTCCGTGTACATGGAGAACGCGGGATGGCCGGAGGCGGTGCGTGCCGCGCGCGACGCGCATGTGCGGATGGCGATGGCGGACGGGGAGGACCCGGACCAGCCGCCGCGCTCGCTGCACGTCTTGCAGATCATGACGAGGTCCGCGTGACCGAGTCCGCGTGACCGGGTCGGCGTGAGCTGTTCCGCGTGAGCTGTTTCGCGTGACGGACGGGTTCTCTGCGGTGTCGGCGGATATGGGACCCTGTCCCGCATGAACGAGCAGTCCACCGGAGCCGCGGCCCCCGCCGAGCAGTACGTCCTCACCCTGTCCTGCCCCGACAAGCAGGGCATCGTGCACGCCGTGTCGAGCTACCTCTTCATGACCGGCTGCAACATCGAGGACAGCCAGCAGTTCGGCGACCACGACACGGGTCTGTTCTTCATGCGCGTCCACTTCTCGGCGGAGGCGCCGGTGACGGTGGACAAGCTCCGCGCGAGCTTCGCGGCCATCGGGGACGCCTTCCACATGGACTGGCAGATCAACCGGGCCGAGGACAAGATGCGGGTCGTGCTGATGGTCAGCAAGTTCGGGCACTGCCTGAACGACCTGCTCTTCCGCGCCCGGATCGGCGCCCTGCCGGTCGAGATCGCCGCCGTGGTGTCCAACCACACCGACTTCGCCGAGCTCGTGGGGTCGTACGACATTCCCTTCCACCACATTCCGGTGACGCGGGAGAACAAGGCCGAGGCGGAGGCGCGGCTGCTGGAGCTGGTGCGTGAGCAGGGTGTGGAGCTCGTCGTTCTCGCCCGGTACATGCAGGTGCTGTCCGACGACCTCTGCAAGCAGCTCAGCGGGCGGATCATCAACATCCACCACTCCTTCCTGCCGAGCTTCAAGGGTGCGAAGCCGTATCACCAGGCGCATGCGCGGGGCGTGAAGCTCATCGGGGCGACCGCGCATTACGTGACCGCGGATCTGGACGAGGGGCCGATCATCGAGCAGGAGGTCGAGCGGGTGGGGCATGACGTCACGCCGGACCAGCTGGTCGCGATCGGGCGGGATGTGGAGTGCCAGGCGCTGGCGCGGGCGGTGAAGTGGCATGCGGAGCGGCGGATTCTGTTGAACGGGCGGCGGACGGTTGTGTTCGCCTAGCAGCTCAGGGTCTTGTGTCGTGGGGCGGCTGCGGGCTGGTTGTGGCTGGTCGCGCAGTTCCCCGCGCCCCTAGAAGCAGGTCGGTCACCGCACGTACCTAGGGGCGCGGGCCCCTATATCCGGCTCAACGACGCCACCGCGAACAGCACATCCCTGATCGCCTCCCGGTCCCCCACCTGCCCCGCCGCCGCCTCCGCCGGAGGCACATGCCCCGCCGCCAGCTGGCAGAACTCCACGCCGTCCAGCGCCACGTGCGCCACCTCGTGTGCCGCCGAGCCCACCGCCGCCGGGGAGTCGAGGGGGATCAGCCACTCGCCGCCTCCCAGGCCCTCGATCTCGAGGCGCAGGCTGCGTCCCGGTTCGCCCGCGGGGACGAGGTGGCGGCCCCGGGCCGGTGCGGCAAGGCCTGACTGGCGGCGCCCGGCGAGTGCCACGGGGAGCATGCGGGCGGCCAGGTCGATCATGCGGTTGAGGTGGCGGGGGGACGGCGGGCCGTACGGGTAGTCGACCGCCTCGGCGATGTCCCCGGCGTGGACCCAGCACTCGAACGCGCGGTCCAGCATCGCGTCGTGCAGGGGGAGGTCGAAGTCGCCGTACGACACCGAGAGCTTGCCGGCGCCGCCGCCGGTGAAGGAGACCGTGCGCACCAGGTCGTGGCTCTGTTCGCGCCAGGGGCCGCGGACGGAGCGGGTCGGCGGGTAGTGGGAGCCTCGCCAGTACGCCTCGGTGCGGGCCTCGGGGGTCGGGCCGTCCGCCGTGATGGCGCCGAGCGGGTCGTCGAGACCCAGGGCCAGTGCCACCAGGCCGTCGACCGTCAGCAGATGGGCGATGACACCGGCGACCGTCGTACGGCGGCTCGTCGCCTCGTCGGCCTCGAACCAGCGCAGCCGCACGGGCGCGTGCCACTCGGCGTCGCCCATGTCCCGCAGCAGCGCGTCGAGACGGGCGGTCTCGGCGTCGTACGGCGTCGCCCACTCGGGCACCGGTATGCGCGGCGGGCGGCGGTCCAGGCAGCCCTCCAGGACGCGGGTGCGCAGGCCCGGGTCCAGGTCGAGGCTCTCGGGCGGGTGGAGCAGGCCGACGGCCTCCCGCAGCCGCAGCGCCTCGTCCGCGCAGGAGCCGCAGTCGCCGAGGTGTTCCTCCACGGCGGTCGTCTCCTC
Source organism: Streptomyces sp. NPDC046909 (assembly GCF_040644695.1). Lineage (NCBI taxonomy): Bacteria > Bacillati > Actinomycetota > Actinomycetes > Kitasatosporales > Streptomycetaceae > Streptomyces > Streptomyces sp. NPDC046909. Next base: position 458,044 of record NZ_JBEYXC010000004.1, on the reverse strand, counting down.
CGGCGAACAGGCGGCCAGGGCCCAGGCGCCGAGGAGGGACTTCAGTACGGGGTGCTCCAGGGCGAGGGGCGGGGGTGCGGGCGGGGACGGTGGTGTCTCCAGGGGCGGGAGGGGGTGGCCCGTGTCCTCTACCGAGGCGCGGGGGAGCGGTATGCGGGGTGGCTCGCCCGGGTGGTCCGGGGTGGGGACGTCGCCGTTGGCCGGACCGCCGGGGGCGCCCGGGTGCGGGGGCTCGCCCTGCTTGCCCTCGCCGCGGGGGCCAGGGGTGCCTCCGGAGCCGTACTCCTGGCGTCCTTCCTGTTCCTCCGGGCCCTCGTGCTCGTCGTACGCCTCGTAGCGGTTCGGCTCGTTCACGCGGCACCCCCGTAGCCGGGAGGGGCGCCGGTGCCGGCGTCGTGGGCCGTCGCGAGGAGCTGGAGGCCCAGGCGGAGGCGGCGGCGGGCCTCGTCCTCGGTGACGCCGAGGTCGGCGGCGGTCTGGCGGTAGTCGCGGCGCTGGAAGTAGGCCAGCTCCAGGGCGGCGCGCAGCGGGGCGGGCATGGAGGTGACGATGTAGTCGGCGCGGGCGGCGACGGAGGCGTGGCGGACCTTGTGCTCCAGTTCCTCGGTGGAGCCGCGGCCGCCCTGGGCGAGGGCGGCGGTCTCGGTGGCGCGCAGGCGCTGCACGGCGAGGCGGTGGGTCAGGCCGGCGACCCAGGAGCGCAGGGGGCCCTGTTTGGGGTCGTAGGCGTCGGGGTGCTCCCAGACGTGGGCGAAGACTTCGCGGGTGATGCCGTCGGCGGCGCGTTCGTCGCCGAGTACGCGGTGGGCGAGGCCGTGCACGAGGGAGGCGAAGCGGTCGTAGAGCTCGCCGAGGGCGGCCGCCTCACCGCGCGCGAGACGCTGCTGCATCTTGCGGTCCCAGCGGGGAGGTGCGTCCTTCTTCGCCATGCGGCCCCCTCACTGTCGTTCGCGTCCTCGTCAAGCCTGAACCCACCGTCTCCTCGAATGTAGTCGGCACGTCTGACAGTGCACGCCCCTTTGTCGCAATGTGCGCCCCCGGGAGAGCGGCCGGTGATAGTGGACTTTCGGCTACCCCTCCACTGTGCGTCCATCCCCGATCGAACAGGATCGAAGTCGACTAAAACAAGCCTCTTCTGATCAGTTTCCGTTTCCTGGGTCGGGTTTCAGGGAACCGCCGGTGGGCAGCCGCGCTGCAAGGAAGCGTAGGAGGCGCTTCCGTTTCCGGGCCGTGCGCAGATCCCTTTCACGTGCCGTTCCGGGAAGTCCCGGCGAGCGAAGGGCGTGGTGGTGGCGTTCAACGTGACCGGCGGTGAGCACGGGGAGTGGGCCGTGCTCCAGGTGTCGGGCGAGCTGGATCTGGTGACGTCGCCGGTGCTGCGTCAGCGGGTGCACGATGTGGTGGCCGAGGGCCGCCACAGCCTCGTCCTCGACCTCTCCGAGGTCTTCTTCTGCGACTCCAGCGGGGTGGGCGTGCTCATCGCCTCGCGGCGGCTCATCCGGTCCTGCCAGGGGCGGCTGCGGTTGATCCTGCCGGCGCAGGGAGCGGTGGAGGGGTCGCATGTGAACCGGGTGCTGGGGGCGCTGGGGGTGCGGCGGTTGTTCGATGTGCACCTGGATCTGAAGTCGGCGGTGTCGGAGGAAGCGGACCCGCTGTCGGCGTGACGCTGCGAGGCGCTGAGCCGGGGCCGCTGGAGTGAGCTGGAGCGGTGTTCTCGGAGCTCTGTTCCTCTGCCACGTCGTTGTTTCAAAATTCCCCCGGTCTTGGCACAACCGTCGCTTTCCCCCACCTGGGTCGGGCCCGGCGTCGTACGCTCCCGTTCAGATGCACCCCACAGTGAGGTAAGGCGGCCCGAGAAGACATGGTCAGCAGCGAGTACGAGCGCAGGATCGCCGGCCGTTTCGCCACCTTCGACCAGGACGGCAACGGCTATATCGACCGGGCGGACTTCAACGTGGCGGCGAAGGCGCTGCTCGCGGAGTTCGGTACGGCGGCGCGGTCCGACAAGGGACAGGCTCTCTACGTCGGAGCGGAGGCGTTCTGGCAGGGCATGGCGGGGATAGCGGACCGGGACGGGGATCAGCGGATCACCCGGGACGAGTTCGTCAACGGCGCCGTCAAGCGGCTGCGGGACAATCCCGAGCGGTTCGCCGAGATCGCCCGGCCCTTCCTGCACGCGGCGCTCGCGATCGCCGACGGTGACGGCGACGGGGCGGCCACCGTCGAGGAGACCGCGCGGGTGCTCCGTAACCTCGGCGTCGGCGAGGACATCGCCCGTGAGGCCGCCGTCGCCCTCGACACCGACGGCGACGGCAAGGTCGGCGAGGCCGAGATCGTCTCCGCCTTCGCCCGTTACTTCACGGTTCCCGAGTAGCGCCGCCCGTCGTCGAGTAGCGCTCCCTCAGCTTGTACTTCAGTACCTTCCTGAGCGTCTCGTTCCGCGGAAGGGCGTCCACCACCTCCAGCTGCTCCGGCAGCTTGTGGACCGACAGCCCTTCCGCGCGGAGGTACGTCACGATCGCGGGCAGGGTCAACTCCTCGGCTCCCCGCGGCTGTTCCACCACCGCGCAGACTCGTTCGCCCCGCTCCTCGTCCGGCAGGCCGATCACCGCCACGTCCCCGACCGCCGGGTGCGCGGCCAGCAGGTCCTCGATCTCCTTCGCCGAGATGTTCTCGCCCTTGCGGATGATCACGTCCTTGAGGCGGCCGGTGAGCACCAAGTGGCCGGTGTCCCTGAGGACTCCCAGGTCGCCCGTGCGCAGGAAGCCCTCCTCGTCGAAGGCCTCCGCCGTCTGGCCCGCGTCCAGGTAGCCCTGGCAGACCGCCTCGCCGCGCAGCCGGACCTCGCCGTCCACGATCCGTATCTCCATCCCCTCCGGCGGCCGGCCCTCGGTCGTCGCCAGGTTCTCCGTGGTGTCGTCGGGGGAGCCCATCGTGATCATCGGCACCTCGGTCATGCCGTAGCCGTGCGTCAACTGCACGCCCATCTCCCGTACGACGGCGTGGTACACCTCCGGCGGCTTCGGCGCCCCGCCGCCCGCCAGCAGCCGCAGGGTGGGGATCACCTTCGTCTCCGGGTGCTTGCGCTGCTCCGCCAGGAACATCGAGTAGAACGCCGTCGACCCGCCCGCCACCGTCACTCCGTGCCTGCGGTACCCCTCCAGCGCGTCCGGCAGCGCGAACTGCTCGAACATCACCGCCGGGAAGCCGTACAGGAGCAGCATCACCGTGTAGTCCGGGCCCGCTATGTGCGCGTACGGGAAGGCCATCGAGCCCACGTCGTCGGGGGTCAGGTGCAGCGCGTGGGCGAGGCAGGAGCCGCCCGCTATCAGTGAACGGTCCGTGTGCAGAACGCCCTTGGGGTCCGATGTCGTGCCCGAGGTCCAGTAGATCCAGCGGACCGAGGTGCCGGAGGAGGGCGGTGCGGGGAGCAGGGACGGGTCGCCGTCGGGGAGCGCCTCGTACGCCTCGAAGATCCCCCTCGCGTCCAGGCGCCGGGCCATCGCCGTGTAGTCGAAGCCTCGCCACTCGCCGGGCACCGCGAAGAACTCGGCTTTCGACTCCCTTAGTGCGAAGCCGACTTCGCGGTCGCGGTAGAAGGGGATGACCGGTGACTGTACGGCGCCCAGGCGGGCCAGTGCGAAGGACAGGACCGCCGTCTCGATACGGGTGGGCAGCTGCCAGGCGACCACTGTGCCGGGGCGTACGCCCATGTCGTACAGGCCCGCCGCCACCCGCTCGGCACGCGCGCGTAGTTCGCCGAAGGTCAGGGAGCGGTCGTCCTGGAGGAAGACCGGGCGGTCGGGGGTGAGGTCGGCGCGGCGGGCGACCAGTTCCCAGAGGGTGCGGGCGGAGCTCAGGGTGTGCGGGGTCTCCGGACTCGGGGAGTGCGGGGTCTCGTTCACATCTGCCCCCTGCTTGGCTGACGACTCGTCAGGTGACATGCTATCTGACGGACCATCAGATTGTGCCTGTCAGGTGAACACCGTCCGGCGGAGGGGATCATGCCGACCGAACTGCCCCGCATCATCAGCGTCGACGACCATGTGATCGAGCCCGCGCACCTGTTCAAGAGCTGGCTGCCCGCCAAGTACCAGGACCGCGGACCGCAGCCGCTCACCGCCGGGATCGGTGAACTCGCCTATGTGGGCGGGAAGTACCAGATCACGATGGATCCGGACGGTCCGCCCACCGACTGGTGGATCTACGAGGACCTGAAGTTCCCGTACAAGCGCAACATCGCCGCCGTCGGCTTCGACCGCGACGAGATGACCTTGGAGGGGATCACCCGCGAGGAGATGCGGCGGGGGTGCTGGGACCCCGTCGAGCGGCTCAAGGACATGGACCTCAACCATGTCGAGGGGAGCCTCTGCTTCCCGACCTTCCCGCGCTTCTGCGGGCAGACCTTCGCCGAGGCGCAGGACAAAGAGGTGGCGGTCGCGTGTGTGCGCGCCTACAACGACTGGATGGTCGAGGAGTGGTGCGGCGACAGCGGCGGGCGGCTCATCCCGCTGTGCCTGATCCCCTTGTGGGACGTCGAGTTGGCCGTCGCGGAGATCCGGCGGAACGCGGCACGGGGCGTGAAGGCCGTCACCTTCTCCGAGATCCCCACCTACCTCGGACTGCCCTCCATCCACTCCGGGTACTGGGACCCCTTCTTCGCCGTGTGCCAGGAGACCGGCACGGTCGTCAACATGCACATCGGCAGCAGCTCGCAGATGCCGGCCGCCTCCCCCGACGCCCCGCCCGCCGTCCAGGCCTCGCTCTCCTTCAACAACGCCATGGCCTCGATGATGGACTTCCTGTTCAGCGGCGTCCTGGTGAAGTTCCCGCGGCTCAAACTCGCGTACAGCGAAGGCCAGATGGGCTGGATCCCGTACGCCCTCGAACGCGCCGACGACGTGTGGGAGGAGCACCGCGCCTGGGGCGGGGTGCGCGACCTGATCCCCGAGCCGCCGTCGACGTACTACTACCGGCAGATCTTCTGCTGCTTCTTCCGCGACAAGCACGGGGTCGCCTCCCTGGACGTGGTCGGGCGGGACAACGCCACCTTCGAGACCGACTATCCGCACGTCGACTCGACCTTCCCGCACACCAAGGAGGTCGCGCTCGACCATGTGAAGGGCCTCGACGACGAGACCGTCTACAAGCTGATGCGCGGCAACGCCATCCGCATGCTCGACCTCGACCTCGACCGCGGCCGCGATCTCGACCGCGACAAGTGATGGACCTGTCCTCCACCTCCGAGGAGGAGGCTTTCCGGGCGGAGTTGAGGCAGTGGCTCGGCCGCGTGCTGCCCACGCTCCCGGCCAAGCCGTCCCCGGACGACTGGCCCGGCCGCCGCGCCTACGACATGGGCTGGCAGCGGATGTTGTACGACGCCGGGTACGCGCACGTGCACTGGGACGCCTCGCCGACCATGCGGCTCATCTTCCTGGAGGAGACCGAGAAGGCGGCGGCGCCCTATGTGGGCGCCGGGTTCGTGGGGCTACTGCATGCCGGGCCCACCATCGCGGCGGAGGGGTCCGCCGAGCAGCGGGAGCGGTGGCTGCCGGCGATCCTGCGCGGGGACGAGGTGTGGTGCCAGGGGTTCAGTGAGCCGGACGCCGGGTCGGATCTCGCCGCGCTGCGGACACGCGCGCGTAGGGACGGCGACGAGTACGTGGTGAGCGGGTCCAAGATCTGGACCTCGCACGCCGAAGTGGCCGACTGGTGCGAACTGTTGGTGCGGACCGACCCCACCGCCGAGAAACACCGGGGCATCACCTGGCTCGCGCTGCCCATGGACGCGCCGGGGATCACCGTCCGGCCGCTGAAGACCCTCGCAGGGTCCGCCGAGTTCGCCGAGGTGTTCCTCGACGAGGTGCGGGTGCCGGTCGCCAACCGGGTCGGGGACGAGAACGACGGCTGGCGCGTGACCATGGTGACCCTGTCGTTCGAGCGCGGCACGGCCTTCGTGGGCGAAGTGGTGGCGTGCAGACGGGTGTTGCGCGACCTCGCCGCCGAGGCGCGCAAGAACGGGCGCTGGGACGAGCCGGGACTCCGGCGGCGACTGGGGCGGCTCAACGCCGAGTTCCGGGCGCTGTGGCGGCTGACGCAGTGGAATGTGAGCGAGGCGGAGGCCTCGGGCGGGGTCCCCGGTGTCGGGGGTTCGGTTTTCAAACTGAGGTATTCGCACGCGCGGCAGGAGCTGTACGACGCCGCCGCCGAGGTCATGGGGCCCGATGCCCTTGACCTCGACCGGCCGTGGGTCCTGGACCGGCTGTCCTCGCTGTCGTACACCATCGCCGCCGGCACCTCGCAGATCCAGCGGAACATCGTGGCCGAACGCATCCTCGGGCTGCCGAAGGGGCGGTGAGTCTTCCGGTGGGATTCACATGAGATTCCAACTCACTGACGATCAACGGGCGTTGCGGGACGGCGTACGGGGGCTGCTGGCCCGGCGCTTCGACCGCGAGGCGCTACGGGCCGCCGTGGACGCGCCGGGGCGTCTTGACCGGGCGTTGTGGCGGGAACTGGGCGAGGCCGGGTTCTTCGCGCTGCGGCTGCCGGAGAGCGACGGAGGCGTCGGACTCGGGCTGCCCGAAGCGGTGTTGGCCTTCGAGGAGGCGGGGCGCGTGCTGCTGCCCGGGCCGCTGGTGGCCACGCATCTCGCGGCCGGGGTGGTGTCCGGCGCGGCGGACGGGTCGGTGGTCGTGGCGGACGTGGACGGGGGGCTCGTGGAGTGGCTGGACGCCGCCGACGTCGTACGAGGGGAGGCCGGCGGGGCCGTACCGCTGCGGTCGGTGGATCCGCTGACGCCGCTGCACCGGGTGGCGGGACGTCGTATGCCCGGGGTGTCCGAGGCCGACCCCGTCGCCGTCCTCCTCACCGCCGCCGAGCAGCTCGGTACGGCCACGCGCGCGTGCGAGCTGGCCGTGCAACACGCCCGGACGCGCGAGCAGTTCGGGCGGCCGATCGGGGCGTTCCAGGCCGTCAAGCATCTCTGCGCGCAGCTGCTGGTGCGGGCCGAGGTGGCGCGTGCGGCCGTCTACGCGGCGGCGGTGACCGCGGAACCCGTCGACATCGCGGCGGCCCGGCTGCTGGCCGACGAGGCCGCCGTACAAGGCGCTCGGGACTGCCTTCAGGTGCACGGCGGGATGGGCTTCACCTGGGAGTCCGAGGTGCATCTGCTGCTGAAGCGGGCGTGGGTGCGGGCGCGGCGTGGTGGTGGGGGTGCGGAGAGTGAGGAGCTGCTCGCGGCCGATCTGACGGCCTGACGGGCGCTGGGCCGCGGTGGTGCCGGGGTGCGTCCGGTGAATGTCGCGGATTGTGGCATACCGGAATCACGGAGCGTTGATACCGGGTTGTGTCCTATGCGTGACCCGTCACGGCCTGGAGTCGGGGGGCCGCTCCGGTACCTTCTGTGGGATGCGAGTGGTGCCGAGCGCGAGCGATGCCGGTGTTGCCTCTGTGGCGGCTCCGGATGCGGCGGTGCGCGCCGCTTCTCGCAGGGCCGGCGGGCCGTTGGTCTCCGCCTGTTCGACTCCCCACGATGAGCGTCGCACAGTATGCCACCCGCGTACTCCTTCGCGCTGGAATATGCCCGAAGCGCTTGTTGGGGTGACTGTACGTCAACCATGCTGTCTCGTAAGGGATTCACGTTCTGTGACCCCGGCCTTGGCCATTGTTCTGGCCATGCAAAAAATGGCTACGATCGTGGCCCTCGTGAGGCGCGAGGCTATGTGTCTGCCGGTTCGGATGGTGTGAGCGGTGCAGGTGCTTCAAGTGCAGCTGGAGATCCGGCCCGACCCCGCAGAGGTGGGGCGAGCCCGGCGGTGGGCCCGTTCGCGGCTCGCCGGATCCGGGATAGGGGCCGACGAGCCGCTCGCCGAGACCCTGATCCTGCTCGTGTCCGAACTGGTCACCAACGCCGTGGTGCACACCGGCCGCCCTGCCGTGCTGCGACTGTCGCTGCCCGGCGTCACGGCCGCGGCCGAACAGGCCGTCGTGCGCCTGGAGGTCGTCGACACCAGCGGCCGTGCCCCGGTGCCGCGTTGTGCCGACGGTGACGCGACCGGCGGCCGGGGGCTCGCCCTCGTCGACGGGCTCGCCGACCGCTGGGGCTGGAGCCCCGAGGGCGCGGGCAAGCGCATCTGGTGCGAACTCGACCGCTACGGGGCCGCCCAGGACGGCGAGGGCGCGACGGCGTTCGGGGCGGGGGCCCCGGCGTTCGAGGGGTACGAGGGGCTGGCGTACGAGGCGGTGTAGCCGCATGGCGCATCGGGTCCTGACGGCCGCGTGTGGCGCAAGAGGGCGCATGGCGGCCGTGTGGCGTGGCCGGTGCACGGTGGCAGAAGCCCTGGCCGTCGCCGGTCGGGCGAGAGGCGGTGCGCCGTGGTGTGCTTCCGTGCGCGCCCGTAACAAATGGTGCGTAAGTAATAAATCTCTGAACGGGTGTTGACGCCACGTGTCCGTTTGCTCACGCTTGTGGTCAGCGATTCGCCGCGAGGGGACGACGAGGGTTCCGGTGACGGGAGCCCTCGGCGAGCGTGGGTCGTGATTCGGCGTCGGTTCCCTCAGGGCCAAGAGGAACCGGGGCGGGAACGCCGGAGCCGGACGGCGGCGCGGAACGCCCTGCTCGGGGCGGGCGTTGGGGCGCCGCCGTCCGGCCTAGCCCCGCGTCAGAGCACGGCCACCGGAGCGACCGGTGTCCCCGTTCCGCCGACGAACGGCTCGGGCATCGCCGACAGCAGGAACGTATAGCGGCCCTCTTCTCCACAGGCTGTGGACAACTCTTCGAGATTCCAGTTCTGGCCCTGGAGCATGCCCATCTCGACCAGGTCGAGCGCGTGCACGGGCAGCCACAGATCCTCGACCTCGGGCGGGAAGATCTCGAAGGTCAGGGTGTCGTTCGCGACGGCCGCCACATCGCGCGCGTGGAACCACTCCGGCGTACGGATCGAAAGCCCTGGCGACGGAAAACCGTACGCGTGCTTGTCGCCCCCCAGATACACCTGGATCTGCCCGGTCCGTACGAGCACGATGTCACCGGCACGCACGCGCGTGCCCGCGAGTGCCTCGGCGGCCTCCAGGTCCTCCGGTGTCACGGCGTACGAGCCGCCCAGCCGGGACGTGCCACGCGCGCGTGCCACATCCAGCAGCACCCCGCGCGAGACGATGTGCCGCGCCTTGTCGATACCGCTGAACTCGGCGCCGCCGTGCGGGGTGATGGAGCCGGCCGGGCGGCCGTTGTAGAGCACGCCCGAGTGCGAGACATGCGTGAGCGCGTCCCAGTGGGTCGCCGCCTGAAGCCCCATCGTCACGGCGTCGTCGCTGCACGCGACCGTGCCCGGGCCGAAGATCTCCTGGTTGATCTGCACCATCGTGTGCAGGGGGTTGACCCGGCCCGGGATCACGCCGGTCTGCACGCCGTCCTCCTTCAACGGGAGGGAGAGCGGGACGCGGCGACCGGTCCTGATCTCCGCCGCGGCCTCCCGTACGACCTCGTCGGTGATCAGGTTCAGGGTGCCGATCTCGTCGTCGGCGCCCCAACGGCCCCAGTTGTTCACGCGCTTGGCGATCTCGTGGAACTCGGCGGGTAGTGGCATCGACGCTCCCCGGGGGCTTGTCTCCAGGTATCTGACGGGTCATAAAATCTAACGGTCCGTCAGAAACCGCGGGAAGGGGCCGGGCGTGGGGAACTTCTTGGCAGGCAAGGTCATCGCCGTCACGGGCGCGGGGCGGGGGATCGGGCGGGCGGTGGCGCTGTGCGCGGCGGCCGAGGGGGCGTCCGTCGTCGTCAACGACTACGGGGTCTCGGTGGACGGGGAGTCACCCACGAGCGAGGTCGCCTCGGGAGTCGTCAAGGAGATCGAGGCGGCCGGTGGAGTGGCCGTCGCGGTCGCCGACGACGTGTCGACCATGGCGGGCGGGCAGCGGGTCGTCGACGTGGCCCTGTCGTCGTACGGGCGGCTGGACGGGGTGGTGTGCGTCGCCGGGATTCTGCGGGAGCGGATGCTGTTCAACATGACCGAGGAGGAGTGGGACCCGGTGGTCGCCACTCATCTCAAAGGCACGTTCACGGTGTTCCGGGCGGCCTCCGCGGTGATGCGTCAGCAGCGGGCCGGGACGTTGATCGGGTTCACCAGCGGGAATCATCAAGGGTCCGTTTCGCAGGCCAATTACAGCGCCGCGAAAGGGGGGATCATCTCGCTGGTTCGGAGTGCGGCGCTGGGGTTGAACAAGTACGGGGTGACCGCCAACGCGGTGGCGCCTGTCGCCCGTACCCGGATGTCGGCCGGGGTGCCTGTGGAGCTTTCCGAGATCGGGGAGCCGGAGGATGTGGCCGCGCTGGTCGTGTATTTGCTGTCGGAGCGGGCTCGGGGGGTTACCGGGCAGGTGTACACGGTGGCGGGGGCGAAGATCGCGGTGTGGGCTCAGCCGCGGGAGTTGCGTGCCGCGTATGCCTCCGGCGGGTGGACGCCGGAAACGATTGCGGAGTTCTTGCCGGGGTCGGTGGGGGTGGATCCGATGCCGATGTTGGAGCGGGTGGCTGCGATGGAGCGGGCTGCGCGGGAAGGGGAGCGGCCTAACGCCTAATGGGGTGGGTGGATCTCTGGTTGTGCGGCTGCGGGTCTGTTGTGGCTGGTCGCGCAGTTCCCCGCGCCCCTTAGGGCGTCAACTCGTCCGGTGTTGAGAGGAGCTCTCTGTGGACTTTGGGTGCACTGCCGAAGACGAGGTGTTCCGTGCGGAGGCTCGGGGCTGGCTCGGTGAGCATGCCGTTGCTGGGGTGGATCGTCGGGATTGGGAACGGGCCCTCGGTAAAGACGGGTGGATCGGGCTCGGGTGGGGTGAGAGTGGGTATGGGAATCGGGTTGCCACGCTTACCCAACAGGTCGCCTGGGCCGAGGAGTACGCGCGGTCCTGTGCGCCGGCTCGGTCCGGGCATATCGGGGAGAATTTGCTGGCGCCTACCCTTCTCGCGCATGGGACTCCTGAGCAGAAAGCACGCTTTCTTCCTTCCATTGCCGCCGGGGACGAATTGTGGTGCCAGGGATACAGCGAACCCGGCGCGGGGTCGGATCTCGCGGGGATTCGTACGAAGGCCGAGCGGGGTGCGGATGGTTCGTATCGCGTGACGGGGCAGAAGATCTGGACGTCTCTGGCTCTTGAAGCCGACTGGTGTTTTGTGTTGGCGCGTACTGAACCGGGGTCTGTTCGGCATCACGGGCTGTCGTTTCTGCTGGTTCCCATGGATCAGCCTGGGCGGATCGAGGTGCGGCCCATTCGGCAGATGACCGGGACCAGTGAGTTCAATGAGGTCTTCTTCGAGGGGGCGCACGCGCGTGGGGAGCATGTGGTCGGGGGTGAGGGGGACGGGTGGCGGGTCGCCATGAGTCTGCTCGGGTTTGAGCGGGGGGTTTCGACGCTGGCTCAACAGGTGGGGTTTGCCGCCGAGTTGGGGCGGGTGGTTCGGGCCGCCCTTGAGAGTGGGGCCGTAGGGGATTTCGTTGTGCGGGATCGGCTTGTTCGGCAGTGGGCCGAGTTGCGGGTCATGCGGTGGAACGCCCTGCGGACGCTGGGGGGTTCGGGGGATGCCGGGGCCTCAAGCGTCGCCAAGTTGTTGTGGGGCGGGTGGCATCAGCGGCTGGGGGAGCTGGCCGTGGAGGTGCGGGGGGCTGCCGGTGGGGTCGGGCCGGTCGACTGGGACGCCTCGGCGCCGTACGAACTTGACGCTTTTCAGCATCTGTTCCTGTTCTCGCGGGCCGACACGATCTATGGCGGCTCGGACCAGGTTCAGCGCACGATCATCGCCGAGCGGGTGCTCGGGCTGCCGAAGGAACCCAAGGGGGTTGTGTGATGCGCGGCGTGGTGTTCGACGGTAAGCGGGTCGAGGTCGTCGACGACCTGGAGGTGCGGGAGCCGGGGCCGGGAGAGGTGCTGGTGGCCATTTCGGCGGCGGGGTTGTGTCACAGCGATCTGTCGGTGGTCGACGGGACGATTCCCTTTCCCGTGCCCGTGGTGTTGGGGCATGAGGGCGCCGGAGTCGTCGAGGCGGTGGGCGACGGGGTTTCGCATGTCGTCGTGGGCGATCATGTGTCGCTGTCCACGCTCGCCAACTGCGGGACGTGCGCGGACTGCGACCGGGGGCGGCCCACCATGTGCCGGAAGGCGATCGGGCGGCCAGGGCAGCCGTTCTCGCGCGGTGGGCAGCCTGTGTTCCAGTTCGCCTCCAACTCCGCCTTCGCCGAACGGACCGTGGTCAAAGCCGTGCAGGTGGTGCGCATTCCGAAGGACATTCCGCTGCCGTCCGCCGCGCTCATCGGGTGCGGGGTGCTGACCGGGGTCGGGGCCGTGCTCAACCGGGCGAAGGTGGACCGCGGGGACAGTGTCGTCGTGATCGGCACGGGCGGGATCGGGCTCAATGTGCTCCAAGGGGCCCGGATCGCGGGGGCGTTGCGGATCGTCGCCGTCGACGCCAATCCGGCCAAGGAGGCGGTGGCCCGGCAGTTCGGGGCGACCGACTTCCTGACCTCCACGGACGGGGTGCGGGAGTTGTTGCCCACCGGGGCTGACCATGTCTTCGAGTGCGTGGGGCGCGTGGAGCTCGTACGGCAGGCGGTCGATCTGCTGGACCGGCACGGGCAGGCGGTGCTGCTCGGGATGCCGGCGGCCGGGGCCGAGGCGTCCTTCGTCGTGGCGTCCATGTTCCTGGACAAGTCGATCCTGGGGTGCCGGTACGGGTCCTCGCGGCCGCAGCGGGACATCGCGCTGTACGCCGAGCTGTATCGGGAAGGGCGGCTGCTGCTCGATGAGCTGGTGACGCAGACGTATCCGGTGGAGGAGTTCGAGCGGGCGGTGGCGGATGCGGAGGCGGGGAAGGTGGCTCGGGGGGTGCTGACCTTCTGAGGAGACCGGCCTTGTGAGGTGACCGGCCCTGTGCGGAGAGTTTTCCACAGGGGCCTGAAGGGTTCTGGGTGTTGTCAGTGGCAGCGCCTAGCGTCGACTCATGACCTACCGCGATGTCGCCACCAAACAGGTTCTCGTCTGGGCCTGCACCGCCGTCGCCTCCCGTATGCCGGTCGCCATGGCCCCGTTGGCCCTGGTCTTCCTGGTGCGGGAGCGGCCCGGCGGCTACACGCTGGGCGCGGCGCTCGCGGCAGCCTATGTGATCGGGGAGATCGTCGGGGCGCCGGTGCTCGGGATGCGGATGGATCCGGCGCGGGGGCGGCGGCATCTGGGTCTCGGGCTCGCGGGCGGGGCCCTGGGGTTCGCGGGGCTCGGGGTGCTGGCCGGGGCGCATCCCGTGGTGCTGGGCGCGTTCGCGTTTCTCGCCGGGGCGGCGCCGGCCGCGGCCGCCGGAGGGCAGCGGGCCCTTCTGACGTCGCTCGTTCCGGAACGTGCCGTGGCGCAGGCGCTGTCCGCCGAGTCGATGCTGATGTCGGGGGTGTGGGCCGTCTCTCCGGTCGCCGTCGCGGGGCTCGCGCTCGGGGTCGCGCCGCGCGTCCCGCTGCTGCTCGGGGCCGCGTTGATGGCGTTGTCGGTCGTGGGGCACCGGCTGCTGCCGGCCGGGTGGGGCAAGGGGGAGCGGGACGGGGAGGCGGGGCGGCTCCGGGTGCTGATACGGGCTTGGCCGGTGTACGTCACCGGCGCGGCGAGCCTCACGCTGCTGGGCCTGGCCGAACTCACCCTCCCGGCCCTGCTGGAGCAGCGCGGCATCAAGGTCGGCTGGTCGGGGCCGATGCTGGCGGGCATGGCGACCGGGGCGGGGCTCGGGGCGTTCCTGTACGGACTGCGGTCGTGGCCGGGGCGGCTCCGGGGGCGCAGTGTCCTGCTGATGTGCGGGATGTCGGTCTTCGTGACCCTCGCCGCGGTGACACCCGGCGCTGCCGGGATCGCCGTCGCGCTCGTCCTCGCGGGCACGCTCCAGTCGGGTGCGCTGATCACCCGCAACCTGTCCCTGCGCGAGGCGGTGCCGCCGGGGGCGCTGGCCGCCGGGTACTCCGTGATGTACGCGGCCGCGGGCGCGGGGTACGCGGCGACGGGGTCCCTCGCGGGCGGGCTGCTCCAGGTGGTGACGCCGTCCACGGCGATTCTGGCGGGGGTGGGGGTGACGCTGCTGCTGACGGGGGTGGGGTGGTGGGGGGAGGGGCGGAGGGAGGGCGTGACGGGTGCCGTGGAGGGTGGCGGGGGCTCGTGTGCTGGTGCGGAGGGTGGCGGGGGTGCCGCTCCGGAGAGTTCGCGTGCTGCTGACGATCTCCCCGGCGACGCCTCCCCGCAGGGCTCAAGTTCCGGTGCTCGCCTGCCCGTTGACGCCGATCTCCGCTCGGAAAGTACGCCGATAGCTGGTGGGGGTGACGCCGAGGGCCGTCTGTAGGTGCTGGCGCATCGACTGGGCCGTGCCGAAGCCTGCGTCGCGGGCCACCTGGTCGACGGAGAGGGCGGTCGACTCCAGGAGCTGTCGGGCGCGTTCCACTCGTTGCTGGGTGAGCCACTGGCCGGGGCTGATGCCGACCTCCTCGCGGAAACGGCGGGTGAAGGTCCGTACGGACATCGACTCCTGTTCGGCCATGTCCCGGAGCTGGATCGGCTCGTGGAGCCGGCCCAGGGCCCAGGCGCGGGCCGTGGTCGTGGTGGCCAGCTGGGGTTCCGGTACCGGCCGCTGGATGTACTGGGCCTGGCCGCCCTCGCGGTGCGGCGGTACGACCGTGCGGCGGGCCACCTCGTTGGCGACGGCGGTGCCGTGGTCGCGGCGCACCATGTGCAGGCACAGGTCGACACCGGCCGCGACGCCCGCGGAGGTGAGGACGTCGCCGTCGTCGACGTACAGGACGTCCGCGTCGACCTTGACTCGCGGGAAGAGCCGCTGGAAGTGCTCGGCGTCGGCCCAGTGCGTGGTGGCGGGGCGGTCGTCGAGGAAGCCGGCGGCGGCGAGGACGTAGACGCCGGTGCAGATGGAGGCGATGCGGGTGCCGGGCCGGATGTGGGCGAGGGCGGCGGCGAGTTCGGGGGTGAGGACGCCCTCGTCGTAGACCGGGCCGAACTCGTAGGAGGCCGGGACGATCACGGTGTCGGCGGTGGCGAGGATCTCCGGGCCGTTGGGGACCATGATGTCGAAGTCGGAGTCCGTGCGGACCGGGCCCGGCGGGCGGATCGAGCAGGTCACGACGTCGTAGAGGTGCCGTCTCCAGGTGTCCTTGGGGCGGCCGAAGATGCGGTGCGGGATGCCCAGCTCGAAGGGGAGCGCGCCGTCCATGGCGAGGACGACGACGCGGTGCGGGCGGAAGGGTTCTGCACTGTCACGGGGGTCGGCGCTGTCCGGTTGGTCGGCCATGGCTCGATCGTAACCGTCACCCATGGCCCGATCCTAGTGAATGCTGTCCTTCCGGCCACTCGTTTGTGGTTGTCGCAGGCCGGAAGCTCTATGGCGTGACCCAGACAACCGATGCCGCAGCCCCTGTGGAGCCGAAGCCCCAGCCCGCCCGACGTCCCCGCATCCACCGGGCGTGGTTCGTCGCCGCCGTCACCTTCGTGACGATCATCGGCGCGGCCGCGTTCCGCTCCCTGCCCGGGCTGCTCATCGACCCGCTCAACCAGGAATTCGGCTGGTCACGCGGCACGATCAGCGCGGCGGTCTCGATCAACCTCGCGCTGTACGGACTCACCGCCCCCTTCGCGGCCGCCCTGATGGACCGCTACGGCATCCGCCGGGTCGTCGCCGTGGCGCTGACCGTGATCGCCGTCGGCTCGGGCCTGACGGTGTGGATGACGGCCGCCTGGCAGCTGCTGCTGTACTGGGGCCTGCTGGTCGGTCTGGGGTCCGGCTCGATGGCGCTGGCATTCGCGGCGACCGTCACCAACCGCTGGTTCACCGAGCGGCGCGGCCTCGTCACCGGCATCCTGACCGCCGCCTCCGCCTCAGGGCAGCTGATCTTCCTGCCCCTGCTGTCGTGGATGGTCGAGAAGCACGACTGGCGCCCCGCCGCCATCACCGTCGCCCTGGCCGCCCTCGCCGTCGTCCCCTTCGTCTGGCTGCTGCTGCGCGACCACCCCGCCGACGTGGGCCTGAAGCCCTACGGGGCGAAGGAGTTCGTGCCCAAGCCGGACCCCGTCCCGGGCGCCGCCCGCCGCGCGGTCACCGTCCTGTTCAAGGCGGTCCGCACCGGCCCCTTCTGGCTGCTCGCCGGCACCTTCGCGATCTGCGGCGCCTCCACCAACGGCCTGATCCAGACCCACTTCGTGCCCGCCGCCCACGACGCGCACATGCCCGTCACCACGGCCGCCTCGCTGCTCGCCGTCATCGGGGTCTTCGACGTCGTCGGCACGGTCGCCTCCGGCTGGTTCACCGACCGTTTCGAGCCACGTCGGCTGCTCGCGATGTACTACGCCCTGCGCGGCATCTCCCTGCTGTTCCTGCCGTTGCTGCTCGGGCCCAGCGTGCACCCGCCGATGCTCTTCTTCATCGTCTTCTACGGCCTGGACTGGGTCGCCACCGTCCCGCCCACCGTGGCCCTGTGCCGCGAGGTCTATGGCGAGGACAGCGCGATCGTCTTCGGCTGGGTCCTCGCCTCGCACCAGATCGGCGCGGCGCTCGTGGCCTTCCTCGGCGGTGTGGCACGGGACGTCTTCGGGTCGTACGACATGGTCTGGGTCGCGTCCGGAGCGCTGTGCGCGGTGGCGGCGCTGATGGCGCTGGTGATCCGCAGGCGGCCCGCGCCGATACCTGCGGTGGCCTGAGCGAGGCCTGCCCTCAGACGAACCGGCCCTTGTGGAACAGCAAGGGCGCCTGGTCCTCGTCGGTGCCCGTCCCCAGCGCGTCCACCCGGCCCACCACGATCAGATGGTCGCCGCCCGTGTGCACCGCGTGGATCGTGCAGTCGATCCACGCGAGCGTGTCCGTGAGGCGCGGTGAGCCGGACGCGGGGGCCGCGTCGTACGCCACGCCCGCGAACTTGTCCGCGCCGCTGACCGCGAACCCACGGCACAGCTCGCCCTGGTGGGCGGCCAGGACGTTGACGCAGAAGGCCCCGGCGCGGGCGATACGCGGCCACGTCGTCGACGTACGGCCGACCATGAAGGCGACCAGGGGCGGGTCGAGGGAGAGGGAGGAGAAGGACTGGCAGGCGAAGCCGGCGGGGCCGTCCTCGCCGTCGGTGGCGGGTGAGGTGACAACGGCCACGCCCGACGCGAAGTTCCCGAGCACCCGCCGGAACTCGGCCTGCCCGACCGGCGCGCGCTCGTCCTCGCCTACACAGCGGAGCTCGGGGCGGGGCAGCGGCTCCACGGGCGGTGCAGGGGCTCCTGCGGACACCCCGGATCCCGTCGGCGTCGCGGAGTCCCCCGGTGCCGTACCGGCCGACCGGAGGTAGCGGACGGCCGCTTCGGCCATGCCTGCTTGTCCCATCACGCCTTCCATTGAAGCTGACGGTGCGTCAGATGGGAAGGGGTGCGCGGGGGCGGGGCAGGCCGCTGCGTACGCTGCCGACATGGGGTGGGGAGACATACGGCGGGAGCTCGGGCGGGCCCGGGCGGCCTGGGACTCGGTCGCGGTGCACGCGGCCGCGGCGGTGGGGGCGGCGCAGCTGCCCGCCGTGGGGATGATCTGGTACGTCGACGTCACCACCGGCGATGACTACGGCGGCGGAACCATCGCCATCGGACTGGCCTGCCTGTTCGTCCTCGCGC
Organism: Streptomyces sp. NPDC046909; assembly: GCF_040644695.1. Classification (NCBI taxonomy): domain Bacteria; kingdom Bacillati; phylum Actinomycetota; class Actinomycetes; order Kitasatosporales; family Streptomycetaceae; genus Streptomyces; species Streptomyces sp. NPDC046909. The sequence continues at coordinate 440,377 of NZ_JBEYXC010000004.1, read as the reverse complement.
CGCTGTACCTGCCGTTCCTGGGACTGCTCCACGCGTGCGTGCAGACCCTGCCGGCCGCCCTGCTCGCCCGGCTCACGGTCCGCCGCGTCCGCGGGCCCGAGTGGATGTGGCACCTGGCGTGGGCGGCTGCGCTCGGGGTGCTCTGGGCGGGGGCGACCGCCGTGCTGTGGGGCTGGCCGTTCGCCGCCACGGCCGCCGTCCTCGCGGCGCTCGGGGTCCTTCCGGTGCTCGGAGTGGCGTACTTCCGGCGCGGCAGCCGGTCACGCGCGCGTGCGTGGGGGTGCTCGGGGACGTGGATCGTCTCGGCCGGGGTGTCCTTCGTGCTGTTCATGGTCGTCTTCGGGGGTGCCGTCGTCGCCACCGAGACCGGTCTCGTCGAGGAGTACGAGCCTCCGCTGCTGTCCGACGCGCAGCTCACCGGCGTATGGCGGGGCCAGGACGGGGCGGTTCTGCGGCTGCACGCGGGCGGACGGGCCGAACTCACCGAGCTGCCCATGGTGTCGGAGACCGACGACTGGCTCGCCGACCCGGTCTACACCGTGTGCGAGGGCACCGGCACGTGGGAACCGCTGCGACGCGACGGGGACGGGGACGGGGATGGGACCGGAGGCGGGAGCGTGGGGGTGGAGGAGGACGTGGACCGTGACGGCGTAGGGCTGCGGGTCGACGGCGGATGCGGGCAGCCGACGCTCTGGACGATCGGCGGGACCGAGCGCGACCCCGAGCTGTTCGTGCTGTTCGGTGACCCGGACGCGGGTGACCTGCGGATCCTCACCCGGGACTGAGCCCCGTACGCACCGCGCCCTGAACCTCGTACTCACCGCCCCCTGAACCGCGCACTCCGCCGCTCCACGAAGCTCGCCACGCCCTCCTGGGCGTCCTCGGTCGTCATGTTGATCTCCTGCGCGGCTGCCTCCGCGGCGAAGGCGGTGGCCCGGTCAGTGTCGAGGGAGGTGTTGACGAGCTGTTTCGTCAGGGCGAGGGTGCGGGTCGGGCCGGTGGCGAGACGGGTCGCCCATGCGTGTGCCGTCTTGTCCAACTCGCCGTCCGGTACGACCCGGTTGACCAGATCGAGGCGCTCGGCGTCGGCGGCGGTGAGGGCGTCGCCGAAGAACATCAGTTCCTTGGCGCGCTGCGGGCCGATGAGGCGAGGCAGCAGATACGCCCCGCCGCCGTCCGGTACGAGTCCGCGGCGGACGAAGACCTCGATGAACTTCGCGGACTCCGCGGCCAGGACGAGGTCGCAGGCGAGGGCGAGGTGGGCGCCGAGGCCGGCCGCCGTGCCGTTCACCGCGGCGATCACCGGCTTCTCGCAGTCCAGGACGGCGGCGATCAGGCGTTGCGCGCCCAGCCGGAGGGTGCGGGCCACGTCCCCGGGGATCCGCTCACCGGAGGCGGAGGCGGAGGCGGATGCGGAGGCGGAGGTGCCCCGGAGGTCGGCTCCGGCGCAGAAGCCGCGGCCCGCTCCCGTGAGGACCACCGCCCGGACGTCGGCGTCCGCGGAGGCCTCGGAAAGCAGCTGGATGAGGCGTTCCCGCTGGTCAGGGGTGATGGCGTTGAGGGCCTCGGGCCGGTTGAGGGTGATGCGGCAGACGTGACTGTCAGTGGCGTGCTGTACCAATGACTCAACGGAAATTTCCGGCTTACGGGGGGAATCAGACGTGTCCATTTCAGCGGCACACCACCAACGCGTCCAGCGCCACCGCGCCCTGCCCGCGCGGCAGCACCATCAGCGGATTGATGTCCAACTCGGCAACCTCGTCACCGAGTTCCAGCGCCATGCGCTGCACCCGCAGGACGACCTCGACGAGCGCGTCGAGGTCTGCCGGGGGGCGCCCCCTGACCCCGTCGAGGAGGGCCCGCCCGCGCAGTTCACCGCACATGTCCCGGGCCTGTTCCTCCCCGAAGGGCGGTACGCGTACGGCGGTGTCGCGCAGCACCTCGACCAGGACCCCGCCCAGACCCACCGTGACGGTCGGTCCGAAGAGGTCGTCGTGGGTGACGCCGACGACCATCTCGACGCCCCGCTCGACCATCTGGCAGACCAGGACACCGTCGAGGGAGACGCCCTCGTAGCGGGCGATGTCGGTCAACTCCCGGTAGGCGTCCCGGACCTGGCTGGCGGAGGTGAGGCCGATCTTCACCAGGCCGAGCTCGGTCTTGTGGGCGATCTGCGCGCCGGACGCCTTCATCACCACGGGGTAGCCGACCAGGCCCGCCGCCCGTACGGCCGCCGCCGCGCTGGTCACCAGCTGTTCGCGCGGGACCCGGATGCCGTACGCCCGCAGCAGTTGCTTCGCCGCGTGCTCGCTCAGCTGCTGGCCCGGGCGCATCAGGGCCTGTGCCTTGCGAAAGGAGGGGGAGGGGGTGCGCGGGGCCTCGTCCAGGGGGGAGCGGTAGTTCGTGACGAAGCGGTGGTGGTCGAGGTAGGCGCGGACGGCGGTGATGCAGTTCCCGACCGTGCGGAAGGTGGCGACCCGGGAGGAGCCCAACAGGACCTCGCGGTACGCCGGTTCGGTGCCGACCGGCGATCCCCACACCACGCACACCAGCTTGTCCGTCCCCTCGGCCGCGTCCACCAGGTCCTGCACGAGCTTGTCGCTCAGGGGCGGGAAGGGGCCGGTGACCGGGCAGATCAGGATCCCGACGGACGGGTCGGCGAGGATCGCGTCGATGATCTTCCGGCCGCGCCAGTCGCCGACCGGGTGGCCTCCGTTGTCGACCGGGTTGGCGACGCTCAGGTACTCGGGTATCCACTGGTGCAGCTCGGTCTGCTTGGCCTCCGAGAGCGTGGGCAGGGTCAGGCCCGCCTCCGTCGCCAGGTCGGCGAAGTGCGCGCCCGTGCCGCCCGAGATCGAATAGACGACCACGCCGTCGGCCTGCGGCGGGCGGGCGCGGGCCAACAGGGCTGCGGTGTCCTGGAGTTCGTCGAGGCCGTCGACGCGGATCACGCCGTACTGCCGCATCGCCGCGTCCACCACCGCGTCGGCGCCGGTCAGTTTGCCGGTGTGGGAGGCGGCCGTGCGGGCGCCGGTCTCCGTGCGGCCCACCTTGACCGCGACCACCGGCACCTTGCGGCGGGCGGCCCGGTCGGCGGCGAGGAGGAAGGAGCGGCCGTCCTTGAGGCCCTCGACGTAGGCGGCGATCGCGCCCACCTCGGGCTGCTCGGCGAAGTAGGAGAGGAAGTCGGCCGTTTCCAGGTCGGCCTCGTTGCCGGTCGGCGCCCAGTGGCTCAGGCGGATGCCGAGTTCCTGGAGGGCGAAGACGGGGCGGCCCTGGTGCCCGGACTGGGTGATGAGGGCGATCGCCGGTCCTTCGAGGTCCTCGCGGAACTCCTCGAAGGCGTTGAGGTTGGTGTTCGGGCCGAGCAGCCGCATCCCCGACCGGCGTACGGCGGCGGCGAGGCGGGCCTGGGCGGCGGCGCCCGCCTCGCCGGTCTCCGCGAACCCGGAGGCGAAGACGACCGCGAACTTCGCCTTGGCCTCGGCCAGTTCCTCGATCACCGGAAGGGGGTCGGACACCAGCAGCACGGCGAGGTCGACCTGCTCGGGCAGGTCGGCGACGGAAGGGGAGCAAGGGATGCCGAAGACGGACGGGCGGGTGGGGTGCACGGGGTGGAGACGGGCGCCGACGCGTTCGGCCCAGGCCACCAACTGCCTTGTGATACCGGTGTTCGGGCGGCCCTCGGTGTCCGAGGCGCCGATCACCGCCACCGACTCCGGCCGGAAGAAGCGGTCCAGATCGGGGACGTCGGAGTACAGCGGCCGGCCGCTGACGTCGAGGTCGTCGACATCGGCCGGCCTGCCGTGGACGGCGGGCCCGGGTTGCTCGCCGCAAGCGATGACCCGGGCCCGGCGGGAGTCGGTGGTGAGGGTGCCGTGGGTTGATCCAAGCATCGGTCCGCCCGCTCCTGTGTGACAGCGATTAACTGACGCAGTGTCAGATTAAAGGAACTGACGCTGTGTCAGGAATGGCTGTGCACGGAAAGGATGGGCACGGGGTGCCGCCGCGGCCGCTCACCGGTCCGCCACCGTTCGGCCACCGGTGCCGCTGCGGTGCCGCTCACAGCACCGCTCACAGCACTGCCAGGACCTCCTTCGCCACCCGCTCGCCCGACCGCACCGCGCCGTCCATGAAGCCCATCCAGTAGACGGACGTCTCCGTGCCGGCCCAGTGGATGCCGCCCACGGGGGTGCGCAGGGCGGGGCCGTACTGGGTCAGGACGCCGGGGGCGGCGATGGAGACCGGGCCGCCGCGGGTCCAGGTCTCGTTGTTCCAGCGTTGCAGGACGAAGGAGGTGGGGGAGGCGGCTTTCGAGCCGAAGTACGTGACGTAGTCCTTGAGGACGGCCGCCTTGACGTCCGCCTCGCTCGCCCCGTCGTACTTGCGGGCCTCGTCGGCCTCGATGAAGCCCATCAGGGCGCCGTAGGAGGCGTCCGGCGGGGAGTTGTCGAAGGTGGAGCTGACCACGCCGGTGTCGCTGACGACCTGGCCGTTGAGGCCGTCGGCACGCCAGAAGGGGGTGTCGTAGATCGCGATCGCCTTGCCGACCGAGGCCATCGGGAGACGCTGGGTGAGCTGGTCGCGGGCGGCCGGGAGCAGCGGTGCGTAGGTGATGCGGGCGGCGATCGGCGGGGGTACCGCGACGACGACCTTCTTCGCGGTGGCGGTGATGCCGTCGGCCGTCACGACGTACTTGCCGCCGGACTGGGCGATCGAGCGCACCGGGGCGTTGAGGACCACGCGGTCGCCGAGGGTGGCGGCGAGCTTGATCGGCACCAGCTGGGAGCCGCCGACGAAGCGCAGTTCCTGGGCGCCGTTCGCGGTCTCGGTGAGGCGTTCCAGGGTGCCGACGTTGGAGGAGTTGCCGGCGGCGGCGATGTAGAAGAGCACGAACAGGAAGGAGAGTTCGCGGGGTTCGGCCGAGAAGATCGAGGTGCAGGCCACGTCGAAGAGGAACTTGGCCGACGGGACCACGGCGTTGGCGCGCAGCCAGGTCTCGAAGGTCTGGCGGTCCCATTCGTCGGCCTTCGCGGCGGTCCAGGGCGCGTCGACCGGGATCTGCTTGGCCAGGTCGTCCAGGGTGGCCTGCACGATCGCGGCGTTGGCGAGACCGGCCACGTCGATGGGCGGCACCGAGCCGAGGAGGCCGTCGGTGGCGTAAGGGGTTTTCTTGCCGTCCTTGTAGAGGAGGTTGTTGCCGGTGTTGTAGGTCGCGAAGGTCTGCACGCCGAGCGAGTCGGCGAGGGCCTTGATGCGGTCCTGGGTGGGGCCGATGAACTCGCCGCCGCCCTCGGTGACCCCGCCGTTGGCCAGGGGGAGGTTCAGGACCCGGCCCCCGACGCGGTCGCGGGCCTCCAGGACGACCACGGACTTGCCGGCCGCCACCAGGTCGCGGGCCGCGGTGAGTCCGGCGAGCCCGGCACCGACGACGACCACGTCGGCCTCCCGGGTGGCCGCGGCGGCGGGCGAGGCCGCGGCGCCGGTCAGGGCGGCGGCCCCGGCGGTCGCCGCGGCACCGCCGAGCAGGGAGCGGCGGGAGAGCTGTCTATTGCGTGCCACGTGCATCCTCCGTCAAGGGCGAGAGGTTGGAGTGGAGCCAGAACATGAACAGTGCTCACATTCTGGCCCCATGCGGTGGCGGCGTACAGCTCTCTCGTCACTTCTGACCCAGGAGTAACGGAAGGAGTACGTCAGTGAGTTGAGAGTTCCTACGTCAGACGGGGAGTCTGGAGACCTGCGGGGCACCGCCCTTGGTGATCGCCTTCGCGATCTTCCCGGCGTCGATCGCCACTTCGCGGAAGGTGCCGCTGATGGGAGTGACGTACCCCGTGAAGAAGAGGCCTGGGGCGTTCTTCGGGGCGCGGGCCCCGTTCACGACCGGCAGACCCCGGGCGTCGAGCACGTCGAGGTGGCCGACCAGGTTCTCCAGGGAGCGGGCGTAGCCGGTGGCCGCGATGACGGCGTCCGGGCCGATGCGGGTGCCGTCGGAGAGGAGGACCTTGTCGTCGTCGAAGCCGTCGACGGCGGCGACGATCTCGACCTTGCCCTGGCGTACGGCGTCGATGAGGCCAACGTCCTGGACAGGGATGGCGCCCTCGCGGACCCGGGTGTACAGGCCGGTGTCGGGGCGGGGGAGGCCGTGGGCGGAGAGGTCGGGGACGCTGAGCTTCGCCATGGGGCGGGCGAGGCGGTCGACCAGGCCGACGGGCAGGCGTCGTACGAGGACGCCCGTGTACTGGGCGGCCCAGCCCGCGGTCGAGCGGCGGACGATGTGCGGGGCGGTACGGACGGCCAGGCGTACCCGCTGGGCGCCGCCCTCGACCAGGTCGACGGCGATCTCGGCGCCGGTGTTGCCGACACCGACGACCAGGACGTCACGGCCGGCGTAGGGCCCCGCGTTGCGGTACTCGGCGGCGTGCGTGAGCCCACCGGCGTACGACTCCCGGCCCGGCCAGTCGGGGAGCAGCGGGGTGTGGTTGTAGCCGGTGGCGACGATCACCGCGGCGCCGGTCAGCTCGCGGCCGCCGGTGGCGTGCAGGAGCCAGCCGGTGCCGTCCGGGGAGCGTTCGACGCGGGAGACCTCGACGCCGGTGACGGTCTCCAGTTCGTGGTGCTCGGCGTACTTCTCCAGATAGCGGACGACGTCGTCGCGGGAGACCCAGCGGCCGAACCGGCGGGGCATCGGGAGCCCCGGGAGGGCGGAGAGGCGGCGCGTGGTGTGGAGGTGGAGGCGGTCGTAGTGGCGGCGCCAGGACGCTCCTACGCGGTCCGACTTCTCCAGGACGACGGCGCGTATGCCCTGGGCCCGCAGCGCGTACGCGGCGGCGAGTCCGCCGGGGCCGCCGCCGATGACGTACACGGGGCGGGCGGGGGAGGACGCGGGGGGTGCGGGGGTCGCTGCGGGGTCGGCCATGTGCGCGAGCGTAATCAGGGTTCCGGTTGATGGGTCTCGGTCAAGACCGGAATTGGTTTCGGATTGATCACGCCTGTAGGAGGAGTGGGTGGGGCTCGTGGCGTACGTCACGTGGTTGTGCTGGAGGAGTGTGGAAAGACCACGGCGCCGAGCCCGCATACGCGGAGGGGCTCGGCGCCGTGGGTGCGGTGGCCTGGTTCTTATGACGGGAAACCGGCACCGCGTTCTGGGGGCGGGCGTGGCCCGCGGGGGCGGGGGCTGCTTCCGGAGCTACTTCTTCTTGGGGCCCTTGTAGCCCGTCACCTTCGCGATCCAGGTGATGAAGTCGCCCGGGTCGGTGTTCGCGCCGTGGCCCTGGTCCCAGTAGTAGAGGTGGTTGACCTCGTCGCCCAGGGCGTTCGCGGCGGCGGCGAGGTTGGCGGAGACGACGTGCGAGGTGTCGGTGTCGTTGGTGCCGAGGCGGATCCACCAGTGCTTGGAGCGGCCGGGGTTCTTCCGCTCCAGGTGGTACATCGGGTTCATCAGGTTCAGCTTCTCGGGGATGTCGCTCGCGACCCGCTTGGAGCTGAGGCCCGTGGAGTCGTTCTTCGCGCCGTACGCCGTGAAGTGGCGGGACTCGGTGGTGCCCGCGCCGAACAGGTTGTTCTCGCCGGCCGACAGGTCGAAGGCGTCGAAGGCGGGGGCGTCCTTCTTGCGGGCGCCGACGTGGGTGAGGAAGTCGGCCCAGGTGAAGGTCGCCTTGCCGCCGGACCAGGTGATGAAGGTGTTCTTCGCCAGATACGTCTCGCGGTCGCTGTCCGAGAGGGCGGCGAGGTAGGTGGTCGCCGAGGGCTCCATGTACTGCTTGAGGAGGTACTCGTCGTAGTTGCGGGCGGTGAGGGTGCCGTAGCGGCCCAGGCCCTTCAGCTTCAGGGACGCCTGGTACTCGGCGAACTGGGACCGGAGGTCCTTGGAGACGGTCTGGTCGACCTGCTTGCCGGTGCTGAGGTCGTTGGTGCCCCAGTTCCACTCGTAGGCGCCGTCGGCGTGCTCCAGATCGGTGATCGGGCACCAGGCGCCGGTCGCGAAGATCGCGTCGGAGGCGTCGGCGGCGCCGAGCTCCTTGAGGTACTTGTCGTAGAGCTTGCTGTCGCCGGAGGCGCCGAGCAGCGAGGACAGGGCGCCGCCCGCGCTGGTGCCGGCGGAGACGATCCGGTCGACGTTGCCGGGGATGCGGCCCTTGTTCGACTTGATGTACCGCACGGCCGCCTTGAGGTCGACGATCGCGGCGGGGGCGGTGCCGTAGTACTCGCCGGAGGAGTTCTTCAGCGTACGGCCGCGGGCGCCGGGCTCGATGACGACGTACCCGGCGGCGAGGGCGAGGAGCTGGTTGCTGGAGGTGGCGCCGCCGGTGGCGTTGGTGTTCGCGTTCGCGTTCGGGGCGGCGGAAGAGGACGCGGAGGAGGAAGCGGTGGAGGAGGAGGCTGCGGAAGCCGCGCCGCTGGGGGCCTCACCGGTGGGGGCCGCGCCGGTGGGGGCGCCGCCGCCCATCGCCGAGCCGCCGCCACCGACCTCCGTGGCGTCCGCCACGGAGGCGGGCATGTAGCCGCCGACGGAGTTGGCGAGGAGGATCGGCGCGTTCGTCGGGTCCACCGTCTTGCCGTCGATCTCGACCGGGGCGCTCACGATCAGTGACTGGTAGGTCGCGTCCACGGGCTTGGCGACGTAGGTGATCGCCTTCCAGAAGTGGTAGGTCACCGAGTGCTCGGTGCCCTCCGTGTCGGTGATCGTCTTCGTCAGCTTCGTGTAGGCGTCCTTGTCGAAGACAAGGGTGTCGGAGGAGGACGAGTCGCCGCTCGTGCTCTCGGCCTGGGCGTTCAGGGCGATGCCGCCGATCGCCGCGACTCCGGCGGTCGCGCCGATGCCCAGTACGACGCTCCTGCGCTTGACTGCCCTGTGCTTCACGGTGGTGCCTCTCGCTCGCTCGATCCCCGAGATCGCTGTGGATCAGGATCACGCCTGCGGATCGCTGTCGACTCTCCTTGCGTCTGCGAACGTATGCGAGTGCCGACAAGATTGCCAACAATCTGCTCGGATTCATTGTGGGCGCACAGGTTCAAGGTCGCCACACAGGTTTCCCGTATGTGGAGCACGCGGGTGCGTGGAATACGCGGGTGCGTGGAATACGTGGGCTTCCCCGCGAGGCTTTATCTGACGTACCGTCAGATCCATGGACTCCATCTGGCTCACCGGGGCGGAATGGCTGGCCGTGCTGCGGATCGGACTCGGGCTGTGGTGGCTGGAGAGCTGGCGGCACAAGGACAAGAAGAGCTGGTTCGAGCGGGGCACGGGCATCGCGTGGGCGGCGGACGTCGCCGCCAAACACCGCTGGAACGCGGTCCGTTCGGGGTTCGAGGTGGTCGTCGCGCCTCGGCCGCGCGTGATGGCGTACGTGGTGGTGTACGCGGAACTGGCGGTCGGGCTGGGGTTGGTGGCCGGGCTCCTGACGCCGATCGCCCTGGTCGGCGGGCTGCTCCTGAACGTCCTCTACTTCACGCTCATGATCCACGACTGGGCCGAGCAGGGGCAGAACTCGATGATGGCGCTGATATCGGTGGTTGCGCTGTTCGGGGTGTCTTGGCAGAGCTGGTCTGTGGATGCGGGGGTGGGGTGGTTCTGATGGGTGGGGCGGGGCGTGACGCTGGGATGGTTCTGATGGGCGTGGCGTTGGGGTGGCTGTAATGGGCGGGGCGGCGGAGGTCCGTTTTGACGTGCCCGAGCCGGATGCCTTCACGCGCGCGTACTGGGACGCGGCGGCGGAGGGACGGCTGCTGATCCGGCAGTGCCACGCCTGCGGACGCGCCCACCACTACCCCCGCGAGTTCTGCCCGCACTGCTGGAGCGAGGACGTGACCTGGGAGCCGGCGAGCGGCCGGGCCGAGCTCTACACGTGGTCCGTCGTGCACCGCAACGACCTGCCGCCCTTCGGAGCGCGCACGCCGTATGTCGCCGCCGTCGTCCAACTCGCCGAGGGGCCGCGGATGATGACGGAGATCGTGGAGGCGGGGGCGGACTCGCTGCGGGCGGGGATGGGCCTGGAGGTCGTTTTCAGGCAGGGGATCCCGGTGTTCCGGCCGCGGGAATGACATGTTCTGGCCGAGAGGATGACATGTTCGCGCGGAGGGGGATGATCGGCGGCACCTCTTCCGTATTCAATGGCCCGATGGCCCCTACACGCGAACGGTCCCCCAGCCACCCCGCTCCCGAACTGCTCGGGCACGGACTGCGGCTGTGCCGCTGGGACCCGGACTCCGACGCCGACGCCGAGGTCTGGCTGCGCGCCCGCTCCGACCCCGAGTTCCGGCGCTGGAACACCCCCCTGAAGCCGGTCACCGACCTGGAGGGCTCCCGCGCCTCGCTGCGCGCGGTCGCGGAGCGCATGGCGGACGGCGACAGCGCGTCGTTCCGCGTCACGGACGCGGGCAGCGGTACGACGCTGGGGCACATCGGCGTCAACGCGATCGACCACGTCATGCGCGTCGCCCGCGTCGGCTACTGGGTCCTCCCCGAGGCCCGCGGCCACCGCGTCGCCACCCGCGCCCTCACCCTCGTCGCCCGCTGGTCCTTCACCGACCTGCGCCTCCACCGCCTCGAACTGGGCCACGCCCTCGGCCACCACGCCTCCTGCCGGATAGCCGAGCGCTGCGGGTTCCGCCCCGAGGGGACCCTGCGCGGCGCGATGTTCGAGGCGGGGCGGCAGGACGCGTTCCGGGACGTGCATCTGCATGCCCGGCTGGCGACGGATCCGGAGGGGGTGGGGCGGTGACCAAAGTGGTTCGGGGGGAGATGAAGTGGTCCGTGAGTGAGACGAAGGGGTCTGTGAGCGAGGCGAAGTGGTCCGTGACCGAGGATCTCGACGCGTTCCTCGCCACTGCCGGAACCTTCCTGCACTCCCGGCCGGTGCTGCACACCGTCCCGCTGACGGTCACCGAGAGGCTGCGCGTACGGGGGGCGAAGGCGTACGGCGGGCACTCCGCTCGGGCCGAGGTCGAGGCCGAGGTCGAGGCCGAAGTGCCCGGACGGGTCACGGCCACAGGAGGCTTCGGGTCCAGCCGGACCCCGTCCGGCCGTACACCAGCCGTACGTGGCGCCGCTGGGCGTCGCCCTGGAAGAACTCCACCTCGTCGGGGGCCAGGTGGTAGAGGGTCCAGGTCGGGACCGGGGCGTCCGGGGTGTGCTGGGCCTGTGCCCAGGCCGCCTCGGATGCTTCGCGCAACTCCTCCACGGAGCCCAGGACTTGGCTCTGGCGGCCGGTGAGGGCGGCGGCCAGGGCGCCGGTCGAGCGGGCGTGCAGGTCGGACTGGCTCTCGGCGGAGGGGGCCGCGGTGATCGGGCCGCGCAGCCTCACCTGGCGGCCCAGGACCGGCCAGTAGAAGCCGAGGGCGGCGTACGGGCGGGCGGTGAGGTGGTGGCCCTTGCGGCTGGTGCTGTGGGTGGCGAAGGACCAGCCGGCGGCGTCGGCGCCGTGCAGCATCACCGTGCGTACGTCGGGGCGGCCGTCCGCGTCCGACGTGGCGAGGGACATGGTGTGCGGTTCGGGCTGGCCCGCCGCCACCGCCTCCGCGAACCACTCCGTGAAGAGGGGGAGGGGCGTGGTGGGGGTGGTGGCCGGGTCGAAGGGGGGCAGGGTGGTGGACTCCGGGGCCCATACCCGCAGTGACCTCAGCAGTGAGTGAAGATCCGTTCCCATGCCCCGATTGTCGCCCCCCGTCGCCCGGCGCCCGTTGCTCGCCCTGCCTACAGCGAGCCGATGGCCGACGACACCCAGCGCTCCGGGCGGAGGTGGATGATCACTGACTCGCCGTGGTTCTTCCAGGCGTAGTCGACATAGCCGTCCACCTTGTCGGCGGGGAGGTAGCGCGCGGAGATCTCGCGGAGGAGGTCGATGGTGGCGGGCCTCGTGTCGATGACCGGCCCCTCGACGGACACGTACTTCAGCGTCGGTTCGACCGTGTCCACGAGGAGGGAGAAGCGGCCCGCCGCCTCGATCAGGCGCTGCTTGCGCGAACCGAGACCGGTGAGGATCCAGATGTCGCCGCCGGGCTCGTACTGGTACCAGATCGGCACGGAGAGCGGGGCGCGGCCCTCCCCGCCGTCCACCGACAGTGCCGCGACATGGGGTTCGGCCAGGAACTGTTCGCGCTCCCACCGGCTCAGGGCGGTCATACGGATCCCTTCGGTGTCGGATTGCAACGGTGTCGGATTGCAACGGCTGCGGTTGCGGTTGCGGTTGCGGTTGTGGTTACGGTTGCGGTCCGTGGTCTGGTATCGCACAACGCCGGGTGACTGGTCCGGTGTTCCCGTACGGTCGGCGGTTGTGACCATCGAAGGCCCCTGCCACTCGCACCGTCCCGCGCCGAGGCGCTCGATCGCCGCCGCCACCACCGTTCTCCTCCTCGCGGCCGTTCTCAGTGCGTGCGGCGGTGTCGGGGGCGGGGAGAAGGAGCCGTTCATCTCCGCGCCCGAGGTCTTCTATCTCCGGCCCCAGGGTGACAAGGCCGGCGTCCGGGACAAGATGCCCTACGCGCTCCGGGCCGAGGACGGGGGCGGGGCCGGTGCCCGGATGCTTACCGCCGATGTGCCGAAGGGGGCGGAGGGCACGGTCGTGATCCGCAAGTACGGGGGGTGCGAAGGCAGTTCCGTGCATGTGACTTGTCGGGTCGACGGGGACTACAGCAACTGGGCCGACTCGCCCCGCGCCAAGGTCGTCGCCGCCGAGGGGGCTGAGGTGGGGGACTCCGCCGTCGTCACGTACACCTACACGACGAAGGACGGGGAGAAGCTCACCGCCAGGACCCGGTTCGTCGTCGGGGAGCCGGTGGTGGAGGCTGCGGCGCCCGAGTATGTGAAGGGCGGGCCGCGTCCCGGTGCCCAACTCGCCGACTCCGTCGTCGTGCGGAACAGCGGCGAGGTACCCGTGAAGGGACTGGCGGTGCAACTCGGCTCGGGCACGGCCGAGTTCGCGGAGAAGTACTCCAACTGCCGGTATCCGGAACCGCAGAAGGGGCATGTCGCCCTCTGCGAGTTTCCGAAGGTGACCATCGCGCCCGGGGAGACCGTCGCCCTCCGGCCCGCCGTGCGGCTGCGTACCGGGGAGTCGGACATGTATGTCTCCTACGGCAAGGACGTCTGGGCGATGGACATGGGGCCCGGGCATTACAAGACCGAGCTGAAGGGCGGCGACTACGGGGACGGCCCGGAGCTCAAGGTCTCCAGAACCACGCCCGCCAAGGGCGCCTACGTCGGGGGTGGCGGCAGTACGTACGTCGTGCTCGACTCGTACGCCGACTACGAGGTCTCCGACATCACCCTCACCGGCGAGCCCGGCGACCGGCGCACCTTCGAGATCGAGGTCCGCAACAACGGCCCCGCCGACGCCGGCGCCGCCGCCGAGGTGGTGTTCAGTCCGCCGTTCGGGGCGACCGTGGTCAAGCAGCCCATGGAGGAGTACGACGACGGCGTCTACCGGGAGTACTGCGAGAGCAACGGCTACGCCTACACCTGTGCCGTCGGTGATCTGGATCCCGGTGAGACCCGTTCCTTCGAGTTCACCATGGCCCTCGGTGAACCGGGCGAGGGGACCCTGTCCCTTGAGGACACGGCCCCGGCCGGTGCCTGGGACGTCGGGCGCCGGGACCCGGACGCGGCCAATGACGAGGCTGTCGTGCGGGTGGTCGGGGACTGAGCGGGCTACTCCCTGCCCAGCACCACCGTCCCCGACGAGCAGAACCAGCCCCCCGTCCCGGAGGCCACCGCCAGTTCCGGCAACTCGCCGTCGGGGCGTCGTACTTGTCTCGCGCCTGCCTCTCCGCGCAGTTGGCGTACTGCCTCCACCAGGAGGAACAGGCCCCGCATTCCTGGGTGTTGGGCGGACAGGCCGCCTCCGTCCGTGTTCACCGGGAGCGCGCGGGACTGTATGAATGCTCCGCCCTCGCCCTTCTTGCAGAAGCCGAGGTCTTCCAGAGTCACCAGGGTCATGTAGGTGAACGCGTCGTAGATTTCGGCCAGTTCGATGTCCGAGGCCCTGACTCCCGCCCTCTCGAAGGCCAGTCGGCCGCTCACCGCCGCCGGGGAGACCGTGAAGTCCGGCCACTCCGACATCGTCGCGTGGGAGACGTGCTCGCCGGTGCCCAGGATGCGGATGGGGGTGGTGCGGCAGTCCTGTACGTACTCCTCCGCCGCCAGGAGGACCGCCGCGCCGCCGTCCGAGCGGATGCAGCAGTGGAGTTTGGTGAACGGGTCCGCGATCATCGGGCCGGACAGGACGTCGTCCACGGTGATCGGGGTCCTGAACATCGCCTCCGGGTTCAGTGCCGCGTTCGCCCTCGCCTGGACCGCCACCTCCGCCAACTGCTCGATCGTGGTGCCGTGTTCGATCATGTGGCGGCGGGCGGCCATCGCGTACTTGGCGATCAGCGTGTGGCCGTACGGGACCTCGAACTGCAAGGGACCCCGGGCACCGAAGGACAGGTTGCCCGTGCGCCGGCCCGCCTTGATGTCCGCCCTGGCCGTCGAGCCGTACACCAGCAGTACGGCGTTGGCGTGGCCCGCCGCTATCGCGTCCGCCGCGTGGGCGGCCATGACCTCCCAGGTCGAGCCGCCCACGGAGGTGGAGTCGACCCAGGTCGGGCGCAGGCCCAGGTACTCCGCGACCTCCACCGGGGCCAGTACGCCCGTACCGGCCGACGCGAAGCCGTCCACCACCGATCTGTCGAGGCCCGCGTCCGCCAGGGCGCGGCGGGCGGCCTGGGCGTGCAGGGTGTACGGCGTCGCCTCGTCCACCCGGCCGCAGTCGGAGAGGGCGACGCCGACCACGGCGACTTTCCTGTTGCGGGATCCGGCCGTCATGAATGGTCTCTCCCTCTGTCTGTGCATCTCGGGCCGCCGCTCCTAATATGACGGACCGTCAGATCCGGAGGGAAGGGGTCGCCATGGACGCCGGCTTCACCGCCGAGCAGGACGAGATCCGCCGCACCCTGCGCGAGCTGCTGCGGAAGCGGTGCGGGGCGGAGGAGGTGCGGGTCGCCGTCGACCGGGAGGACGGGTACGACGCCGGGCTGTGGGCGGCCCTCGCCGAGCGGCTCGGGCTGCCCGGGCTCGCCCTTCCCGAGGCGTACGGCGGTGTGGGGTGCTCCGTCACCGAACTCGCCCTCGCGGGGGAGGAGACGGGCAGGGCCCTGGCGCCCTCGCCCCTTCTCGCGACCGGCGTGTTCGCCGCCCCGCTGATCGAGGGCCTCGGCAGCGATTCCCAGCGGCGCGAGTTGCTCCCGCGTATCGCCGACGGCTCCCTCACCGCCGCCCTCGCCGCCCCCGCCGCCGGGCTCGGGCTCGTCGGGGACAACGGCGGTGACTGGGCGGGAGGCGGTAGAGCGGGGGGTGTGCAGGCGGCGCGTGGTGACGGGGGGCGCTGGCGGTTGTACGGGGAGATCGAGCACGTTCTCGACGGGCACTCCGCCGGGATGCTGCTCGTCGCCGCCCACACCGGTGGCTTCGCCCGCTCCCGCACCCTTCTCTTCCTCGTCCCCGGGGGCGCCGACGGGCTCGTCCGCGTACGGCAGACCGCCCTCGACGCCACCCGCCCGCTCGCCCGGATCCAACTGCGGGACGTGGGCGCCGAGTTGCTGGGCGAGGAGGGCGGTGATGTGCTCGGCGGGCTCGCCCGGGTCGGGGACTGCGGTGCGGTCTTCCTCGCCTGCGAGGCCGTCGGGGCCGCCGACCGGGTGCTGGAGCGGACCGTCGAGTATGTGAAGCAGCGGGAGCAGTTCGGGCGGGCGATCGGGTCGTTCCAGGCGGTCAAGCACCGGCTGGCCGATGTGTATGTGCGGGTGCAGGCGGCGCGTTCCGCTGCCTACTACGCCGCCTGGGGTGCGGCCAACGGGGAGCGGGTCGGTGGGCTCGCCCTCGCCCAGGGGCTGGAGGCGCTGCGCTGCGCCGCCGGTGAGGCGATCCAGCTGCACGGCGGGATCGGGTTCACCTGGGAGCACGACGTCCAGCTCTACTTCAAGCGAGCCGCCGGTGACGAGCTGCTGTTCGGGCCGGTGCACCGGCTCCGGGCGCACGCGGCCGACGCGGCGCGGCTCTTCACCCGGCAGGAACAGCAGGAGGTGACGGTGTGATCGGCGAACGGGCGGTACAGCGGATCTCGTCCACGCGCGGGTTCGCCAAGGTGGCCCCGCATGTCATCCCCGCGCTCGACCGGGCCGTACACCGGCTGACACGCGGCAAGGTCATCCTCAGCGCCCAGATGCTCCCCGGCGTCATCCTCACCTCCACCGGGGCGAAGAGCGGCCTTACCCGGCGTACGCCGCTCGCCTGTATGCCCGAGGACGACGGGCGGACCTGGATCCTCATCGGCTCCAACTTCGGGCGCGACGGACACCCCGCCTGGACCGCCAACCTCATGGCCCGTCCGGACGCCGAGATCAGCTGGAAGGGCGCCGACATCGCCGTACGGGCGCAGTTGCTGACCGGAGAGGAGCGGGCCGCCGTATGGAAGCGGGCGCTCGCGTTCTGGCCGCCGTACGCGACGTACCAGGCGCGGATCGAGCGGGAGATCCGGCTCTTCCGGCTGGTGCGACGGGAACGACGGGAGTCATAGCGTGTGCTGGGCGAGCAGCAGTGCGCCTATGCCCAGCATCGCCGCCCCCGAGGTGCGGGTCACCGCGCGGGCGGCGCGGGGGCGGGCGGACAGGAGGCGGTGGGAGAGGGCGCCGACGGTGAGGTAGACGGCGGTGCAGCCGGCCATGTGGAGGAGGGCGAGCACGGCCGTCTGGGCCGCCACCGGCGGGTGGTCGCCCTCCGTGATCAGGAACTGCGGGAGTACGGAGAGGTAGAGCAGCAGCGCCTTGGGGTTGAGGCCGCTGATCGCCGCGCCGCGCAGGAACAGGCCGCCGCGATCAGCGGCCTCGGTGTCCGCCTCCGGGGTCGCGGGGCTGCGCAGGACGTTCCAGCCCAGCCACACCAGGTACGCGGCTCCCGCCACCGTCAGTCCGGTGAGGAGCCCCGGCGAGCTCGCGACCAGGACCGCGAGGCCCGCGACCGCCAGCGCGGTGTGCAGTGCGTACCCCGCCATCAGGCCCGCCACCGCCCGCGTCACCGACTGGCCGCGCACGCCGGCGGCGATCACATACGCCCAGTCGGCGCCCGGTACGCAGATCAGCAGCAGGTCGACGGCGAGGAAGGAGAGCAGCAGTCCGATGTCCATGCTGGGGACATTAGGCGGGAATGGCCCGAAAGTGTTCCTGAAGTTTGCCCATGATCGCGTCTTCTGGGGGAAGATCTGCCCCATGGACGACGTGGACCGGAAGATTCTTGCCGAGCTCCAGCAGGACGGGCGGCTGACCGTGACCGAGCTGGCGGCGCGGGTGCGGCTCA
Source organism: Streptomyces sp. NPDC046909 (assembly GCF_040644695.1). Lineage (NCBI taxonomy): Bacteria > Bacillati > Actinomycetota > Actinomycetes > Kitasatosporales > Streptomycetaceae > Streptomyces > Streptomyces sp. NPDC046909. Next base: position 423,048 of record NZ_JBEYXC010000004.1, on the reverse strand, counting down.
GCGTCTCGCCGTGCCATCGGCGGCTCAGGGAGCTGGAGCGGGCGGGCGCGATCAGCGGGTATCGCGCGGTGGTGGAGCCCTCGGCCGTCGGGCTGAACTTCGAGGCGCTGGTCTTCGTCACCATGCGGCAGGAGGACCGGGACACCGTCGCCGGGTTCGAGCGGGCGCTCACCGAGGTGGAGGGCGTGCAGGAGGCGCAGCGGCTGTTCGGGGAGCCGGACTATCTGCTGCGGGTGGTGGCCGCCGATCTCGCCGCCTATCAACGGCTGTACGACGAGCGGCTGGCGACGCTGCCGGGAGTGCAGCGGCTGACCTCGACGCTGGTGATGAAGCACGTCGTGAAGGACCGCCCGCTGCCGGCGTAGCGCGGCGGGCGGTGGCTCACCCGAGTGAACCACCGCCCGCCAGACAGGACTTGGTGCCTGAAAGAACCCCTGAAAGGGCTGCTGCTACTTGGTCGGCTTCTTGCCGGTCACGCCCAGGTGGACCAACAGCGCCAGGTTCGGCTTGAGTTCGGCCTGCTTGACGCCCCAGGTCTGGAAGCCCTTCTGGTGCGAGGCGACCGCCGCGAGCATCGCGACCAGTGAACCGGCGACCGCCGCCGGGTTGACGTCCTTGTCGACCTTGCCCTTGGACTGCAACTCGGCCACCGAATCGGCCAGGGAGTTGTTCACGGAGTTCAGGATCTTCATACGGATCTTGTAGAACCGTTTGTCGCCCTCGGCGGCACCGAGGTCGACGACCCTGAGGATCGCGTCGTTCTTGCGCCAGAACTCAAGGAAGCCGTCCACGAGTTCCTGGGCGGTCGTCCAGCCGGCCTTGCCGACCCATGACCGGCCCTCCAGAAGCGCGGTCAACTGCCCGCCCTCCGTGGCCATTTGCTCGGCGATCTCCAGGACGGCACCCTCGACGTCCGGGAAGTACTGGTAGAAGGTCGCGGGTGAAGTACCCGCTTTCCGGGCGACATCGATGACTTTGACGTCCCGGTAAGGGGAGGAGCTGAGCATCTCGCTGAGGCAGTCGAGCAGCTTCTGCCGGGTCGCCTGCCCACGCCGGCCGGCCACGCGGCCGTCGACGGTACGCACTTGTCCTGTCATGCCGTCAGCTTACCGAGGGGTGATCGGAGCGCGATTCGGCCGACTGCAAATGGGGTGCACGGGCTTCCTGTGGCTGGTGCGCTGGTCTGCGCGCTGCGTGAGTCGCCGTTAGTTTGGCGGTATGGCCGAAAACAGGGCATCCGCAGACGGATCGGCACACGGATCGTCATACGGCGAGGGCGTCCCCTGCTGGGTGGACGCGCAGCTTCCCGACGTCGAGGCGGGCAAGCGGTTCTACGGGGAGCTCTTCGGGTGGAGCTTCGAGGAGCAGCGGTACGGCGGTGCCGTATGGGCCCTCCACGAGGGGAAGCCGGTCGCCGCGCTCGCGCACAAGACGGACGGGCGGATGCCCACCGTGTGGACGGTGTACTTCGCGACCCCCGACATCGAGGGGCTCGCGGACCGGATCTGGGCGGCCGGCGGACAGGTCGTCACCGCGCCCATGCCGGTCGGCGACCTGGGCACCTCCGCGCTGGTCACCGACCCGGACGGGGCCGTCTTCGGGCTGTGGGAGCCGGACACCCACACCGGTTTCGGCGTACGGCACGAGCCGGGCACCTTCGTCTGGGCCGAGCTGTACGCCCGGGACACCGAGGCCGCCAACACCTTCTACGGCGGGCTCTTCCACGACGCCCTGTTCGGACCGGACGCGCAGCCCGATTTCGGCCGGGCCCCCGTCTCCGACGTCTTTCCGGCCGAGATGCCGCCCCACTTCCTCGTGCACTTCGCGGTCGAGGACTGCGATGCCGTCCTCGGGGCCGTGAACCGGCTCGGCGGACGCGTCCAGGCGCCACCCTTCGAGACGTCGTACGGGAAAGTGGCGGTCGTCACCGACAATCAAGGGGCGTCGTTCGCGCTCCTTGAGCGCGCCGCCGGGGAGTCCGACCGCTGAAACGCTGCGTTTTGGCATAGGACATCCCGATTTGAACCCGGGTTCGCAACCTGCGCCTCGGCCAGGAAGAATCGGGGTGCGTGCCGCCATGGCGGTGCGGTGGTGAGACGCTGCACGGGGTCGCGTGCATAAGGGTGTGACGCGGCCCGTACGGGGAGGTGGCAGGCAAGTGGTGGATCAGCTGACACAGCACGATCCGCGGCGGATCGGGCCGTTCGAGGTGCTGGGACGGCTGGGCGCCGGCGGCATGGGGCTGGTCTATCTCGCGCGCTCGGCGTCCGGCCGGCGCGTGGCGATCAAGACGGTCCGTACGGAACTCGCCGAGGACCAGCTGTTCCGCGTCCGCTTCTCGCGGGAGGTGGAGGCGGCCCGCGCGGTCTCCGGCTTCTACACGGCGGCCGTCGTCGACGCCGACGCCCGCGCCGCCGTGCCCTGGCTGGCCACCGCGTACGTCCCCGCGCCCTCCCTCGAAGAGATAGTGAACGAGTGCGGGCCCCTCCCGGCCCAGGCCGTGCGCTGGCTCGCGGCGGGCGTCGCCGAGGCCCTCCAGTCCATCCACGGCGCCGGCCTTGTCCACCGCGACCTCAAGCCCTCCAACGTCCTCGTGGTCGAGGACGGCCCCCGGGTGATCGACTTCGGTATCGCCTCCGGCGTATCGAACACCCGTCTGACGATGACGAACGTCGCCGTCGGCACCCCCGCCTACATGTCCCCCGAGCAGGCCAAGGACTCGCGCTCCGTCACCGGCGCCAGCGACGTCTTCTCGCTCGGCTCCATGCTGGTCTTCGCCGCCACCGGACACCCGCCCTTCCACGGCGCCAACCCGGTCGAGACGGTCTTCATGCTGCTCCGCGAGGGCCCGGACCTCGAAGGCCTCCCGGACGAGCTGCGCCCCCTCATCGAGTCCTGTATGCAGATGGAGGCCACCGGCCGCCCCAACCCCGCCGACCTCCAGGCCCAGCTCGCACCCCACCTCTTCGGCTCCGGCTCCGACGACAGCGGTACGGCGTCGGCGTGGCTGCCCGAGCGCGCGGTCAGCCTGATCGAGGGCCGCCGCAACGGACGCCCCGCGGTCAAGCCCGGCCAGGCCGGCCGCAGCGGAGGCGGCCGGGGCCCCTCGGTTCCGCCCCCGCCCGCCCACGACCCCGTCGTCCCCGCACCCGTGCCCGTCGGCGCCCCCGACACCGGCCCGGTACGCCTCGCGGGCGCCCAGGTGCCCATCGGACCCGGACCGCGCGTCGCCGACGCCCGCGCCGCCGCCGTGAAGGCGCCGCCGCCCGAGGCGGGCCTGGTCGCCAGCTGGTCCAAGCCGCGCCCCGGAGTCAACGGCACGGACGGTGCCGTAGGCCCCGCCGTACCCGCCCCGCCGCCCCTCCAGGAACCGGCCGGCGGCTGGCGGCCATGGCGTTTCCGCATGTCGAACGACGTATGGGGCACCCCGTCCGTCGCCGACGACCTCGTCTACGTCACCTCCTTCGAGGTGCACGCCCTCGACGTGGCCACCGGCCGCCGCCGCTTCAAGACCCGGGACGTCGCCTGGTCGATGGCGGTCGCGGACGGCCGTATCCACGCCTCCGACGGCCCCACCCTGTTCGCCCTGGAGGCCCGCGAGGGCGCCGACCTGTGGCGGTTCCAGACCGACGCCTGGGTCTACTCCCTCAAGGCCGACCGCGGCACCGTCGTCACGGGCAGCCGCGGCGGCGGCGTCCAGGGCTGGGAGGCCTCGAACGGTCAGAAGCTCTGGGAGCTCACCGGCGCCCAGACCGACTTCGAGTCCCCGGAGGCGGGCCCGGCCCTCCACGAGGGCACGGTCTACGTCTGGCAGGACGCCCGCCTGCGCGCCCTGGACGCCCGCACGGGCGACGAGCGCTGGTCGTACCCCATCGGCGACGCCGCCTCCTGCGGCGGAGTACCGGTACGGGTCACCCAGGCCCCCGACGGCTACGCGTACGTCGCGGCGGGTACGCGCGTACTGGCCCTGGACGTCGCGACGGGCCACGTGAAATGGCACTTCGAGGCCCCAGCGGTGTTCTTGTGCCCCCCGACCTTCGTACCGGGCCCGGCGGTGACCGGCGGCGGCGTGTACCTGGCCGACTACCTCGGCACGGTCTACGCCCTCGACGCCGCCGACGGCCGCGACCGCTGGCGCATCGCCACCGAGGCACGGTCCTCGATCGAACCGGTGCTGGTGGTGGCCGGCCATGTGCACGTGGGCAGCGGCAAGGGGCTCTACACCCTGGACGCGGTCACGGGCACGCCGAAGTGGCGCTTCCAGGCGGGCGGCGACATCGTGGGCGCGCCCGCGGTGGCGGAGGGCCGCATCCACTTCGGCTCCACCGACCATCTCCTCTACACCCTGAAGGCCGACGACGGCCGACTGCGCTGGAAGCTCGCCACGGGCGGCGAGATCACCGGCGCCCCGGTGGTGAAGGACGGCGTGGTGTACGCGTGCAGCAAGGACCGCTGTGTGTACGCGCTGGACGCGGAGAAGGGCACGGGGACGGCGAGGACCGCGTAGGCCTGCTCGACGGTGGCCGGGACGGCCGTCGTACCGGCGCTCGGAAGGGGGTCCGGACGGCGGCCGTCGATGCGGAGAGCGGGGTTCCCTGTACCTTCACCGCTCTCACACCAGACGCTACGCCCGAGGCGGGATGAGCGCCATGTGACGGCTGCTAACGTGACGTGTTCACGATCAAGCTTCTGAGTCACGGGGGATTTTCACAGTGAAGCTTCGCCATGCCCGCGCGGTGGCCGTCTTCGTCGGGGTGGTCTTCGCCCTCACCGGAGCCCGCCACTCGTCCGGCGGCGGCTGTATGGGCCACGACTCCAACTCCAGCGGTTCGTCGAGCAGTTCGACGGGCGGCAGCGGCAGCCACGACGATGACGACTCCGGCTCGGTCTCCGGCGGGGTCGAGCCCAGCTCCCTCGGCGAGGAGACGCGGGACCTGACCATCGCCGAGTGCAAGGTCGGCAACGGCACCCTCGTCGCCGATGTCCGCGCCACCAACAGCGGCGCGAGCGCGTCCAGTTACATGTTCCAGGTGGCCTTCAAGGACGCCTCCGGCACGACGGTCGCCACCGGCAGCAGCGGCATCTTCTCCCTCGCCGCGGGCGCGACCGACTCCGCCCAGGTCACGGCCGACGCCACGGTGACCGACGGCACATGCGAGCTGGTGAACCCGCAGCGCATCGCCGGATAGGGGGGCGCAGGACAGGGGTCGCTCAGCGCGTCCTGAACTCCGAGCGGCGGGCGGTGAACAGCTCCGCCTGCCGCTCCAGGGGCAGATTCCCGAGCGAGATGAGATGCGGGGCCTGCGCGAATCCGGCGGCGAGAGCGGCCTCCTTGCCCGCCCAGAGGGCCCGGACGGTGCCCTGCACCCCCTCGGCCGGATACCCGGCGATGACGGCGGCGAGCCGCACCGCCGTGTCCAACGCGGCGCCGGGCTCGGTGAGTTCGGAGACCAGCCCGATGTCGTGGGCCCGCCGGGCGGAGATCCGCTCTGCGGTCCCCATGAGCATCATCCGCGCGACCTCGCCGCAAGGCATCCGCTGCGCCATCAGCACCGACTCATAGGCGCTGACCATCCCGTACGTCGTATGCGGATCGAAGAAGACCGCCGTGGTGTCAGCGACGATGAACTCGCTCTCCCCGAGCAGATAGAAGGCCCCACCGCAGGCCATCCCCCGCACGGCCGCGATGACCGGCTTCCACAGGTCATTGGCCTTGGGCCCGACCCGAAGCAGCGGATCGTCGGCCATATAGGGCGAGTTGGGCTGAGGCACCTCGGCATCCCGGTCGAGCCCGGTGCAGAAGGCACGCTCACCGGATCCGGTGAGCACGACAGCCCGTACGGAGTCGTCGAACCGCAATTCACGCCACGCGTCCCTCAGTTCATCCCGCATCTCCAGATCGATGGCGTTGAGCCGGTGCGGCCGGTCGAGGGTGAGGACGGCGACACCGGAGTCCTTGTCGACGTCGATCCGCAGCCCCCCGCTCACGACAGCACCCACTGCGGAAGCCCCCGGTCGAAGGTGACACGCACCTTGGCCCCGATGCGGATGCGTTGCGGGTCAAGGGAGTTGAGAGGAGCCCCCGCCCCGGATACGACATTCCCGACCAGCCGTATCCGGGGATGCTCGGCGAGTTCGACGACGACGACGTTGTACGGCGCCTGCGCGGCGTAGTCGGGAAGCAGCGGCGGATGAGGAACGACGTAGGACCAGACGCGTCCGTGCCCGTCCGTCAGCAGCCACTCGCTCTCGAAGGACTGGCAGTAGGGGCAGCAGGGCCGGGGCGGGAAGCGAGGTTCGCCGCAGTCGGCGCAGGCCTGGACACGGAGCTCGCCCTGGGCGGCGTACTGCCAGAAGGGGGCGCCGTCGGGGTCGGTGACGGGGCTGAGCATGGGGATCAACTCCTCAGCAGGAGAGCGGAGGTGGGAACACCCTCACCGGCGGTGACCAGGCAGGTCGAGGCGCCGGGGACCTGGGCGGTACTGGTCCCGCGGAGCTGCTTGACGCCTTCGTTGATGAGGTTGAAGCCGTGCACGTACGCCTCACTGAGCCCACCGCCCCCGGTGTTCAGGGGCAGCCGCCCGCCGATCTCCAGCGCCCCCTGCTCGGTGAAGGCGCCGCCCTCGCCCCGCCCGCAGAAGCCGTACCCCTCCAGGGAGAGCGGGATGAGGGCGGTGAACGCGTCGTAGATCTGCGCGACATCCACGTCCTGGGGCGTGAAGTCGGCGTGCTTCCACAGATGCCGGGCGGCGGTCCAGGCGGGACCGGTGAGCGGGTCGTCGTTCCAGTAGTTGACCATGCCGTGGTGCTGGGCGGGGAGGCCTTGGGCGGCGGAGTGGATGTAGGCGGGGGTGGCGTTCCGGCAGTCGCGCGCCCTTTCCCTGCTGACCACGACACACGCCAACGCGCCGTCCGTCTCAAGGCAGTTGTCGAAGAGGCAGAGCGGCTCACTGATCCAGCGGGAGGTCATGTACATCTCGCGGGTGAGGGGCCGTTCGTACATCACGGCGGCCGGATTCTGATTGGCCCGGTTCCGGCAGGCGAGGGCGACGTTGAAGAGATGGTCCCGGGTGGCGCCGTACTCGTGCATGTACCGCCTGGTCAGCATGGCGATCTCGTCGACGGGCCGGAGAAGCCCGAAGGGCCGGGTCCACTGGGCGGGCGTGGGGAGTTGGGCTGTGGTGTTCCGCCAGGGCCGGGGCCCGGACCCGCGCTTCCGCGACCGCCAGGCGACGCCGACGGTGGCCTGCCCGGCGGCGATGGCGGCGGCGAGATGGGCGACGGTGGCGCACGAACCGCCGCCGCCGTACCCGACCTTGCTGAAGAAGGTGAGATCACCGAACCCGACGGCCTTAGCGAGCTCCACCTCGTCGGTCTCCTCCATGGTGAAGGAGGCGAGGGCGTCGACCTCGCCCGGGGCGATCCCGGCGTCGTCGAGAGCGGCGAGAACGGCACGGCAGGCGAGGGTGCGTTCGTCCTCGGGGAGTTGCTTGGCGAAGGCGGTCTGTCCTATCCCGACGATCGCGGTGGCGTCCTTGATCCCGGCCATGCGCGCACACCTCCACCATGCTGAAGGGCTGCTGACAGGCCGTCAGGGTACAGCTAATCTGACGGGTAGTCAGCTCCGGGGTTGGGAGGCGTGCGATGCGCGGTGATCTGGAGTGGGGCGGCATTCCGGGACTCGTCCGGGCCGCGGTGGAGCGGTACCCGGACGTCGAGGCGGTGGTGGAGGGCCGTACGCGGGTGTCGTACGCCGAGTTGGGCGCCCGCGTCGAGCGCGCGGCGGCGGCCTGTCTCGCGAACGGTGTCGAGCCCGGCGACCGGGTCGCGATCTGGGCGCCGAACAGCCTCGACTGGATCGTGGCCGCGCTCGGCGCGGTGTCGGCGGGCGCGGTCCTCGTCCCCCTGAACACCCGCTTCAAGGGCACGGAGGCGGCGGACGTGCTCCGGCGCAGCGGGGCGCGGCTGCTGTTCGTGACGGGGACGTTCCTGGGGACGTCGTACGTGGCCTCGCTGCGGCGGGCGGTGGGAGAGGGGCTGCCGGCACTGGGAGGCTCCCTGGAACAGGTGGTGGTCCTCTCCGACGACGCCCCGGCGGAGTACCGCACCTGGAAGGACTTCCTGGCGAGCGGTGAGGGGGTGGGGGCGGCGCAGGTGCGTGAGCGGGCGGCCGGGGTCGACGGTTCCCACCCCTCGGACATCGTCTTCACGTCCGGTACGACGGGCCGGCCCAAGGGCGCGGTGATCACGCACGCGCAGACCCTGCGGGCATACGAGATCTGGAGCGACCTGGCAGGCCTGCGGCAGGGCGACCGCTATCTGATCGTGAACCCCTTCTTCCACACCTTCGGCTACAAGGCGGGCGTGATCGCCTGCCTGATGCGGGGTGCGACGATGATCCCCCAGCCGGTCTTCACCACCGACACCGTCCTGGCCAACATCGCCGCGGAACGGGTGTCGGTCCTCCCGGGCCCGCCGACCCTGCACCAGTCACTGCTGGACCACCCGGCGAGAGGGGCCTACGACCTCTCGGCGCTCCGCCTGGTGGTGACGGGAGCGGCGGTGGTGCCCCTGCAACTGGTCGAGCGCCTACGGCACGAACTGGGCGTGGAGACGGTCCTGACGGCGTATGGCCTCTCCGAGGCCACCGGAATGGTCACGATGTGCCGCCGGGGCGACGACCCGAAGGTGATCGCGTCGACCTCGGGCCGGGCGATCCCGGGCACGGAGGTGAGGGTGGCGGACGCGTCGGGCGAGGCGGCCGCCCCGGGCGCCCCCGGCGAGGTCCTCGTCCGGGGCTTCAACGTCATGCGGGGCTACTACGAGGACGAGAAGGCGACGGCGGAGGTCCTGAGCCCGGACGGCTGGCTGCGCACGGGAGACGTGGGCGTCCTCGATCCGGCCGGCAACCTCTGTATCACCGACCGCCTGAAGGACATGTACATCGTCGGCGGCTTCAACGCGTACCCGGCGGAGATAGAGCAACTCCTCGGCCTGCACCCGGACGTGGCCGACGTGGCGGTGATCGGCGTCCCGGATCCACGGCTGGGGGAGGTCGGAAAGGCGTACGTGGTGAGGCGCACCGGAGCGCTGACGACCGCGGACGACCTGATCGCGTGGGCCCGCAGGGAGATGGCGAACTACAAGGTGCCGAGGGCGGTGGAGTTCGTGGGGGAGCTGCCTCGGAACGCGAGCGGAAAGGTGGTGAAGGGGGAGTTGCGCTCGGGGCTGCGGGGAGGGGACGCCGGCCGGGTGTGACCGGCGCCCCGGATCGCGCACGTGCGGTGGGCGGTGTGGATCAGCCGAGGGCGCGCACGGCCTGGTAGTACGTCCAGGCGGTGCTCGTGCAACTGGTCTTGGTGAGACCGCTGTAGTTGTTGCAGACGCGCTTGAGGTCTTCGTAGAAGGCGCTGTCGAGCCGGGACTTGTTGGCGTCGAAGGCACCGATGGCCTTGTAGTTCCGGTACCCGAAGTCGTGCCGGGCGCAGGACGTGGAGAACGGGAACCCGAAGGGGTTGTCCGGCGACGAGGAACAGTAGTCGGTGGACCAGTCGAACCCGTACGCCGACCAGGCGCCCTGGTTGGCCCGGGCCGCGGCCCAGAGGTCATAGCTCGACGAACTGGTCTGGGTCCAGGAGGAGAGAACCTGGGGCTTGTCAGCGGGAGCGGCCCCGGCACTCGTCGCCGTACCGACGACGGTGACCAGAGCCAGGGTTGACGTTGCGAGTGCGGTGCCGAGTCTGCGGTGCATCCCACACCTCCATGAGGCTGCCACCCGCCCATCGGGCAACAGGTACATGCCAAAGGAAGCGCAGCGCACTGGTAGGAGACTCGGCCTCCGCTGGACCTGGGTGGGGCGGGGCGGGGCGGCCCGGGGTAGTCGGTGCTCGGTTGAAGGCACCTGATGTGAACGGCCGTTGGCTGCGTTGCCGTGGGGCCGCCCGCTTCTTTGTCAGTGTCGTGATTCCGCGACCCGAGTAAAGGGCGCTCCCTGCGGTCGCGTCGGCTGCGCCGATTCCGCTTCGCTCCACCCTTGACTCGGCTCACGGAACCACGGGGGAGAAGCGTGCGAGCGGCCCTGGGGGATGGGTGGCCCGCTGGGTGGGTGTGCGGTGCGGTGGGTGGGGTTGCGGGCCGGGGCTGGACGGTGCGCGGTTGCGTCTCGCCTGCACGCCGGGCTGGCTTAGCGTCCTGCGGCCGGCGGGTGGTACGCGGTCGCGTCTCGCCTGCACGCCGGGTCGGCTCAGCGACTGACCGCCGGTGGGGTGGCAGGTGGATCAGGGAGTGAATGGCAGATTTGTCTCATGGGCGGGATGGAAATGCCCCAGGTGGGCGGTGCCGGGGGTGGGACAGATCTGCCAATCACTCCCTGAAGAGAGCCCGAAGGCCCCGACCGGCTCCCCGCGCACGATTCGTAGCGGCCGGCTCATGCGCCCCACCACCCCACCGGCGGTCAGACGCCAATCCCACCCGGCGTGCTGGCGAGGCGCGACCGCGCCGCCCCAGCCTCCCACCGGCCGCTCGCCGCTATGCCAACCCGGCGTGCCGCCGTGAAGCGTGACCGCGCGCCCCAGCCTCCCACCGGCGGTCAGACGCCAATCCCACCCGGCGTGCTGGCGAGGCGCGACCGCGCCCCCCCAACCCCGGCCCACAGCCCAACTCACCGCACAGCCGCCCCACCTGGGCCACCCATCCCTCAGGGCCGCCCGCTCGCTTCTAACCCGTGGTTCCGTGAGCCGAGTCAAGGGTGGAGCGAAGCGGAATCGGCGCAGCCGACGCGCAGCGCCCTTTACTCGGCTCACGGAATCACGACACTGACAAAGAAGCGGGCGGTCCCACGGCAACGCAGCAACAGAGGCCGCCTGCACTCGCCTCGCGTGAGGTCAGGAACCGAGCCTCTTCGTCGGCTCCCCGGCAGACGGCCTTGCCGCAGCCAGCGCTGACTTGATCTGCTGGATCAGCTGGGCGGGGCGCTGGTGGACGTCCGCGGTGGTGAAGCGCAGCACCCCACGAATCTCCGGACACCACAGCACCTCATTGAACCGGGCCACATCCCGCCGATGTGCCTCACGGCTGCCGTGATAGGCGTATCCCTCGATCTCAACCGCCAGCCCCGCCTGCCGGAAGAGGAAGTCGACGTACCGTCGCCGGCCATCAGGCAACCGGAGTTCGGCTTGGGGTTCGGGCCGGAGCCCGGCGTCGAGCATCAGCAGGCGAGCGAGGGTCTCTGGCGGGGACCCGGCACGAGGGTCGGCGAGGCTCAGCCACTGCCGGGCGCGGACGCCCCCGCGGAGTCCGGGTTCGAGGTCGAGGGCGAAGGAGAGGGCGGTACGGGTGGTGAGCGCGGGCCGGCGTACCCCGTCGACGGTGCGGCGCCCCAGGGCGGACTCGACGGCGACGAGCGCGTCGTTTCTCGGACCGGTGCGCAGGAGGTCCGCGAGGGTGCGGGGCACGTCCGTCACGCGGAGCCCCCGCCGGTCCGTGACCTCGTCCTCGGTGAGAACGGCCCGGTGCACCCGTACGTCCGCACTGCCCTGCCGGATGCTGAGCCCAGGGTCGATGAACTCAAGGACCGCCGGAGTGCGCGGCCCGAGGGTCTCGATGCCCCACAGCCGGGCAGCCAACCCATGACTCACGACAAGCCGCGGCTGCGACAACTGCACGGCCTTCGCCCGCACCCGGAGATCGATCCCCCGCCCGGGCTCCACCCAGACCCCGCTCCGAACCCGGGTCCACCCCTCCACCCCGAGCCTCCGTAACAGAGTCATCCGGGGCCAACCGGCCGCCACCGCCCGCGAGGTGAGCAGCAGGCCCCCTTCAGCGAGAGTTCGCAACTCCTTGTGTTCCACATCGCGACAGTCTCAGGAGGCTCGGACATCACGCCTTCGCCTGTGGATAACCCAGCGGAGCGAACGCTCAGCGCGCGACCGCCGTCACGAACGCCGACCAGGCGGCCGGGCGGACGAGAAGTGCGGGCTGCTCCGAGCCCAGCTTCGAGTCGCGGACGTGGACCACGTCGGGGAGGCCGTCGGCTACCTCGACGCAGTCGCCGCCGCTTCCGTTGCTGTAGCTACTCTTGCGCCAGCTGGCGGTGCTCAAGTCACGCTCGTTGCTTGCCATTTCGGTAGTCCTCTGCTGCCTGTTCGATCATGGCCAGGGACGCCTCTGGTGGCAGTGCCGCGGCCCTGAGGAGATCGTACGACCTGCGGTAGTCCTTCACGAGGGCTGGATAGTCGATGAGTTGGCCGCTGTGCAGCCCCTCCGTGTACACCACGGGCGGCTGGTCAGGGAAGGTCATGACCTTGATCATGCCCATCATGAGGGGGTGGGCTGCCGCTGTTTCCGGAAGGATCTGTAAAACGCTCTGCGTGGAACGGACCACATGTGTGATGTGCTCCAGCTGCGCAGCCATCTCCTCCGGTGGTACCAGCGGGTTGCGGATCAGCGACTCGTGCAGGACGGCCCAGAACGCCGGGCGGTTGTCTCGCTCCCAGAGCTTCGCCCGCTCCTTACGAGCCTTGACCTGCTTCTCCACGACTTCGGGCCGCAGCCACGGCAGCGAGATGTGCACCACTGCCCGCGCATACGCCTCCGTCTGCAACAGCCCCGGCACCAACATCGGCGCCCAGTCCTCGATCGTCTCCGCATGCCGCTCCATCTCCGCCACATCCGCGAAGTACTCCGCATGCCCCGACTGCTTCGCCTTCCGCGCGTCTTCACAGCGCCGCTCGAAAAACCCGTCCGTGCCCAGCACCTTGTCCACATGCCGGGCCAGATCCAGCGGCATACGCCGCTCCCCGCGCTCGATCTGGCTCAGGAACGGGACGCCACGGAAGCTTCCCTCCGCCAGCTGCTCCAGGGTCAGGCCCTCCTGCTCCCTCCGATAGCGCAACTCGGCGCCGTAGAAGGAGGGGACGTTCGCCGAGGCGTCGGGGTCCTTGCGTGGGGGCACGACTCATCACCGCCGTTTGCGAGTTGTGTTTGCGCAATCGAAGTCCCTTTCACGGTACGCACCATCACGCCACTGTGTGAGTGATTAGTCACAGAGAGCACAGGAAGGCGCCGCCTCATGCACGACCGCCAACCCCCCACTGCCGCCGTCGATATCGATCATTGCGTGGGCGACCTCCGAGCCGCCCTCGCCTCCCACGGCATCACGCTCCCTTCCCTGCGCCCCGATCTGCCGACCTTCGCGGGCACCTACGAACCCCCGGCAGGCCTGATCGCGCTCGGCAACTGCAATGCCGCGACGGCACGCAAGCTCGCGGCTGCCCTGCGGGGGAGCGGACGCATTCTGCTGGACCTCGATCTCCCCGCCACCCTCGGAGCGGTGCCGGACCTGCGTCGTACCCTGCGCCGGTGCCTTGGCGAGCCAAGCGCAGACGTGCAACTCTGCGTCACCGAGCTCGTCGGCAACGTCATCCGGCACGTGGGAGAGGGGACGCCCGTCCGGGTGCGGGTGGCACGTGTGGAGGGCGGTCGGGTCCGCGTCGAGGTTGCCGATCCCGACGCCCGCGCCCTCCCCGTACTCCTGCACGCCACGGGCGACGACGAAGCCGGGCGTGGGCTCGCTCTCCTCGATGCGATGGCGTTGCGGTGGGGCGTGGAGCAGGGGGTGGCGGGCAAGGCGGTGTGGTGCGAGCTTGCGGAGGCGAAGTGAGTGCCGGGCTGACCGCGGCGGATGTAGGTATGGTGAGTGGTATGGCAACCAAGAAGTACACCGTGACGCTGCCGGAAGAACTCGCCGAGGAGATCCGTTCCGAAGTCGGGGCCGGTAACTTCAGCGCGTACGTCACGAGGGCCATAGAGCGTCAGCGGGAGCAGGACAGGCTCGGTGAGCTGGTGGCGTGGATGCAGGAAGAAGGCGGACCGCTGACCGAGGCCGAGATGGCGGAGGCAGGGGCGGAGCTGCGCGATCACGAGCGCTACTTCGCCGAGCGGGACAGGCCCGCTGACGCGGGCGGCGACTCAAACCTTCCCCTGGCGGGCTGATGACTGTCGACGCCTTCGTGCTGGACTGCGAAGCCCTGTCCCGAGCGGCCCGACGTGAACGGAAGATGACTACAAGGCTCACGCAGGCCCACCGCTCGGGCATCCGGGTCGTCACCAGCTCCATGACCCTGATCGAGGCCTACAACGGGCAGGTGCAGCATGCCGCCTGGACGTGGGCGATGTCCCGGGTCGTCGTGGAGCCGGTCACGCGGGATGTCGCGGAGCGGGCGATCGGGCTGCTACGGGACACGGGGCTGCACGGTCACAAGTACGCGATCGACGCGGTTCTTGCGGTGATCGCCTGGGGACTGGGTGGGAACATTGTGCTCTACACGTCCGACGAGGACGACATGACGAAGCTGTGCGGCGAGGGGGTTCGGGTCGTCGCTTTGTGACGGTGACTGCGAAGCGCGGGCCGCCTCCGTGGGTGCAGGGCAGGAAGTGCTCGACGGGAGCGGCGATCTAAGCAGTCCGTCGGCGAAAGGGGACGGCGTGCTGCCGCTGGGGTGACACGACGATGGGGCCGAGCCCGTGCTCGGCCCCATCGTGCTGTGATCTGGGGGAGTTACTTCGAGACGCTGGTGATGTGCGTGTCGTTCGGCGTGACCGTGATGTGAGTGTCGGCAGACGCCGAGGCTGCGGCACCGCCCACCGCGGCGACGGCAATGGCTACGGTGACGAGGACCTTCTTGGCGCGTGTCATCCCAACTCCTTTGGCGATAGAAGTGATCTTCGTACGCCGGTGGCCTCAGTGAGACAGGGGCGAATGTTCAAGCGGTTCCAACGGACATGGCATCCGTACTGACCGACCTGAACCGCCTCCGGACACACATCGGCCGCGGCGGCTCCCCCTCCGCGCCGCCGCGGCCGAACCCCGTGTGGGAAAAGGTCTGGTCAGACGGGCTCGTCCGTGGCGTGGACGTTGTCCGTCGTGGCCTCGCCGGTGTCCTCGCTCAGCTTGAGCGGGTCGGACGTGGCGTGGACGTTCTTGATGGTGACGGGCTCGGTGGTGGCGTGGACGTTGTCTGTCGTCGCGGTCGGCTCGTCCGTGGCGTGGACGTTGTCGGTGCTGGTCTCGTCGCTCATGTCGCTGGGCTCCCCTGGCAGTGTGGTGCGATGAATGGGCAGGATCCGCCCGGCAATTCCCCCGAGGACTGCCGGGCGGATCCGCTGGGCCGGTTCACCTTAGATGTCCGGCCCGATGTCGCTCCGTCTGCCCCCCGACGCGACGGCTCGACACAGTTCAGACTGCCGGGCGGCGATAAACGAATGATGAACGCGCGTTTCCGCCGGTCAGAGTGGCCCCCATTCAGGCATCCTCACCCAGCCCAGCCCAGCCCAGCCCAGCCCAGCCCAGCCCAGCCCAGCCCAGCCCAGCCCAGCCCAGCCCAGCCCACGCTGACCGCGTCACGCAACCGCCGTCGGATTCAACAGCGCCCGCACTCCATCAGCCTCAGCCGACCCCAACCCCTCGAAAATCTCCAGCGCTTCACGCCAGCACACCTGCGCCCGGCCCAACTGCCCGATCCCGTTGAGGGCCTGCCCGAGGACCGTGAGGACGTTGCCGTGCCGCCATTCCCCGCCGATGCCGCGCAGCAGGGACAGGGCTGACTCGGCGTTCGCGGCGGCCTGCGCGGGGCGCCGGGCCGCGAGGTCGAGTTCGGCGAGCCGGAAGAGGGTCATGCCCTCCCAGAGGCGCTGGCGGCTGTCGCGGAACACCTGAAGGGCCTGCTGGAGGCACTCGGTCGCCTCGGTGAGCCTGCCGCTCTGGGTGAGGGCGAGGCCCAGCGCGTACCGGCCGTTGGCGCCCTTGAAGGCGTGGGCCATGTCGTCGTACATCGCCGTGCCCTGCTGGGCCAGTTCGACCGCGCTCTCCGTCCGCCCGGTGGCGAGGTGGATGCGGGACAAGTTGCACAGGGCGCTCGCCTCGCCGGGCCGGTCGCCGAGGGCTCGGAAGCTCTCGATGGCGTGGGTGAAGTACGCCATGCCCTCGTCGTGCCGGTTCTGGTACAGCGCGATCACGCCGCCGATGTTGGAGGCCCAGCAGCCGGTGAGCGGGTCGGTGGCCTCGCGGGCCAACTCGGCCGCTCGCTCGGCCTCTTGGAAGGCTACGTCGAAACGGCTGCCCGAGTGCTGATGCACGAAGGCGAGCGCCGTCGAGGCGCGGCCCTCCGTGCGGGTGTCCCCGGACTCCTGCGCCACGTCCCGGAGAAGGGAGGCGACTGTCTCGTACTCCTTGGAGTTGGCGCCCGACTCCGCCAGATCGACGGCGGCCCACAGGAGGTCGACGGCACGCCGCAGCGAACTGGGCTGTGCGGACTGGCGTACGCAGGCCAGCAGGGGGATCGCCTCGGAGTACAGCCAGTCCCGCGCCTGATGGCGATCCGCGAAGGCAAGCCCCGGGTACGCGGCGTCCTCCAGGTGGTCCACCAGCCGGTCACCCGGCCGTTCGATGAGATAGACCCCGCCCGCGGTCGCCAGATAGAAGTCCAGCAACCGCGACAACGCCGCCCCCCGCTCACTGGGCGGCCACTCGTCCCTCTCCGCGCAGGCCCGCGCATAGAGCCGCACCAGATCATGGAACCGATACCGACCGGGCGCCGCCGACTCCAGCAGCGAGGTGTCCACCAGGGACTCCAGGACGTCCTCGGTGTCCTCCACGCCCAGGTCCAGCACCGCGGCCGCGGCGGCGAGCGAGATGTCCGGCCCGTCGGCCAGGCCCAGGAGCCGGAAGGCGCGTGCCTGGGCGGGCTCCAGCTGGCCGTAGCCGAGTTCGAAGGTGGCCTTCACCGCGAGGTCGCCCGCCTGGAGCTCGTCCAGTCGCCGGCGTTCGTCCGCGAGCTTCGCCGCCAGGACCGAGACCGTCCACGTGCGACGAGCCGCGAGCCTCGACGCCGCGATGCGGATCGCCAGCGGCAGGAAGCCGCACGCCGCCACCACGTCCAGGGCCGCCTCGCGTTCCGAACCCACCCTCTCCTCGCCGACGATCTTCGTGAACAGGGACAGGGCCTCGTCCGGGGACATCACGTCCAGGTCGACCAGGTGGGCGCCGGCCAGGTCGACCATCCGCACCCGCGAGGTCACCAGCGCCGCGCAGCCCTCCGTGCCCGGCAGCAGCGGACGGACCTGGGCCGCGTCCCTCGCGTTGTCCAGCAGGACCAGCACCCGGCGGCCGTCCAGTACCGAGCGGTACAGGGCGGCCCGTTCCTCCAGGGAGTCCGGGATCGCCGAGTCCGGCGTGCCCAGCGCCCGCAGGAAGGAGCCCAGTACCGTCTCGGGCTCCGCCGCCCTCGAACCCGCGCCCTGGAGATCGACGTACAACTGGCCGTCCGGGAAGGCCGATCGGGCCTGGTGGGCTACATGTACAGCCAACGTCGTCTTTCCCACCCCGCCGATGCCCGCGAGCGCCGAGACCGCCATCACGCGGCCCTCCGCGGACGCCAGCACCTCGCCCAGCTCGGTCACGAAGGCCGACCGCCCTGTGAAGTCCGGGACTGTCGCCGGGAGTTGGGCCGGGCGGACCGGTATCGCGGCCGGTTCCGCCACCGGGGCTGACGGTTCCGCCAAACCCGGGTCCGCCTGGAGGATCCTCTGTTGCAGGTCCCGTAGCCCCGGGCGGGGGTCTACTCCCAACTCGTCTGCCAAGAGCCGCCGCGTGTCCGCGTAAACCGCCAGCGCCTCCGCCTGGCGTCCGCTGCGGTACAGCGCCAGCATCAGCAGCTCGCGCAGCCGTTCCCGGAGGGGGTGCGCGGCGGTCAGGGCCGTCAGTTCCGACACCGCCTCCGCGTGGCAGCCCTGCTCCAGGTCCATGTCGAGGCGGGATTCCAGGAGTTGGAGGCGCCATTCCTCCAGCCGTACCCGCTGCGAGGCGGCGTACGGGCCCGGTACGCCGGCCAGGACCTCGCCGTCCCAGAGGGCCAGGGCGCGGCCCAGCAGGTCGCGGGCGTGGCACAGGTCGCCGGTGCCGCGCGCCTTCTCCGCCTGCGTTGCCAGCTCCTGTGCCGCCGCCAGGTCCAGGGCGCCCTCGCCGAGGCCCCGCACCGCGTAGCCGCCCGACTCGCTGACCAGGACGCCGGGGTCCAGCACCTTCCGGAGCCGTGACGCGTACGTCCGGAGGGCCGCGAGGGCCTGGGGCGGGGACTCCTCGCCCCACAGGGCGTCGATCAGCTCGGCCGCCGTGGCCGTACGGCCCTCCCGCAGCAACAGGGCGGCCAGCAGCGCGCGTTGCTGGGGGGAGCCGGTGGGCAGGGACTCCTCGCCGCGCCAGGCGCGCACGGGTCCGAGCACGCTGAAGCGCAGCGGCTGTACGGACTCCGTCGAGGAGCCGGAACGCCGCTGCTCAGGCACTCGCGGTACACCGTCCATCGCCGTCCCCCTAGACACAGTGAGCAACCCCGCCAGTTTGCCTTGTTCATGGCAGATGCGTCAGCTGTGGAGAGGCTGATCACAGGTAGGCGCGCGGTATGTCACAAGGTCTGCACGCGCTCTTCGCACACTTCCGCACACAAAGCCCCATACGCGGTCACTGCCGCCGTAGCTGACGGGTCGTCAGATCGGCGCTACCGTGAGCGCCATGACCGAGACCACGGACAGCCCCGAGACCACGGGCGGCACAGACACCTCCACCCCCGCCCCCTCCTTTCCGTTGATCATCTCCGTCGACGACCACACCGTGGAGCCGGCGGACGTCTGGCAGAACCGGCTTCCGAAGAAGTACCTGGACACCGGGCCCCGCATAGTCCGCGCGCCGCTCAAGGAAATGACCTTCCTCGGCGGGCGGTTCAAGCCCGTGATGGGCACCCCCGGCACCGCAGAGGGCCCCATCGGCGACTGGTGGGTCTACGAGGACCTGCACCGGCCCCTCACCCGCCTCGACACCGCCGTCGGCTACAGCAGGGACGAGATCAAGCTTGAGGTCATCACGTACGAGCAGATGCGGCAGGGGTCGTACGACGTCCCGTCCCGCCTCGCCGACATGGACGTCAACCACGTCCAGTCCGCCCTCTGTTTCCCCACCTTCCCCCGCTTCTGCGGGCAGACCTTCACCGAGGCGGGCGACCGCGAGCTGGGCCTGCTGTGCGTCCAGGCCTACAACGACTGGATGGTGGAGGAGTGGTGCGGGCCGGAGGCCGAAGGGCGGCTCATACCCCTCACCCTCATTCCCCTCTGGGACGCCTCACTCGCCGCCGCGGAGGTGCGCCGCAACGCCGCGCGCGGCGTCCGGGCCGTCGCCTTCTCCGAGATACCCCCGCACCTGGGCCTGCCCTCCGTCCACACCGACGACTGGGACCCCTTCCTCGCCGCGTGCGACGAGACCGGCACCGTCATCGCCATGCACATCGGCTCGTCCAGCCGGATGCCCTCCACCTCCGCCGACGCCCCGCCCGCCGTCGGCTCCACCATCACCTTCGCCAACTGCTGCTTCTCGATGGTCGACTGGCTGATGAGCGGCAAGTTCGAGCGCTTCCCGAACCTCAAGGTGATGTACGCCGAGGGCCAGATCGGGTGGATCCCGTACATCCTCGAACGCGCCGACGTGGTGTGGGAGGAGAACCGGGGCTGGGGCGGAGTCGCCGACAAGGTGCACCGGCCGCCGTCCGAGATCTTCGCCGAGCATGTCTACGGCTGCTTCTTCGACGACGCGTTCGGGCTCCGCAACCTCGACGCGATCGGCGTCGGCAACGTCCTCTACGAGACCGACTACCCGCACTCCGACTCCACTTGGCCGAAGTCGAGGGAGGTCGGCGAGGCCCAGATGGGCCACCTCGCCCCCGACCTCGTCGAGCGGATCGTCCGCGGCAACGCCATCGACCTCCTCGGGCTCACCCCCGACGGCCTGTGGAGCGGCGCATGACGCACACGGACAAGAGGCGCATGGAGTACGGCATCCAGCTCCCCGTCCAGTCCCAGAGCACGATCTACGCCGAACCCTGGGAGGCCGGCGCCGGTCCCGACGACCTCCTCGCCGTGGCCCGCACCGCCGACGGCGCCGGCTTCGCCTACATCGCGACCTGCGACCACGTCGCCATCCCGCGTCGCCTCGCCCCCGCGATGAGCACGGTCTGGTACGACCCCGTCGCCACCCTCGCCTACCTCGCCGCCGCGACCGAGCGCGTACGGCTGCTCAGTCACGTCGCGGTCGTCGGCCTCCGCCATCCCCTCCTCACCGCCAAGCAGTACGCCACGCTCGACCGTCTCAGCGGCGGGCGGCTGATTCTCGGGGTCGGGGCCGGGCATGTGCCGGAGGAGTTCGAGGCGTTGGGGGTCGACTTCCGGCAGCGGGGCGCGGTGCTCGACGAGTGCCTCGACGCGCTCACCGCCGCCCTCGGGCCCGAGGAGTTCCCCGAACACCACGGCAAGCTCTACGACTTCGAGGGGCTCGGCCAGCGTCCCCGCCCCGCCCAGCCCCGCGTACCCCTCTGGGTCGGCGGCTCCTCGCCCGCCGCGGTCCGCCGGGCGGCGCTCAAGGGGGACGGCTGGCTGCCGCAGGGAGATCCGAGGGACCGGCTGCCCGCGCAGATCGCCCGCATCCGCGAACTGCGTCAGGACAGGGAAGGCCCCTTCACCGTCGGCGCCATCGCCGAGCCCCTCTACATCGGACAGCCCTCCTGGGACGTCGGCCGCCGCACCCTCACCGGCGGCGCCGACCAACTCGCCGCGTCCCTGCGGGCGTACGGCGAGATGGGCGTCGATCAGCTCCAGGTTCGCTTCCGCAGCCGCGGCCGCAGCGAACTCACCGACCAGATGGCGGCCTTCGGAACCGAAGTGGCGCCCCACCTCTGAGGAGATGCCGGATGGGCAAGCTGGACGGACGCGTCGTCATCGTCACCGGTGCGGCGCGCGGACAGGGGGAGCAGGAGGCGCGGCTGTTCAGGGAGGAGGGGGCGGAGGTCGTCCTCGCCGATGTCCTCGATGAGCAAGGGGAGTCGCTCGCACGGGAGATCGGGGCGCGGTACGTCCATCTCGACGTCGGCGACGAGGAGCAGTGGCGGGACGCGGTGCGCGTCGTCAAGAACGCCTTCGGCCGCGTCGACGGCCTCGTCAACAACGCCGGCATCCTGCGCTTCAACTCCGTCGTCGACACGCCCCTCGACGAGTTCATGCAGGTCGTCCGGGTCAACCAGGTCGGCTGCTTCCTCGGCATCAAGACCGTGGCGCCGGTGATGGAGGACGGCGGCACCATCGTCAACACCGCCTCCTACACGGGTGTGACCGGCATGGCCGCCGTCGGCAGCTACGCCGCCAGCAAGCACGCCGTCCTCGGCCTCACCCGGGTCGCCGCCCTGGAACTCGCCGGCCGGCGCATCCGCGTCAACGCCCTGTGCCCCGGCGCCATCGACACCGCGATGTCCAACCCGGCCCAACTGGACCCCGGGGCGGACGCGGAGGGGATGAGCCGGGCCATCGACCAGCTGTACCGCAAGCTCGTGCCGCTCGGGCGGATCGGCCGGCCGGACGAGGTGGCGCGGCTCGCGCTCTTCCTGACGTGCGAGGACTCGTCGTACATCACCGGGCAGCCGTTCGTGATCGACGGGGGATGGCTGGCGGGGGTCAGTGTCTTCTGACGGGTCGTCAGGTAGTGACCCGTCGGGTATTGACCTTTCTGACGGTACGTCAGAAAGTCGTAGCACTCAGCAGACCCAACTGGACTTGGGACGGTGAACCGCCTTGGAATTCGGGCTCTTTGTACAGGGATACGTCGGCAAGCGCGCCGAGACCGATCCGCTCGCGGAGCACAAGGCGCTGATGGAGGAGACCGAGTACGTCATCCAGGCGGACAAGTCCGGGTTCAAGTACGCCTGGGCCTCCGAGCACCACTTCCTGGAGGAGTACTCCCACCTCTCCGCGAACGACGTCTTCCTGGGGTACCTCGCGCACGCGACGGAACGGATCCATCTCGGGTCCGGGATCTTCAACCCGCTCGCCCAGGTCAACCACCCCGTGAAGGTCGCCGAGAAGGTCGCCATGCTCGACCATCTCTCCGAAGGACGCTTCGAGTTCGGGAGCGGGCGGGGGGCCGGGTCGCACGAGATCCTCGGGTTCATACCCGGCGTGACCGACATGAACTACACCAAGGAGATCTGGGAAGAGACCATCGCCGAGTTCCCCAAGATGTGGCTCCAGGACGAGTACGTCGGCTTCCAGGGCAAGCACTGGCAGTTGCCGCCGCGGAAGGTCCTGCCGAAGCCGTACGGGAAGTCGCACCCCGCGATGTGGTACGCCGCCGGGTCGCCGCCGTCGTACTCCATGGCGGCGAAGAAGGGGCTCGGGGTGCTCGGGTTCAGCATCCAGAAGGTGTCCGACATGGAGTGGGTGCTGGAGCAGTACAAGACGGCGATCGTGAACGCCGAGCCGGTCGGGGACTTCGTCAACGACAACGTCATGGTGACGACGACGGCCATCTGCGCGCCCACGCACGCCGAGGCGATCGAGATCGCCGTCAACGGGGGGCTGCACTATCTGCCCTCGCTGGTGTTCCGGTACCACGACACGTTCCCGCGGCCCGAGGGGTTCCCCGAGTGGCCCGAGACGCTGCCGGAGTACACGCCGGAGTTCGTCGAACTGCTCATCGAGGAAGAGCTGTTGATCTGCGGGGACCCCGATGAGGTGGTCCGGCAGTGCAAGCGGTGGGAGCAGGCCGGGGCGGATCAGCTGAGCTTCGGGCTGCCGGTGGGGGTGCCGAAGGAGGAGACGTTGCAGACGATCCGGCTGATCGGGGAGCACGTGATTCCGAAGATCGACACGGATCCGGTGCATCGGACGTCCCGGTTCCGGGCGGCCTCTTGAGCGCCGTTGCGGTGTGCGGGTGCGTGGGGGCTGGTCGCGCTCACGCGGCGGTAGCCGCAAATTGACACAGCCCCGCGCCCCTAGGCAGGTCAACTCGCTGCGCATCAGGAGGTGAGCCCCGTGCTCGATCACGTCATCAAGGGGGCGACCGTTGTCGACGGGACCGGCGCCCCTGCCTACCCCGCCGACGTCGGTATCCGTGACGGGCGTATCGCCGTCATAGGCCGGATCGCCGAGGAATCCCGCACCACCGAAGACGCCACCGGCCTCATCCTCGCCCCCGGCTTCGTCGACCCCCACACCCACTACGACGCCCAGCTCTTCTGGGACCCCTACGCCACCCCCTCCCTCAATCACGGTGTCACCACCGTCGCCGCCGGGAACTGCGGGTTCACGCTCGCGCCGCTCAATCCCTCCCGTCCCGAGGACGCCGACTACACCCGGCGGATGATGTCCAAGGTGGAGGGCATGTCGCTGGTCGCTCTCGAAGAAGGGACGCCCTGGAGCTGGAGCTCCTTCGGGGAGTATCTGGACGCTCTTGAAGGGCGGATCGCGGTCAACGCCGGGTTCATGGTGGGGCATTGTGCGCTGCGGCGGTATGTCATGGGGGCGGATGCGGTAGGGGGGCAGCCGAGCCCCGAGCAACTCGACGCCATGCTCCGGCTCTTCCATGAGGCCATGGACGCCGGGGCCTGGGGGTTCTCCACCACTCAGTCGTCCACGCACTCCGACGGGGACGGGAAGCCCGTCGCGTCCCGGCATGCGCGGCCCGCTGAACTCATCGCTCTCGCCAAGGCCGTCGGTGAGCATGAGGGTACGCAGATCGAGGCGATCGTCGCCGGGTGTCTCGATCAGTTCAGTGATGCCGAGATCGAGTTGTTCGTGGAGATGAGCGCGGCGGCGGGGCGGCCGCTGAACTGGAATGTGCTCACCATCGACGCCTCCGTGCCGGAGCGGGTGCCCCGGCAGCTGTTCGCCAGTGAGCAGGCGCGGAAGGCGGGTGGGCGGATCGTCGCGCTCACCATGCCGATCCTCACGCCGATGAACATGTCCCTGGGGACGTTCTGCGCGCTCAATCTCATTCCCGGATGGGGGCCGATCCTCGGGCTGCCCGTCCCGGAGCGGATCGCCAAGCTGCGGGATGCGGACGTGCGGGCCGAGATGCTGCGGCGCGCCGATTCCAAGGAGGCCGGGGTCTTCCGGCGGCTCGCGAACTTCGGGCGGTACGTCATCGGGGACACGTACAGCGAGGCGAACCGTGGGCTCAGCGGGCGGGTCGTGCGGGACATCGCCGCGGAGCGGGGGCAGGACGCCTTCCAGTGCCTGGTCGAGATCTGCGCCGCCGACGATCTGCGTACGGTGCTGTGGCCGATGCCCACCGACAACGACCCCGCGTCCTGGGCGCTGCGGGCCGAGACCTGGCAGCACGAGGACGTCATGCTCGGCGGGTCGGACGCGGGGGCGCATCTGGACCGGATGTGCGGGGCGCCGTACACCACCCGGTTCATCGGCGACTGCCTGCGCGGGCGGAAGCTGGCGACCCTGGAGCAGGCCGTGCGGATGCTCACCGACGATCCCGCCCGGCTCTTCGGGCTCAAGGAGCGCGGGCGGATCCAGGAGGGCTTCCATGCGGACCTCGTGCTCTTCGACCCGGAGCGGATCGACGCGGGCACGGCCACCCTGGTGCACGACCTGCCGGGTGACAGTCCACGCCTGGACTCCAAGGCGATCGGGATCCGGGCCGTGTGGGTCAACGGGGTCGAGGCGATCCGCGACGACGTGGTGAGCGGGGCCGTGCCGGGCAAGGTGCTGCGGTCGGGGCGGGACACGCGGACGGTGGCGACGAAGTGACCCGGGAACGCAAACAGCGGCTCTTCGTCGGCGGTGCGTGGGTCGAGCCGGAGGGCGGGCACTACGAGGTCGTCGATCCGGCGACCGAGGGACTCGTCGGGTGGGCGCCGGAGGCCTCGCGGGATCAGGTGTACGCGGCCTGTGCCGCGGCCCGCGAGGCCTTCGGGTCCTGGTCGCGCACCGCGCCCGAGGAGCGGGCCGCGATCCTCGCGCGGGCCGCCGACCTCATCCGGTCGCGGTTCGTGGAGTACGCCGGACTCGCCCAGGCCGAGACCGGCGCCACGACCGGCACCGCGCGGGCCATGCAGGTCGGGGTCGGTGCCGCCCGGTTCGCGCGGTACGCGCGCGTGGAGCCCGCCGAGTGGGCGATCCCGCCGCAGATCAACGAGGCCGGGCCGATGGGGAAGGCGGGGGTCATGGGGGCCCTGGCCGTACGGCAGCCCGTCGGCGTCGTCACCTGCATCACCTCGTACAACAACCCCTGGGCCAACCCCGCCGGCAAGATCGCCCCCGCCCTCGCCATGGGCAACACGGTCGTCGTGAAGCCCGCCCCGCAGGACCCGCTGTCCGTCTTCCGGATGGCGGAGGCCCTGGAGGCCGCCGGGGTGCCCCGGGGGGTGCTCAACGTGGTCTCCGGACGGTCCGTCGAGGTCGGGGAGGCCGCCGTCGACTCGCCCGACGTCGACATGGTCTCCTTCACCGGCTCCACCGCCGTAGGACAGCGCATCGGCGAGGTGTGCGGGCGCGGGATGAAACGCCAGCTGATGGAGCTGGGCGGAAAAGGCGCCGCGCTCGTCTTCGACGACGCCGACCTCGCCTCCGCCGTCTCCGGGATCGGCACCACCTTCTCCTTCTACAGCGGGCAGATCTGCACCGCGCCGACCCGGGTGCTCGTGCAGCGCGGGGTGTACCAGCGGCTCGTGGACGGGCTCACCGCGTACGCCGGGCATCTGAAGGTGGGGGATCCGCGCGAGGCGGACACCGTCGTCGGGCCGGTGATCTCCGCCGCGCACCGGGAACGCGTGGAGACGTACGTCGAACTCGGGCGCAAGGAGGGCGCGGTCGTCGTCGCGGGCGGCTCCCGGCCGTCGTACGAGCATGGTTTCTACGTCGCTCCCACCCTCCTCGTCGACTGCACCAGCGGGATGCGGGTCGTCCGGGAGGAGATCTTCGGGCCGGTCGTGTCCGTCGTTCCCTTCGACGACGAGGAGGAGGGCATCGCGCTCGCCGGTGACACCGACTACGGGCTCATCGACTACGTCTGGTCCGGCGATGTCGCCCGTGCCTTCCGGGTGGCGCGGCGGCTGCGGGCCGGCGGGGTCGGGGTGAACACCGTCGGGCGGAACATGGAGGCTCCGTTCGGGGGGTTCAAGAAGAGCGGGGTCGGGCGGGACGTCGGGTCGTACGCGCTGCACGCCTACAGCGAGGTGCAGTCGATCGTCTGGCCGGGGTGAGCGGTCCCCGGCCTTACGGGAGCCGTATCGACTGTGCGTGGCGGAAGAAGTCCGTGGGGTCGTAGCGGGCCTTGACCTGCTGGAGGCGGGTGTAGTTCGCCCGCCAGTACAGGGTGTGCCAGGGCACGCCCGAGGTGTTCCAGGCGGGGTCCGAGAGGTCGGGGTCGGGGTCGTTGATGTAGCAGCCGCCGGTCAGGTCGTTCGGGACGGGGACGCCGCCCGTGTCCTGGAACGACTCCCGGTACAGGTCCCGGAGCCAGGCGAGGTGCTTGTCGTCCTCGCGCCGGTCGATCCAGAAGTTCTCGTAGAGGGCGATCAGGGCCGCGTCCCGGTGCGGGATGGCCGTGGCGCCGGGGGCGGTGTCGTTCGTGCGGCCCGCGCCGCCGTTGAGGGAGATCACGGCGTTCGGGTTCGTGTAGTCCGTGCGCGTCAAGTGGCGGTACATGACCGCCAGTTGGGCGTCGGTGAAACTCCCCTTCAGCCACGCCGTCTTCACCGCGCTGCGCAACGTGTGGTCGTACAGCAGGACCGGGCTGCTGGTGCCGAGCAGCTTCGTCGAGGCCAGCCACGGGACGCGGCGGGAGGGGAAGGAGGCGGCGAGGCCGGTCCCGGCGGTGAGGGCCGCGGTGTAGTGGGCGAGCAGCCGGTCGGCGTCCGGGTCCGTGCCGTCGACCTGCGTGAACAGGGCCACGCCGCCCGTCGCCCCCTGGCGCATCAGCAGATAGCCGGAGAGGGAGATGAACGGGGAGGAGGTGGCGCCGTTGTCCACGTGCCAGGCGCAGAAGTTGCGGACCAGGCGGGCCATCGACGGGGCGTCCAGCCGGCTCCACGGGATCTCCGCCAGGCTGACCAGCACCTCGCGGGGCGGGGTGGGGAGTTGGAGGCCCGGTGCGGTTCCGGTGGCGTCGGGGGAGCGGAACCAGTAGCGGGTGATGATGCCGAAGCTTCCGCCGCCGCCTCCCGTGGTGGCCCACCACAGGTCGCGGTGCGGGTCGGAGGGGGAGCGGGACGCCTGGACCGTACGGACTCGTCCTCCGGCGTCCACCACGACCATCTCCACGGCCTCGATGTGATCCGCCACCAGGCCGAACTTCCTTGTCAGCGGGCCGAATCCGCCCCCGCACGCGTGACCGCCGATACCCACTGTCAGGCAGGCGCCGCCGGGGAGCGTCACGCCCCAGCCTTTGTACAACGCCTCGTAGATCTGGCCCAGTTGGGCTCCGGAGCCGATGGTGAAGGCGTTGCGGGCGGGGTCGTAGGTGATCCCGTTCAGCGGGGACGTGTCGATGATGATGTCCGTGTCGGGGTGGTGGACGAAGTCGGCGTAGCAGTGGCCGCCGCTGCGCACCGATACGCGTTTTCCGGTGCGGACGGCCTCCGTCACCGCCTGGACGACCTGGTCCGTGGAGGCGACGAGGCGGATGGATTCGGGCGTGGCCGTCCACCGCTTGTTCACGCCGGTGGCGAGTTCCGCGTACCGCGCGTCACCGGGGCCGACGGACACCGTGGGCGCGGCGGGCGCGGGGGTCGCGCTCGCGTCCGTCGTGGTGAGGACGCCCTCGGTGACGGCCAGGGCGGACACTCCGGTCATCAAGGCCCGTCTGCTGATCTCGCTGCTGGGTCTGGGCATGGCTGGGTCGGTCTCCTCGCAGGGTGGGAAGGCAGGCCGGGGCCCGGGCGGTCGGGGGACGTGACCGCCCGGGCCCCGGGGCTCAGCGGACGGTGTCGTGGTGGGTGCGGTACCAGTCGGCCTGGTCCCGCAGGGTCCGTTCCAACGGGCGGAACTCCACGCCGAGTTCACGCTCCGCCCGGGCGGAGGTCACCCGGCGTCGGTCGCCCTCCAGCAGGGCCCGTACGCCGTCCCGCGTCGCGGTGGGCGTACCGCCCCGCAGCCTGCCTCCGGCCTCCAGCAGGGCGGCCATGAGCAGCGCGAGCCGGGCGGGGACCTCGCGCGGCGGGGTGACCCCCAGAGCGCGCGCCGCGAGCCGGCACACCTCGGGGAGCGGGACCCAGTCGCCGGCCACGATGTACCGGCGGGCGTGCTCGCCCTTGGCGGCGGCCCGTACGCAGGCCTCGGCCACGTCACGGGCGTCCACGACGTGGTTGCCCGCGCGCGGGACGGCGGCGAGCCGGCCCTGGGCCACCGAGGCGAACAGCCGCCCGGCGGAGGTCGGTCCGGCGTCCCCGGGCCCCCACATCCAGCCGGGGAGCACGATCGGCACCCGCACCCCGCGCTCGGCGCCGAAGGCGCGCACCGCCTCCTCCGAGCGGAGCTTGCTCGCGTAGTAGCCGTTCGCGCGGGTGCCGCGCCCCTCGGGGGTGTCCTCGTCCGAGGGGCGCCCGTCGGGGCGGGTGCCGAGCGTGCCGATGGAGCTGGTGTGCACGACGACCGGGACACCGGCCGTGGCCGCCGCGTCCAGCAGGCCGGTCACGGCGTCGACGTTCGTGGCCGTCAGCAGTGCCGGGTCGTGCCCTCCCGGCGCGTAGTACTCACGGAAGTACGCGGCCGTGTGGATCACCGCCGTGTGCCCCGGGAGGGGCGGGGCGAGGGCGCCCGGGTCGCGTACGTCCCCCTGGAGGACGGTGAGTTGACCGTGCCCGGGGAGCAGGGCGCGGGCCCGCTCCGGGTCCCGGACCACGGCCGTCACCGCGCTGCCGCCGTCGAGCAGCTGCCGTACGACATGGCCCCCGAGCAGACCGGTGGCACCGGTGACGAGCACCCGCTGCAACGGCGGGCCGGTCACGTCCACTGCACCACTTCCAGCCGGATCGTCGTCGTCACCGCTCCTTCCTGCCGGACGTCGATCACCACGGGTACGGCGAGGGTGCGCAGGTCGTCCTGGCGGCGGAAACCCTCCACGGTCGCCCGCAGTTCGGTCACCTGGTCCAGCTCCGCGTAGTCGGTGAACTCGGTCTCGATCGCGGAGATGGTGAGCGTGTGCGGGGACAGGCCGTGCAGTTGGGCCACGGCGGCGACGGCGAGCTGGCGGGCCGCCTCCATCTGGAGATGGCCGGGGACGTGGTCGAGGGGGTGGTCGAACATGTGGGGATGGCTGGCGTCCAGGACGAGCTGGGCCGACATCCGGGCCTCGCTCGCCACCACGGGCGCGGTGATCACGACGTTACGGGCCTCGCTGCGGCCCACGGCGGAGGGCGCGGCCGGGGTGAAGCGGGGCAGGGCGAGGTCGGTGGCCGCGGTGCGGCGCTTGGCCCGCAGGGTGCGGTAGGCGCGCTGGGAGACGATGAGCAGGGCGCCGTTGCCGGACATCGCGACATGGCCGTCCAGGGCGACGTTCCCGCTGAAGGTGAAGCCCTGGACCCGGCCCGCCTTGTTGCGCCGGGGGTGGACGGTCATGGTGACCAGGACATGGGCGGGCGTGGCCCCGATCCGCAGCTGGGTCAGGCCCACCGTACGGAGATTGAGGCTGCGGAAGATGAACGCGGAGCCCAGTTCCACGTCGAGGTGTTCGTGGGCGACGAGGACGCCGGCCTGCCGGACCACCTCGATGAGGAGGGTGTAGTCGTACAGGGGCGCGTTCTCGCCTATGAGGTGGCCGCGCGGGAGTTGGGCGGCGACGAGGAAGGTCTCCTCGCCGATCGCGGTGGAGTCGGTGACGAACACCTCGGCGACGGAGGTGCGGTGGACCAGGGTGCGGGAGACCGTGGCGTCGTAGCGCAGCCGGGCGGCGGCCTCGGCCACGGCGTCCGGCACGGTCTCGGCCGGGTCCTCGATGCCGAGCTCGGTGGGCTGTGTCTCGGGCAGGGTCATGGTCGGTGGGGGTCCTTTCCGACAGGGAAGGGGTGTCGGTCCATGGCTCAGGCCGCCTCGGGTGCGACGGCCCGTTGCGAAGGCAGGCGGTCGAGGAGTTCGAGGACGCCCGGGATGCCGGCCCGGGCCCCGACCGCGCCGTCGGGGCGGATGTGCACGAGCCAGGGCGTGCCGTCCTCCTTGCCGAACCCGGGGCCGGACACGCGCGCGGTGTCGCAGCGGGCATCGGCGGC
The DNA here is from genome assembly GCF_040644695.1 of Streptomyces sp. NPDC046909. Classification (NCBI taxonomy): domain Bacteria; kingdom Bacillati; phylum Actinomycetota; class Actinomycetes; order Kitasatosporales; family Streptomycetaceae; genus Streptomyces; species Streptomyces sp. NPDC046909. The sequence goes on along the minus strand of NZ_JBEYXC010000004.1, from coordinate 392,962 downwards.
GCCGCCACCGTGTCCGGCCCCGGAGCTGTCGCCCGCCGGTTTGACCCACAGCACGTCCGTGATGTCGTCCACACCGCGCCCCCGCAGCGCGGCCACGGCCCGGACGGCCATGTCACCGGCGGCCTGATCGCCGTACGCGAGCACGGTGTGCCGGCCCGCGGTGAGGTACTGGTGGAGCGAGTCCGCCTTCGTGCCGTGCTGCGGGACCAGCGGCAGGTCCGGTACGCGGCGCCCCAGCCGGACCGCGCGGGGCACCGCCGTGGCGCCGAGGAGGTCGGCGACGGCGGGGCTGGCGGAGTGGTCGAGGTCGAGCTGGGCGAGCTGCGGGAGCATCTGCTTCTCCAGCAGGCCCCGCCGGGAGAGCGACTGCATGGTGGCGTCCCGCATGGCGCGGGCCATGGGGTTGCGCAGCAGCCACATCCGGGTCTGCTGGTCGGCGTTGCGCACCGCCTGCGCGGAGGCCGGGCGGCGCTCCGGCTCGTAGCTGTCGAGCAGGTCGGCGGAGGCGCCGCGCAGCACGGAGGCGAGCTTCCAGCCAATGTCGTAGCCGTCCTGGACCCCGGTGTTGAGGCCCTGGCCGCCCGCGGGGCTGTGTGCGTGGGCGGCGTCCCCGGCGATGAAGACGGGGCCCGCCCGGAACGCCGGGGCGACCTTCGCGTGCACCTGGAACCGGTTGGACCACCAGGTCTCCCGCAGCACCAGCCCGCCCGGGCCGCGCTCGTCCAGCAGGGCCTGGAGCTCCTGGTCGGACGGCGGCTGGGTGCGGTCGTCGGCGGCGGTGTCGAAGAAGACGCGGTGCCCGCCGTCCGGCAGCGGTACGAGGACCAGCACGCCCTCGGGGGTGATGTGGTACTGCGCCTCGTCCTCGGGCGCGGGCCCCTCCAGCAGGCCGTCGCCCAGCAGGAACACCCGGTCGTAGGTGTGCCCCTCGAAGGGGATGCCGACCTGCTCCCGGATCCTGCTGTGGGTGCCGTCCGCGCCGACCACATACCGGTACGTCCCGCGCTCGACCCGGCCCTGGGCGGTCCGCAGCGCCACGGTGGCCTTGTCGCCGGCGACGGTGACGCCGACGGCCTCCGTCTCCCACTCGACCTCTCCGCCGAGGGCGTGCAGCCGGTCGTGCAGGGCGGTCTCGGTGACGGGCTGCGGGGCGCACAGCGGGTGGCGGAAGGCGGTGCCGTCGAGGCCGCCGAACCGCATCCCGCCGATCTGCTTCTTCCGCGACCAGTAGGTGGCGCGCGCGAGCGGCAGCGCCGCGTCGACGACGGCCCCCGCGGCACCGATGCGGTTCAGGCACTCCAGCGCCCCGCTCCACAGCACCAGCGCCTTGGGCGCCCCGCCCGGCCCGTCGCGCCGGTCGACGACCCGGCACGGCACACCGAGGCCCAGCAGGGTGCACGCGGCGGTCAGCCCGGTGGGGCCGGCGCCGACGATCAGGATGTCCTCGGTCATGGTGAAGTCCCTTCGGAGTCCGGTGCGTTGCCTTCCAGGTGGGTGAGCACCTCGCGTACGGCGGTGTCCGTGTCCGTGAACAGCACGGAAGGGATGCCGAGTTCGCGCGCGGCGGCGCAGTTCTCCTCGGTGTCGTCGACGAACAGGCACTGGTGCGGTGCGACCGCCAGCCGGTCCAGCAGGATCCGGTAGATCTTGGGATCCGGCTTGCGCACGCCTTCCTTGTGCGAGTCGACGACCACCTCGAAGAGCTCGTCGACGGGGAGCTGGGCGCGCCAGCGCGGCTCCCATTCGCGCACGTTGTTGGTGAGCAGGGCGAGGCGGTGGCCGTCCGCGCGCAGGTCCAGGAGGAAGTCGACGAACCGCTGGTTGGGGCGGCGCCCGCGGAACCACAGCTCTCCGAACTCGTGCCCGTCCAGGACCCGTTCGGACCCGGCCGGCAGTTCGGCGAGGATGCGGTCGGCCATCTGACGTTCACTGATCGCGCCGGTCTCCAGGGCCGCCATGGGTGTCTCGCCGTGCCGTTCGGTGGCGGCGAGGAACGCCTCGGCGAGGGCGGTGGTGTCGAGGCCGGCCAGGGCGGCGAACTCGCAGAAGGTCTCCGCGAGGGGGTTGGTGAGCACGCCGCCGTAGTCGACGACGACCACGTCGGCGCTCATGACGCCTCCGGTTGCGCCGTGCCCGCCGGGCCGCTCTCCCACTGGAGCCCGACCATGATCAGTTCGGTGTCGCCGATGTTGTGCATCTGGTGGCACAGGGGTTCGTCCGCCGGGTTGAACAGGACGACACCGTCCGGGAGTTCGCCCTCGCGGAGGATCTCGCCCCCGGGGCCGAGGGAGCGGACCTTGGCGCCGCTGAGCACGACGGTCGCCCAGGGCTTGCGGTGGGTGTGCAGGGGGCGGGTGCCGCCCGGCGGGACCTGCTCGACCCAGGCCTTCACCCAGGGGGTGTCCAGGCACAGGGGTGCGCCGAGCTCTTCCCAGGGGCCTTGCGCGGTGACGGGACGGTCGACGGGACTGTGCGTCACGGAAGCCTCCTTGCAAGGTGGGGGTCAGTAGGGGGCGTTGGCCGCGAAGAAGCGGCGCGGATTGTCGACGAGCATCGTGCGGAGGTCCTCGTCGCTCACCTCGGCCTTGCGCAGCGCGGGCAGCACGTCGTCGTGGATGTGCGTGTACTCCCAGGAGGGGGCGACGAGTTCGCGCTGGTCGGTGGTGAGGTAGTCGAGGAAGCACGGGCAGTCGTGGGAGAGGACGAGCTGTCCGGCGTACCCCAGGCGGACCAGTCGGGCGACGGTCTCCACGCGCTGGTCGAGCGGCGCGATGAACTCCATGCCGAAGCGGTCCATGCCGAGGAACGAGCCGGCGTCGAGCAGCTCGCGCAGATAGCCGAGGTCGTCGCTGTCACCGGAGTGGCCGATGACGACCCGGCTGAGGTCGACGCCCTCCTCGCGGAACACCTTCTGCTGGAGCAGGCCGTTGCGCACCAGGGCGTTGCTGTGGGTCTGGATCGGCGCGCCCGTCTCGCGGTGGGCCTGCGCGGTGGCGCGCAGGACGCGTTCCACGCCCTCGGGCAGCTGCTCGGTCTCGGTGGCGCACTTGAGGACGGCGGCCTTGACTCCGGTGTCGCCGATGCCCTCGGTGATGTCGCGCACGAACAGCTCGACCATCGGGTCGGGGCCCTCGAAGACCCGGCCCGGGCCGCGGAAGGCGAAGTACAGGGGCTCGTCGTTGTAGGTGTAGACGCCGGTCGCCACGACGATGTTGAGCGCGACCCGCTCGGCCACCTTCTTGATACGGGGCAGATAGCGGCCCTGGCCGAGGACGGTGAGGTCGACGACGGTGTCGACACCGCGCTCGGCGGCCGCGTTCAGCTTGGCGACGGCGCTGTCGATCTGCGCCCGCTCATTCCAGAGCTGAGGATTGTTCTCCTGTATTTCCGTACTGAGGACAAAGACGTGCTCATGCATCAAAGTGACGCCGAGCCGGTCCAGCGGAATGCCGCCTTTAACGGTTTCGACTATGACAGGTGCTATGGATTGTTCTGCCATTATCGCCTCCCCGGGGCGTGGCTTTCACTGCTGCACAACAATCCACACCCGGCGGTCTGATTGTCAACGAATACTTGACCGGACGGTGGTGCCGTTGGCACTAGTGGTTTCAGTAATCTTGTCCGGCGGCCGCGGATCGGGGACTGTGAAACTGGGAGAAAACCGTTTGACGCGCGAATCTCGCGAGTCTTGCGAATCTCGCGCATCTCGTGATTCCCGCGACTACCGATGACGATTCGGCCGTGAAGGAGCAGGACGTGACCAGCACAGAACGGGTCGCTCTGGTGACCGGCAGCACGAGCGGCCTGGGGGAGGCGACCGCGCGGCTCCTCGCGGAACAGGGCTGGCACGTGGTGGTGCACGGCCGTGATCCGCGCAGGACGGCCAAGGCGCTCGCGGGGGTGCGCGAGGCGGGCGCCGGCCGGGGGAGCTCGCTGGTCGCCGATCTGTCGCGGCGCGCGGGGGTGCACGCGCTGGCCGACGAGGTGCTGGCCGCGCACGGCCGCCTCGACGCCCTGATCAACAACGCCGGCGTGGCCACGCCCAACCGCAGCGCCCGCACCCGCCGGGTCACGGCGGACGGCCTTCAGCTGGAGTGGCAGGTCAACTTCCTCGCGCCGTTCGCCCTGACCCTGCGGCTGTCGGGCCTGCTCGCCCGCTCCGCGCCCGCGCTCGTCGTCAACGTCAGCTCCGTCGCCCAGGGGTGGGGGCGACTGCGCTGGGACGATCTCCAGATGGCGGAGCGCTGGGACCGTATGGCCGCGTACGCGCAGTCCAAGCTGGCGCTGACCGCCTTCACCAACGAGTACGCGCAGCGCCTGCGGGCCGACGGGGTGCGGGCCAACAGTCTCCATCCGGGCATGTGCGCCACGAAGATGGTGCGCAGCACGTTCGTGCTGGCCCCGCATCGCACGGGGTTCGGCGCCCGCAACATCGTGCGCCTGGTCACCGATCCGCAGCTGGAGAACGCGAGCGGCGTCTACTTCCACGAGCGGCGGCGTATCGAGCCGAACCCGTTCGCCCAGGACAGGGCGGGGCGGCGGCGGTTGTGGGAGGTGGCCCTCGAACAGTCGGGCGTCATCGGCCGACCGGACGAGGTCCCCGCGGACCTGCTCACCGCCTGAGCGTGGGGCCGGAGCTAGGCGATCAGCGTGCTCAGCCGCCGTGCCGTCTCCGAGCCCGCGGTCGCGAAGTGGGAGACCACGCTGAGCCCGTGACCGCCCTCCACGGAGAGTTTCACGTAGTTGAGCTCCAGCTCTCCTACGACCGGGTGCTTGAAACGGCGTACCGAGGGGGCGAACGCCTGTACGTCATGAGAGGTCCACCACTCGCTGAACAGCTCGCTGGACTTCCGCAGACTGCTGACCACCTCGATGAACCGCGGACTGCCCAGCTCATGCGCGGACTCGGCCCGCAGCAGTGCCACCAGCCAGCGCGCCTCGCGCTCCCAGTCGGGCAGCAGCTCGCGGGCCTCGGGGGCGTTGAACATGAGCCACAGCGCGTTGCGTTCATGGACGGGCAGATGATCGAAGCCGCCCATGAGAGCGGCCTCCGCGCGGTTCCACGCGACGACGTCGAAGCACCGGGTGATCACATAGGCGGGGTTCGGGTCGAGCAGATCGATGAAGGTCTGGATCTCGGGTCCGGCGACCTGCTCGTCGCCGGCGCCCGCGGTGTCCGGCGGCACCTCGCCCGCGAGCCGGTACAGATGGCTGCGCTCGACGGCGTCCAGCGACAGGGCGCGGGCGATCCCGCCGAGGACCTGCCGCGAGACGTTGATGTCCCGCCCCTGCTCCAGCCAGGTGTACCAGGTGAGGCTCACACCCGAGAGCTGGGCGACCTCCTCCCTGCGCAGCCCCTGAATTCGGCGCCTGCTCACCTCGTTTCCGGAATTAATCAGTCCACTCTTTTTCGGGTCCGCTTTCCTGCGCCGGGACCTGAGGAAGTCCCCCAGCTCCTTCCGGCCATGTTCATCCTTCAAATTTCCCATGAAAAGCCCCCGTGGGATCGGATTCGTGGTGCGGAAACCACTAGCAGAGACTCTACTCTCCCTCTTCCGGAAATCCTGCTCAATCATGAGGGGGAGTCAGCGAGTACACAGAGAGGACACCTCATGGAAACGGATGCGGATGAGCTGCTCGCCCAGCTCTTCCTCACGCCCGAGGGCCTGCGCGAACCCTATGCGCTCTATGAGCGCGTCAGGGATCTGACCCCAGTACATCGCACCGCTCTCGGCCACTGGGTGGTCACGGGTTACGACGACGTGAACACTTTTCTTCGCAGCCAGCACGCCCTCAAGGACCCCTACCGGGTCTTCGCCCCCTGGGTCGGCAAGGACGAGTGGCAGGAGCACGCGGCCCTGCGCCGGCTGCCGAACATCATGCTGTGGGCCAACCCGCCGGACCACACCCGGCTGCGCAAGCTGGCCGGCTTCGCCTTCACCAACCGGGCCGTGCAGGCCATGCGCCCGCAGATCACCGCCATGGTCGAGAACCTCGCCGACCGGCTCGAACACGACGGCACCATCGACTACATGAGGGACTTCGCCTTCCCGCTCCCGGCGATGGCCACCGGCCGCATGCTCGGCATCCCCGACGCCGACCTCCCCTCCCTCCAGGAACCCATGCGGGCCTTCCAGGACATCTACGAACTCGGCCTGACCCCCGACGACTTGGCCGCCTGCGACAAGGGCGCCCAGTTCACCGACGACTACTTCAGCGAACTCGTAGAGGAGCGCCGCAAGCACCCCGACGACGACCTCCTCTCCGCGCTCATCGCCGCCAAGGACGGCGCCGACCAGCTCAGCCAGGGCGAACTCATCGGCATGTGCAACCTGTTGTTCGGCGCCGGCTTCGAGACCACCACCAACCTCCTCGGCAACGGCATGCTCGCCCTCCTGCGCCACCCCGAGCAGATGGACCGCCTGCGCGCCCAACCCGACCTGATACCGGGCGCGGTGGAGGAGATGCTCCGCTACGACAGCCCCACCCAGCTCGGCAACCGCGTCACCGACTCACCCGTCGAGATCGCCGGCACGGTCATCCCCGAGGGCTCCTCCGTCGTCGCCCTCGTCGGCGCCGCCCACCGCGACCCCCGCCGCTTCCCCGACCCCGACCGCTTCGACGTGGCCCGGGGCGACGCCCCCGTCCTGTCCTTCAGCTCCGGCATCCACTACTGCCTCGGCGCCTCCCTCGCCCGCATGGAGGCCCAGATCGCCTTCTCGACCCTCCTGCGCCGCTTCCCCCGGCTGCACTGCCCGGTCGGCGCGGACACGGTCGTCTTCCGCCCCCGGCTGACCCTGCGCGGCGTGGAGTCCCTGCCGCTCGCCGTCGGCTGACGGCCCGGACGCCCCGAATGGCCTCGTCCGTACGCCCCGACTCGCCCCGGCGGCACGCCGCCCCCGTCCCCCGCACCCCGGTCCGGCTGCTGGCGCTCGCCAGCGGCCTCACCGTCGGCAACCTCTACCTCGCCCTGCCGCTCCTGGACACCATCGCCGCCGACCTGGACCGCTCCCATCTCGCCGCGAGCCTCCTGGTGGTGGCGACGCAGGCCGCGTACGCCCTCGGCCTGGTCCTCGTCGTCCCGCTCGGCGACCTCCTCGACCGGCGCAGGCTCATCCTCACGCTCCTCACCGCGGAGACGGCCGCGCTGCTGCTCGCCGCCACGGCACCGGGCATCGGCGTCCTCTACGCGGCGGCCGCCCTGATCGGCCTCGCCTCGGTCGCGGTGATGGTGATGGTCCCGTTCGCCGCGTCCCTGGCACCCGAGGACCAGCGCGGCCGGGTGGTCGCCACCGTGATGAGCGGGGTCCTCGTCGGCTCACTGCTGATCCGCTTCCTGTCCGGCGTCGTCGGCGACCGCACCGGCTGGCGGCCCGTGTACTACGGTGCCGCGACCTGCGCCGGCCTCCTGGTGCTGGTCCTGCGCGGCCGGCTGCCCCGGGCCGGCGCCGCTCCGCCCCTGGTGACCGGCCTCGGCTACGGGGCGCTGCTGCGCTCCCTGCCCGGCCTGGTCGCCGCCCACCGTACGCTGCGCCGCCGCACCCTGTACGGCGCCCTGTGCTTCGCCGCGTTCACCGCGTTCTGGACCCCGCTGCCGTTCCTGCTCGCCGGACCCGAGTACGGGTACGGCGCCGGTGCGGTGGGGCTGCTCAGCCTCGTCGGCGTCGGCGGGGTCGTCGCCGCGGGGCTGGCCGGCCGGGCCACCGACCGCGGACGCGGCACGCCCCTCACCGGCATCCTGCTCGCCGGGGTGTGCCTGTCCTTTCTCCCGGCCGCCCTCGGAAAAACGTCCCTGACATTTCTCGTCCTCGCCACATTCACCCTGGACTTCGCGGTCCAGGGCGCGCACATCGCCAATCAGGGAGCGATCTACCAGGTTCCCCCGGAAATTCGTGGCCGAGTCACGTCGGTCTACATGACCGGATATTTCCTGGGCGGCGCCGTGGGTGCCTCAGGAGCCGCTCTCGCGTATTCCGCTTCCGGGTGGACCGCGGTGTGCGTGCTGGGTGCCGCACTGTCCGGTGCAGCCGCTCTGACCTGGCTCTTTCATCTGGTCAGGCGCTGACGGGCCGCTGGTGGCGGTACTGCTATTAGTTTTTCCACCATTGTGCCCGCACGTTCTCGCTCATACGCTGAAAAGCCGGGGCCCATGTGCTGAAAAGCCGGGAATTCGGCTTCTTCCGAGACGACTGGAGTAGCAAATGGATGTGCCGCGTCGCGAACTCGCGAAGGGCCTCGAAGTGTCCGCGCTCGGGCTCGGCTGCATGGGAATGGCCGAATTCTACGGCGACCGGAACGACCCGGAATCCATCGCCACGATCCACCGCGCCGTGGAACTCGGCGTCGACTTCATCGACACCGCCGACATGTACGGCGACGGAGTGTCCGAGCAGATCGTCGGCAAGGCGCTGCGCGGCGCCGGCGGACTGCGGGACAAGGTCGTGCTGGCCACCAAGGGCGGCATGATCCGCACCCCGACCGGCGTGGAGCTCGACGGCTCACCGGCCCACCTCCACAAGGCGATCGACGCGAGCCTGACCCGCCTCGGCACGGACCACGTCGACCTCTACTACCTGCACCGCATCGACCCGCGCGTGCCGGTCGAGGAGTCGGTGGGCGCGCTGTCGGAGATCGTGCGGGCCGGCAAGGCGCGCTTCATCGGCCTCTCGGAGGCCGGCGCCGAGACCGTCCGCCGCGCCCACGCGGTCCACCCCGTCTCCGTCCTCCAGACCGAGTACTCGCTGGCCAGCCGTGGCGTCGAGGACAAGATCCTGCCCACCTGCCGGGAACTCGGCATCGGCTTCGTCTCCTGGGGACCGCTCAGCCGGGGGCTGCTCGGCGGCCAGATCCTCACCGACGAGGACCTGGCCACCGACGACCTGCGCCGCTTCCTGCCGCGCTTCGAGCCGGACAACCTCGCGGTCAACGGCGCGATCGTCGCCCGCCTCGGCGAGATCGCCCTGGAGAAGGGGTGCAGCACCGCACAGCTCGCCCTGGCCTGGCTGCTCGCCCAGGGCGTCGTCCCCATCCCCGGCAGCCAGACCCGCCGCGACTTCGAGGAGAACGCGGCGGCCCTGCATGTCGACCTCACCCCCGCCGACCTGGCCCGTATCGAGGCGGTCGCGCCGCCGGGCGCCTTCGCGGGGGAGCGGTTCCCGGCGGGGCTGATGCACCTGGTGGAGGACGAATGACCCACCCCGCCCCGCATCCGGCACCTCTGCCGCGTCAGGCCCCCTCACACCCCCGGAGGCACCCATGAGCCCCACCTCGTCCGCCGCCACCGCCCCCACCGCCCTCGTCACGGGCGCGTCCGGCGGTCTCGGCACCGAGACGATCAAGAAGCTGTCGAACGCCGGCTGGCGGGTGATCGCCGCCGTCCGCACCCCCGACGCCCTCGACCAACTGCCCATCGGCCTCGCCTCGGTCGTCCCCGTCGTCCTGGACGTCACCGACCCCGACTCGATCCACGCGGCCGCCGCCACCGTCGCCCCCGTCCTCGCCGACCACGGCCTGGACGCCCTGGTCAACAACGCCGGCGTCATCGTGCAGGGCCCCCTGGAACTCGTCCCCCCGCACGCACTGCGCCGCCAGTTCGAGATCAACGTCCTCGGACAGATCGCCGTCACCCAGGCCTTCCTGCCCGCCCTCCGCCAGGCCGGCGGCCGCGTCGTCAACGTCGGCGCGGTGACCGCCCGCACGGCCGTGCCCTTCTTCGGCCCGGTCGCCGCTTCGAAGGCGGCCCTCGCCTCCCTCAACGACACCCTGCGCCTGGAGCTGAAGTTCCTCGGCGTGGACGTCGTACTCGTCGAACCCGGCGCCCTGGAGACGGAGATCTTCCACAAGGCGGAGAAGTCCGCCGCCGACGACGGCTGGACCGGCGAGCCCGAGGCCCGGCAGAGCTACGTGAAGGCGCTCGGCCAGGCCCAGGCGGCCGCCGCGAAGCAGAAGGCCACGCCGGTCGAAAAGGCGGCCCGGACCCTGACCAAGGCGATCACCGCCCGCCGCCCGGCCACCCGCTACCTGATCGGCCAGGACGCCCGAGCCCTGTCCTTCCTGCGCATCCTCCCCGACCGCTTCCGAGACGGCCTGCTCCTGCGCACCCTCGGCCTCAGCCGCGCCAGCTTCCCGGCGGTCGGCGAGCCGGCCCGCTCCGGCTGAGGCCGGTCAAGGGGCTCGGTGATTGGCAGATCTGTTCCAGGGGCGGCCCCCACTCACCTGCGGTTTTACGCCCGAGCGATGGAACAGATCTGCCAATCACCCATACCCACCCACCCACACCCGCGTCACCTCTGAAGGGGACCACCATGTTCGAGCGTCTGGCCCGGCTGACCACGGCGCGGCCACGCCTCATCCTGTTCCTGGCGCTGCTCTTCGCCGCGGGCGCCGTCGTCCTCGGCGGCGGGGTGGCCGACCGGCTCCAGGGCGGCGGCACCACCGACCCCGCCGCCGAGTCCTCGCAGGCCGCCCGTCTCCTCGACCGGGAGTTCGCCGCGGGCCGCCCCAACCTGGCGCTGCTCGTCAAGGCGGACGCCGGCGTCGACGACCCGGCGGTGACCGCGGAGGCCGAGCGGCTGACCGAACGGCTCGCCGCCGAGCACGACGTCCAGGGCGTCACCTCGTACTGGCAGGCCAAGTCCCCGGCGCTGCGCAGCGAGAACGGCCGCTACGGCCTCGTCGTCGCCCGCGTCACCGACACCGAGACCGAGGCCGACGACACCCTCAAGGCCCTCGCCCCGCACTACCGCGGCAGCCACGGCCCGGTCGACGTCTCCATCGGCGGCGCCGCCCAGATCCGCGCCGAGGTGCAGGACACCAGCCGGGAGGACCTGGCGCGTGCCGAGGTCATCGCGCTGCCGCTGACCCTGCTGATCCTGGTCCTGGTGTTCCGCAGCGCCGTGGCCGCCCTGCTGCCCGTGATCATCGGCCTGATCGCCATCGTGGGCACCAACGCGAGCCTGCGCGTGATCACCGGCTTCACCGACGTGTCCGTCTTCGCGCTCAACCTGACCACCGCGCTGGGCCTCGGACTCGCCGTCGACTACGGCCTGTTCATCGTCCGCCGCTACCGCGAGGAACTGCACGGCGGCGCCCCGCCCGCGACCGCCGTACGCACCACGCTCGGCACCGCCGGCCGCACGGTCGCCTTCTCCGCGCTCACCGTCGCCGTGGCGCTCTCGGCGATGCTCCTGTTCCCCATGTACTACCTGCGCTCCTTCGCCTACGCGGGCATCTCGGTGGTCCTCATCGCCGCCGCGGCGGCGCTCCTCGTCCTGCCCGCCTTGCTGTTGGTCCTGGGCAGGAGGATCGACGCGCTCGACCTGACCCGGTTCTTCCGCCGCCGCTCGGCCGAGGGCACCGCACCGGACGCCTCGGGCCGCCGCTGGCGGCGGATCGGAGAGGCCGTGGTGAAGCGCCCGGTCGTCTTCGCCGTCACCGCGGTCGCGTTCCTCGTCGCGCTCGGCGCCCCCTTCCTCGGCGTGACCTTCGGCAACATCGACGACCGCCAACTGCCCAAGGACGCCGAGGCGCACCAGGTCCACCAGGTGATCCGCGACGGCTTCACGTCCCGCCCGACCGGCGAACTCGACGTGGTGGCCCAGGGGGTGGACGGCAGGAGCCGCGCCACGGACATCGCCTCGTACGCGACGACGCTGTCCCGCCTCGACGGGGTCGTACGGGTCAACTCCTCGGCCGGCACGTACGCCGAGGGCCGCCTGGTGCAGCAGCCGGGCCCGGCGAACGCCCGCTACACCACGACCGGCGCCTCCTACCTGGCCGTCGAGCCGTCCCTGGAGGACGTCTCCCCGGAGAGCCAGGACCTGGTCCGCGCGATCCGTGACGTGCCGTCCCCGTTCCCGGTCCTGGTGGGCGGCGGCGCGGCCGAACTCGTCGACACCCAGGACACGTTGGCCGACCGGCTGCCCTACGCGCTGCTCGCGATGGTCGGCGTCACGATGATCCTGCTGTTCCTGATGACGGGCAGCGTGGTGGTCCCCCTGAAGGCGGTGGTCCTCAACGTCCTCAGCCTGTCCGCCACGTTCGGCGCACTGGTCTGGGTCTTCCAGGACGGCCATCTCAGCGGCCTGCTCGGCGACTTCACGGTCACCGGCTTCATCCCGGCGACCCTGCCCGTCCTGATGTTCTGCGTCGCCTTCGGACTCTCCATGGACTACGAGGTGTTCGTCCTGTCCCGCATCAAGGAGGAGTACGACCGCACCGGCGACACCACCCGCGCCATCGTCTTCGGCCTCCAGCGCAGCGGCGGCGTGGTCACCGCGGCGGCCGCCGTCCTGTCCGTCGTCCTGGTGGCCATCGGCACCTCGCAGATCACCAACATGAAGATGCTCGGCCTCGGCCTCGCGCTGGCCGTCCTGATGGACGCGATCGTGGTGCGCGGTGTCCTCGTCCCGTCCGTCATGACGCTGCTGGGCCGCGCCAACTGGTGGGCGCCCGGCCCGCTGCGGCGGCTGCACGGCCGGTTCGGCATCAGCGAGGGCGGGCCGTCCGAGACAGCCCCGGTGACCGTACCGACCCGGAACAAGGCGGGGGAGCCGGTATGACGGCCGAGGAACAGTGGCGGATCGAGCTGGACTCCGCGGTCTGCGTCGGCTCCGGCCTCTGCGCCGGCACCGCGCCCACCTGCTTCACCCTCGACACGGCCGGCCGCGCGACCGCCCCCGAGTCCCCCGTACCGGCGTCCCCCGAACTCCTCGACGCCGCCGAGAACTGCCCCGCGGCGGCCATCACGCTCCGCACGGCGGAGGAAGGCAAGGAGATCTTCGCGCCCTGAACCCCCACGGCGGCGCGTAGGTCTCCGTCCAGCGCCGATGCCCGGACCGCCCCCCTGGCCCGGGCATCGGTCGTGTCTCAGACTCAGAGCACGGCGAGCCGGTCGACCAGCAGCTCCACCCTGCGCTCGGTGTCCTCCGGCGGCAGCCTGCGCGTACGGGTCAGGGTCGCGATCCCGTGCAGGGACGCCCAGAACAGCTCGGTGAACAGCCCCGGTTCGACCCCGTCCCCGGCGACCTCGGCGAGGGTCTCCAGCAGCGCGGCGAAGGCGTCCTTCAGCGGCTCGGGGGTGTCCTCCCGCGCGTACGGCAGACCGCCGTCGAGCTGGAACAGGGCGTCGTAGACCGCGGGGTTGCGCTCGGCGAAGTCGAGGTAGGCGCGGGCGAGGGCGGTCACCCGGGTCCGTGTGCCGTCCGCGGCGGCGGTCGCGGCCCGCATCGCGGCGGCCATCTCGGTGGCGCCCTGGAGGGCGACGGCGCCGATGATCTCCCGTTTGCCGCGGAAGTGGCTGTAGAGGACCGGCTGGCTGTATTCGATGCGCTCGGCGAGCCGACGGGTGGTGACCGCGTCCCAGCCCTGCTGCTCGGCGAGTTCGCGGGCCGTCGCCACGATGAGGCGCTCGCGCTCCGCCCGTTCACGCTGCTTGCGCTCCTGTACCGACATGAGTCGATCCTAGCACTGCTAGACAATCGAGCGGCAGTAGGTCTAGCGTTGCCTCAACAGCTAGCAACGCTAGATTCCAGCTTTCGCTTCAGGGGGTCATCATGCTCAGCACACTCGAGACACTCGAGGTCGTCACGGTCGTGGTCGTCGGCGTGATGGTGGGGGTGGAGTTCGCCGTCGCCTTCGTCATGAACCCGATCCTCAACGCCCTCCCGGAGGAGAGCGGCCAGCTCGGTCACGCCCACGGGGGCCGGATGCTCGGCGCGGTGATGCCGGTCTGGTACATCGGCTCACTGGCCTTGGTCGCGATCTGGGCCGTAGCCGGATGGCACGACCACGGCACCGGCCTGGTCGTCACCGCCGGCGCACTGCTGCTCCTCAGCGTGATCATGTCGATCCTGCTGCTGGTCCCGATCAACAACCGGAACAAGACGTGGACCCCGGAGAACCGTCCCGCCGACTGGAAGCAGCAGCTGAACCGCTGGCTGCGCTGGCACTACGTCCGCGTCGCGGTCATCGTCGCGGCCTTCGCCCTGCTGGCCGCGTCCCTCGTCTGAGCCGTGGGTGGGCGCGGGTGGGCGCGGGTGGGCGCGCGGTGGGATGGCGGAGCCGCTCAGTCGGTCAGATCCACCCGCACCGTCAGCAGCTGCGCCCCCATGGCCCGTACCCCCACACTGTTCACCCGGGGCAGACTGCGCAGCCGCGCGACGGGATCGTCGTCGGGGAGCAGGTGAGCGACACCGGTGTGCCAGCGCCCGCGCAGCCGGACCCGCACCCGGGGATCTGCCTTGATGTTCCGGACGTACTGCGACCGTTCCCCGAACTCCGACACCAGCCAGAACGAGTCCCCGACCCGCCGCCCGCCGAGCGGAGTGCGGCGGGGCAGGCCGGAGGTGCGGCCGGTGGTCTCCAGGAGGGTGTGGGTCGGCAGCCGGCGCATGACGGCGTTGAGCCGGCGCTGGAAGGCGGCGACGATCCGATACTTGCGTTCGTTGTGACGGGGCATGGTTACCAAGTCTCGTGGAGGGGCTGGTGAGGTGTCCGTGCGGGTGGTGACGTGGAACCTGTGGTGGCGGTTCGGCCCGTGGGCCGAGCGCCAGAAGGCGATTCTCGCGGTACTGCGTGAACTACGGCCGGACGTCGTCGGCCTCCAGGAGGTCTGGTCGGACCGCCGAACCGGCGAGAACCTCGCGGAATGGCTGGCCGCCGAGCTGGACCTCCACTGGACCTGGGCCCCGTCCCCGGCCCCCGAACGCTGGCAGCACCGCATATCCGACGACTCGGCGGACATCGGCAACGCGGTACTGAGCCGCTGGCCGATCCAGCAGCAGTCGGTCCTGCGCCTACCGGCCCCGCCGGACCTGGACGACGGCCGACTGGCCTTGTACACCCGCCTGTCCGCCCCGACAGCCGAGATCCCCTTCTTCACGACCCACCTCACCTCCCCCCTCCACGCGTCGGCGGTCCGCGTCCAACAGGTCAGGGCACTGGCCGAGTTCGTGGCGGAACACAAAAACGGCACCCCCTACCCACCCCTCGTCACCGGCGACTTCAACGCCTGGCCCGACTCCGACGAACTCCGCCTCTTCGGCGGCCTGCGCACATCCCCACCCGTCCCTGGCCAGGTCTTCTTCGACGCCTGGGAGTACGCCGACCAGGCCACCCCCGGAGCGACCTGGACCCCGCAGAACCCGTACGTCCATCCCGGCCTCGGCCCAGGCGGCCGCATCGACTACATCCACGTCGGCGCCCCGGCGGGCCCGGAGGGCGAGGGCACGGTACGAGGGGTACGGCGGGCCGGACACGGTCCCGTGGACGGGGTGTGGCCGTCAGACCACGCGGCGGTGGTCGCCGACCTGGAGGGTGCCGGCTTCCCGCGAGCATGATCCGTCGCCCGCTGCCCGGCCATCGCCACGCTGGGGGCGCTCACCTCCTGCGTTCACTGCGTGAAGAGCGACGCGGGATGACGAGGATCGCCCGAGCAGACGTACAACCCCGCGTACAAGCACCGCACCACACTCCCTGCACGCCATCGACTCCGGCACGCCCCTCCAACCACGCCTCGTGACGATCGGCGAGCCCGTCGGGGAGTTCGTCCCGCCAGAGGTACTCCGTCAGCCGCTCGGGATGCAGCACGCAGGCCCTCGGCACCATGTCCCCGTCCCCCGTCCTCACCCGGATCCGGACCCGGCTGGTCGCCGAGGAGGTCGGTCACATCGGCCGCCCGGCGCCAGACGAGGACGCATGCCTGCCCCCACCCCTCCGGATGCGGCTGATCGTGCCAGTCCGTACACCACAGCAGCTGCACCACATCCGTACCTTCCGGGAAACGGATCTCCGGAAAGTCCCCTGCCCTCAACTGCGCGACCACCACCAGCGGATACGGCCCCAACTCCCGCCCGTTCACATCCCGATGCTCACCACACGACGGCCACGCCTCACCCACCGGCCACAACAGCGGGCCGCCGATGTGGCTGTCCCGCGGCCCTGGGGCGCCCCGGCGCGGGTGCAGCCGTACGGTCTTGCGCGCGTAGGGCGCCAACTCGGGGAAGTCCAGGGCGGGATCGTGAGAAGCGGGGCCGGTGGTGAAGGTCATGCACGCAGTCTCACAAACGGCGGCCCAGGAAGATCGGGTTGGTGAACCCCGCCAACGCCCCCGGCAGCGGCCCCGCCGCCGTTTCGTGCCTCAACTCGGCCCGTACGTAAGCCGCGTAGGCCGGAGTGGTCTGCCACTCCACCACCCCCGACCCCGCCACCGGCAAGGGTGCGCTCGTGAACAGCACGCCTTGGTCGGTCACGAACCGGACCGTGCAGCGAGGCGCGCCGGTCACCTCCAGGCGTACCGTCACCGGCGTCTCCGGATTCGCCGCCAACCGGCCGCCGATGCCCGCGTGTTCGCCCTTCGAGCCGGTCGCCGTGAAGGTCAGGGAGACGTTCTTGGACTCGGCGATGTACGACCGCCCCGCCCGGATGCCCTCCTGGATCGCCTCGCGGGTCAGGTCGTCGGCGAGGACGACGGTCTGCGGGGAGCCGACGACGTCCGGGTCGCGGTGGGCGTCGCTGTTGCCCATCGCCGGGATCCAGTCACGGCCTCCCCGCCCGGCGCGCCCTTCCTCGCGCTCTCGGTCCTCCCGCCCTTCCCGCACCGACGCCACCAGCATGGCGTCCCAGTCCGCCAGCGCCACCTCGTCGTCCGGCGTGTAGGGCCCGTTCCAGACCTCCACCGCGTCCGCCTCACCGAAGCCGAACCGCCACCCGCAACCCACGCAGGTGGCGTGCGGATGGGCCGGTACGACCAGCCCCCCGGCCCTGCGGATACGGCGGGCGAAACGGCCGAAGCGGTTGTCGCGAGCCCGGTAACGCCAGTCGACGAAGGTGCCGGGGTCCGTGCCGAGGGCGACCACATGGCCGTTCCTCGTCGTGACCTCCTCGCCCAGCATCACCAGCAGGTCGTCCCCGGCCACGTCCGCCCAATGGGCGTGCGCCGCATGGGTGTTGTGCTCGGAGGTGTTGATGAAGTCCAGGCCGGCGGCCCGGGCCAGGGCCGCGATCTCCGCCGGGGTGCGGCGCCCGTCGGAGTACCAGGAGTGGAGGTGGCAGTCGCCCCGGTACCAGGCCCGGCCCCGCCCCTTCGCGCGCGCCGGCGGATACACGGGCTCGACCGCCTCGCCCGGCTCCCCGTACGTCAGCGTGATCGTGATGTCGTACGACAGCCCCTGCGGGGCCACGGTGTACGGGCCGAGGGCGATGTGCCACGTGCCCTCCCGCACCGGCCCGGGGATGTAGCCGGGCGTCGCGTCGTCCGCGCGGAGGAAGAACTCGGTCCGGGCGCCGCCCGACCAGCCCCGGAAGCCCTTCCCGCCGAGCTCTGTGCCGCGTTCGTCGAAGATGCCGATGTCGAGGGCGTTGCCTGCTGTACCCGTTGGGACGGCCGGGCGGTCGTAGGTGTAGGAGACCTTGATCTCCCTTACGCCGGACGGGACTTCGACCGGTACGTACACGAAGTCCGGCGACCCGGTGGGCAGCGTGCCGCGCACGGTACGGGTCTCCTGCTCGCCGTCGGCTGCGTCGGCGGCTTCGGCGAAGGTCACGCTTCCCAACGTAAGCGCGGCGGCGGTTCCCGTCACCAGGAGTGTGCGTCTTCCGATGCTGTGATGGAGCTCGTTGTCGTCACACATGCCTCAATTCTCCCGGGCGTGTGTGAACTGCCGTGGAAAGACAGGGGAATTGAGGGAGTGGTAGCTGTTCGGCTTGGACGTCGACGAACGCTGACGGATGCCGACCAGTCGGTATGGACATTTCCGGCACAGCCCGGTACAGATGGGCCATGCGTATCTCCGCCACGATCTTCCTCACCGACGAGACGATCACCCCCACCCGGCTCGCCCGCGAGCTGGAGCAGCGGGGCTTCGCCGGCCTGTATCTGCCCGAGCACACCCACATCCCGGTGGAGCGGGTGACGCCGTACCCCGCGGGCGGCGACCTCCCGCCCGAGTACGGCCGTACCCTCGACCCCTTCGTCGCCCTCGGACAGGCGGCCGCCGTCACCGAGACCCTCGGCCTCGGGACCGGCATCACGCTGGTCGCCCAGCACGACCCGATCGACCTCGCGAAGCAGATCGCGACGGTCGACCATCTCTCCGGGGGACGGCTGACGCTCGGCCTCGGCTTCGGCTGGAACGTCGAGGAAGCCGCCGACCACGGCGTCGACTGGCCCACCCGGCGGGAGCTGGTCCGGGATCGGATGCGGTTGATGCAGGCCCTGTGGGCGGAGGAACCGTCCGCGTACGAGGGGGAGTTCGGGCGCGTCCGGGCCTCGCACGCGTACCCCAAGCCCGTACAGAAGCCGCGCGGCCCGGTCATCGGCCCGCGCACCCTCATCGGCGGCGCGGCGGGCCCCAAGCTGTTCGCGCACATCTGCGAGTACGCCGACGGGTGGCTGCCGATCGGCGGCCGTGGTCTGACGGAGACGCTGCCGGTGCTGCGCACGGCGTGGGCGGACGCGGGCCGCGACCCGGCGGCCCTCCAGGTCGTTCCGTACGCGGTCTTCCCCACCCCCGGCAAGCTCGCGCACTACGCCGAGCTGGGCATCGAGGAGGTCGTGGTGCAGCTGCCGCCGGCGGGGGAGGCGGAGGTGCTGGAGGTGTTGGACGCCTATGCCTCTTACACGGTGTAACGGCCGGTGCCTCTTACACGGTGTAACGGCCGGCGGCCGGGGACGAATCGGGCGGTGCCTGTCTGCCCTGATCACCTCGCTCGTATGCTCGAAGGATGACGACTTCCGCGACCTCCGGAAACGGCCCCACCGAGCCCACCAGCGGCACCGGCCCGACCGAGAACTCCATGCGTCGCGCCCTCAAACGCGCCCGTGACGGCGTGGCCCTCGACGTCAGCGAAGCCGCGGTCCTCCTCCAGGCCCGCGGCGAGGCCCTCGTCGACCTCACCGCGTCCGCGGCCCGGGTGCGTGACGCGGGCCTGGAGGCGGCGGGCCGCCCCGGCGTCATCACCTACTCGAAGAGCGTCTTCATCCCCTTGACCCGCCTCTGCCGGGACAAGTGCCACTACTGCACCTTCGTCACCGTCCCCGGCAAGCTGCGCCGCGCCGGCCACGGCATGTTCATGTCCCCGGACGAGGTCCTCGACATCGCGCGCAAGGGCGCCGCCCTCGGCTGCAAGGAAGCCCTCATCACCCTCGGCGACAAGCCGGAGGAGCGGTGGCCGGAGGCCCGGGAGTGGCTCGACGCGCACGGCTACGACGACACCATCGCGTACGTCCGCGCCATCTCCATCCGCATCCTGGAGGAGACCGGGCTCCTGCCTCATCTGAACCCCGGGGTGATGTCCTGGACGGACTTCCAGCGCCTGAAGCCGGTCGCCCCGTCGATGGGCATGATGCTGGAGACGACGGCCGAGCGCCTGTGGTCGGAGCCGGGCGGCCCCCACTACGGCTCCCCGGACAAGGAACCGGCCGTCCGCCTGCGGGTGCTGGAGGACGCGGGCCGCTCGTCCGTCCCCTTCACCTCGGGCCTCCTGATAGGCATCGGCGAGACGTACGAGGAGCGCGCGGAGTCCCTCTTCGCCCTCCGCCGCGTGTCCCGCGCCTACCACGGCATCCAGGAACTGATCATCCAGAACTTCCGCGCCAAGCCGGACACGGCGATGCGCGGCATGCCCGACGCCGAACTGGACGAGCTGGTCGCCACCGTGGCCGTCGCCCGCCACATCATGGGCCCGTCGGCCTGCCTCCAGGCCCCGCCGAACCTGGTGGACTCGGAGTACGAGCGCCTGATCGGGGCCGGGATCGACGACTGGGGCGGAGTGTCCCCCCTCACGATCGACCACGTGAACCCGGAACGCCCCTGGCCGCAGATCGAGGAACTGGCGGACCGGTCGGCGGCCGTCGGCTTCTCGCTCCGGGAACGCCTCTGCGTGTACCCCGAGTTCGTCCAGCGCGGCGAGCCCTGGCTGGACCCGCGCCTGCTCCCGCACGTACGGGCGCTCGCGGACCCGGAGACGGGCCTCGCGCTCCCCGATGCCCCGGTGAACGGCCGTCCGTGGCAGGAACCGGAGGAGGTCTTCGTCCCGTCCGGCCGCACCGACCTCCACGCCTCCATCGACACGCAGGGCCGTACGTCCGACCGCCGCGACGACTTCGACGAGGTGTACGGCGACTGGGGCGCCCTGCGGGAGGCGGCGGCGCCGGGGATGGTCCCGGAGCGGATCGACACCGACGTACGACAGGCCCTGCGGGTGGCCGCGGACGACCCGACGAAGCTGACGGACGCCGAGGCGCTGGCGCTGCTGCACGCGGACGGCCCGGCGCTGGACGCGCTGTGCGGAGTGGCGGACGACGTCCGTAAATCGGTGGTCGGCGACGACGTGACGTACATCGTCACGCGGAACATCAACTTCACCAACGTCTGCTACACGGGCTGCCGTTTCTGCGCCTTCGCGCAGCGGCGGACGGACGCCGACGCGTACACCCTCTCCCTGGACCAGGTCGCGGACCGCGCCCAACAGGCGTGGGACGTGGGCGCGGTGGAGGTCTGCATGCAGGGCGGCATCCACCCCGACCTCCCGGGAACGGCGTACTTCGACATAGCGAAGGCGGTGAAGTCGAAGGTCCCCGGAATGCACGTCCACGCCTTCTCACCGATGGAGGTGGTGAACGGCGCGACGAGGACAGGCCTTTCGATCCGGGAGTGGCTGGAGGCGGCGAAGGAAGCGGGCCTGGACTCGATCCCGGGAACGGCCGCGGAGATCCTCGACGACGAGGTCCGCTGGGTCCTGACCAAGGGCAAGCTCCCGACGGCGACCTGGATCGAGGTCATCGAAACGGCACACGAGGTCGGCATCCCGTCGACCTCGACGATGATGTACGGCCACGTAGACCAGCCGAGGCACTGGCTGGGCCACCTGCGCACCCTGGCCGGCATCCAGCAACGAACCGGCGGCATCACGGAGTTCGTCACCCTCCCCTTCATCCACACCAACGCCCCGGTGTACTTGGCGGGGATCGCGAGGCCGGGCCCGTCGATGCGGGACAACCGGGCGGTGACGGCGATGGCCCGCCTCCTCCTGCACCCCTGGATCCCGAACATCCAGACCAGCTGGGTGAAGCTGGGCACGGAGGGCGCGGCGGAGATGCTCCGCTCCGGCGCGAACGACCTGGGCGGCACCCTGATGGAGGAGACGATCTCCAGGATGGCGGGTTCGTCCTACGGCTCCTACAAGTCGGTGAAGGACCTGATCGCGGTGGCGGAGGCGGCGGGCCGGCCTTCGCGGCCTCGTACGACGCTGTACGGCGAGGTGCCGGAGGAACGGCGGAAGGCGGCGGCGGTGTCCGACGGGCATCTCCCGGAGCTGCTGCCGGTGCTGGACTGAGAGCCGCGCTCAGGGGGCGTCGGCGCAGGCGGTGTCGTCGTCGGAGAGCGAGGTCAGGTAACGGGAGCGTTCGGCGTCGCTGAGCCGGCGGCCCGCTCTGGCGCAGAGTTCCTCGGACCAGGCCGCCACCGAGGTGTCCCAGGAGAGGAGTTCGCCTCCTTCGGTGACGGTCCAGAGGCGGGCGCCGTCGGCGGAGAAGGCGAGGCCGCTCTCGGTGCCGCCGGTGCCGGATCCGGACAGGGAGTAGCTCAGGGGCAGGGTGGTGCTGCCCAGCCGGTTGCCGGAGACGGCGTCCCACAGCCACATGGTGCCGTCACCGGCGAGGGTGGCGGCCCAGCGGCCGGAGGGATCCAACGCGAGTCCGTACCGGCCCGCCCCGTCGGAGCGCTGGACCAGGCTGCCGGTGCGCAGGTCCCAGCGCTCCAGGATGCCGTCGTCGGTGACGGCGAGAAGGGAGTGGGTCTTCTCCGAGAGCCCCAGCTGGACGGGGGCCGAGCTGCCGAGGTCCAGGCGGCGCAGCCGGTGCCCGGACGGGATCTCGTAGACGTCGACTCGGCCGTCACCGGCGGCCACGGCGGCGAGGGTGCCCGTGTCGTCGAGCGCGGTGACCGCGGCCCCGGCTTGTTGTGGGGGCGACGCGGGAGCAGTGAGGACGACCTGGGTGAACTGGCGTTCGTCGTCGAGCATGTAGAGGGAGCCGTCGTCGCAGATCACGGAGACATCTCCGTCCGGCCGGGTGGCGATGCGGGTCGGGCCGGCGACGGCGGACAGGGTGGCGAGTCCCTCCCGGAGCATCGCGCCGCCGTCCGAGGACTTCCAGGTGCCGACGGTGCAGTCGACCGCGGCGTACAGGGTGTTCCGGTCCTTGCGCGCGAAGGCGACGGCGTCGAACGGGTTCGGTGCCCCGATGCTGCCGATGTTCTCTCCTCGGGACAACACCCGCAGTGAGTCCTCACCGGTGGGCTCCTGGCTCCACGCCACCCGCCCGTCCGGGGCCACGGCGAGAGGAAGCTGTCTCTGCAGCTTGGTGGTGTTGGGTACGGACACCCCGTGTCGGTGCAGGGTGGGAGCGGCGGGCGCGGTCTTGTCGAGGTCCCACAGCGCGACGGTGGCGCTGTCGGCGGAGGCGAGACGGTCGCCCGCGCCGGGGGAGAAGGCGAGTACGGAAGGTGCCGTGACGCCGGGCAGCGTCTCGAGTACGGCGTCGTCCGGTCTGCCCTCCGGCGCTGTGGCGAGGAAGAGTCCTTCGCTGGTTCCGACGACGGCCCGGTTGTCGTCGGAGACGGCCAGGGCGCTGGCCTCCCTGCCGGGCAGGTCAGGATGGGCTCCGCAGCCGCTCCCTTCCGCCAGGTCGCCCCGGAGCAGATCGGTGAGCGACACGAAGTCCGAGCCGCCGAAGGTGGCGATCCCCAGGCAGTTGCCGCTGGGGGACTCCCCAGGTGTGTACCCGTTCGCGGGGTAGATCGTGTCGTGGCCCGACCGCAGTGTGCGGAGCCGGCTGTCATAGAGGCGCCAGTCCTGGGTCGTGACCGCGACCAGCTTCCGGCCCTTGTCGTAGAACGCGAGGTCCTGCACACCGGCGAGGGACCCGGTGCCGACGCGGGCGCCCGGGGCACGGCCGGTGTCGCCGTACAACAGGACGTCACGGTCGTCCGCGACGGCGAGTTCGTGCGAGGAGGGCCGGAAGGCGAGGCCACGCACCTCGCCCCCGACGCCGGACAGCCGCCGAGTGCTCCCGTCCGCCATGTCCTGGACCACGGCCTGCCCTGTCTCGGTGCCCACCGCGAGCAGCCGGTCGTCACCACTGAACGTCAGCTCGGTGACCCGCCCCTCGACGGGCACATGCGCCACCCGCCGTGTCCCGTCGGAGGACCACACGGTGACCGAGCCCGTGTCGGTGCCGACGGCCAGGTACTTGGCGGCGGTGGTGTGGGCCAGCGCGGTCACCGTGCCGTCGGCCTGGAGGAACCGGACCAGATGGGGGCTGGCGGTGGTCAGCCGGTACAGGGCGGACAGGGTTTCGGGGGTCTCCTGCACGTCGTACGCCTGGAGGGCGAGGAGCGCGGCGACGTCCAGGTCGGTGTCGCTGAGGCTGAGCGCCGTGGCGGCCAACTGGCGGGCGGTCGCGATACGGGCCTGGTCCTCCGCCCTGCCCTCCTGGACGACGGCGATCCCGGCGGCGACGACCGCCAGCACGCCCAGTACGCACACGGCGCTGAACATGCCCCGGCGGAAGCGGCGCAGTCTGCGGTGCTGGCGTACGTCCTCGCCGGTCAGGTCGTCCTTGGGGCGGCCGTGCAGATGGGCGGCGACATCGGCCACGCAGTCCTGGAAACGGCCGTCGCGCAGGGACCCCGAGTGGTCCTCGTCGACCCAGCTCAGGTCCACCCAGAGCGGCTCCTCGTCGAAATGGCCGCGCAGGGCCTCGGGGAGGCAGGTGGTGCGGTCCCAGTCGAAGTCCCCCGCCTCGTGATCCCAGTACAGCTCGCCGCCCGTGACGACCAGCAGCAGGTTCTTCGCCCGGGGACCCTGTCGCCACCAGGAGATCTCCCGGCCGACCCAGGGCGAGCGGGCGGACTCCGGCGACGCCAGCAGGATCAGATACTCGGAGTCGCCGAGCGCCGCCTCCACGGTGCTCCACAGCCCGGGGTCGGCCGACAGACTGACCTTGTCCAGGAAGACCCGCAGCGCCCGCGGCTTGTTCCAGGGCCTGGCGAACCGGTGCAGCGCCTCGTGAAGGACCCGCGCCCGGTGCGCGTCGGCCGAGTGGCTGTACGAGATGAACGCCGCGTAGCGCATCGAGAGCTCTCAGACTGGGGCATCGGTTGACATGGGCATTGTGCCGAGTGTCGGGTGAAGTGGTCGGCCAAAAGGAACAGTTGAGGTCAGCGGTCGGCGCCAGGTGCGCGTGGAACGCTGTCGGGCGGCCGCGGGCGACCGGGGTTCATCAGGGTCGCAGTACGATGATCGGGCCCCCGTTCGGAGGGGGTCGTAGCTGAGGAGATGCGTGCCGTGCCAGCCTCGAAGGTCTGGGTGTCCGGTCTGACGGTAGGAGCGATAGCCGTCGTCGCCGCCCTGGCGGTCCAGGCCGACAAGGGGCCGAAGCCCGAGGCCACGGCCGCCGCCAACCCGAGCGTCTCGGCGTCGGCGCACCCGTCGGCGTCCCCCACGAAGCCGACGGCCGCCGCGGTCCCCGACGGCTCCGGCACCGGCCGCCGCATCGTCTACTCCCTCGCCCAGAAGCGAGTCTGGCTGGTCGACGCGAGCGACACGCCCCAGCGCACCTTCGCGGTCTGGCCGGGCACGGTGAGCCCGGACACCGGCACCTACACGGTCGACGTACGCCGCGACTCCACGACCGGCTCCGACGGCGTCCAGATCGAGCACATCGTCTACTTCGCCACCAAGTCGGGCCTTTCCATCGCCTTCTCCAACGCGGTGGACGGCTCATCCCCGCCCGCCGTCGCCTCCGGCACGCAGACCAGCGGCATCCGGATGGCGAAGGCGGACGGGTCGGCCCTGTGGACGTTCGGCGAGAAGGGCACGTCGGTAGTGGTGGTGCAGTAGCTCCGATGCGCGGGGGCCGGTTCCGGGGCCCGAAGGAGTGATTGGCAGATCCGTCCCACGTTCGGACGGCAAAACCGCAGGTGGCGGGGACCGGGCATGGGACGGATCTGCCAATCCCTCAGCTTGAACCCTTCCCCAGGCTGGGGCGGGGCTCCGTCGGCAGGTTCACCACCAGCAGTACGACCCCGCTGAGCAGGAACACCCGCAGTGCCGCGTCCAGGCCGTTCCAGTCGGCCGACTGCCACATCGAGAACCACTCGCCCCCGATCGCGATGAACCCGGCGCCGAACAGCAGCATCACCATGAGCAGGCCGTACGTGGAGAAGCGGCGGGCGCTGTCGTCGGAGCGGCGGGACCAGAGCCAGGTGCCGTAGATGAGGACCAGGGCGGCCAGCGTCTCCCACACGATGATCGCGACGTACGCCGTGTTCTGGAGGCCCTTGCTGGTGATGGCCCGCCACATCAGGTCGTCGTCCTTGAAGGTCGTGTCCATCGCCAAAACGTGCTGCACGAAGGCCTGATTCGTGCCGAAGTCGGTGATGTTGCCGAAGGCGACGAGGGCCATGTAGAGGGCGACCGTCGCGGTGAGGAGGGTGCTGGTGAGGTGCAGTGCGCTGCGTGGGGGTGTGGTGGCCATGGCGATCATTTTTCCCTGCGGGACCCGCCGTACGCCGTACGCATTGAGCCAGAATGGAGGTGGCGTGGACGGGCTTCGGGGACGGCGAGGGGACGTACGGATGGGGCGGGCGCGGCCCTCTATGCAGGAGCTGATCGGGCGGCGCAAGCGTGCCGGGTTCGTCGGTCGGCGTGGTGAACTCGACGTGTTCCGCGGCAACTTCGACACCGCGCCGGAGGACGAGCGGCACAGCTTCGTCTTCCACGTCCACGGCGCGGCGGGTGTCGGCAAGTCCTCGCTCGTGCGTGAGCTGGAGGCGGTTGCCGTGCAGCGCAACGCGCTCACCGCCGGTACGGACGAGAGCGTGAACAGCGTGCCGGAGGCGATGGCGGCGATCAGCGCGCAATTCGCCCGGCAAGGTGCCGAGTTGAAGTCCCTCGACCGGCTCCTCACCACCTACCGCCAACGCCGCCACGAGGCGGAGACGGCCTCGGCCGCGCTGGAGACCGGGATGGATCCAGGACAACCGGGACAGCCAGGACAGCCCGGCCCGCCCCCACCGCCCTCGGCGGGCAGCATGGCCGTGTCGCAGGCGGGCCTCATCGGCCTCGGCATGGTGCCGGTCCTCGGGGCCTTCGCCGGCGCGGTCGACCCGGCCCAAATAGCCCACAGCACCGACCGGTTGAGAGCCGCCCTCAGCGCCCGCTTCCGCAACCACGACGACGTGCGCCTGGTCCTGGAGCCCTTGAAGGTCCTCACCCCGGTCTTCGTCGAGGAACTGAGCCGAGTCGCCGCCGACACCCCCTGGATCGCCCTCTTCTTCGACACCTACGAGCGGACCTCACCCTTCCTCGACCCCTGGCTGCTCGACCTCATCACGACCGACCGTTACGGCGCCCTTCCCGCCAACGCCGTCATCACCCTCGCCGGGCAGCACGGCCCCGACCCCGCCCGCTGGACGGACTACGCCGCGTTCGTCACCGAGTTCGCCCTGGAGCCGTTCACCGAGTCCGAGGCGCGTCAACTCCTCGCCGCGAAAGGGCTGGTGGACGAGACCGTCGTACGGGAGGTGCTGCGGCTGTCCGGGGGCCTCCCCGTGCTGGTGTCCACCCTCGCCGAGAACCCGGGCGCGGTCGACGACCCCACCGCCACCGCCGTCGAACGCTTCCTCAAGTGGGAGCGGGATCCGGCACGGCGGGACGTCGCCCTCCTGTGCGCGCTCCCACGCAAGCTGGACGAGGACGTCTTCCGGGCGGCCGTGGCGGGCAGGGACGCCGACGGGCTGTACGCGTGGCTGCGCGGACTGCCGTTCGTGAGCGAGCGAGCGGGGCGCGTCCACTTCCACGACGTCGTCCGTACGGCCATGCTGCGGCTCCAGCGGACCCGGTCCCCGCGACAGTGGGCGGACCGGCACGCACGGCTCGCGGAGACGTTCGGGGAGTGGCGGGCCGAGGCGGAAGTGGGCCTGGAAGCAAGCGAGTTGTGGTCCGACGAGGCCTGGCGGGAGCTGCGGCTGGAGGAGCTGTACCACCTGCTGTGCGCCCGGCCCCAGGGCGTGCTCGGTGAGGTGCTCAGGGAGGTGGTCGGTTCCTGCCGGGCGGGGGAGGCGGCGGTCCGGGGGTGTGTGCAGGTGCTCGTCGACGCGGGTGAGCACGCGGACGCCGACGTCGTACGCGCGTGGGGACGGGACCTTCTTGAGGCGCTCTCGGACGAGACAGAGGGACTGCTGGGGCTCCTTCTGGACCGGGCGGGCCTCGATACGTTCGGTTGCGCCGAGGCGCACTGCCTGTGGGGCCAGGAGTTGCGGAGGAAGAGGGAGTACGAGCGCGCTCTCGCGCAGTACGACAAGGCCGTCGAACTCGCCGCCTCGGCGGACGCGTACTACGGGCGGGCCTTCACGCGCGCGCGGATGCGAGACGACGAGACGGCTCTCGGCGACTTCGAGCGCGCGGCCGAACTGCGGCCCGACAGTGCCGAGATCCTCTTCGAATGGGGCGAGAGCCTGCGGGTCACGGGTCGCCTCACGGAGGCCGTCGAGACCTTCGACCGTGCCCTGGCCCTGGACCCCGCCTACGCGAAGGCGTGGGCGAGCCGAGCCAGCGGCAAGCACGCACGCGGCGATACCGAGGGGGCGCTCGCCGACTTCGGGCGGGCGCTGGAGATCGACGAGAGGTATCTGTGGGCTCTGATCCACAGGGCGAAGCTGTACCGGGACCTGGGCCGGCTCGACGCGTCGTTCGCGGATCTCGACCGGGCCGTGGAGATCGCCCCCGACAACGCGTGGATCGCCTCCGAGCGCGGGGACGCCTACCGCTTGGCCGGCCGGTACGAGGAGGCCGTCGAGGAACTGGGAAGGGCCTGCCAGCTCGCCCCGGACCGTAGTTCCGCCCACGCGGGGCGGGGGTACGCGCTCGATCGTCTGAACCGTGTCGAGGAGGCGCGCGCGGCCTACGACCGTGCCGTCGAGCTGCAACCCGACTATGCGTGGGCCCTCGTGAACCGCGCTGACCTGCGGCAGCGCACGGGGGACGAGGACGGTGCGTTCGAGGACCTGGACCGGGCCGTCGCGGTGGGCGGGCATCGGGTGTGGTGGGCCCACTGGATGAGAGCGCTCGCGTACAACGGTGCGGGCCGCTACGAGGAGGCGGTCGCCGATGTCGACCGCGTCCTGGAGAGTGCCCCCGACACCGGGTGGCTGTTGGCCGTCAGGGGCCAGGCCCGACGCCAACTGGGCCGCTACCGCGAAGCGCTACAGGACCTGGACCGGGCGATCCGCCTCAGCCAGGACGTGGCAGGGCTCTACCCGGAGCGCGCTCGTGTTTGCATCGCCATGGGACGGCTCGATGAGGCGCTCGTGGACCTCGAGGTGGCCAAGGACCTGGACGACGGCAGGCTGTCCGTGTTGGCGAGCTGCAAGGCCGCCGAGGTACTGCTGTGGCAAGGGCGGGACGACGAAGCGGTACGTCTCCTCGACGGCCTGCGGGACAAGGCCGACCGGGATGGTGATGCCGAGGTCATGCACACGTGCTGGTTCGGAGACGTCGTGAAGGGACGCTGGGACCTCGCGGGGCAGGCGGTCGACTGGTTGCGTCGGACCAGCCCCGAGGTAGGGCTCTACGCGTCGGCGTTGACGGTCGCGGTCCAGGAAGGCCTGCGCGTCGCCGAGCCCATGTGGCGCGGCTTCACGCCGGACGGGAGAACCACGGCCAACGACCGGATGCTGATCGCCTACGCGCGGGGTGACCACAGCGAAGCCGACCGGTTGCTCTCCGGGATTCTCTCCGCGCCCCACGGCTGGGGGGATTTGGCCGACGCGGTGGCGAGCCTCACGCTCCTGGCACGCTCCCCCGACGCGGACCCGGCGTTCTTCGGCCCCCGCCTGGCCCGCGCGACGGCGGCACGGGACGCCTTCCAGAGGCGTTATGCGGAGTAGCTGCCGATGAACGTCGACCAGGCGTCGTCGGCGAACGTCAGCCGGGCACCGTCCTTGTCCTTGGAGTCACGGACGTGGACGGTGGTGGTGTTGGGGGCGGCGGGGGATATGGCGACCTCAACGCAATCAGGCCCCTCATTACTGCTGTAGCTGCTCTTGAACCAGGCATGGGCGGTCATGTCTCTCCCAGTACTTTCTCGATGAAGGCCAGCGACTCCCGAGGGGGGAGAGCCTGGGATCGGATGATCCCATAGCGCAATTCAAGGGGCTGAACTTCTCTGGGATCGCTGATGAGGCGGTTGAAGGTCTGCCCCTCCTCGTGAGCCACCGTCTGGCCCTTCTGGAGCTTCAGCAGCCGGATCGGCCCGCCCATACCGGCATGGTCCTCACGATCCGTCGGCATCACCTGGATCTCCACGTGCCTCAAGCTGCCGATCTCCAGGAGACGTTCGAGTTGTTGGCGCAGTACCAGTCTGCCCCCGATGGGGCGCGACAGCGTCACCTCTTCCTGGACAAAGGTCAGCGTTGGACGGGGCACCCGCTCGAAGATGCTCTGGCGTGCCATACGCGCGTTGACGTGGCTGTCGATTTCGTCCTCCGTGTACGAGGGGCGCCGCATGGTGAACAGCGCTCTTGTGTACTCCGGTGTCTGCAACAGGCCATGTACGTAGTGATTGGCGTAGGCCCCCAGCTCGACGGCCTCGCCCTCCAACTTGGCCAGATCCCGAACCTTCTTCGGATAGCGCGCCTCCTCCAGGTCCTTCTTCATCGCGGAGCTCTTCCCGCCCGCGCCGAGCACCTCATCGCTCCTGTCGAGAAAATCCGGCTTGGGACTCCGCCGCCCCCGCTCCACCGACGAGACCATCTCCCCGCCATACCCGATCGCTTCCCCCAGCTCCGGCTGGGTCAGCCCAGCGGCCTCGCGCCACATCTTGATCTGCCGCCCGACCGTCTTGAGCACGGCCGCCGCTTCCTCGTCCTCCACCTCACCCCTCCTCACGTACGAGCGGTACGACTGCGCCCCGCACCCGGACAGATCCGCTCCGTACCGGAGTCACTGCTGTTCAGCGTAGGTACGGGCGACCACTCTGGGTGACATGAATGCGAATTACCTCCCCCAAGTCACCGCTCCGACGCACTACTTCACGGTGTTGTTGTCCGCTAATCGAAGAGGTGCTCGACGTGCCCGCGAGCACACGGTGCGTCAGCTCGGGGCCTGGGGTGTGCCGTCCGAAGCCGCGCAGCAGGTCGTGGCCGAGCTGGCGTCGAACGCCGTGCTCCACGGCCGCGTCCCCGGACGGGACTTCCGGCTGAGACTGAAGCTGTACGCCGACCGCCACACCCTCCGTATCGAGGTGACCGACGCCCGGGGCGACCGGATCCCGCAGACCCGCGACCCGGTGGCGGGCGACGCGGAATCGGGCCGGGGGCTGCGCATCGTCGAGGCGTACGCGGAGAGTTGGGGCGTGGCGGAGGCTCCGGCGGGCGGGAAGACGGTGTGGGCCGAGGTGGCACCGGATCGTGGGGATACGTGACCCGGTCGGTCCCGACACCAAAGACCAAAGAACCGGGGAAAGAACCGAACCCACCCCTGCCGTCCCCGTCGATCACTCTCCGGAGTGAATATGCCCAACTCAGCTGGCGCGGCGGGGTGGTTGTGGTGCAGCGTCTGCGACAACAACCCCAGACATGCTTCGGCCCTCGCCGGGACTGGCATCCCAGTGCGAGGGCCTGATCATCGAGGAAGCACTGCTTCCCGATGACTGGAAGAAAGCAGCGGCTTTCCGATGACTGACAAGCAGCCTAGCGCGCCCACGCCCGCGAAGACCCGGCGTTCCCACTCCGGTGTCATCCACGAGAATGAACCGATCACCGAAAACTTCACGGTGGTCGGCAATCAGCTCGCCCAGCACCCCGAGCTGTCCCTGACGGCGATCGGACTGGCGGTCCACATCCAGTCGCTGCCCGCCGGTAGCCCCGTCGGCATCAAGGCGCTGACGGCAAAGTTCCCCGAGGGCGAGATCCGTATCGCCGCCGCCTTGCGGGAGTTGGAGCAACACGGCTATCTCACGCGTGCCAGGGAGCGTCTTCAATCGGGGCGAGTGATCACCCGGACGACCTCACGCAACAGCTCGCGCCTCACGGTGCTCCGCGCGGCGGCGGAACCAGCGCCGCAACCCGAGCCGAAACAGGCCGCGTCGCGTCCCGCGGCACCGAAGAAGACACCGGCCGCCGATCTCCTGACCCGCCTGCGCACCTACGACTCCCGCCTGCTGCTGTCCGAGCGGGACGTCCGACGGCTGATCCCGGACGTGTCGGCGTGGCTTGAGCGCGGGGTGTCCGCCACGGTCGTGGAGCGGGCCCTGACGAGCGGCCTGCCCCAGGACCCGATCAAGCACCCGGCGGCGTTCCTGGCGCACCGCCTCCGAGAGCTGCTGCCTCCGGCGCTCCCGTTCTCGGCACCTCACCCGGCCCCGGACCCGGCAAGCCCCCCGGTCCCCGTCCGCCCGGACCCGCTCCGGAACTGCGACGGCTGCGACCGTGGCTTCCGCTCCCCACAGCCGGGCCGGTGCCGCGACTGCCGTACGGCCGCGGCGGCGGCCTAAGCGGACCCGGTGAAGTCGGCTGCGGTACGGCAGCGCCGCTAAGGGGCGCGGGGAACTGCGCGACCAGCCACGACGGCGCCGCAGACGAACGCCGACACGTCGCCGCACATCCAGCGGAGCGCTTAGAGCGGGGAGGAACCGCCGTGACAAGCCCCGTCACCCGCACCGGAGGTCATCGTGAGCGCCCAGACCGACGGCCCGTACGGACCGCTGATCCCCATGCCCGAACTCACCCCGGACGCGCTGCGGGCAGCGGTCGCGCGTATCGCGCCGAGCAGGATCCCGGCCCTCACCCAGCATCTCTTCGAGGCCACGACGAACGCCCAGCAGACACAGAGCCTGGCTCCGCTGAGAGCGTTCGTGCACTCATGGGCCGTTTTCGTAGCGATCGAGCGGCATCCGGAGCGCGCCGCGCGACTGCGGGAACTGGAGCGGATCGTGGACGCCGGAGAGCAGGACCCCGCGGCAGCCATCGGTGAGATCCAGGGGATCCGGACGATGGCCGAGAGGACGATGGCCGAGAGGGAGACCGACGTCACCTGGGACGGCCGATAGCTGACCACTCGCGCCCATTTCCGACCACTCTCCGCACATCCCGCATACCGATCCACCCCCAGAACCGACCGTTCCCGGTCGATTACAGTGCCGAGTGGTCGTGTGTCCGGGCGGTGCTCTTGGGGAGGTCTTGGTGGGTGCGACAGCCGGGGCCGTCTGGGGACGGGTCGAACAGCAGGACTTTCGGAGCCGGGTGCGGGGGACGCTGCTCGGGGCGGCCGTGGGGGATGCGCTCGGGGCGCCCGTCGACCCGCTCGACCTGGAGCGGATACGGGAGGCCTACGGCGCCGAAGGGGTCGTCGACCTCGGCGCCTCCTACGGGCGGCGCGGGGCCGTCACCCATCTCACCCAGCTCACCCTCTTCTCCGTCGACGGGCTCATACGGGCCCAGGTCCGGCGGGACATCGGCGCCTGGCATCCGCCCACCGATCTGCACCGGGCGTATCTCCGGTGGGCCGCCACCCAGCGGGACTGGGGGCCCGACGAGCGGCGCAAGGACGACGGGTGGCTGGCCAGGGAGGAGTGGCTGTACGCCCGGCGGGATCCCTCCCGGTCGCTCCTCCTCGGGTTCGGGGACGACAGCATGGGCACCCTCGACTCGCCCAAGAATCCCGGCGAGGCCGGGCCGGAGGCCGCCGCGCGGTCCGCGCCGTTCGGGCTGCTCGTCGGGTGGGAGCCGCAGCTCGTCGTACAGCTGGCGGTGGAGTGCGCGGCGCAGACGCACGGGCATCCCGTCGCTTACCTGTCCGCCGGGGCGTACGCCGTCATCGTGCACGCGCTCGCCCGGGGCGAGAGTCTCGACGGGGCCGTGCAGCGGGCGCTGGCGCTGCTGGCCGTGCGGCCGGGGCATCAGGCCGTCTCCGACGCGTTGCAGCGGGCCCTCGGGGCCGTACGGCAGGGGATGCCCACGCCCGAGCGGGTCGGGGAGCTCATGGGGGCGGGGACCGCGGAAGGGCTGCTCGCCGTCGCCGTCTACTGCGCGCTCGTCGGGGAGGACGTACGGCACGGGCTCTGCCTCGCCGTCAATCACGACGGGCCCTCCGCCGCCGCCGGCGCGCTCACCGGCGGTCTCCTCGGCGCCCTGCACGGCGAAACGGCCCTCCCGCCGGCCTGGCTGGCCGAACTGGAGGGCCGTCCCACACTCCTGGAACTCGCGGACGACTTCGCCATGGAGATGACCCAG
This sequence comes from Streptomyces sp. NPDC046909, assembly GCF_040644695.1. NCBI lineage: Bacteria > Bacillati > Actinomycetota > Actinomycetes > Kitasatosporales > Streptomycetaceae > Streptomyces > Streptomyces sp. NPDC046909. The sequence continues at coordinate 359,666 of NZ_JBEYXC010000004.1, read as the reverse complement.
GGGCCCGCCCTTCACGGCCCCGCGGGATCCGCACCCGGGTGGCTCGCCCGCTATCCCCGGGGCTGAAGTCCCAAGTCCCGCGAGTGGTCAGTCCTTCACCGGCGTACGGTCCACCGGGCCCGCCGGTGTCGGGATCGCCGCCGCTCCCGCTCCATCTCCGTCCGTGTTGATCTTCTCGATGATCGCCAGCCGCTCCGGGGTGTCCTCCGGCTTGATGAAGCCGATGAGGATGTACAGGACCAGCGAGACCGCCAGCGGGATCGACACCTGGTACTGGAGCGGGACCCCACCCTCGACGTTCCAGTTGATCGGGTAGTTGACCAGCCAGAAGGCCAGCAGGCCCATCGACCAGCTCGTCAGGGCCGCCGTGGGGCCCGAGCGGCGGAACGGGCGGAGCAGGCCGAGCATCATCGGGATGGCCATCGGGCCCATCAGACCCGCCACCCACTTGATGACGACCGTGATGATGTCCTTGAAGGTGGGGGAGTTGACCTGGGTCGCCGCCGCCATCGACAGGCCGAGGAAGACCACCGTCGTCACCCGGGCGACCCTCAGACCCTGGCCCTCGCTCCACGCCCGGGCCCTGCGCCAGATCACCGGTGCGCAGTCCCGCGTGAAGACCGCCGCGATCGCGTTGGCGTCGGAGGAGCACATCGCCATGGTGTGGGAGAAGAAGCCGACGATGACCAGGCCCAACAGGCCGTGCGGGAGCAGCTGTTCGGTCATCAGGCCGTACGCGTCGGAGCCGTCCGGCTTCTGGGACTGCACCAGCAGCGGGGAGAGCCACATCGGGATGAAGAGGACCACCGGCCAGATCAGCCACAGGGCCGCCGACAGGCGTGCCGAGCGTTCCGCCTCGTGGGCGCTGCCCGTGGCCATGTAGCGCTGGGCCTGGTTGAGCATGCCGCCGTTGTACTCGAAGAGCTTGATGAAGAGGAAGGCGAGGAGGAAGACCGTGCCGTACGGGCCGACCAACGGCTCGCCGTGGCCCTTCAGTTGCGGCTCGTCCCAGGCACCCCAGAAGCCGATGCCTTTGTCGTTCAGCTCCAGGACCACGGCGATCAGCATGGCCACACCGGCGAGCAACTGGATGACGAACTGGCCGAGTTCGGTCAGCGCGTCTGCCCACAGGCCGCCGATCGTGCAGTAGACGGCGGTGATGGAGCCGGTGATGAGGATGCCCTGGTTGAGCGAGATGCCGGTGAAGACGGACAACAGGGTCGCGATCGCGGCCCACTTGGCGCCAACGTCCACGATCTTCAGCAGCATGCCGGACCAGGCCAGCGCCTGTTGCGTCTTGAGGTCGTAGCGGTTCTTCAGGTACTCCAGCGGGGAGGCCACGTGGAGCCGGGAGCGCAGGCGGTTGATGCGGGGCGCGAAGAGTTTCGAGCCGATCGCGATGCCGAGGGCGATGGGGAAGGACCAGGTCACGAAGGAGGTGACACCCCAGGTGTAGGCGATGCCCGCGTACCCGGTGAACATCACCGCGCTGTAGCCCGACATGTGGTGCGAGATGCCGGAGAGCCACCAGGGCATCTTGCCGCCGGCCGTGAAGAAGTCGCTGACGTTGTCGACGCGTTTGTGCGACCACACGCCGATCGCGACCATCACGCCGAAGTAGCCGATGAGCACGGCCCAGTCGAGACCGTTCATGTGCGTCCTCCCAGGGGTCGACCCGGCGCTCATCGTGGGCGCTCTCGCGTGAACACGACAAGCGGGCGTAAGGTCAAGGGGAGGTAAATTCATTCGGCATGATGGCCTTCGTTCATCTACATGAACATCACCGCATCGGCTCCACGCCCCTCACCGCATCAACTCCCCCGCGTTGACCAGCAGCGACTGTCCCGTGATGGATCGTGCCCGGTCCGAGGCCAGAAACACCGCCGCGTCCGCCACGTCCGCGTCCGTGGCGAGATCGGGCAGCGCCATCCGCTCTGTCAGCCGCCCCAGCACCTCCGACTCCTCCACCCCCTCCGTGTGCGCCGTGAACTGCACATACGCCTGCACCGGCGGCCCCCACATCCACCCCGGCAGCACGGTGTTGACCCGGATCCGGTGCGGCCCGAGCTCCCGCGCCAACGAGTACATCGCGCTCGTCAGCGCCCCCTTGGACGCCGCGTACGCCGCCTGCCGCACCTGCGAGGGAGCGGCCACCGACGACTGCGTACCGATGAACACCACTGATCCGCCACGGGACTTGAGCCCCGGAAGGCACGCCCGCGTCATCCGCAGCGACCCCAGCAGATTCACGTCGATCACCGACTGCCAGGTGGCGAAGTCCGCGTCCTCCAGACCGCCGAAGTAGCTGTCCCAGGCGGCCACATGGACCACCGCGTCGATCCGCCCGAACCGCTCAAGGCCCAACTCCGCGAGCGCCACGCACTGTTGCTCGTCGGTGATGTCCGTGGAGAGGTACGCGGTGTGCGCGCCGTCCGGATCGATGTCGGAGGCGGACTTCGCCAGATTCGCCTCCGTGCGCGCCCCGAGCACGGCGTTCCCGCCATCCCGTATGACGGCTGCGGCGACCTGATGTCCGAGGCCGGCCCCGACACCCGACACCACGACGGTCTTCCCTGCGAGCAGTGACATCGATGCCCCTCCTGACCCTGGCGCGTCATCTGACGGAGCGTCAGAGTATGGGGGGCCGAAGGAGAAGGCCAGCGGCTTGCGCGCGTTGCTCAGTTCGCGTAGACGGGACAGATGTGAGCCGGGTCGAACGGGGCTCGCCCTTTGCCGGACGGCATGACATGAACGGCCGCGAAGATCTCGCTGATCAGTGCGCGGCGCTGCTCGAAGCCACCGTCTCTCCACTTGGCCGCGTAGTCGCGCTGCCGAGTTGCCTCTGTCGCCAGCGCTTGCTCAGCGGCTTTCCGTTCCAGTAGGTCGAGTTCGGCGTTCATGGCGGAGAGCGTCTGGTAGTAGTCGTCCGGACGCAGGTCGGATACTGACTCGTCCCCTGTGGCCCATGCGGTGATGAGGGTGCGCTTGCGGGCACTGATCGCCGAGATCCGGGCCTGTGTGTCCTGCGGGTCCTCCGGGCCTGCGGCGCTGTCGCCGAGGCCGGGTTCCGTACGCCCGCGCACCCACTCGGCGACCAGTTTCTCGAGATGCTGATCCACCGGCTCCGCGCGGCGGCTGACCTTGCCACAGGCGTTGCGGGCTCGGCCCGGGCAGTAGTAGATGACGTGCCCGCGCTGCGCGACCCGTTTCGCGCTCATCGGGGCCTTGCAGAGTCCGCACCGCAGGTATCCCGTGAACAGGTACTTGCGGCGGTTCACCCCCTCGTCGTTGCGGAGGATCCCCTTCTCTGCGCTGACCACCCTGCGGCGGTCCAGCTCAAGCTGTGTGTCCGCCCACAGCTTCCGGGAGACGACCGGTTCCCACTTGCCGACGACAGGCAGGCCGTCCTGCCCGATGAGTACGCGCCCCCAGCCATCTCGCTGACGTTGGTTCTCGGTACGGTGCTTCCCCTCGTACGAGACGAAGCCGCAATAGCGGGGGTTGGTCAGGATGGCCTTCACGGTCGGTTGAGCCCATTTCCCGCCTCGCGGTGACGGGATCTTGTCGCGGTTGAGTTCGCGGGCGATACCTGTGATGGATGCGCCCTCCGTGAACCGTTCGTATATGCGTCGGGCGACGCGTGCGCGGTCGGGCCTGAGGGTGCCGTCCGAGTTCCATGCGTAGGGCGTCCTGCCGGTGAGTTCACCCGCTGCCGCGTCGGCCAGATGGTTTCGTGCGACGCGCCGCGATGTGTCCTGTGACGACTTGAGCGCCATGACGCACAGCATTCGCGCCATGTGCCTGTCCGCGTCAGAGATGAGGTTGAGGTCGCCCGTGACACCTACGGCAGGGCGCTTCGTGTACTCGATGACGTCGATCAGGTCTTCGAGATCCCTTGGCTGACGGGCCAGTCGATCGGTGTCGTGGAAGACGACGCCGTCGATCCGCCCCGCCAGGAGGTCGTCGAGCATGCGCCTGAACTCCGGGCGGACGACGATCCAGTCGATTGAGCCGTTCGTCCGCGTCGTCCGCTTCTTCGTGAACGCGCTGGTGTCGTTCTCCCGGTAGATCTCGGCAAATGGTGCCCAGCGCAGGGTGATGCGCCTCGCCTCGGCATCGTCGAGCTGAAGGCCGATACTCTTCTCGTCGCCTTGACGGTCACGAGAAGTGCGCAGGTAGCAGCCGGGTCGCCGTGGACTGTAGGCGCCCAGCGGCCCTCCGACCGCGAGTGCGATCGAAGTCCGGTTGCGCACCCGCTCCGGGATGGTCACTTCATCCCATGACCTGACATCGGCTCCTTCCGTTGCCGCGGTACTGGGTGTGGCCATGTGTCCTCCCGAAGCGGTGCGATGCACCCCTGAACGTAGTTACTTCCAGGGGACGTTTCGGTGCATTGGATGCCGATCACTTGTTCGGGCGATCTGTCGCACACTCATTCCCGCCGTTCTGGATCTGACGTATCGTCAGAATCGTTTTGGAGGCGACTTCGGGAGAGGCGGGGAGCGTTGATGCGGGACGCCGGACGCGAAGCAACCCATCCGGATCTGTACGGCGAACTGGCCTCGGTCGGGCCCTACGGAGTGGAGGTCGGGCATGCGCTGATCACGATGGTCGAACCTCATCCGGGTTACGAGCGCGCCTACCACAGATGGTACGAAGACGATCACTTCATCGCGGGAGCGATGGCCATGCCCTGGATGTATGCGGGGCGCCGCTGGGTGGCCACGCGCGACCTTCAGCTTCTGCGATACCCGAGTGATTCGGCCGTTGCCCAGCCGGTCGCGGCAGGCTGTTACATCACGGTCTACTGGATGACCTCCGGTCGCTATGAAGAGCACATGAGGTGGACCGTCGGGATCAACAAACGACTCAATCGGGACGGTCGTGTCTTCCAGCAGCGGACCCACGTCTTCACGGCGTTCCAGGACCACGAGGCGACCGTGTACCGGGACGGGGCCGCCGGGCCGCGCGACTTCCATGCCCTCGACCACCCCTACGCGGGACTGGTGGTGGAGGTCATCGACGCCGAATCGACCGAGCAGCGGGCCGAGTTGCTGGAGTGGCTGCGCTCCCGGCATCTGCCGAAGCGGGTCGCGGGGTCGCCGGTGGCGATGGTGACCGTCTTCCGGCCGACGCCGCTGCCGGGGGACCGGATGACGTACGTGAAGCAGGTCGAGGGGGTCGACACCCGGCTGACGCTGCTGTGGTTCCTGGAGGTGGATCCGCGGGAGTGCTGGGAGGAGTACTTCACCGGGCTGGACGCGGCCGTCGGTGAGGCGGGGCTGGGGCGGGTCGAGCTGGTGGCGCCCTTCATTCCGACCGTGCCGGGGACGGACAAGTACGTGGACCGGCTGCGGTGAGGTGTGTGACGTGCCTTTCGCGGCCTCACTGAAATCCACACAAGAATAGGCTGTCAATTGCCTTAGTGAATTAATTCAATTGGCGCCTTGAGTTGTCAACAATTCCGCTGGTAATGTCCGTGACAATCACACGGACAGCGGCCAAAGGCCCACGTGTGCCCTCTTCCCACGCCTGATTCCCGTAAGAGGAGTGGTTCGTGAGCAAGGACAGAACTCGCCAGGTACGTGCCCGGCGGACCCGGCGGAACATAGCCGGTGCCGCCGTGGCCCTGGCGCTCATCGGTGGTGGATTCGCGGTAGCGAATGCATCGACATCGACCGGTGGGACCAAGGCCTCGGCGGTCGCCAAGCGGCCCGTCGACAAGAACGCCAAGGGTGTCGCGGCCGTCGTCAGCGCCGCCAACGCGTTCCTCAACACCCTGGACTCCGACCAGCAGTCGGAGACCGTGCTCGACTTCTCCGAGGAGAACGCGACCGCCTGGTCGAACCTCCCGTGCGCCGGCACCTGCCGCCCCGGCATCGACTTCGGCTCGCTGAGCGAGGAGCAACTCGCCGCCGCCGAGAACGTGTTGAAGGTCGCCCTCGGGTCCGGCAAGGACACCGGCTACGACCACGTCATGCAGACGATCCTCGCCGACGACGTGCTCGCCTCGGCGGAGTCCACCAGCTCCGCCGCACCGGCCCCGAGCGCGACGGCCACCGACAGCGCCACAGCCACCGCCACCAGTACGGCCACCGCGACCGACTCGGCGACCCCCACCGACGTCCCGACCGGCGCCCCGCCCTCCGGCGGCACCGGCGGCGGAGGCGGCGGCTTCTCGTACGGCAGCGGCTACTACTACCTGGCGTTCCTCGGCACCCCCTCCGCCGACGGCACCTGGCAGCTGCACTTCGGCGGCCACCACCTCGCCGTGAACCTCACCTACAAGGACGGCAAGGTCGCCGGCGCCAGCCCCTTCTTCTCCGGCATCGAGCCCACCAGCTGGACCGCCGACGACGGCACCGAGTACGCGCCGATGGAGAAGTTCCGCAGCGGCCTGCTCAAGCTGACCGGCAGCCTCAGCACCGAGCAGCTCGCCGAGGCCAAGCTCTCCGAGTCCTTCGGCGACGTCCTCCTCGGCCCCGGCTCCGACGGCGAGTTCCCGGAGACCAAGGAGGGCCTGAAGGTCAGCGAGCTGTCGCCCAAGCAGCAGAAGCTCGTCCTCGCGGCCATCCACCCCTGGATCGCCAACGTCGACGACGCCACCGCGAAGCAGCTGCTCAAGACGTACGCCAAGGAGCTGAAGGACACCTACATCAGCTACTCCGGCGGCACCGGCCTGGACACCAACGGTGACTACGTCCGCATCGACGGTCCCAGCGTGTGGGTCGAGTTCATCTGCCAGACCGGCGTGGTCTACCGCGACAAGATCCACTACCACACGGTCTACCGCGACCACACCCGCGACTACGGGAACGAGTTCTCCTTCTCATGACCGGACCGCGAAACTGGCTGACCGTGCTGCTGCTCCGCCTGGTGGCCGGGATCGCGATCGTGGTACCGGCGACGTTCCTCCTCGGGGCGTCGCCGGCCGCCGCGCACCCGATGCCGCACTCGGTCGTACAACTCGACGTGTACGAGCACTCCGTCGCCGCCCGCCTGGAACTGCCCACGGGTGAACTCGCCCGGGCCAGCGGCATCGACCTGACCGACACCAGCGGGAAGGCGGTAACAGCCGCTCAGGCCAAGGCCGTTCGCGCCTACCTGACCGCCCACATCCACCCGACGACGACGGCAGGAAAGGCGGGCCAGGCGGGCAAGGCCTGGCGGGTCGGTATCGGCGCGCTCAGCCTCAGCAGCGCCGAGCAGACCTCGACCGGTGTCTACCGCGAGCTGGTCGTGAAGGCCGTCCTCACGCCACCCGCCGGTGCGGACGTACGACGCTTCACCTTCGACTACGACGTGATCGTCCACCAAGTCGTCACGCACACGGCCCTGGTGACGGTCCGCCAGGACTGGGCCGCCGGGCAGGTCGACGGCGAGGGCACCACCCAGGTCGGCACGATCGCGCTCGACACCCGGCACATGACCGTCGCCCCCCTGAAGGTCGACCTCGGCGAGGGCAGCGCCTGGCGCGGCTTCGTCGCGATGCTCGAACTCGGCGGCGAGCACATCCTCACCGGCACCGACCACTTGCTGTTCCTGCTCATCCTCCTGCTCCCGGCGCCCCTGTCGGCGACGGGCGGCCGCTGGACCGGACTGGTGGGCGCGCGCTCGGCGCTGGCCCGCATCGGCCGGATCACCCTCGCCTTCACCGCCGGGCACTCCCTCGCCCTGGCCGCCTCCGCGCTCGGCCGCCTGGAGATCCCCGCCTGGCCGGTGGAGGCGTTCATCGCGGCCAGCATCCTCGTCGGCGCCGTCCACGCGATCCGCCCGCTGTTCCCGGGCCGCGAGGCCCTCGTGGCCGGTGTCTTCGGGCTCGGCCACGGCATGGCGTTCTCCTTCGTACTGGCGGAGATGCACCTGACGACGGGCCAGCTGGTGACCAGCCTCCTCGCCTTCAACCTCGGCATCGAACTGGTCCAGCTCCTGCTGGTCTGCCTCGCCCTGCCGTCCCTGCTGGCCCTGGCCCGGCTGCGCGCCCAGCCGGCCCTGCGCCTGACGGGCGCCGTGCTCACCGGCGTCGCGGCCCTCGGCTGGCTGGCCGACCGCCTCGGCCTGCCCAACTCCGTGGCCCGTGTGGCGGACAGCGCGGGATCCCGTACGACGGTGCTGCTGGCGGTGCTGACGACGGCGGCGGTGCTCACGACGGGGTGGGGGGTCGCGGCCCGCCTGCGATCGCCCTGTGCACCGGAGTCGGAAGGGGATCCCGATCTGGATCCCGATCTGGTTCCGGACACAAGCCGAGCCCCCTCGGCAAGGACGGCGAACTAGACGAGAGGGCTCTTCGGTGGTGCTTGTGTAGTTGTGTAGTACTGCCTGATCACTCGTGCATTTACGCCTTGACCGAGCCGACGAAGGCGTTCCACGCGTCCGAGGGGAAGGCCAGCGTCGGGCCGTTGTCGACCTTCGAGTCCCGGACGGCCATCGCCGACACGACAGGAGACTTGATCTCGACGCACGCGCCGTTGCCCTGGGAGTAGGAAGACTTGACCCACTTGTCCGCGGCGCCCTGCTTGATTGCCATTTTCACTCCGGTAGCCAGTTGCTGAGTTTGCGCCAACGTTGTTATCCGATGGCGTGATCGACGCTACTCGCCGACGTCGGAGTGCGGGGGGTGCATTCACCCGGCCGGGTGGCATATACCAGTGGGGTCTTCCATCGCGGCCGGGCTTTGGTGTACCTTACGGCGCCCTGCCTTACAAAGTGGGTCAGCGTGCGTACTCCTTCGCGACCTTCGAGATGAAATCCCTGCTTTGGTCCGCGTTCAGGGCCTGTGCCCGCAGGTGCTCGTACATGACGCTGTATTTCTGCACATCCTGCGCCTTCTCCAGATAGAGGTCGCTTGTCACGCCCTCGATGTAGACCACGCTGGAGTCGGCGGCGTCGGGGAACTCGAGGATCGCGTACTGTCCGCTGACCCCGGGGTGGGCGCCCATCGTGAACGGGATCAACTGGACCGTGACATGCGGCAGCTGGGACATCTCGACCAGGTGCTCCAGCTGCTCGATCATCACCTGCCGATTGCCGACCTCGCGGCGCAGCGTCGCCTCGTCCAGGACCGCCCACAGCCGCAGCGGGTTCTCGGCGGCAGAGATACGTTCCTGTCGGCGCAGCCGCACCTGGACGCGCTTGTCGATGTCGGTGGGCGTCGCCTCGGGAAGCGCGCCGGAGATGAGGGACTCGGCGTAAGTGCGGGTCTGGAGGAGACCGGGGACGACCTGGGGGTCGTACACGCGCAGGCTGGCCGCGTCCGTCTCCAGTCCGATGTAGACGCTGTAGGGGATGTCGCCGAAGGAGTGCCACCACCCTTGCTGGCGGCTGTCCTTGGCCATCTGCATCAGGGAGTCGACGATCCGGTGGTCCTCGACCTCGTACACCCCGCACAGGTCACGGACGTCGCGCTGGCTGATGCTGCGCCGGCCGTTCTCCAGCCGGCTGATCTTGGACTGCGACACGAGTAGCCGCTCGGCCACTTCTTCGGCCGTCATGCCCTTGAGTTCACGGAGCCGGCGCAACTCCTGGCCGAGCCGGCGTCGCCTGACGGTGGGATTGACATTGGACGCCACGAGAACGTGCACCTCCGGCTGCGTGCCTTCTGAAATTGCCACTTTGCGTATCTGCTGTTGAGCAGACTGCCACCAAGGTGGTTTCTACCGCTGGGAAACAGCGGATATGCGCTGGGCAGGCGCCAGTTCGGCCGATGACGGCGAATCGTTGGCCGAACCGGTGGCCGAACAGGTGGCGGTGAAAACGGCCGCGCGGGGCGGCGAAGCCGTGGTGTCGTCCGGACACACGGTCTCGTCGCCCCGCGCGGACCAGCGGCTCCCGGATACCGGGTCTGGGATTGCGCCGGAGGTGCGTGTGGTGCGTGGTGCCTGTGGTGCGGTCCTGCGGGCGTTGCGCGGTACTGCCGTACTGCGGTTCTGTGGTCGGTCGTGTCGTGGGACTGCGGCTCAGTGGGCCACGACACGCGCCATGGAACCGCGGCGCGGTTGCACCGGAACGCCGCGAGCGGGTTCCGCTGCCTGCCTGGCTCCTGGTCCGGCCGGACGGCCGGCCGGTGGGGCCGGGCTGCGGCGTGGCTGGGCCGCCACGCCGTTCTGGACGTCCATCACGGCGTGCGCGACGAGACCGCCCATGGGGTCGTGCCTGATCAGGTCCCGCAGCCGGGAGCGGGACGAACGTCCCTCATTGCCCGGATACAGGTGCTTGCCGAGGCCGACCGCGTGCGCCAGGGCGGCGAGCGCCGCGGTCCGCGGGTCCGGCGGTACGCCGGTGCGGATCGCGGAGTCCAGTCGGGCTCTGATCTCCCGGCTGATCTCGGTCTGACTCGCCTGGTAGCGAGTCGTCGGCAGCACTCCGCACATCTGGCCCGCCACGGCATGCACCATGCCGCACCGCTCCAGATGCGAGAGGTAGGTCTGGCGGAGCCCCAGGCGGGGTCCGCCGATCCAGTGGACGGCGCGTACCGGAGCGCCACGCCTTCGCAGCAACTCCAACGCGCAATCCAGTGTCGGATCTCCAGTCGGCCGTGGGGACACCACGGCGATACGATCCCCGTCTGGGGCTATCCGTCCGGCCAGCGCCAGCTCCACTAGCTGTGCTCCGGCCAGACCAAGGTCGAGCGACTGCGGCTGTGCGGTGGTACCCGTGGCCGGGTCCAACGCCAGCAGCAGAAGCTCCTCCGGAAGTGTTCTGCGGCTCCTGCCCATCCATGCCTCCCCGCGTGGATGAAAGACAGGGTGACCCCTCTCACATTGGTCTGTCGAGGGTGCGTGACCTGTTTGTAGTGGAACCAGTAGGTATGTCGTTCTCGTCTACCGCAGGAGCCAAGCCCTCACACAGGACACTGGTACATGGTTCGGACAGCGCGGGGGAGCGGTGTCAGGGCGGGCGGTCAGACGGGTTCACGGGTTTAGGAGGCATCGGTGGCGGGCGAGTTCCCCGACAGGTCGAATCAGCGCGAGTCGTCGGCAGAACCGACGTCGGGGAGCACGGGTCCGGTTCCCGAGGCCCGGGACCCCCGCCTGGCGGTGACACGGGACGCGGAGCCGCCGGCGGGGCGTGGTGGCGTGGACACGGCGACGCGGGTGTTCTCGGCGCGGGACGTGGCGAAGGTACGGGCCGCGGTGGCGGAGGCCGAGGGTTCCGGGGCCGAGGGTTCGTCGGGTGCGGGTGCGGATGCTTCGGGGGCGGGCGAGGGCCGGGAAGGCGCTGAGGACGCTCCTGAGGACGCCGCTGAGGCTGCTGCCGAGGGCTCCGAGGGTTCCGGAGCGGATGACTCCGAGTCCGTCTCGGAGGGCGGCACGGACGCGTCCGGCGACGCCGAGGGCGCCGAGGGCGCCAAGACCGACCCCGCGGACGACGCCAGGCTGCGCGCCGCGGTGTCGGCCTGGGTGCGGACCGGGGACGCGGCGGGTACGACGGACTCCGGGGACGGGGAGACGGCGGCGCGGGACGACAGCCGCACCGAGTCGGAGGAGCCGTCGGAGAGCGCGGTGACGGAGGACGGGACCGCCGAGGCGACGGAACCCGAGGACGGCACGGATGCTGCGGGGAAGGCGGACGGCGATCCGGAGGCTGACGCCGAGGCCGAGAACGGGACCGCCGAGGCGACCGAGCCGGAGGACCGGACGGACGGTGCCGGGAAGGCGGACGCCGAGCCGGAGGCTGAGGCCGGGGTCGAGGACAGTGCCGAGGAGGCTGACGCCGGGACCGAGGAGGGTGCCGCTGTCGAGAGCACCCCGGGTACGAGCACCGAGGCCGACGCCGACGCCGCGGAGGAGGGCACCGACAGTCCTGCCGTACCGCCCGCGAAGGACGCCGAGGACGCCGAGCCCGAGCCCGACGCACCGGCTCCGAAGCCCGCCCGCCAGCCCGACCAGCCCACGCGCACCCTGCGCGCCGCGGACGTCGCGGCGGCGAGGAAGGGCCGGCCCGAGACCGCCGACGAGGCCGCCGATGGCGAGGACGCCTCGCAGGCTAGCCCCGCACCCGGCACCGAAGGCGACAAGCGTGCCGCCGCTCCGGCAGCCGCCGACGGCAGGGACGCCTCGCAGGCTCGCCCCGCACCCGGCGGCGAGAGCCGTGAGCCCGCCACCCCCGCAGCCGCGGACGGCAAGGGCGGCCCGCAGGGGCAGTCCGCGCCCGGCGACGAGAGCCGCAAGTCCGCCACCCCCGCCCCCGCAGCCGCCGACGGCGAGGACGCCCCACAAGGGCCACCCGCAGCCGACGACGAGAGCCGCACGGGTGGTGCGGGTGGGAAAAACAAGGCCGAAGGCGGAGCCGAGGCGTCGGGGGTCGATCAGCCCACCGCCATGCTCAAGCTGCCGAAGCCCGCCGCCGCCAAGCCCGAAACCGCCCCCGAGCGCACCAGCAAGTTCGTCGCGCTCAAGCCCGACGTCACCACCCCCGTCCCCCAGGTCGGCCCCGAGCGCACGACGCAGCAGCCGCTGCCGCCGAAGCCGCCGCTCGATCTGCTGGCCGAGCTGACGAACACCCCGCCGCCCCCGGAGACCGCGCTCAGGACGACCGTCCGCCGGGTGAAGATCTGGACGCCGCTGGTGCTGCTGCTCGCGGTCGTGTTTGCGGTTGTGCAGGCCGTACGGCCGCTGCCGACCCCGGCGCTCCAGCTCACCGCCAGCGACTCCTACTCCTTCGACGGCAGCAAGGTCGACATCCCGTGGCCCGCCGACGGACAGGCCGCCCTCGACGTTCAGGGCATCGGCTCGTTCGGGTCGTCCGGTGAGCAGAAGCCCGTACCGATCGCCAGTGTCGCCAAGGTCATGACGGCGTACGTCATTCTCCGCGACCACTCGCTGAAGAGCGGCGCCAAGGGTCCGGACATCACGATCGACCAGACCGCCGAGGACCAGTCGAAGGCCGGTCAGGAGTCGACCGTCGACGTGACCGCCGGTGACAAGATCAGCCAGCGGGAGGCGCTCGAAAGTATCTTGATCGCTTCCGCGAACAATGTCGCGCGGCTTCTCGCCCGCTGGGACGCCGGGTCCGAGAAGGGGTTCGTCGAGAAGATGAACGCCGCCGCCGAGGACCTCGGGATGACGAACACGACGTACACCGACCCCTCGGGACTGAACGACACCACCGTCTCCACCGCCGTGGACCAGGTGAAGCTCGCGAAGAAGGCGATGGAGTACCCGGCGTTCCGCGAGGTCGCCGCGATGATGTCGTACGACGACTACAAGGGCACGAACCACTCCAACTGGAACCAGCTCGTCGGCAAGAACAACGTCGTCGGCATCAAGACCGGCACCACCACCTCCGCCCTCGGCAACCTCGTCTTCGCGGCGAAGAAGGAGGTCGGCGGCGAGACCCGCACCATCGTCGGCGCGATCATCCGCCAGCCCGCGGGCGGCCCGGAGAACACCATCCTCAGCGCCGCCCTCTCCGGAGGCGACGCGCTGATCCGGGCCGCGCAGGGCGCGCTGGAGTCCGCGACGATCATCAAGAAGGGCGATGTCGTCGGGTACGTGGACGACGGCCTCGGGGGCCACACCCCCGTCGTCGCCACCAAGGACGTCACCGCCGTCGGCTGGTCGGGCCTCACCGTGAAGCTGACGTTCGCCGGCGACGACGTACCGCACACCGCGAAGGCCGGCACCCAGGTGGGCACGCTCACCGTCGGTGACGACTCCGCCGGTGCCGTCAAGGTGCCCGTCGCCCTCCAGAAGGACCTCGTCGAACCAGGCTTCACGGACAAGCTGACCCGCATCGCCTGAGCCGTAGGTCAGGCCAGAAGGGAAAACCGGGGCGACGTAGCCGTACGCATCCCACCGGCCGGGTACCCGCCGGGGCGCCCGTCGGCGATGGGGGTCCCTCCCGCTCGAGCGAAGCCGAGAGTGGGGGAGCGTGCTAGCGTCGCGAATCGGGGCAGGTCGCCGGTCCCGGGGACGCGGTCGTGAACATGGCCGGAACGGGACGCGGCCGAGAACAGAAGACGGGACACGGGGAGTGCCTGAAGGTGGCCACAGCCGAGCCGACACGCGCCGACGACGCCGATCCGGGCCCAGGAAGCGGCCCGCGAATACGCGTGCCCGCGCCGCGTGACAGCGGGGAGCACGAGAGCGGTCGTACGGAGGTTACGGAGGTAACGCCGTCGGCCGTCCGCTCCGGCTTTCTCGCTCTGCGTGAGCGTCTCCTGAGGCACCCGGTGCTCTCCCTCACCGCGCTGTCCGGTGTCCTCCACATCGTCTGGTTCTTCACCTTCGCCAACAGCGGCGGCGACCTCGCCGCGCAGGACGCGTGGGCGGAGTTCGTCGGCCGGCACCCCGACTCGGCGTACAACCTGGCCTGGTACGGCGGGATGCACCCGGTGTCGTACAGCGTGGTGTCGCCGTATCTGATGTCGGTGCTCGGTGTCCGTACGACGATGATGATCGCCGGTACGGTCTCCGCCGGGCTGCTGACCCTGATCCTCCTCCGCAGCCGGTCGGTGAAGAACCCGCTGTGGGCGGCGCTCGCGGGTGTGGTGGCCTTTCTCTGCAACGCCGCCTCCGGGCGGGTCACCTTCGGGCTGGGCACGATGTTCGCGCTGGGCGCGGTCGCGGTCGTGTTCTGCTGGCCCCACCGCTGGCGCTACAAGCGGTGGGCGAAGGCGCTGTGCGCGGCGCCGCTGGCCGCGCTCGCCACGATGTCCTCGCCGGTGGCCGGACTGTTCGTGGGGATCGTGGCCGCCGCGCTGTTCCTTCAGAAGCGGCGGCCGGGCGCGTGGGCGCTGGGCCTCGCGCCGACCGCGGTCGTCGCGGTGTCGGCCTGGCTGTTCCCGTTCTCGGGGACCCAGCCGATGGGGTTCGGCTCGGTGATCCTGCCGTTCTCGTACGGCGTCCTGGTGTGCGTCCTCGTCCCCAAGGAGTGGAAGACGGTCCGGCTGACGGCCGGGGTGTACGCGCTCGGGGTCGTGCTCGTCTGGCTGATCAGCTCGCAGATCGGCACCAACATCTCGCGGCTGCCGATGCTGTTCGCGGGGGTCGCGCTGGTGGCGGCGCTGCCGTTCGCGGTGCCGCGCTCCCGCAAGTGGTACGCGATCGTCCTGTCGATCGCCGTGTTCGCCGGGTGGATCGGGTTCAAGTCCGTCGACGACGTCGTGCACACCACCCCGGCCGCCTCCTGGGCCCGTGAACTGGCCCCGCTCGTCAACGAGCTCCAGGAGGTCGGTGCGGAGAAGGGGCGCGTCGAAGTCGTGCCCGCGCGCTCCCACCGCGAGGCCTCCGCGCTCGCCCCCTACGTCAATCTGGCCCGGGGCTGGAACCGGCAGGCCGACATGGAGCGCAACCCCCTCTTCTACGACGACACCCTCAACTCCGCGAACTACCACGAGTGGCTGGAGCGCTGGGCCGTCCACTTCGTCGTCCTCCCCAAGGACGCGCCCGACGGCGACGGCGGCGAACGCGAGCGCAAGCTCGTGCAGCGCGGGATGCCGTACCTCAAGCAGGTCTGGGGCGACGCCAACTGGCAGCTCTTCGAGGTGACCGACCCCGCCCCGCTCGCCGAGCCCAACGCGGTCGTCGAGCGCGCCGAGCAGGGCGAGTGGACGCTCCAGGTGAGGAAGCCGGGGCGGATCCTCATCCGCATCCCCTACTCGCCGTGGCTGAGCATCGTGGACGCGGACGGCAAGAGCCTCAAGGGGCCCCAGGAGACGGAGGCGTCCAAGGACCGGGCCGACGGGGAGCCGAAGACGTACGACAACGTCAACGGGTGCCTGATGGAGACGGAGGAGGACGTCCACGGCGACAAGTGGACGGAGCTGCTCGCGCCGAAGGCGGGGACGTACCGGCTGGCGGCGCCTTATCAGTTGCCGCGGGGGACTCCGTGTCCCGATGAGTTGAAGTGACCGTACGTCGGGGCTGAGGCCGGGTGGGTGCGCTTGCCCGCGCTGGCGGGGTGCCGCCTCGCTTTGGGTCGGGAGCCGCCCCTAGCGGCACGCCTGCCCGCAGACGGCGCGAGGCTTACTTCACCGGAAACGCCACGTCGCACACCGCGTCGTCCGGCCCCGCCGCGTCCCAGTCCGCGAAGTAGATCTCCCGGCACGGGCCCGCCTGCTCCAGACCCTCCCGGCGCATCCACTCCTCCACCGCCTCGAACGCGGCCATCAGCTGGGGATGGGCCACTTGCGCCTTGGTGACGCGCGTGTACGCGAACCGCTGGGCCGGGTCGACGCGGACGTTCGTCTCCCAGGCCCGACCGTGTTCCGTCGCCCACGCCCGTGCCGCCGTCTCGTCGGTGACCGGTACGCAGGACTCGGCGGGGCCGTCGCTCTCCATGGAGACCTCGGAGTGGTAGAGGACGAACGGCGGAGCCGTCACGCCCCCGCACTGCCGTGCGGCTTCCTCCAGGCGTCCCAGGGACGCGCCGATCCAGGCCGGCAGCTCGTCGGCCAGGGTGTGCCGCTTCTCGGTGATCACCACCTGCTCCGGCAGGTCCACCGTCTCCACCACGAACTTTCCGTACATCTCGGAGCTCCTCCCCGACAGTCGTCCACGGAGGTACTCGGCGAGCGTCCGCTGCCCCGCCACCCGCGCCTCGACGTCCGCCCAGTACGCGGCCAGCACGTCCGCGCCCGCCGCGCCGCCCGCCTCGACCACCTCGGCGATCCGCGCGAGCGGCATGTCGAGCTGGCGGAGCATCGCCACGAGCCGGGCGCGTTCCACCTGGGCGGCGCGGTAGTAGCGGTAGCCGCTGGCCTCGTCCACCCGGTCCGGGGTCAGCAGGCCGAGGCGGTCGTACAGCCGCAGGGCCTTGGCCGAGAGGCGGGCCCGCGCGGCGAACGCGCCGATGGTGAGCAGTTCGTCGGTCACCGGTTCATCCTCCGTCACCGGACGGCTTCCTCCGCCCGGTGAGCAGAACGCTCGGCTCTGCCCCAGGGGCAAGGTCAAACGCGCGGTCGGACCCGGGCGGCGTTCCACCCTGTGGGCACCTACTGGTCGGTCGCTTAACAAGCCTGTTACGGTTCCGGCCGGGTTACGGCAAGGGCGCCGTCCTCTGGTTCTTTGCAGTGCGGTGGAACGGGGACGTGGGACACCATGGGCCGCTTGGTGTGGGACAGGCTGACCGATCTGAGGCTTCAACCGGGAGACGCGCGTGTATACGGGCGGGTCCTCGACGGCACGCCCGTGGACGTGCTGTCGCTCGCCGGTGAACTGGGTCTCACCGAGGCCGAGCTGACCGAGTCGCTGGAGCGGCTCGTGGGCCTCGGCCTGCTGCACCAGGAGGACCCGGACACCCCCCGCTACACCCCGGTCGGCCCGGAGTCCGCGGCGCTGCTGACCCTGCTGCCGCTGGAGACGGAGCTGCGCAAGCAGACCGAGCTGATCGCGCACGCGCGCCGGGACCTGGAGAGCCTGGTGCCCGTCTACCACAACAGCCTGGCCTGGCGGCAGCGCGCCAAGGGCGTCGAGGTGCTCAGCGAACTCCAGGACGTGCGCAACGTCCTGGCCGAGCGCGCCGCCAACTGCCAGGAGGAGGTCCTCACCGCGCAGCCCGGCGGCGGCCGCCGTACCGAGGTCCTGGAGGAGGCGATCGAGCGGGACGAGGCGATGCTGCGCCGGGGCGTACGGATGCGCACCCTGTACCAGCACAGCGCCCGCTTCAGCCTGCCGACCGCCGCCTACGTCGAGCGGATCACCCACCAGGGCGGCGAAGTGCGCACCGCGTCCGCCGAGTTCATGCGGCTCATCGTGTTCGACCGCCGGGTCGCGGTGATCTCGCACGCGGGCAACAGCCTGGGCGCGGTGCTCATCGAGGAGCCGAGTGTCGTCCACTTCGCCGTGCAGGCCTTCGAGCACGTGTGGTTCAACGCCGATCCGTTCGAGGTCGACACCTCACGCGAGCACATCGAGTCGCTGTCGGAGGACGTCGACAAGGCGCTGCTGCGGCTGCTGGCCAGCGGCATGGACGACGCGGCCATCGCCCGCCGCCTCGGCGTCTCGCCGCGCACCTGCCAGCGCCGGGTCTCCCGCATCCTCGACAGCCTCGGCGCCCGCAGCCGCTTCCAGGCGGGCTATCTCATCCACAAGCACGGACTGCTGGCCGAGCCGAGCAAGTGAGGCTCAGCGGGGGCCGGTCGGCCCGGTCGGCCCGGTCGGCTCTCCGAACAGGCGGGGAAAGTGGTCGATGTCCTTCGTCAGCGCCTCGTACACGTCCGTCGGCCGGGTCCGCAGCGCGTCGGTGTTCCGGTCCCGCAGCTCCCGGGGCAACGGCAGCCCGCCCGCCGACAGGATGCGGATCGCCCCGTCCTCCGCGCGCCCCGGGATCACCGCCGAGCGGGCGTGCCGGCTGGCGCTGAACGGGATGTCCAGGGTGCCGTCGGCGAACGCGGCGGCGATGGCCTCGTACAGGTCGAGGCGGCTCTCCAGCACCGGCGTGACCAGGGCGTCGACCTCGGCGAGGATCCAGTCCAGTTCCTCGGCGATCCGGGCCTCGTCGAGCCGCCAGCCCGCCAGCAGGGGTGAGTTGGCGCGGGCGGCGAGGTGCAGGCCGTCGATGATGGCGCGGGTGTCGGGGATGCCGTACGCCTCCTGGTACGTCTTGGTGATCAGCTTGGTCGCGCCGCCGTACCGGGCGACGAGCGCGCCGTAGAGGATGAGGTCCTCGGCGTGGGCGCGTTCGCGCGGGTAGACGCCCATGAACTCATGCAGCACGGCGTGGACTTCGACGCCGGGCGGCAGATGGCGGGCGGCGAGCAGCGGGATGGCGCGCAGCGCGGCGACGTCCTGCTCGGCGTGACCGCCCTGCGGGTAGGCGACCGAGACGCAGCGCACGCCCTCGCGGGCGGCGGCGACGGCCTCCAGGACGCTGACGGCGAGACTGACCGAGGGCGGCATGAGGACGGCGGTGAGGGTGCCGAACAGCTCCCGGTCCACGACCAGCCCGAGCTCCGCGAGCTGCCCGCAGGCCGCGTCGACCTCCCGCCAGGCGGCCAGAGAGCGTTCCAGCGGTACGTCCTTGGAGTACGGGAGGTTGTACGAGATCCCCCCGCCCTCGAAGGACGTGATCCCGGCGGCGACGGCCGTGCGGAACAGCACGCGCGCGTCGGGCGACCCGTGCCGGATCTCCAGTGGCGCCCGTACCGCCTCGTTGAGCTCCCGGCCGCGCCGCCAGCCGTGGGTGACCAGCGGATAGCCGTTCAGATCGGCCGGGTTGCGGTCGAGGGCGGCCCGGGCGTGATCGAAGCGGCCGAGCCGGGTGTGCGCGTCGATGGTGAGCGACAGCACGTCGGGCGCGGCGTGGTGCTCGATGTCCCTGAGCAGGGTGGCCATTTGGGGGTGCGAGCCGACCCCGCACCGGGGCTGGAGCGCGAGCCGCCCCGCCGCACGCGCCTCGCGGAGTACGTCGGCGGCGGTCGGCTTCCCCAACTCCCGGACATAGGCGACGGATTCATCGAGCGTCGGCAGCTCGGTGGCGGTCGTCATACGGCGCCCGCCGTGGCCCGGTCCGCCAACTCATCCAGCACGGCGGGCAGTTCGGACGCATCGCCCAGCACCCGGTGCACGCCGAGCGTGTACAGCCGCTCGATGTCGGCGGACTGCTTGTGACTCCCCACGGAGAGATTGCCGCCCACGATCACAGGGCAGTTCAGCAGACCCCGGGCACGGGCCGAGGGAAGGTCCCGCAGATCCTCATACGCATGCCCGTTGAGACTGCCGACGAGCACGGCCTCGGCGTCCGGGTGGGCCCGGTGGGCGGCGGCGAACTCGTCGACGGTGGTGCAGGTACCGAGGTTGACCACATGGAACCCACGGGCGCGAAGGGTGTGCGCGATGAGGTGATTGGCGACGGCGTGACTGTCACTGGCGGCGACGCCGAGGATGACGGTGCGGGTGTGCATAGGGGGCGGCTCCGATGAGATTGCGGGGGTGGAGGGGGGCGCAGCCCCCCTCTAGGGGCGCGGGGAACTGCGCGACCAGCCACAGCGGACCAGCAGACGAAGAACTAGTCATCGAACGCGGCGAACAACTCCCGTCGACTGACATCCCGGATCCGCCGCACATCGAACTCCACCGGGTCCGCGACGGACAACGAGTCGAAGACCAGGTTGATCGCGGCCACCAGCCCCCACACGTGGTGGTACGGCGGCCACCCACCCCCGCCCCCACGCTCCGCATCGGCCTGGCGCGCGAAGAGATAGTCCGCCCAGTTCCGCGCGGCCGGAAGCCGGTGATGGAAGTCATGCACGACGGTGTCCCCGGTGAGCACCAGATACCGCGACGGCAGATGCACGAACAGCATCCGCGCACCCCAGCGCAGTCGCCCCCCGGCCGCGGGCAACGCCTCCCCGATGAAGATCGCGTTGGTCAGCGAACCGAAGTACGCCTTGCCGCGCCGCTCGGTCAGCGACGGGTCGGGGAACGTGTGCTTCACGCACAGCCGCAGCGTGTTGCTGACCTGGAACAGCGGCACGAGCGGCACGAACCACACGACCAGCAGCGCCGCCCAGGTCCCGGTCAGCACACCGGCGAGCAGCGAACCGCCGTACAGCGCACCCGCGGTGATCCGCTCGGCGCGCGAGCCCTCGTGCCAGAAGGACCGCACCCGCGCCACCGCGAACGTCGTGTGGAAGACCGGCGAGAACAGCTTGCCCAGCATGCGCCGCCACATCTGCCGGCGGGTCATGCCCGGGTGCAGGTCGAGGCTGATCAGGAAGGCCTGCACGGTGGGGTCGCGCAACGTCATGTGGTGCGCGGCGTGGTGGTCGGCGACATGCTCCTCGCTGTAGCGGGAGAAGTGCTGCACGATCAGCAGACTGGAGACGGCCCGCCCGATCGCCGCGTCCAGCTTCTTGCGGCGGAACATGTTCCGGTGCGAGCACTGGTGGTAGATCATCATCCGCAGATTGCGCATGCCGTGCAGGGTCATCGCCCAGCCCGGCAGCAGCAGAAGCAGCCAACTCCCGCCCAGCGTCCAGCCGGTCACCGACACGACCACACCGGCGGCCATCGAGAACAGCGCCGAGAAGAGATGGAAAGCGGGCGTCCACCACCGCAGCGGGGCCTGCCCGGCGAGCGGTCTGCCGGTCAGGAGGGTGAGCGGGTACTGGAGGGCGCGGGGCAGCCGCCGCATGGACTCGCGGACGGGATCGACGCCGGGTGGCGTGAGGGGCGAGGCGAGGTCCGGGACGGTGACGTCCGGGACGGTGACGTCCGGGACGGTGACGTCCGGGACGGTGAGGTCGGACACGACGGTCATCGGTTCTCCTCCTGCGGCGCCGGGCCGAACTCCCGCCGTACGAGCGGGCCGGCCGCGCCGGTGTAGCGCGTCGGGTCGAGCAGGTCGGCCAGTTCGGCGGCCGACAGGGGAACGGGAAGGTCGGGGGCGAGCACCTCGCCCAGCGGCCGTCCCGTGAGGTCGGCCTCCAGGGCGGCCCGGGTGAGCAGCGCCTTGGCGGCGGCCCGGCCGAGCCGGGGCGTGAGAACGGCCGCGAGCCGCTCCGACACCACCTGGCTGCCGGTGAGTTCGAGATTGCGGCGCATCCGCTCGGGCCGTACGACGAGCCCCTCGACCAGTTCGGCCGCGCAGCCCGCCGCGCCCCCGGTCAACCGCAGGGCCTCCCGCAACGGCTGCCACTCCGCGTGCCAGGCCCCGGCCGACCGCTCGTCCTCGGCGAGCATGCACTGCTGCACCACCGAGGCGAGCGCGGGCACTTGGAGCGCCGCCGAACGGATCAGCGTGGACAGCACCGGATTGCGCTTGTGCGGCATCGCCGAGGAGGCACCCCGCCCGGCGACGGGCGGCTCGGACACCTCGGCGACCTCGGTACGCGCCAGCGACTGCACATCCACGGCGATCTTGCCGAGCGCCCCGGTCGTCAGAGCGAGCGCGGCGGCGATCTCGGCGACCGGAGCACGGAGACTGTGCCAGGGCAACGCCGGTGTGTGCAGCCCGAGTTCGTCGGCGTACGCGGCGGCGAGCCGGACGTCGTAGTCCTCGGCCCGTCCGGCACCGGCGTACTCCAGATACCCGGCGAGCGTCCCTGCGGCCCCGCCGAGGGAGACGGGAAGCCCTTCGCCGAGGATCCGCTCGACCCGGCCCCGCGCATCGAGCACGCCCTGCCGCCACCCCGCCGCCTTCAGCCCGAACGTCGTCGGTACGGCGTGCAGGGCGAGCGTCCGCCCGGTCATGGCGGTGTCCTGATGAGCGACGGCGAGCCGCCCCAGGGCACGTGCCACACGACCGAGGTCGTCGCTGATGAGCCCGAGCGCCGTCCGGCACACCAGCATGGTCCCGGTGTCGAGCACGTCCTGGCTGGTGGACCCCCGGTGCACATACTCGGCGGCGCCGGCATCCCGCCGGGCGACGACGTCCGTGAACGCCGCGACCAGCCCGACCACGGGATTGGCGGTCTCCCGAGCGGCCCGAGCGACAGCAACGGCGTCGATGACTTCGGCCCGAGCGGCCTCACTGATGACCCGCGCGGCCTCCGCGGGCACGGTCCCGAGCCGGGCCTGAGCCCGCGCCAGCCCGGCCTCGGCATCCAGCATGGCTTGCAGCCAGGCGAGATCCCCGACGGCGGCGGCAACGGGGGTGCCGACACGAACGGGGGAGAGGAGCCCGAGGTCGGCTTCGGGGGACGGAGTGAGCGTGCGGTGGTCGGCGGTGGCGGTCATGCGACTGCTCCCGCGAGATCGGTTGCCGGTGCTTCGTACACGTCCAGCCCCAGTACCGCCCTGGCCACCGCGTCACTGTCCCCCAAGGTCACCGAGTCCACGCCCGGCCGAATCCCCGCAGCCGTCACCCAATGCACAGCCTCGGTAGGCACCCCATGAGCGAACCGACGAGGATGAGGACGCCCGGTGGCATCGACCACGTGATACGGCCGCCCGGTGACCTCCAACCCGCCGGTCTCGTACGACGTACCGTCCGCCGCCCGCACCCGGAACGGCCGCCCCGCACCCCCCGCCAGCAGATGCCGCAGCAGCGGATCAGCCGTGCGCCGCACATCCGGCTCGGGAAGCCGCGCCTCGATCAACACCCGCCCGCTGAACCGCACCCCGGGAACATCGGACTCCAGCACGAACCCCTCCGCCGAGGCGGTGACTCGAGTCCCCGGCCCCGCGATCCACAGCACCCCCGCCTCGATCAGCGCCGCCATTTGCTCGATCCGATGCGCGGGCGGCCCGATGGACAGAAACGCGTTGAGCGGCGTGTACCAGCGGTCGAGGTCGTCGCGGTGCGAGCGCCCGTCGAGCCCACCGTGGTCCACGGCGAGCCGGATCTCGTTGCGCAGATCGCGAAGCACATCGAGCGCGGCCTTCAACGGCCCGCTGAGGTTGCCGAGCCGCGCGGCGCGCACATCGGCCCGCAGATGCCCGAGCAGCCATGCGGTGAAGTCGTCGTGGGAGGTGAACTCCCGTTTGCCGTAGGGCTGGTGGATCAGGTCCCAGTCCCAGCGCTCGGCGTCCGTGACACCCGCCTCCGCCAGCAGCCGCTCCTCATCACCGCGAGCGGCGGTCAAGAACCGTGCGGCGAAGGCCTCGGCCTCGGCGCGGTGCACGCGGGTGGCCAGCAGCGTCTCGTAGTAGACCGTCTCGACCTCCTTCGCGATCAGCGGCCACAGGTCGGCACGGAAGTCCAGCCGGTCCCCGTGCCGCAGCCCGTCCCCGTCCCGCAGCCGCTCGATCCGCTCCGGCGTCAGCAGCCGGGGCAGATGACGGCCGTGCGCGCCCTTCTCGTTCTCGCCGCGCGCCTGGTACGGCACCCCGCGCCGGGAGCCGGCGCGGATCAGCGGCTCGCGCCCGGAGGGGCGGTAGGCCAGGGCCCCGTCGGCGGTCCGCTCGTACGTGCCGCCGCGCCCCTCCGTGAACAGGGCCATGTGGTCGAAGAAGTTGAGCCCGAGCCCGCGCAGCAGCACGGTCTCGCCGGGCGCGACGAGCCGGTCCAGGGCGAGGTCGGCGGGGTTGGCGGGCGGTACGTAGGTGAGGTCGCGGTCGATGGCGTGGAGGGCGAGTTCCTCCTCGGCGGAGGACATACGGGCGGGAACATGGCCCTGGGTGAGTACGACGGCGGCGAGGCGCGTGAGCCGCGTACCGTCGTCCAACAGGACGTCCTGGTAGGGCGGTTCGGTCGGGTCATCGTCCACGGCGACGGCCCGCGCCCGGTGCACCCGCACACTCACCCGCTCCGGAGCCCGCCGCACCACCCGCTCGAAGGCCCACTCCAGGTAGTGCCCGTACAGCGCGCGCGAGGGGTAGCTGTCGGGGCCGAGGTCACGGGCCTCGGCGACGGTGGTGTCGTCCAGGTCCTCGGTGCCCTCGAACGGGCCCATGAGGGTACGGAAACGGGCCCACTCGTACAGGCTCGGGCCGGGCTCGTCGGGTCCCTCGATGCGCACGCTGGCGTCGGTGAACAGGGTGATCTGCGAGGCCACGGTGTTCATCAGCAGATGCCGGGACTGGTCCGTGCGCCACACCCGCCCCGCGCCGGGCCGGTCCGGGTCGACGACATGCACGACGACCGGCCCGCCCTGCCGCCGGCCACGCGCGTTGGCACACAGCCGCTCCAGCACGGACAGCCCGCGCGGCCCGGCACCGACGACACAGATCTCAAGTCGCTTACCGTTCATGACTGTCGGGCTCCTGGGCTTCGTACAGGGTTACGGTGATCAGGTCCGCCGCCTGCTGTGCGGCGCGCTCGGCGTCCCGGGCGTCGGTGCCCGTGGTGATCACGGAGCCGAGCCGGTCCCAGGAGGAGCGGACGTCGGTGACGGTGTCGCCGGGCCCCCGGGTGAGGTCCACGCGGACCACACCGGGCCGGGCACGCACCGCGTCGGCGCCGTCGAGGGCGGCGATCGTGCCGGGGCGGGGCGCGGTGAGGAAACGGATCGCGGCCGCCCGTACGGGAGTTGGTGCCGGGCCCGTCTCCTCGCCCAGCAGGCCGGCGATCCAGCGGTCGTGGAGATCGACGTCGTACGCCAGGTCGATCAGATCCATGATCCGGTCGCCCGGGGGACGCCCTGCGCACTCGATGAGCCGGGGCCCGTCGGCGGTGAGCACCCACTCGGCGTGGAGGATGCCGCTGCCGTAGCCGACGGCGTCGACGAGAGCCTGCAACTCCCGTGCCCAGAAGGGTTCCTGGGTGTGGACGGTGTGGCCGGTCTCGACCGGGTTGGGGCCGTCGAGGGTGTACTTGCGGGTGACGTTGCAGAAGACGACCCGCCCGGCGTCGACGAGGCCCTCGGTGGAGAACTCCGGTCCGTAGAGGCGTTCCTCGACGAGATAGCGCCAGGTCATGGGCCGGTTGGCGAGCTGGCGTCCCTCGTTGGCGCCGGTGCAGTGGCGCCAGGCCGCCTCGGGGTCGGCGCCCGCGTCGAGGAGGAGGACGCCGAGGCTGGCCTGACGGCCGGCGGGCTTGACGACACAGGGGCCGCCGGACGCGAACGCGGCGATGTCGGCGGGGGAGTTGACCTCGCGGAACGCCGGGGTGGGCAGTCCGGCCGCGTTCGTCGTCTCGCGCAGCAGCAGCTTGTCGCGCAGGACGACGGCGGCCTTGGGCCCCGGTCCGGGCAGCCCGAGTTCCTCGGCGGCGCGGGCGGCGGCCTCGACGGCGTACTCCAGTCCGG
The DNA here is from genome assembly GCF_040644695.1 of Streptomyces sp. NPDC046909. Lineage (NCBI taxonomy): Bacteria > Bacillati > Actinomycetota > Actinomycetes > Kitasatosporales > Streptomycetaceae > Streptomyces > Streptomyces sp. NPDC046909. The sequence goes on along the minus strand of NZ_JBEYXC010000004.1, from coordinate 334,093 downwards.
CGAACACGGCGTGGACGGGGCCGGAGTCCCGTACCAAGTCCCGTACGGCGTCCAGGAACTGCTCGTCCTGCTGGTAGCGGCCGAAGCGGATCTCGCCGAGGCAGGGGTGGGCGGCGGCGCGGGCGGCGAGGCCCTTCGCCTCCCACAGGTCGGCCTCCTCGATCAGGGTGACACTGCCGGCGGGGCGGGTGCCGTCGAGCGCGGCGAGGACGCCGTCGTTGTAGCCGATGAGCAGCAGACGCAGGTCAGGACTCTGTTCGGTGGTCATGTCAGTGGGCTCCCTTCGGGGCCGTACGGACGAGGGCGGCGGCCAGCAGGCCGAGGGCGGCGAGGGTGAACCAGTAACCGGCGGCGAGGCCGTGCGCGGTGGCGAGCAGGAAGAGCGAGCCGCCCGCGAAGGAGCCCGCCGACTCACCGGTGGCGGTGGCGACTTGGCGCAGGTTGAACACCTCGACGACCGGCCGGTCGCCGTCGAGCCCGGCGAACGCGGTGGAGACGGTCGGCGTGAACACGGTCTCGGCGAGTGTGAAGACGACGAGTGCGGCGAACGCGGTCACCAGGCCGTCGCCGTCCGCGCCCAGCAGCACGAAGGAGACGGCGAACACGGCCGTGCCGAGCCGGAGATGGCGCATCGGCGACACCCCACGCGCCAGCTCGCGGTTCATCCACACGGTGACCGGGATCTGGAGGACGACGACCAGGACCGCGTTGAGCGTGAAGTACCCGGCGCGCACGGCCGTGCTGTCGCTGAGGTCCGCGATCCTGAGGGCCAGCGCCGAGAAGAACTGCGCGTACAGCAGGCTTCCGGCGGCGGCCAGCAGCGACACCCGGCGTACGGCGGGGTCGGTGACGACGACCTTCAGCAGGCCCAGCTTCAGCGGGGGCCGGGTGTCGCCGTCGGAGAGCCGGAGCCCGCGCGGCACGGTGAACGCCACGGCCACGGCGGCGGCCGCGTACAGCGCGCCGACCAGTCCGAGCAGGAGTCCGTAACGGGCGCCGCCGAGCAGCAGGTTGGCGGCGACCGGGCCGAGCGCGGCGGAGATGTTCACGGCGACCTGGATCGCCGAGAAGACGGTCGACCGGTCGGCGTCCGCGTCCAGCGTGACGGCCACATAGGCCCGTGCGGTGAGCGCGTTGACGCTGATCCCGAACCCCGCGACGACGAGACACAGCACCACCGCCCACGTCCCTGGCACCACCGGCAGCACGGCGAACGCCCCGGCCGCGAGCAGCAGCCCGCCGACCATCGCCGCCCGCACCGGCATCCGCTGCAACAGCCCCCCACAGGTCAGCGACCCCGCCCGCACGGCGACCGTCAGTGACAGCAGCGCCGTACCGACCCACCAGGCCCCCGCGCCGGGGTCGAGACGCGGGACGAGGAGGGGGAGGACCGGGAGGAGGGTGAAGTAACCGAGGTGGGAGAGGAGGTAGTCGAGGGTGATGGTGGCGAGGACGCGGCGGACGGGGGCGGGAGCGGAGGCGGAGGCGGGGGCTGGGGCGACGGACGGCTTGTCGGCTGTGGTCGTCATCGGGTCTCTCCTACGTCGGTCGTCAGCCGTACGTCCAGCCGCGCCCGTGCCGCCGTGAGCGTGGCGTCGACGGCCGCGAGGTCGGTCCCCTTGGCGACGAGCAGCCCGTGCCGGTCGGCGGAGCTGGTGACCTCCGTGAGGACGTCGCCCGCGCGGACGGACAGGTGCGCGGCGACCAGGGCGGGGTCCGAGGTGACCGTGTCCCAGCCGGTGACCGAGGTGACCTCGCCGGGGCCCAGGACCAGGAAGTCGGCCCCGGCGGCGCCGCTCGCGGCGGGCGGTTCGGGGACCGGGCGGCCCAGGAGGTCGTCCAGGAGGGTGCCGTAGAGCTCGAAGCCGGGGTGGGTCTCCTCCACGAGGGCGTGGATGAAGTCGCCGCCCGGCCGGGCGTGGATCTCGCCCAGCACGATGTCCCCGGCCGGCGTGACCCAGAACTCCGCGTGCAGCACCCCGTGGGTGAGCCCGGTCGCCGTGACCGCGCCGGCCACCGCGTCCCGTGCGGCGGCGGCCGTGGCCGGGTCCAGCGGGGCGGGGGTACGGTGCCCGGTCTCCACGAAACCGGCGCCGGTGCGCTTGGCGGTGAGGGCGAGGATCCGGGGCTTGCCGCCGACCATGACACCCTCGGCGGAGTACTCCGGCCCCTCGACGAACTGCTCGACGAGGAAGGGGAGTTCGAGGCCTCGGGTGGCCGCGTCCAGCTCGCCGGGGTCCCGCACAAGGGCGACACCGGCACTGCCCATGCCGTCCCTCGGCTTGACGATCCAGGGCCCCTCGGTGGCGGCCAGGAACCGCGCCGCCTCCTCCCGATCGGCCGCCACGGCGAAGGCGGGCTGCACGAACCCCGCCTCCGCGAGCACCGCCCGGCAAAGGTCCTTCGTCCGTACGGTCCGAACGGCCTCCGGCTCGTTCCCCGCGACCCCCAGCGCCCGCGCGAGGTGGGACACGGCGAGCACACAGCCCTCCTTGACGGTCACCACGGCGGCGACATCGGGATGCGCGGCGGCGAAGTCCCGGCAGGCGTCGAGGTCGCCGTACTCCAGAGGCAGGGTCACCTCGGCGGGCATCCGCCACACGCCGGACTCCAGCGCCCGGGGCGTGTCCGCCCCGATGAGCCGCAGCCCACGGGAGCGGGCCTGGGCGGCGAGCCGGGTCAGCTGGTCCTGGCCGTGGGGGGAGGGGGTGGTGGAGCCGACGACGAGGACGGCGTCGCTGTCAGCGGGCGTCGGCATCCGACACCCTGATCGTGATCGCGGCCTCGGCCGCGTCCAGCGAGGCCTGCACCGCCGCCGCACTGTCACCCGTCGCGAGGATGACGCCGATGGTGCCGGTCATGTAGTCGGCGGGCGGCAGCTGCACCTTCGCCCCCACCGCCCGTTCCACGGCGATGTGCTCGACGCCCGCCACCCGCAGCGCGTCCGCCACGCCCTCGATGCCGGTGAGGACACCGTCGGCGGGGGCGAGCAGCTTGCGCAGACCGGAGTGGAGGGAGGGGCCCTCGGCCGCGCGCGGAGGCTGCCCGGTCGCGACCCGTACGGTGTTCTCGCAGAAGGAGACGCCCGTGGCGAGCCCCACCAGGTGCGAGGTGATGAAGTCGCCGCCGACGCGTGCCGCGCACTCCACCATCCGCGCCTTGCCGTCGGGCCCGACCATCGCCTCCAGGTGGAAGGTGCAGTCGTCCATGCCGAAGGCCTCGGCGACGGCGTGCGTCAGCTCGTGCACCGCCGCCACCGCGTCCGCCGGAAGGGACGTCGGGAAGGCGTGCCCGACCTCCAGGCGGTACGGCTCGGTCGTCGTCTTGTCGGTGATGCCCGCGATGTGCACCTGCCCGCCCTGCACCCAGCCCTCGATGCTGTGCTCGGTACCGGCGAGGAACTGCTCGATGACGATCTCGCCCGCGTGCCCGGTGAAGACGCGGTCCACGTCCGGACGGACGTACGCCGTCAACTGCTCGAAGGCGGGCCGGAGTTCGTCCTCGCCGTGCACCTGGTAGATGCCCTTGCTGCCGTTGCCGGTGGCGGGCTTGAGGACCAGCGGGTAGCCGAGGTCGGCGGCGGCCTTCGCGGTCTCGTCCCAGGTGATGACACGGGCGAAGCGCGGCGAGAGGTCGGGGCGTACGGAGGACAGCGCCTGCCGCATCAGGAACTTGTCGCGGGCGATGCGTGCCGTCTCCGGCGACGCGGCCGGGAGGCCGAGCCCGAGGGCGACACGGCTTACGGTCTCGACGGCCGGGTCGGACCAGGTGACGACACCCACGACGTCGAACTCGGCGGTGATGGCGGCGACCGCGGCGTCCACCGCGGCGGCGTCGTAGGTGTCGACCTGGTGGACCGTACGGACGATGTCCGCCGGCAGCCCCGCCGGGGGCGCGTCGGCGATCAGGGCGACGCCGTAGCCGAGGCGGTGGGCGGCGTAGAGGGCGGAGCGCTGCTCCAGCGGGGTGCGGCGGAGGTTGATGTAGACGAGGACCTGCTGCGGCTCAGACATGGCTCTCCAGGGAGGGGACGGGACCGGCGATGGAGGTGCGGTGCCAGCGGTGGTCGAAGGAGGTGACCTCGATCGGCCGCCCGGCGACGGCGGCCGCGGCGACCCGCTCGGACAACTGGGCCAGGAACCGGGCGACATGGGTGACCCCGATGAGGTCGGCCTGGTCGAAGGGCTCCCCGGTGCAGCGCAGCACGCGCAGGTCGGTGAGGCTCTTGAAGGTGATCTCGTCGGTGACGCGCACCGGTTCGGGGCTGCGCGCGGAGAAGCGGATCAGGTTGGCGACATGGCCGCGGTGGTGCAGATCGGAGTGGACGGCGAGGTCCGGCAGCACATGCGGGGCGAGGAAGTCCCGGGCCTGCACGGCGGGGTCCTTGGGCAGGTTGCCCGGCATGACGTGCCAGGTGTTGTACTGCATGCGCGCCGACATCGCCCACGCCGAGTCCGCGACCTTCACCCGGTCACCGCCGTGCAGCTCGAAGGCGCGGGCGGACGGCACGACACAGCAGTAGAAGTCGGGCAGTTCCCAGGAGACGATCTCCGCCCAGTCCCGCCGCCCGAGCGCGTCGATGAGCTTCGGCAGCGAGCGGATCCCGCGGCTCATCGCGAAGTCGGCGCCGAAGAGGTCGACGGAGGCGTCCACGGTGGCGTGCACGAGCGCCTCGAAGCCGGTCGCGAACTCGCCCCGCGGGGCCCGCAGCCAGGGGTCGTCCAGGACATCCAGTACGGCGGCGAAGTCCCGTCCGGCCCCGGGCAGCAGGTCGGACAGCCGCTCGCAGACGCCGAGTTCATGACGGCCGGGGCGTTCGGCGCGCGGCAGGGCCCGCTCCGACTTGCGACGGATGGTGGCGTTGATGTCGTAGTGGATGCGGCGTTCGGCGACCAGCACGGCCCGTGCGGCGGCGATCTGCGCGGCGGCCGTCAACAGGCTGTGGACGGAGGGGAGTTCCGCGACCGGGATCTCGTCGATCGACAGCTCGGGAGCCGCCTCCAGGTAAACGGCCCTGGTCGTACGGAAGTTGTCGGCGACATTCTCCAGGGTCAGCTGCACCCCGTTGAAGCTCTCGACGCGGTTGGGGCCGCCCGAGGAGTACGCCAGCCACAGGCACGTGACGACCACGGCCTCCTCGTCCGTCCACAACTCCAGCGGCAGCCGGTCGAGATGGTGGAAGAAGCAGTCGGGGTGGGTGGGCAGCAGGCTCTTGCCGGTGAGGTTCTTCTCGTCCTTCAGGTTGGAGAAGACCGAGTCGTCCTTGTAGAGCATGACCGGCGGTACGAGGAACACGGCCCCGCGGATCGCGTCGACAGCGGTCGTACGGCCCTCCTGCCCGAGTTCCGCGAGCAGCGCCCGGCACTCGGCGACCTCGTGCTCGGTGCGCCGCCGGACGTCCGTGAACAGCCCGGCGTACGCGGCGAGATCCTCCGGGCTCCAGGAGATCCGGGCGGCCACGCCGGTCGCGGCGGCCTCGGCGGGCAGCGACCGGCGCTGCGGCACGGTCACCACGAGCCGGCCCTGGGGGGAGAGGGCGAGGGTGCTGGTGAACGCGGCGTCGGCGGGCGGCTGTTCGGGCCCGCCGGGTTCACCGGCGCCGGGCGCGCGACCGGGCGCGGTGAGCATCCGCACCGCCGCCGTCTCCGCGCGGGTCAGCGACCGCCAGGCGGTGTCGGCGTCGAGCCGGCCGCCGAGGGTGACGAGGGTGTCGACCATGTCGCGGGTGCTCGCGGCGGAGCGGGCGGCGGTGAGGGTCTGCTGGAGCAGCCGCGGGAACCCGGCGTCGTCGAGCGTCCGGTCGGGCTGCGGGGTGCTCCCGGCCTGCCGGTCCGCCCGACTGGGCCGCTTGCTGCGCCGGGCCTCCTCCATGGCGAGCCGCCGGGCACTCTTGGGGCGGGCCGAGGGCTCGGGGGAGGGGGCGGCGGCGGTCCCCGTGACCACGGCCCCTGTGTGCCTGAGGCTCTTCTCCGGCGCGGGCTGCTTGCTGTGGGTGTCCGTCCTGGGCCTGCTCGGCCGGGTCTCAGCTGCCGACTGCACGGAACGCCTCCTGTCCCTCGACGTAGGTCCACATGGCCTGGCTGGTGGGCTGCCAGTCGTCGTCCGGGTAGATGCAGTCGACGGGGCAGGCCTGCACGCACTTGGCGCAGCCGTTGCACAGCTCGGGGATGATCACGACGTCGAGGCCGTGGTTGTAGATCGCGCTGAACTGCGGCGGGCAGGCCCGCATGCACGAGTCGCAGCCGATGCACTCGGCCTGCTCGATACGGCGCGGCGCCTTTTTCCACTCGTCATTGCGGCGGTGTTCCTGGAGGCGCTGCGCGAAAGTCGTGGCGGCCACCGGTGCTTCTGTTCCGGTCTCGTCGCTCTGCATCGATTCGCTTTCCTGGAGAAATTCCTGGAGCAGGGAAGAAAGGGAATAGGTAATTCCGGGATACGGCTCAGCCCCAGCCGGTGTCGCTCGTGGACACCGTGGCCGACACGTTGACCTGCGTGGACCGCTGGTCCTGGAGTTCGGCGGAGGAGGCGTACAGCCCCGCGGAGAGCGTGACGGCGGACAGGGCGAGCGAGAGGAAAGCGGTGATACGGGCACGGCTGAGCATGGCGGTGTTTCGCTTTCTGGCACGGCGGACACCGGGACGGCGAAATCCCGGAAGGACTGGGTGGAAGTGCCCGGGGCGGGAATGTGCGACCGGCTCGGACGTCACTCATGTTCCGGTCCGTGGAGCGCCAAGATCAATGCCCGGCGACCGTCCTGATTGCGTCTGTCGTAACGCGACACAGGGGCGTTACCGGCAAAAGGTATGGATGCGGATGAATAGGGGTGCCAGTCCATTGCCGCCCCTCTCGGCCCGGTGCGATGCTGCCGCCCATGACCGCTGCAACCCCCGAGCCCCAGAGCCGCACCTCCACCGGCACCTCCGCCCGTATCTCCACCCGCGTCGCCGCCATCTCCGAGTCCGTCACCCTCGCCGTGGACGCCAAGGCCAAGGCCCTCAGGGCCGAGGGGCGTCCCGTGATCGTCTTCGGCGCGGGCGAGCCCGACTTCCCCACCCCGGACTACATCGTCGAGGCCGCCGTCGCCGCCTGCCGCGACACCGCCAACCACCGCTACACGCCCTCGGCGGGCCTGCCCGCGCTGCGCCAGGCCATCGCGGCGAAGACGCTCCGCGACTCGGACTACGAGGTCGCCCCGTCGCAGGTCCTGGTCACCAACGGCGGCAAGCAGGCCATCTACAACGCCTTCGCCGCGATCCTGAACCCCGGCGACGAGGTCATCGTCCCCGCCCCGTACTGGACGACGTACCCGGAGTCGGTCCGCCTCGCCGGCGGTGTCCCGGTCGACGTCGTCGCCGACGAGACGGCCGGCTACAAGGTCACCGTCGAGCAGCTGGAGGCGGCCCGCACGGAACGCACCAAGGCCCTCCTCTTCGTCTCCCCGTCCAACCCGACCGGCGCCGTCTACACCGCCGCCGAGACCGAGGCGATCGGCCGCTGGGCCGTCGAGCACGGCCTGTGGGTGCTGACGGACGAGATCTACGAGCATCTGGTGTACGGGGACGCCGAGTTCACGTCCCTCCCGGTCCTCGTCCCCGAGCTGCGCGACAAGTGCATCGTCGTCAACGGCCTCGCGAAGACCTACGCCATGACCGGCTGGCGGGTCGGCTGGATCATCGCCCCCGAGGACGTCGTCAAGGCCGCGACCAACCACCAGTCGCACGCCACCTCGAACGTCAACAACGTCGCCCAGGCCGCCGCGATCACCGCCCTCACCGGCGACCTCTCCGCCGTGGCCGCCATGCGCGAGGCCTTCGACCGGCGCCGCGGCCTGATCGTCCCGATGCTGAACGAGATCGAGGGCGTGGTCTGCCCGACCCCGGAGGGCGCCTTCTACGCCTACCCCTCGGTCAAGGGCGTCCTCGGCAAGGAGATCCGCGGCAAGCGCCCGCGGAGCTCGGTCGAACTGGCCGAACTCATCCTGGAGGAGGCGGAGGTGGCGGTCGTACCTGGCGAGGCCTTCGGTACACCGGGCTATCTGCGGCTGTCGTACGCGCTGGGCGACGAGGACCTCGTCGAGGGCGTGACGCGCATCCAGAAGCTGCTGGCGGAGGCGAGGGACTGAGAAGGGGACGGCGGTTGCCCGAGAGGGCCCGAGAAGGGCCGGGCAACCGCCGTACACGCCAAGGGAGTTACGGACCGGGAAGTCAGCCGCTGGGCGACTTACTTGATCGCGGACTCCACCGCGGCCACCAGCTCCGCCGACCCCGGCTCGGTCTGCGGCGAGAACCGGGCGACGACCTGGCCGTCGCGGCCGATGAGGAACTTCTCGAAGTTCCAGCGGATGTCGCCGGTGTGCCCCTCGGCGTCGGCGAAGGGGACGAGCCGCTCGTAGAGCGGGTGCCGGTCCTCCCCGTTGACGTCCACCTTCTCGGTCAGCGGGAAGGTCACGCCGTACGTCGCCGAGCAGAACTCCGCGATCTCCTCGGCGCTGCCGGGCTCCTGCCCGAGGAACTGGTTGCAGGGCACGCCGAGGACGGTGAAGCCCTTGTCGGCGTACTCCTTCTGGAGGGTCTCCAGGCCGGTGTACTGCGGGGTCAGCCCGCACTTCGAGGCCACGTTCACGATGAGAACGGCCTGGCCGGCGTACTGGGAGAGGTCGGCGGCGCCGCCCTGGAGGGTGTTGATCGAAACGGCGAGGGGAGAGGTGCTGTCAGCAGAGGTCATAACCGGATGCTAACTCCGGTAAGTGTCGGGCCGGTGTGAGGCCTCGACGAGTACGGTGCCGGCCGCCGTCCGCCGGTACAGCACCGACCGCCCCGCCCGCCGCCGCTCCACCAGCCCCGCGTCCAGCAGCACCCGCAGATGGCGGCCGACCGAGCCGAGGGCGTATCCGGTGACGGCGACCAGCTGGCTGGTGCTCATGGGGGAGCCGAGGAGGACGAGGACGCCGGCCCGGGTCGTGCCGAGCAGGGCGCCGAGGCTTGCGGGGACGGTGCGGGCGCCGGGGTCGGCGAGGGTGCCTGAGCAGCCGTAGACGATGGCGTAGCGGGTCGGGATCTCCCAGTACACCCAGCCGTGCCCGGGAGTGACCGGCACAAGGACGAGCTCGGCGCCGGAGATGTCCCGGGGCGGGTATTCGTGCACGTTCACCTGGAGCCGGTTGCCGCCCAGCCAGCGCGTCTGCCCCGGTTTCAGCGAGTCCAGCACCGCCGCCCAGCCGCCCCGGCTCACCATCGCGGTCCGGGCGACGACGTCTGCCTCCAGCACCTGCCGCCGACGGTCCCAGTAGGGCCGTACCGTCCGCGTCCAGACGTATTCCAGGAGGGCGGCCGCCCGCTCGGGCAGGTCGTCGCGCTCCAGGGCGGTGGGCAGCGGGCCGGGAAGGGAGACCCGCAGGTTGGCGCGGGCCTCCGCCGGGTCGGTCGCCCGCACCTGGGCCAGGGTCTCCTCCAGGGGCTCCCCGTCGCAGGGGAGGGGCGCCAGGAAGTCCGCGATCCAGGACTTGCCCAGCCCGGCGTGCACGAGCTGCGCGGTCACCGGATCGGCGGCCAGAAGGGCGCGGTAGCCGGGCAGATGATCGCGGAGCCAGGCGTCCTCGCCCGGATGGGCGCCGGTCCCGGCGTGCAGGAGCTTCAGGCTCGCGAAGGTCTCGGCGAACGGGGACAGCGCGAACCGGCTGCGCGCGAGCGTGTCGGCGTTGAGCTGCCACCACCCCATGAGCACCCCCGACCTTTCGCTGACGCGCGAAACACTAACGATTTCCCGCCACCAGCTCCGAGACTCCCTCCATGCGCAGCTACCGCGAGCTCTTCCGCGTCCCGGAGTTCACCCCGTTCTTCCTCTCCTACACCGCCTTCAACGCGGCCCTGACGATCGGCGGACTCTCCCTCGCCACGATGGTCTACCAGGCCACGGATTCCCCGCTCCTGGCGGCGCTGAGCATGTTCGGCCCACAACTGGCACAGGTACTGGGCGCGACCTTCTTACTCTCAGGCGCGGACCGCCTGCCGCCGAGGGCGACGCTGGCCTGGACGGGCCTGGCCTTCGCGCTGCTGACGGCGGTGCTGGCGCTGCCGGACCTGCCGGTCTGGGGAGTCTTCGTGGTCGTGGTGGCGCAGGGCCTGATCGCCTCGCTGGGCGGCGGAGTGACGGGCGGCCTCCTGAACGAGATCCTCCCCAAGTCCGGCTTCGTACTGGGCCGTTCGGTCTTCAACATGGCATCCGGCCTGATGCAGGTCCTGGGCTTCGCGACCGGCGGCGCGCTCCTGACCCTGCTGTCCCCCCGCACCTGCCTCCTCCTCGCGGCGGCCCTGTACGCGGCGGAGGCCCTCGGCTACCGCTTCGGCCTGACCGCCCGCCCACCCCGCGCCTCGGGCCGCCTCTCGGTGAGGGCGACCTGGCGCAACAACGCGTTCCTGTGGTCGTCGAGGGGCCGGCGTCTGACGTACTTGGGCCTGTGGCTCCCGAACGGCCTGGTGGTCGGCTGCGATTCCCTGTACGTCTCCTACGCCCCGAAGGCGGCGGGCGCGCTGTTCGCGAGCGGGGCGTTGGGCATGTTCGTGGGCGACGTATTGGTCGGCCGCTTCGTGAGCCCGGCCCTGCGCCCCCGCCTGGCCACCCCGCTGCTCCTGCTCCTGGCGACGCCGTACCTGCTCTTCGCGCTGCGACCGGGGGTGGTCCTGGCCGCGATGGCCGTCTGCCTCTCCAACGTCGGCTTCGCCGCGAGCCTCGTCCAGCAGGAACGCCTGATGTCCCTCACCCCGGACGACATGGCGGGCCACGCCCTCGGCCTCCGCTCCGCCGGAATGCTCACGATGCAGGGCGTGGCGGCGGCGCTCGCGGGCACGGTGGCCCAACTGACGTCCCCGGCAACGGGCATGGCGACGATGGCCACCGCGTCGGTGACGGTGACGGTGGCTCTAGCGGTCGCGGGTAAGCGTGAGGAACGCCGTCCAGGTGTCGCGGGTGACGGTGAGGCTGGGGCCGTCGGTGTTCTTCGAGTCGCGGATGTGGATGGTGCGGGGTGAGGTGGCGACTTCGAGGCAGTTACCGCCCTGCTCGGTGCTGTAGCTGGACTTGAACCATTTCGGTGCGGTGCTCATCGCTCTCCTAGCAAACGGTCCAACAGGCCTCTGGACTCCTTGGGGTTGAGAGCCTGTGTCCGCAGCATCGCATACTTGCGTTCCAACACGGAGACCTCGTCGGGATCGGCGATCATCCAGCCTTTGCGCTGCCCCTCGACGTAGGCGAGGCGCTGGTGGTCGACGGTCTCGACGAGGACGAAGGGTCCGGACAGCCCCGCGTGGAAGTCTCGCCCCATGGGCATGACTTGGAGGGTGATCCCGGGCGGGACGGCCCACTCCCGGAGCTGCCGCAGTTGCTCGTAGTACACCTCGTCCCCGCCCAGTCGGTCTACCAGAGTCATCTCGGAGATGATGAAGGTGGCGGTCGGCGGAACCTTGCGACTCAGGATCTCCTGACGCTGGATGCGGGCTGCGACTCGCGGTTCGATCTCGTCCTCGGTCAGGGCGGGCACCTCGTTCAGAAAGACCGCGCGGGCATAGGCCGGGGTCTGGAGAAGGCCCGGCAGGGCCTGGTTCTCGAACGACGACAGCGCAAGCGCCTCCTGCTCCAGGTCGATGTACTCCTCCGCCCACCGGGGGAACAGGTCGATCTCGGGCATGTGCGCCAGCGCGACCACCAACGCCCCCTTCGTGTCGAGGAGCTCGTCCAGCAGAGCCGCCAGATCCTCCTTCAGGGTCCGCCGCCCCTGCTCGATGGACGCGATCGTCTCCTCGTCCACTCCCACCCGCTCGGCGAGGGCCACCTGAGTCAGCCCCGCCGCCCGCCGGAACGTACCGACGAGACTCCCGACCATCTTCATGGCGGACGCGTTCTTCCGCTGCCGCGAGCTGCGGCTCTTGTTGCTCATGCGGAGGAACTCCCCATAAAGGGGCGTACGTTCACCCTTTGCCACCCGTACAAAGATTTTGTACGGGTCAGTGTCCACGCCGCCGTGCCTCCTCGATACGCTCCCGGCGCCGCCGCTTCCGGATCGTCTCCGCCAGCTTTCCGGCGATCTCCAGGGGTGATATGTCCGCCGCCTCGATTCGCACGAGCTCGGCCAGTCGGTCGGGGAGAGGCGTGTGGTCCAGCCGTACGACGAGCAGGGTCGGGGTCGGCGTATCCAGGGCGATGTCGAGTTCGCGCCGGACCCAGGAGGAGGTGGCGGCGGCTTCGGACCAGAAGAGGACGAACGCGGTAGCCCGGCTGACGGCCCCGGTGACGTGCTCGGTCAGGGAGTCCCCCGGAAGCAGCTCCTCTGCGTCGATCCAGGTGCCGACGGCATGCTCGGCCCTCAACAGCCGATACGTGGCGGACACGAGGTCCTTGTCCCGGTGCGCGTGGCTCAGGAAGAGCGACTCCGGGGACCTGGTCGCCGCCTGGTTCCGGCGGCGCTCGACGTCGGCCGCGTCGGTGAGGAACCGGCATACGTTCACCATCCAAGCGGTGTTGTGGGGGCAGCGTTCCTGCCACACATCATTGGTCACCCGGCCGGCCATCAGCACGACGAACCCGGCCCCGGTCTGACACACCGACGCCCAGGGCACGTGGTCGGATTCCGGGCCTCCATCGGCGTATACGGTCGTGGAGTCCCTGTTGCACGAGGCGAGAAGGCCCTTGAAGGAGTGCAGCCGCACCGGCCAGCTGCAGAGGATCTCGGGGATGCCGTCATAGACAGGGCGGAGCCAGTCGCTGACGTACATGCGATCGGGCAGGCAGCGGATCACCTTCTGGGAGCCCGAATTCCGCATGTTGTCCTGGCCGACCAGCGGCCATGAGCCAGCCCGGTAAGTGGCCCGAGCCCCGAGGAAATCCGCCGCCTCAAGGTATCCGGCCTGCTGCCCGTGGAGAACGCTGAAGTCGGCGTCCGCCACGATCAGCGTCCCCCCGTCCTCCACGAACTCCTCAGCCAGGGGCCGCACGAGTCGCCAGGTGCCATCCCGCCCGGTGAGCAGGCCGCCCTCCATCACCACGACGTTCGGGGCGAATCCGAGGAACTCCGTCTCGGAGATGACGTCCCGTCGGATGGGCGAGTCCACCGGGGGCACGTTCTCCTCCCGGAACACGACATGGCCGAGCAACAGGTCCTCGGACTCGGCGCGGAGCCGGTCCACCAGGACCCGGCCGCCGAGCGCGCCCCTGCCGTTCATGCTCAGCGACTTCTGAAGGTAGACGGTACGCATCCCGCTCATGGCGCCGGAGTGCCGTGTCCGGGTCCGGGTCCGTGCCCGGGACCGTGCCCATGTCCGTCGCCGGTGATGGCGATGCCGATACCGCCGCCCGCCGCGACCGACCGCTCCCCGGACGCGACAACGACCGTCGTGGGGCCACCGCCACCCGGCAGCAGCGCGGCCAACTCACCCTCCAGCTCAGGATGTTGACGCAACGCCCGCCGAATCTCCTGCCGCAACACCCCCACCGCGTCCTCGTTCCCCGGCTCGGCCACAGCCTCCCGCACGGCGTCGGCCAGCCCCTCCCGACCCCGCTGACCGACACGGCGGTACGTCGCCTGAAGCAACCCACGCCCGACACCGGCCGCAGGACTCTCCGAGGCGCGCGCCCCGCCGGTGAGCACGTCGTTGCCGTACACCCCCAGCGACTCCTTCAGAAACGGCGTCATCCCTTGTACGAACTCGGCGTCCGCCATGTCACATCACCCCCACCCGCACGGTGTCCTCACAGCCCCGGTATCTCCTCTTGGCGAGGCGGCCAACCCGGAATCACGTACGCGGGCTGGAAGTTGGCGACGAGCCATTTGGCGCCCACCCTTCTCATCAGCAGGGAGAACCCCTGCGGGGGGTCGGCGCCGGGTGGGGCGAAGCCGACGATCTCGTAGTCGAGGCCGATGCGGCGCGGCAACTCGGGGATGGTCCAGGTGCCCGGATCCCACGCGGCGTAGTGATCGCGCAGGGCCTCGACCCGGCCGTCCAGCATCGTTTTGGAGACCTGGAGGTTCGGTTTCGGCTCCGCCAGGACCCGCACCAGCAGATCCCGGTCCTCCCCTTGAATCCAGGGGTGTGACGCGTTGGCGAGGATCCAGTCCTGGGCGAGGGCCAGCCGGAGGTTGTCGTCGAGTCTCTTCCAGACCTCGCCCGTCTTCCACTTCCGGCGCAGAAGGGTCAGCCAGTCGCGGGCGGCGCTCCCGGAACCCTGCTCGCCGTGATGCGTGTTCCAGTCCGAGGCGACGATGTCCAGCATGCCCTGGGCGCGCTGGTGCAGGTCGAGTTGGTTCGTGCCGTCGAGCGCCGACTGGAGGGCCTTCATCGCCAGTTCGACGTCGCCGCGTCGATGACTGAGGACACCGAAGAGGTAGGCGGCCTGGGCCAGCGGTTCGCCGCTCAGCCGCGCACCGGCGTCGCGGAGCCGCCCGAGCGCCTCCTCGATGCGTCCCGCGCGTGCCTCGGCCAGGGCCGCCGCCACCTCCGGGACCGAGGTGTCGCCGTCGAACCGCGCGGCGGAGTCGGGGGTGCCCAGGGCGGCGGGGACGGCGAGGGGGGTCCGGTGGAGGGTGCGGACGAGCTTGTGGAAGTCGGTGTCCTCGCCGTCACCGACGACGTAGGAGGCGGTGCCGTTCAGCGGATACGGGATGAGCGCCAGGTCCTCCCGGCGCAGGACGACCGGCAGGAACTTCGCCCGGTCCCGCCGCCCGTGGTACAGGTCCGCCGTGATCCAGCCGCCCTCCCACCGGACCCCGGACCCGACGCCCGCCGGCGACTCCCCGTTGAACCGCTCCACATAGGTGGCCGTCACCACGACGAGCACGAACTCGGCCTTCTCCAGCCGCTGCCGCATCCACTGCCACCACGACTCGGGCGGCCGGTGCTCGTCGAACTGGTCGATCCAGGCGCCCACACCCGCGTCCCGCAGCCGTTGGGTGAGGTTCCGCACCGCGATCCGGTGCTCCTCGCTGTCGTGCGAGTACGAGATGAGCACACGCCCGTCATCGTCATCCATAGAAAGGCCAATGTAGAGCCGCTCCCGCGGGCAAGGAGCGGAACCACCCACTCCGTACGGTTCCGTTACGACAGGCACTCTTGACAGTCTGCGTACTGTTTCGCGACGTTTGAGCCTCACCGCACAATGTGCGCGTGGCAGGACGCGGCCGGCGCGTCATGGGGGGAACTGGGGGGAGCGGTCGCCCATGCGATCCATGAGCAACTCCATGAGCAACCAGATCACGATCCACAGACCGGACGAACTCGGCAGCGGGCTCCGCGAGGCCTGGCACCGGGTGATGGACGAGTCGCCCGACTTCGGAAACCCGTTTCTGGCCCCGGAGTTCGCGGCCGGAGTGGGCAAGTACCGCGGCGGGGCCCGGGTGGCGGTCCTGCACGAGCACGGAGAGGCCGTCGGCTTCTTCCCGTACGAACGCAACGCGCTCGGCGTGGGCAGGGCCATCGGCCTCGGCCTCTCCGACTGCCAAGCCCTCGTCCATCGCCCCGGAGTCACCTGGGACATGGGGGAGTTGCTGAAGGCCTGCGGCATGTCGGTCTTCGAGTTCGACCATCTGGTCGACGAGCAGAAACCTCTCGGCCGCTACGTCACCGGGACCTTCGCCTCCCCGGTCGTCGACCTCAAGGCCGCCGAGGACACCTACCCCGAGTGGCTGCGCGGCGCCTACCCCGGCCTCGCCAAGACGGTCCTGAAGAAGGAACGCCGACTGGCCCGCGACCACGGCGAGCTGAGGTTCGTCTTCGACGAACGCGACCCCAAGGCGCTGCGCCAGCTGATGAGTTGGAAGTCGGCCCAGTACCGCCGCACGGGCCGCATGGACCGCTTCGCCCGCCCCTGGATCGTCGCCCTCACCGACCACCTCTTCCACGTCCGCGAGGAACACTTCACCGGCGTCCTCTCGGTCGTCTACGCCGGCGACACCCCCGTAGCCGCCCACTTCGGCCCCACCTCCCGCACCGTATTCGCGGCCTGGTTCACGGCGTACGACCCCGAACTCCGCTACTACTCCCCGGGCTTGATCATGCACCTGCGCATGGCGGAGGCAGCCGGCCGGCAGGGCGTGAGCGTGATGGACCTGGGACGCGGCGACAAGGAGTACAAGGACTGGCTCAAGACCCGTGAACTGCGCGTCGGCGAAGGCTTCGCCTACCGCCCGCACCCGGTGTCGGCGGCACACCGCCTGTGGCGCAGACCGGTGAGGGGCCTACGGAACACGGTCCTGGCCCACCCACACCTACGGGACCCGGCGGACCGGCTGCTGAAGACGGTGGGCGGGATCCGGGCGAGGGCACGCTGAACGGCGCCCCACCGCACCCCTGCTCCTTCACTCGCAACTTCACTCGGTCCTTCGTTTGGCCCTTCGTTTGATCCTTCATTCCCTTTTGCTGGAAGAGGTGACGATGCCGTACGGATCGCGGCTCGCCGCGACGATGACACGGCGGCTGGGACGGGAGTGCGTCTACACGCCCTCGGCGCGACTGGCCCTGTACCTCGCCCTACGGCGCTGGTGCCGCCCGGGCGCCCGGATCCTGATGTCCCCGGTGAACGACGACGTGATCCTCTTCGTCGTCCTCGCGGCGGGCCTGCGCCCGGTCATGGCCCCAGTGTCTCCCTGGGACGGCAACATCGACCCGCCAGCGGTACCGGAATCCACCTGGCGCAACGTGGACGCGGTGCTGACTACGAGCCTGTACGGCATGCCGGACCGAATAGTCGAACTACGCGACCGCTGCGAGCAGTTGGGCATCCCGCTACTGGAGGACGCGGCACACGCGATCGGCACACACGTGGACGGCCAGCCCATCGGAACCTTCGGCAAGGCGGCGGCCTTCAGCCTGTCCAAGCACGTGGCGGGGATGGCGGGCGGCTTCCTGGCGGTGGAGGACGCGACAACAAGACGCGAACTGGAGCGGCTCCGGGACGACCTCCTGACCCCGGCAAGACTGAGGGCAGACCTGTCGACGGCCCTACGCCCGCTGGCCCGCTCGACGATCCGCGCCCTGCACCTGGTACGCCCCACCTGGCGGACGATGCAACGCCTGGGCCTCCTGGAACGCGACCCCGATTCGTACCGCATGACCCTGCACGCCCAGCGCCTGTCCCAGTCCGCCAAGGAAGCCCCCAGCCTCCCGGCCTACGACCCCTGGATCCGCGTCGACCTCCACGACTACCGCTCCCGCCACGGCCGCCTGGTCCGAGCCGGCCTCAACCTCCGCCTGAACCTCCTCGACGAAAACCTCGCCCACCGCAGAGAGGGCGTAACCCTGTTGTCCGCCACCCCCTGGGCCTCCCCGGCTCTACGGGACCGAGCCGCCCACGATGGCCCTCTCCCCCTCTTCAGAGTCCCCCTGCTGGTGGAGAACCGAGACGCCCTGGTGGACCGCCTGGTCACCCACGGCCTGGTTACGGGCTACCTCTACGACCCACCCCTCGACGACTACGCGGGCCCGGACTTCGCAGACCCCTCCCCGGACCCGTCCCCGGCCCGCTGGTTCGCCTCCCACGTCCTCCCGGCAGACCCGCTGCTGGCCCGCAAGGTGGCGAAGTCCCTGACCAGGGAACACACCAAGACAGCCCACCCTCTGACGGCGACGCCCCCGACCCCATCCGCGATCCCGAACACGACTCCACCGGCCCCGCTCGGGCAGTGAGCGTCAGACAGGACGGGGGACGATCTTCACCGCGCGGTAGTCGTAGCCGTCCTGCTTGAAGCCGGGGGTCTCGGGGGAGTCGAGGACGCCCCAGCCATCCTCGTCGCGCCATTCGCGGACCGTCGCAAGAACCACGGGCGGCGGCCTACGAGGTCGTACGGGCGTCGCGGACGGCGAGTACGGCCTGGAACTGCCGTTGGGCCTCCTGGGCTTGGCCCAGCGCGAGGTAGGTCTGGGCGAGGCGGGTTCGGATGTCCATCTCCAGCCAGTCGTAGCCGGGAGTCGTGACCGGGGAGAGCAACTGGTGCTGGAGGAGGGCCTGATGGTGGAGGGTGAGGGCAGCGGTCGCGTTCCCCTCGGCCTCCTCCGCCGTGCCGAGGCGGGTCAGACTGCGGGCGCACAGGAAGACGTCCCCGACCTGCCCGGCGAGTCTGACCGCCTGGCTCAGAAGGCTCTTGGCCTCCCCGTACGCGCCGAGCCGGAGATGCACATCGGCGGCACAGCTCAGCACCCTGCCCAGCATCCGAGGCCGGCCACCCCGCCGCTCGGCATGCACCCGCGCCTCGGCGAAGCAGGCCAGCGCCTCCTCGTTCCGCCGCGCGAACTGGTGGACGAGACCGAGGACGACGAGGGCGATCCAGGCGAGCCAGTCGTCGCCCAGCGGCCGGCCCAGCTCCAATGACGCGAGGAGCCGGGGAACCGCCAGGTCGCCCTGGCCCACACTCAGGTCGACAGCCGCCAGCCCGGTGAGCGCATGTGCCTCCTGGACCCGATCCCCATGGCTCCGGCTCAGCTCCAGCGCCTCCTCGAACAGCACGCGGGCCTCCCGGTACCGGCGCTGGTGCACGGCCGTGTACGCCAGATGTGTCCGCAGGGCGATGTCCATCCGCCGGTCCGAGGCCTCACCCACATGCGCGAACGCGATCTCCAGCGCCGTCTGCGACTCGTGGTACCGCCCCTGCCGTACGAAGCTGTCGCACAGCGCCTGCGCGATCCAGCAAGCGAAGTCCATCTCCCCGTGCGCCACCGCGTGCCCCACCACATCGGCGAGCTCCCCACCCGCCGAGTCCAGCCAGCTCTCCGCCTCCCGCCAGTCCGCGAACGGCACGTCGGCGGACGGCCCCGGCCCACTGGCGAAAGCCACCGGACTCCAGTCGCTGGCCATGCGCGCCGCCTCCAGAAACAGCCGCAGCGCAGCCCTACGAGCAGCCCCCGCCCCCTCCGGCACCTCCTCCGCGAGCCGCCGCGCATGCACCCGCACCAGATCGTGCAGCCGGTACCGCCCCGGCCGCGGCTCCTGCAACAGACTCGCGTCGACCAGGCTCTCCAGGACCCGCTCGGTGTCCCGCACCGGCCACCCCAGCATCGTCGCCGGCACCAGCACATCGAACTCCACCGTCGGCACCAGCCCCAACACCCGGAACCCGGCGCGCTGTTCGCCCGACAGCTGGTCGTACGACATCCGAAAGGCGGCCTCCACACTCCGGTCCCCGACGCTCAGTTCCCCCAGTCGCCGCTCGTCGCCCGCCATCCGCCCCACCAGGTACTCCACCGTCCAGGCCCCCCGGTTCTGCAACCGCGACCCGGCGATCCGCAATGCCAACGGCAACCCGTCGCACAGCCCCGCCAGCCGCAGCGCCGCCTCCGGCTCCCGCTCCGCCCGCTCGGCGCCGATGATGTGCGTCAGCAGCGAGACGGCGTCCCCGCTCCCCAGCGGCTCCAGCGTGACCCGCAGATCGGCGTCCAAGCCGGCCAGCCGGCGCCGCCCGGCCACCAGCACCCGGCTCCCCGCCCCCGCGGGCAGCAACGGCCGTATCTGCTCGGCGTCCAGCGCGTCATCCAGCACGAGCAGCAGCCGCAACCCGCTGGTCGCCGCCCGCCACGCCGCCGTCAACCCGTCGAGATCATTGGGCAGTTCACCGTTCGCCGCGCCCAGCGACCGCAGCATCCGCTGCAACGCCCGCTCCGGCGACTGCCGCCGCTGAGTACTGTGCGCCCGCAGATCCACGAACAGACAGCCGTCCGGATGCTCGGCACTGAGCTCCCGGGCCGCCCGCACGACCAACGCGGACTTCCCGACCCCGGCGGGCCCGTCGACGGTCGCCACCGACACGGACCCGGGCGCCGCAGGCGCGACCAGCCGCGCCAGCTCCCCGTCCCGCCCGACCAACCGTCCGGCGTCACCCGGGAGTTCGTTGACCATACGGCGCCGGCGCACGGGTCCGGCGTCGAGGAGCCGTACGTCCTCCCGCCGCAACACGGCCTCGTGGACGCGCCGCAGCTCCGCCCCGGGATCCACCCCGAGCTCGTCCCGCAGCCGCTCGCTCATCTCCCGGTAGACCCGCAGCGCCTCCGCCTGCCGCCCACCGCCGTACAGGGCCCGCATCCGCAGCGCCGCCAGCGACTCGTCGTACGGTCCGGCCGCCGACAGCGCGGCGAGTTCGTCCAGCGCCTCGGTGTACCGGCCGAGCAGCACCAGACACTCCAGCCGCCCCGTCCGTACCGCCCGCAGCCGTTCCAGCAGCCGCTGCCGTTCGACGTCGGCGAACGGCCCCGGCAACCCCGCCAGCGGCTCCCCGTGAAACAGGTCCAGCGCCCCGGAGAACCGGGCCAGCGCGGAGCCGGGATCACCCGCGGCCGTCGCCCGCCGCCCCGCGTCGACGGCCTCATCGAGCTCGGCGACATCGGTCCGTAAGCCGTCCGCGACGAACCGGTACCCGCCCTGCCCGCCCCGGATGACGGACGCCTCGCCGCCCGCCGGATCGAGGGCCTTGCGCAGGGCATACACATAACTCGGCAGCACCCGGCTCCCGGAGTTAGGAGGCTGAACTCCCCATATCCCGTCCATCAGTTGCTCATGGGTGACGAGGACACCGGGCCGCAGCGCCAGCGCCACGAGCACCGCCTGCCGCCGGACGGGCCCGAGCTCCAGAGCCGTACGACCGCGCCACGCCCGCACCGGCCCCAGCACCGCGAGCCGCAGCCCGTGCGCAGACCCCCCGTCCACCGAAGCCTCCGCTCCGCCGCGCATCATCGAAATTTCATGAGCATTGCAGCGCCTCCGGTGAACCTTTGCAAGCGCCGGCGGCGGCCACCGGAGGGGAGCGGACACCGCCGGCGCACCCCCAACTGCCTTACCGGGAGCCGTACATGGCCGTACTGCAACGCCGCCGCGTCAACCAGGTCGTCACCGAGGCGGTGTTCGCCCACGACCGGGGCGACCCGACCTTCGAGGCGGCCATCGACATGGACCCGCGCGCCCGGGTCCCCGCACCCGGCCTGCGCGGCGCGGTGGCCGAACTCATCGCGGCGGTGGAGGCGGTGGGCTGGAAGTGCACGGCGGTCGAGTCCTTCGCGTCGTCCGTGGAGATGGCGTTCCTACGTCTCTGATGTCTCTGGCATCTCTCACGTCTCTCACGTCTCTGGCATCTCTGACATCTCTGACGATGACCGCGATACGACTACTCACCGTAACGGGTGGTGCTGAAGCTCACGGTGCGTAGCGGCGGTGGTGGCGGGGAAGGCAGCGCGTGCACTGTCCAACCCCTGTCCCCAGAGGTCCCCTTGAGACGCTTCACCGCCGTCGTGCTCTTCTGCGTGGCGCTCACCCTCACCACGGCACCGCCGCCCGCCGCGGCCCTCCCCGGCTACGTCTGCTTCTGGCCCGAGGTCGGCGAGACGGGCGCGGGCGGCGCCTGGTGCTACGACCCCGCGCGCGGCGGCTTCGCCGAACCCGAGGCCCGGGTGCTCCGGCACGCCAAGTCCTTCAGCTCACAGGTCAACAGGACGGTCTACGCCCTCCACTTCCCCTCCGGGGGCCGCTGTCTCCAGCGCACGATCTACGGCGGCGACTACTCCGAGGACTGGCAGGAGTGGTGGAACAAGTTCGACGGCGTCGACACCAACCCGCACAGCGACTGCGAGCCGGGGTGAGGATCGGAGCCGGGGTGGGGTCGCGAGGCGGGGTGGGGTCGCGAGGCGGGATGAGGGTGAGCGCCGGGGTGGGCGTGAGGGCACGCGTCCTGGCCGCCGTGTGCTGCCTCGCCGCCCTGACGGCCTGCGGAGCGCCGCGCGAACCCGCGCTGTCCCTCACCCCGGCCGACACCCTCAAGGCGGCCCAGCAACTGCTCACCGACCGCTGCCTGGCCCGCCAGGGCCTCACCCCGCCCCGCCCCGGCGGCCCGGCCCCGGGCCCTCGCGTGGACCGCGCCCTCTTCGGCACGGGCCACGCCGAACTGACGGTGAAGCTCCCCAGCGGCCCCGTCATCGCCCACCACACCGACGGCTGCCTCGCCGCGGCGGAACGCCGGCTCTACGGCGACCAGGGCCGCTGGTTCCGGGCGGTGACGCTGGTGAACAACCTCAAGTCCGAGGCACCGCCGGCTGACCGGGCGACGTACCGAAGCCTCCGCGCACACGGCCTGACGGAGGCGCGAACGCTGCTGGCCTCGGAGTACGCGCACAAGAACCCTTCGTAACAAGAGTTCATCCCTCTCTTCCCTCTCACCCCTGCGCAACGACTGAAAGGCACCCTTGATGAAGCACCCCGCCGCCCTCCTGGCCGCCGCCCTCCTCGCCACCGCCGCGGCCCTCACCACCGCCTCCCCGGCCTCCGCCGCCGAGTGCCCCAGCGGCAACTTCTGTGCCTGGACCGACGCCAACTACGGCGGCCAGCGCATGAACGCCTCCGGCGACGACGAGTGGTGGGAGAGCTGGATCGCCGACGAGGACTCCTCCTGGGCCAACCACGGGATCTCGGGACCCGGAGTCAAGGACCACGTGAAGGTGTACGAGTCCGCGATCCAATTCCCGTCCACGGGCGGTGCGATGACGATCTGTCTGCGGCCTGGTGACGAGGTCGCGTACAACGCGACGGCCAATGACCGGGGTGACGCGCATGTGTGGGCGATGGGCTGTTAGCCGGGTAAGGGCCAGGGGCCGGTTCGAGAGGCGTGCGCCTCTCGAACCGGCCCCTGCCGGTGTCCGCGCCGTCCCGCGTCAGCGCACGTCGACGAAGTCGCCCGTCGCCTTCACCGCGGCGGTCGTGGTGGTACCGGCGAAGTTCCACCGCCAGTAACCGTCCCGGGTGGCCGTTACGGTCGTCCTCAGCTTGCCCGTGCTGTCGCTGTTCACCGTCTTGACCGTGGAGTAGGTGCTGCTGCCCTTCGGGCGGAACTGCAGCCGCACGGGCTGGCCGGTGTAGCCGGCGTAGACGTACTTGTCCCAGTTGGCGCGGGCGAGCTTGCCCGTGACCGTGATGCTCTTGCCCTTGGTGACCGGCTCGGGCGAGGCGTCGACACCGAGCGTGGCCCGCCGCTTGACGGGGTGGGTGCCGTAGACGCCGCCGTAGTAGTCACCGTCCTTGGCCTGGAACTGGACGTACACGTCCCAGGGGCCCGCGAGGGTGTTGCGGGGCAGGTCGATGTCCTTCTCCAGCCTCACCGTGAGCTTGCAGCTGGAGGTGGTCGAGCTGACGGCGGTGCACGAGGGCTCACCGTGGAACGACCAGTAGTCGTCCCCCTTCTCGCGGTCCAGTTGCAGGAACGCGAGGTCCTTGCCGATCCCCGAGTCGTCGGACACGGTCACCGCGATCGTGAACGACTCCGTCCTCGACGTACCGAAGACGATGGACTTACCGCTGTTCACCGACACCTTCTCGATCGTCACACCGGTCTCCGCGGCGTACGCGGCCGGTGCGGTGAGAAGAGAGCCGGAAAGGATGAGGGCACCGCTGAGAACGGTGCCCGTGACTGCTGCACGCATGAATCCCCACCACTTTGCTTCGCGTCCGCCGCCGACCATGGAACCCCCAGGTCATGGGCGCGACAGGTGGGGTGAGGATACGGCACGGGGGGGGAGGGCGGCCGAGGGGTGGCTGAGGGGTGGCCGATGGTGTGAGCGATGTCGGGGTGGGTGGGCTTCGGGTCAGCGCTTCCGGCGTATCTTGCGCTTCTTCTCCTTGGCTTCCTTTTCCTTGCGCTGGGCTATGCCGTACGACGTGAATGAGCCCTGGTGGATCGGGCAGCGGCCGGTACCTGTCACGACCTGCCGCTGACACCGGCCTCCCGTCTTCGTGCGCGCACCGCACTTCGCCATGGCCTCTCCCTTGTCCGAGTTGTGCGATGGGCGGGGTTCGGAGCACTGAGGAGGGTGGCGCGGTGTCGCCGGGTTGGGAAGGCGTGAAGCGGGGCGAGGGGGTGCGCGCCGGGCGTTGGGGCGGGGTCAGGGGTGGGGGCGGGGAGGGTCGGGGGTGGGTTCGGGTTCTGTGGCGTTCATGATCGCGGTCACCGGGCCGTCCGGCAGCAAGTCTTCGAGGATGGACCGGAAGGTGTTGTCGCCGAGGAGGGCTCTTTGCTGGCTGAGCCAAGCGAGAACCG
This sequence comes from Streptomyces sp. NPDC046909, assembly GCF_040644695.1. Lineage (NCBI taxonomy): Bacteria > Bacillati > Actinomycetota > Actinomycetes > Kitasatosporales > Streptomycetaceae > Streptomyces > Streptomyces sp. NPDC046909. The sequence goes on along the minus strand of NZ_JBEYXC010000004.1, from coordinate 310,047 downwards.
TCCCGTGTGGGACTCCGATCTCCAGTTGCAGGCTCAGAGATTTCACCAGGTAGGGCACGCCTTCGGCTGGGCGTTCCTGCACGGTACGGAGTACGCCTAGCTGGCCAAAGCTGGTGGCGATGCCGGAGCGGTCGCCGAGTTCCTCGTCGATGGCGAGGGAGGCGCGGTAGTGGTTCTCGGCTTGCTGGTAGTCGCTTCGAAGCTCCGCGATCATGCCGAGTTGGTGGTAGCTGCTGGCGATGCCGGAGCGGTCGCCGAGTTCCTCCTTGATG
>NZ_JBEYXC010000004.1:309586-309676 GCF_040644695.1 Streptomyces sp. NPDC046909 | reverse complement strand
GCTGCTGGCGATGCCGGAGCGGTCGCCGAGTTCCTCCTTGATGGCGAGGGAGGTGCGGTAGTGGTCTTCGGCTTGCTGGTAGTCGCTTCG
>NZ_JBEYXC010000004.1:167249-309487 GCF_040644695.1 Streptomyces sp. NPDC046909 | reverse complement strand
GAAGCTGAGCGATCATGCCGAGTTGGTGGTAGCTGCTGGCGATGCCGGAGCGGTTGCCGAGTTCCTCGCTGATGGCGAGGGAGGTGCGGTAGTGGTCTTCGGCTTGCTGGTAGTCGCCCCGAAGCTGAGCGATCATGCCGAGTTGGTGGTAGCTGCTGGCGATGCCGGAGCGGTTGCCGAGTTCCTCGCTGATGGCGAGGGAGGTGCGGTAGTGGTTCTCGGCTTGCTGGTAGTCGCCCCGAAGCTCAGCGATCCTGCCGAGTTGGTGGTAGCTGCTGGCGATGCCGGAGCGGTCGCCGAGTTCCTCCTTGATGGCGAGGGAGGTGCGGTAGTGGTCTTCGGCTTGCTGGTAGTCGCTTCGAAGCTGAGCGATCATGCCGAGTTGGTGGTAGCTGCTGGCGATGCCGGAGCGGTTGCCGAGTTCCTCGTCGATGGCGAGGGAGGTGCGGTAGTGGTCTTCGGCTTGCTGGTAGTCGCCCCGAAGCTCAGCGATCATGCCGAGTTGGTGGTAGCTGCTGGCGATGCCGGAGCGGTTGCCGAGTTCCTCGCTGATGGCGAGGGAGGTGCGGTAGTGGTTCTCGGCTTGCTGGTAGTCGCCCCGAAGCTCAGCGATCCTGCCGAGTTGGTGGTAGCTGCTGGCGATGCCGGAGCGGTCGCCGAGTTCTTCGCTGATGGCGAGGGAGGTGCGGTAGTGGTCTTCGGCTTGCTGGTAGTCGCTTCGAAGCTGAGCGATCATGCCGAGCTGGTGGATGTGAGGGGCCGCAGCACGCGAGTTGGCGTCGAACCAGCCGAGGGTCTCTCCAATCAGGCGTTGTTCCCATTCCCAGGCTCCCCAGACATGTAGTTGGGAGCACACCTCCCGAGTGACAGCATCGGCCCCATCCAAGTCACCCGCCTGATGAAGGTGATGGCGTACTTCGATGAGCTGTGTGACGTCGTCCGCGCGCGATTGAGGCCATACATTGACCCGCCACTGCCAATAGGTGGCAGCCCGACGGTGACCGGCGCCAAGAGTGTCAGCGAGTGCACGGTGCCGGAGGGCGGCGGCGGTCCAGTGGTGCACCGTGAATCCGGTCGGCTCGCTGCCCGCCTCGTCCTGAGGCGCGGGGGCCGGAGAGACCAACCCGAGTTCGAGCAGCCGCTTCAAGGCGTTCGCGGTGTCATGGTCCATGTCGACCGGAGAACGTCGAAGTTCACCCCACACCGCGCGGTGCTCGGCAATCGTCTCCGGCGGCAGATCGATGTCGCTCCCCGGGCCTGCTCCAGCCGCCGCCTGGGCCTCGGCAATGAGCGTGTTCACAGCTTGGAGGCGCTGCCAGAGAGCGGGATCGCCCTCAGGAGCCTCAACAAGATCCGACAACTGCCAAGCAACCCCCACCCAATCCACCGGAGTCCGATAAACCGCCAGCCCGTCCAACAACCGCCGAGCCCCAGCCACCCCCTCGATCTGCTCCAGCAACGTATCGAGCAGCACATCATCCACAGCGAGCGTCACGGTCTCAGCCAGCGCGGTGTCCAGATCACCGGCCACCCCCTCCAACCACCCCTCCGGATCAGCAACCCCCCGCTCCTCCAGGGCCGCCTCCATCCGCTCAGCGACATCAGGGAACCGCGCCCGCCCACCCCGCAGCAGCGCATCCAGATACTCCAACGCCCGAGGATGACCCCCCACATCGGTGTACGCCCGATACTGCTCAGCCGCCGACAACGCATCCAGCCCAGGCAACCGCCAGATCAACTTCCGTGTCTCGGCCAGAGACAACGGCCCCAGATGATGAGCGACAAGCCGCTTATGGGCCCGCTTCGGAAGGGCGAACGGATACCGGCTGGTGATCAACAACCGAGTCCGAGGGCTCGCCCCCGTCCAAGCAGCCAGGAGATCCGCCAACGCCGGATCGGACAACTCCCGCCCGCCGCCACTCACCGCAACCAGCAGATCCTCGGCATTGTCCAGAACCATCACCACCGGAACCCGCGGCAACACAAGCTGCCGTATCAGCTCCCACCGCTCCCGCCACGGCGAACCGGCATCCGCCAACGCCACCACGACCTGCCGCAACGCATCGCTCTCCGGCAACCCCCGCGCCACGCAGTACGCCCGCAACCGCTGCCGCAACACCTCCAGCACCGCATCGACCGTACGAGCCGTAGACGCCGCGACCGGCACGATCAGCCGCCCCTGGGCCCCGTAGTGATGCAACAACTCGGCGGCCAGCGTGGACTTCCCCACCCCACCGATCCCATGCACCAACACCCCGGCGCGCTGCGGATCCCGCAACACGGCCAGTAGCCGCCGCAACTCCCCCCGCCGCCCGACGAATTCACCGACCTTGCGCACCACCATCGCCTCATCGAGCACCGCGTCGGGCACCCCAGGCACTTCATCTCCATCAGAGCCAAGCGCAGACCGGTCGAACAACGGCAACGGCGGCCCCGACAGGAACAGCGCCGGCGTAGCCCACTCCGGCCACGCCGCAAGCGGATGCTGGTCCGGCAACCGCCCACGCCAGACCTCGACATCACGCCGAGCCTGGGAGAGCGCGGTCAGCGGATCAGGGTGTTCGGCCCGCGCCAGCGACGAGTACATGGAAGCCGCCAGCTCGGTGGCGTAGGGGTCCGTGACAGCCTCGGTCATCGCCAGCACCGCAGGCACCCCACCTGCCAGCAACTCCCGCGCCAGATCGGCCCGAGCGCGCCCCTCAGGACGATCGGAGTGCCCGTCCGATTCCTGGCCGCCCGCCCCGGCCGCCCCCTCCGACGGCGTACGCGCCGTAGAACACCCCGCCAACACCACCAACGGCACCCCCCGCCCGCTGGGCAACCCCTCCGCCATGAACCGCCGCGCATCGACCCGGTCGACCAGCCCCCGCTCATCCTCAAGCACCAGCACCCCGGGCCCGGCATGACAGGACAGATGCAGCACATGGAACTGCTCCCGCTCCAGAGCCGCCCGAATCTCCGCAAGGCTGCCCCAGTTCAGCACCCGCACATAGGCGCCCTGCCCGGACCGAGCCGGATCCACGGCATCCAGAATCCTCCCCAACTCGCGCTCGTAGTCGAGAAGTTCACCCCCACCGGACTCCGGACTGGCCACCACCGCCAGAATCCGCAACGGCCCCGGCACCGGCAACGCGACCGGCGCACTCTCCCGCTGCACCCTGCGATACAGCTGCACATGCTCGGCCAGCACCAACGGCTGCCCAGCCCCCGCCCCCGGCACCACCAGCGTCTCCCACGGCAGATCCACCCACCGCGGATCATCCACCGCCACCCCGATCCGCAACGGCGCGTTCCGCCCGCGCGCCAGCTCAGCCTCCCTCACGAGCGCCGAGGCCACATCGCCATGCACGAACCGCTCACCCAGAGCCTTGCCCACGGCCACCAACGCCCCCGCCACCCCCGCCGAGGCGCCCCCTTCGTCCCCGACAGGCGCCTGCCGAGTGACGAGCCCGCCGTCGACCCGAGCCCGAACCCGCTGCAAGGTCCACAACTGCTGCTCAAGCCCCCGGTCGACACCAAGCGACGAGCAACTGACCTCGGAATCAGCGGTGTTGAAGGCAACCGCCCCCTCGCCGACCCGTAACTCGGCATACGACGGCCCGTCCGGCCGATACCCCATCCCCGGAGGTAGGACCAGCCCGCTTCCACCCCCGCCCCCGCCGATGCCATCCGACCGCTCCGCCACCGGCAATCCCCGTACAGCCCGCCCAAGTTGCCGTACACGCTTCTCGTACTCACCCGGCGAGTCCACATGCCGAAAGTCCACATACACCCGGCCAGCAATGAACGGCGGCAACTCAACCTCACCCCGCAGCACCGGAATCAACCGCTGCCGCCCCGCCACCGCCCCCGCCACGGACGCCGCGAACTCCTCGGCGCACCACCCGGATTCAACCCACTGCCGACTGACGACAGCGACCACGGCCCGCGCCCCGCCCAGTCCCTCCTGCAACCGGGACGCCACCAGCTGCCCGGCGACCATCTCCCACCGGTCCAGCCACACCGACAACCCGAGCCGCTGCAGATTCTCCGCAAGGGGAGCCACCCACGGCTCATCCCTGTGCGAGTACGACACGAACACGTCGTAACGCTCGTCATTACGCTCGGCGCAACGCTCGGCCTCAACCACACCGCACCCCCGAACTGAACACCCACCGCGGCAACGGGCCTTCAAGCTGGCCAAACAGTAGGACAACCAGCGTCTCCACGCGCCAGAAACGACGTATTCGTCATGAGATTGGTGACGAGTACGGAGCGCCCCGCCTCCCCTCACGGCACCGCCCCACCCACCCCACCAGTCACAGCAATCTGTAACCGTTCCTGTTCACACCGTTGACACCACCTCCCCCTCCCCCTACTCTCACGCCTACTTCCGAACGTCTGACGACATTTCGAACACGTGAGGTCCACCGGTTGTTCACTCGCCCCGAGATCTCCGTCCCGGCGCACGGCCCTGTCCGAAGTTCGGCCTGTCCAGAGCGCCCGGGGAGCCACCCGCCGCGGCACCCGTATGCGCGAACTGCTCCTGGACATCGCCCGGTAGCGGGTACCCCCCTCAACGACGAGAAGACCAAGGACCGATCACCATGCTCAATCGAAGAGCCGTCCTCGCCGGAGCCGCGTCACTCGCCCTTACCCTGACCGCCTGCGGCACGAACAGCGCGGGCACCTCCACGGCCGGCTCCGAGGGCGCCACGGTCGGTATCGCGATGCCGACCCGTTCCTCCGAGCGCTGGCTGACCGACGGCAAGACGCTCGTCAACGACCTGAAGGGAAGGGGGTACAAGACCCAACTGGTCTACGGCGACGACGATCCGAAGGCGCAGGTCGCGCAGTTGGAGAAGCTGGTCAAACAGGGCGTCGACGCGCTGATCATCGCGGCCATCGACAACAAGTCCCTGAACGGCGTGCTCCAGCAGGCCGCCGACGCGAAGATACCCGTGATCGCCTACGACCGGCTCATCCTCGGTACGAAGAACGTCGACTACTACGTCTCCTTCGACAACGAGATGGTCGGCCGCATGCAGGCCCACCACATCATCGAGAAGCTCGGCCTGGACAAGGGCAAAGGCCCGTTCAACATCGAGCTGTTCGCCGGCTCCCCGGACGACAACAACACGAAGTACTTCTTCCAGGGTTCCATGGCACTCCTGCAACCCTTCCTGGACAACGGCATGTTGGCCGTCCCCTCCGGTCAGACCAAGCTCGACCAGATCACCACCCTGCGCTGGGACGGACCCACCGCGCAGAAGCGGATGACCGACATCCTCGGCAAGTCCTACGGCAGCAAGACGGTCGACGCGGTCCTCTCGCCGTACGACGGCATCTCCAGGGGTGTTCTGGCCGCGCTGAACTCCGACGGTTACGGCACCGGCCTCAAGCCCCTGCCCGTAGTCACCGGCCAGGACGCCGAACTCGCGTCGGTGAAGTCGATCATCGCGGGCGGCCAGTCGCAGACCGTCTACAAGGACGTCCGCCTCCTCGCCGACGCCGCCTCGAACATGATCGACGACCTCCTCAACGACAGAGTGGTGTCGACGGACGACTCCGTGACGTACAAGAACGGCGTCAAGCCCGTCCCCGCCCGCCTGCTCCAGCCGACGAGCGTCGACAAGTCCAACTACGACATCCTGATCTCGGACGAGTACTTCACCGCCGACGAGCTCAAGTAGCCAGCCCAGCCCCCACGCTGTCTCGGTCAGCAGGTCTTGCGGAGGTATCCGCTCGCACCCCTGGCCGAGACATCCTGGTCACGGCGGACGATGCTCAGCTGCCCGCCCCAACTGGAGCATGCCTTCGCCAGGCCCTCCGCCGTGTACTCGACCACGAACACATCGTTGTCGAAGGCCTCCGCGAACACCCCGCACTCGTCCCACTGACCGCACTCCTCGACCACGGCGAAGTCCAGCCCCACCGAGGCCCGGTCACGCACCAGTTCCGCCGTGTTCTTCTGTGCGACGGCGAGCCCCTTCGTGTGGGCGTGCGCCACCAGCTCCTTCATCAGTGCCTTGGCCTGATCGCCCGTGAGGTACTTCGGGAAGCGGGTGAAGGAGTCGTAGTTGTCCGGCTCCACGGCCTTGTACCCGCCCGCCGCGCACTCGTCGATCCACGTCTCCAACTTGGCCGCGATGCGCTGCCTCTTGGCCGCCGTACGGATGTCCAGGACCGCCTCGCCCCAGTCCTTGTCGTAGACGACATCCCCGCCCGTGCCGCGCAGCAACAGGTCGGGATCCCAGTCCCCTTCCGAACCCTTCTCCGCCTGATAGGCGTTGATGTTGCAGATGTTGTACACCCCCGGCGCGGCCGCGTCCTCGTAACTACGGCTCACCACCCGCACCCCGGTCGGCAGGCTGTACGCACCCCCGATCTGGTAGTCCCACGGCACATGCTTCGGTGGCAGGGTCACCGCAGCGGTGGAGGTGGAGGCGGAGGCCGTGACGGGAGCGGTGGGTGACGGAGAACCGTCGTCGTCCTCCGACCCGCCGTTCATGGCCGCCACGCTCAACCCGGCGACGGCCACCGCCGCCGCCACACCGACGAGGACGGCCCGCCCCCGACGTCCGCGCCGCGGGGCGATCCGGGACGGGGACTCCGCCGTGTCGGCTTCCCGGGGCCCAACAGCCGGGCCTGGTACGGCCGAGTCCGAGACATCCGGGCCCGGTACGACCACCGACCCCGGTACAACGGCTGAGACCGCCGAGCCCGCCGATGCCGCCGACACCACAGCCCCCGGCAACCCCCGCAACAACCCCTGCAACTCAGCCAGTTCAGGCCGAGCCCCCGGATCCTTGTCCAAGCAGCGGGCGGCGATGCTCCGAAGCGGCTCCTCGACCCCCTCCAAGTCCGGCGCCTCGTACATCACCTGATACCCCGTCAAGTACGGGCTGCTGCCGTCGAACGGCCGGTTCCCGCTGGCCGCGTACACCAGCAGCGACCCCAGCGAGAACACATCCGAGGCCGGTGTGACATCCCGCGGCGAGGCGAACTGCTCCGGAGACATGAAGGGCGGGGTCCCGATGAGCCGCCCGGTCACGGTAAGGGCCTCGTTGTCGACGGCGTGCGAGATGCCGAAGTCGATGACGCGGGGGCCGTCGTCGGCCATCAGGACGTTGCTGGGCTTGAGGTCCCGGTGCACCACACCCACCCGGTGGATGTCCCGCAACGCCTCGACGAGGCCCAGCGCGAGTGTGCGCAACTCGCGTCCGCGCAGGGGCCCGTCCTTGACGACGATGTCGGAGAGCGTGCGGCCGGGCACGTACAGCGTGGCCATCCACGGCGGTACGGCGTCGGGATCGGCGTCCACCACCGGTGCCGTGAACGCCCCGCTCACCCGGCGGACCGCCGCGACCTCCTGCCGGAACCGCGTCCGGAACTCCTGGTCCTGCGCGTACTGCGCGTGCACGACCTTGACCGCGACCTGCCGTCCGGATTCCGAGAGGCCGAGGTAGACGACCCCCATGCCGCCACTGCCGAGCCGGCCGACCAACGTATAGCCGCCTATGGACTCCGGATCGTCGGGGCTCAGCATCACCGGTCACCTTCAAGTAGTTGAAGTTGAAGGCAATCAGGTTAGTACGTCTTCTCGAACATACGGACGCCACCCTTCCTCGCTGCCTACCGCCCCGCCCCTTATTCGACCCTGCCCCTTATTCGACCGTGCCGCTTATTCGACCGTGCCGCGATCGAACGCCAGGAACCGGTTCAGCGGCGGTTCCTCCGCCAGCACCGCCCCGATGGTCACCGCGAACGTGACGGCACCGCACAGGACGATCAGCCAGGACAACAGCGTGAGGACGAGGCCGAGGGAGCCGTACTCGGCGAGGGCGCGGTTGAGGGCGGTGGGCATGTAGAGGCGGGCGGTCATGCCCAGGGCGGTCGCGGCGGCCGCGGCCAGGACCGCCCCCGGGAGCAGCGGCAGCCAGGGGACGCGGCCGGCGAGCAGCAGGTGCTGCGTCCACAGCCACACCACCGTGCTGAGGAGGAAGAGGAGTACGGCGCCGAGCCACGGGCCGGTGCCGAAGCCGTTGCGGATGGGGCCCTGGAGGAGGACGACCAGCAGCATCGCGAGCAGCCACACCACCCACCGCCACGCCGCGATCCTGGTGCCCGCCTTCGGGAGCCGCCAGGCACGTTCGCAGACCCTCGCCATGGCGCGGCTGAAGCTGGTGGCGGAGACCAGCGCCAGGGCCAGACCGATGGCGCCGCTGGTCTCGCGCAGTTGCTCGTCGGAGGAACTCCCCAGAACCTGGCCCAGCTGCTGGTCCGCCTCTCCGGTCAGGCCGAACATGGCGCGCAGGGACTCGCGCAGCTGGTCGCGGACGCTGTGCGGAGTGAACGCGGCGACGGCGAACAGCAGCGGGACCGCCGCCAGGAACGCCTGCGCCGCGAGCCTCGTGCCCGCGTCCAGGAGGTTCCCGGACAGCAGCCGGCCCGTCAGTTCGGTCACGACGGGGAAGCGCTGCTCAGTCTGGGTGCGCAGGAGCTTCAGCCGCGCACTCCACGCCACCGCCGCCACCTCCTGCCCCGTCCGCCGCGCCGTCCAGCCCAGTCAAAGCGCCCCCCACGCCGCCGTCGAACGCTGCTGAGCCGATCGGGCCCGTACCCGAAACGGCATACCTCCCCCGGACGGCCCAACCCCACTCGCGCACCGGACCCGACAGCGATGCCCTGACTACGGAGCACCGGGGGCACCGGGAGTACCGGAGCACCAACGCACCACCGCACCCATCGACGAGGAGGCACGCGTGGCGGACGGCGAAGCAGCCGCAGACGACAGTGCCAAACCGGCCGACACCACCGACCCAGTCGGCACCACCGACCCGGCGGAACTCCAGAAGCTCCGCGCCCGCGTCGCCGCCCTGGAAAGCGAGCGGGGGGCACGGCCGGAACGCCACCGAGGCCGAGGCCGGTCCCTGCTCGCAGCCCTGTTCATCACACTCGGCTGTCTCCTCGCCCCGCTGTCCGTCGTAGCCGCCTGGGCCTCGGGCGTGGTCGGGGACACCGGCCGCTACGTCGACACCGTCGCGCCCCTCGCCTCGAACTCCGACATCCAGGACGCCGTCGCGAACCGGGCGACCAACGCCCTGATGTCCCGCATCGACATCCCCACCCTGCTGTCCGACGCGGCACCCGCCGACCGCCCCCGGCTGGAGAAGGCGCTGGGCGGCAGGCTCGGCGACTCCCTGGAGAACGCCGTACGCAGCTTCGTGCACGACAAGGCGCGGGCGTTCGTCGGCTCGGACGCGTTCGAGAAGATCTGGACCGACACCAACCGCCGGGCGCACGCCGCCCTCGACAAGGCCCTCACCGGCAGCGGCGGCGGTGCCGTGCAGCTCAAGAACGACACCGTCACCGTCGATCTCGGCCCCGTCGTCGACCGGGTCAAACAGCGGCTCGTCGACGACGGCATGACCGCCGTGGCGAAGATCCCCGAGTTCCACACGGACTTCACGCTCGTCAGATCCGAGCAGATCGGCAAGGCCAAGACGTACGTCCGGCTGCTCCAGCTCGCCGGCAACTGGCTGCCCGTCCTCGCCGCCCTCCTCATCGCGATCGGCGTCCTCCTCGCGACCCGTCGCCGCCGGGCCCTGATCACGGGCTGTCTCGCCGCCGCCGTCACCGTCGGCCTGCTCGGCATCGGGCTGCGCGTCTTCCGGGTGATCTACCTCGACCGTCTCCCCGCCGACGTCTCGCAGGACGCGGCCCGCGCCGTCTACGACACCGTCACCCACCTCCTCACGACCACCGTCCGGATGGTCGTCGCCCTCGGCGTCGTCATCGCCCTCGCCGCCTGGCTCACCGGACCGGGCCGCCGCGCGGGCCTCGTACGCCGGCTGTGGACCACCGGCATCGGCGCGGTCCGCACCACCGCCGACCAGGCGGGCCTGCGCACCGGCCCGGTCGGCCCCTTCGTACGCCGTTACCGCACCTGGATCACCTGGATCTTGGTGGCCGCCGCCCTGCTTTCCTACCTCCTCTGGTCGTACCCCACCGGCTGGGTCGTGATCGGCCTCGCCCTGGCCCTGCTGTTCGTGCTGGCGATCGTGGAGTTCCTGGCGGGCCCGCAGACATCACCGTCAGCCGAGACGCCCGCCTGACCGGGGTCATCAGCCCCCTGGAAGGCCAGGCCAGGCCAGGCCATGCCAGCCCGGCCCGGAAGGAAGGAACACCATGCGGCGCTACCCGCCCATCGCGGACCACGGAATGGTCGGCGACCTCCAGACCGCCGCGCTCGTCTCCTCCGACGGCGTCATCGACTGGTTCTGCGCCCCCCGCTTCGACTCGCCCAGCATCTTCGCCGCGCTCCTCGACCACGACCGCGGCGGCCACTTCGCGATCACCGTGGAGGGCGCGGAGGTGACGACCCGCCAGCTGTACCTGGCCGAGACCGCCATCCTCATCACCCGGTTCCTCACCCCCGACGGCGTGGGGGAGGTGGTGGACTTCATGCCGGTGGACCGCCCGGAGACCGCCACGGACCGCCACCGCCTGGTCAGAGCGATGAGGGTGACCCGCGGCCGGATCCGCTTCACCCTCACGTGCCGCCCCCGCTTCGACTACGCCCGAGCCCCGCACCGCCTCACCCTCCACGACGACGGCACCGCGCACTTCGAAGGCCCCGGCACCGACCTCCACCTCCAGCCCGCCGGACCCGTACGCCTGGAACGCGACGGCGACAGCGACGACGTACGAGCCGTCGTGGACCTGGAACAGGGACAGCTGGCGGCAGCCGTGCTGACGACGTGCGCGGCGGGCGGCGAGCCGCCACCGCCGCCGGTCCCCGAGGCCGTGTACGCGGAGTTCGAGGCGACGCGCGCCTTCTGGTACGGCTGGATCCGGCGCAGCCGCTACCGGGGCCGCTGGCAGGAGACGGTCAACCGCTCCGCGATCACCCTGAAGCTGCTCACCTACGCCCCCACCGGCGCCCCGATCGCCGCGTTGACGGCCGGCCTGCCCGAGCAGCTCGGCGGCGAACGTAACTGGGACTACCGCTACACCTGGGTCCGGGACGCCTCCCTGTCCCTGCACGCCCTGTTCGGACTGGGCTTCGCCGAGGAGGCGCACGCCTTCCGCCACTGGCTCGGCGACCGCCTGCGCGAGGGCCGTACGGTGACGGGGGAGCCGTTGCAGATCATGTACCGCATCGACGGCGACCCCCACCTCACCGAGGAGACCCTCGACCACCTGGAGGGCTACCGCGGCTCGGCCCCCGTCCGCATCGGCAACGGCGCCGCCGACCAGCTCCAGCTCGACATCTACGGCGAAGCGGTCCACGCCCTGACCAGCACCGACGACCTCGCCCACTACATGGGCTACGACGGCTGGACGGCCCTGTCCCGCGTACTCGACTGGCTCCTGAAGAACTGGGACCGCCCCGACGAGGGCATCTGGGAGACCCGCGGCGGCCGGCAGGACTTCACCTACAGCCGCCTGATGTGCTGGACCGCCTTCGACCGCGGCATCCGCGTCGCCCAGACCCTGGCCCGCCCCGCCGACCTGCCCGCCTGGACCGAGGCCCGCGACACCATCCTCCGCCAGATCATGGACCGCGGCTGGAGCGAGCGACGCCAGGCATTCGTCCAGCACTACGGCACCGACGTCCTCGACGCCTCGCTCCTCCTCATGCCCGCGGTCGGCTTCATCACCGCCCGCGACCCCCGCTGGCTCTCCACCCTCGACGCCATGGACACCGAACTGGTCTCCGACAGCCTCGTCTACCGCTACGACCCCGCCGCCTCCCCCGACGGCCTCCGCGGCAGCGAGGGCACCTTCTCCCTCTGCACCTTCCTCTACGTCGACGCCCTCGCCCGCGCCGGCCGCCTCGCCCCGGCCCGCTACGCCTTCGACAAAATGCTCACCTACGCCAACCACGCAGGCCTCTTCGCCGAGGAAATCGGCCCGACGGGCGAACAACTGGGCAACTTCCCCCAGGCCTTCACCCACCTCGCCCTGATCACCGCAGCCCTGGCCCTGGACGAGGAACTGACCCGAACCGACCCCTGACCTCACCCCCCACCCCCACCCCCGAACGCGAAAAACCCCGGACCAAGATCGGTCCGGGGCTTTCGGCTGGTGCCCCCGGCAGGATTCGAACCTGCGACACCCGCTTTAGGAGAGCGGTGCTCTATCCCCTGAGCTACGAAGGCAATGAAGGCAGGGTGCGGCCGTCGAGCCGTACCACCGCGGTCAGTGTAGCGGGTGGCGGCCCGGCGATCAGCGGGTCCGTGGGCGGAGGCCGGCCCCTCACGCCACCGGTACCCGTGTGAAGCGGCCCGCCGTGTGGAAGTCGCGTTCGATGGCCGTCGCCGTCGCCCGGAGTTCCGGCAGCAGGTCGGTCACGCACTCCGCGGGGGTGCGGCGGGTCGTGTGCATCGCCGTGTTGAGGGCGGCCACCGCGCGGCCCGTGCTGTCGCGGACGGGGACGGCGATCGAGCGCAGGCCCTCCTCCAGTTCCTCGTCGACGAGGGCGTAGCCCTGGGTGTGGACCTCGGCGAGGGCGTGCGTCAGGGTCTTGGGGTCCGTCACGGTGTGGGAGGTCAGGGGGCGCAACTCACCCAGGGCGCGGTCGGTCTCCGGTAGGTCGGCCAGCAGGACTCGGCCCATCGAGGTCGCGTAGGCCGGGAGGCGGGTGCCCACCGTCAGGTTCACGCTCATGACGCGGTTGGTCGCTACCCTGGCCGTGTACTGGATCTCCTCGCCGGACGGTGTCAGGACCGCGAGGGACGCCGACTCGTGGATGCGGAAGGCGAGTTCGGCCAGGTGCGGTGTGGCGATCTCCCAGAGGGTGGTGCGGGAGAGGGGCGGGAAGCCCAGGGACAGGACCCGTGGGGTCAGGGTGAACGTGCGGTGCGGGGTCGCCGTCACCAGGCCCAGGTGTTCGTAGGTGATCAGCGCGCGGCGGGCCGTCGCGCGGGCCAGGCCCGTCGCCTTCGCCACCTCCGTGAGGGTGAGGGACGCCCGGCCCTCGCTGAAGGCGGTCAGGACGGTCAGACCGCGGGCCAAGGACTCGATGAACTCCCGGCCCAGTTCCTGCTTGGACGCCCCGGTCCAGGTCGCAAGACCCGACGGGCCCCCGGCCGCGGAAGGCTCCGGCGCTTCCCGCAGCTCCCGCTCCATATGCGTCTCCATCTCCGCCACCGCCGCTCGCAGCCTCGGCAGCAGCGTGTCCCGCAGGCCCGCCGCGGTGTGCCGGCTGGTGTGGCTCACGACGCTCGCCGCGCACGCGATCCTTCCGGTACGGGGGTCCCGTACCGGCACCGAGACCGCCACCAGACCCGGCTCGATCAACTGGTCGTCCAGGGACCGGCCTTCGGCCTTCGCCTCCGCGACCCGTGCCTCGAACTTCTCGAACTCCGCTTCCACAGCCGCCTGTTCACGCGGCGGTACGGCGGGAAAGCCCCGGTCCCGCGGGTCCGCCGCCCGGCGTGCGCGCCAGGCCGCCCACTCCGGCTCCGTCCACTCGGTCGCGAACAGGGCGCCCGGCGCGGTGCGTTCGGCCGGGAGGAGGTCGCCGATGCGGAAGCTCAGGGACATCGCGCGGCGGCGGGTGGCCTGGTGGATGAAGCGGATGCCGTCGCGGTCGGCGACCGCCAGCGACACCGACTCGTCCAGGTCGTCGGCGAGCGCGTCCGCCCGTGAGGAGAGCAGGGCCGGCAGGCGCAGGGCGGACAGATACGCGTTGCCGAGTTCCATCAGACGGGGGGACAGGACCACGTCACGGCCGTCGAGGCGGACGTATCCCATGCGGCCGAGCGTCGCCGTGATGCGGTCGACCGTGGAACGCGCCAGGCCCGTCGCCCGCTCCAGCGCGCTCGGGCTGAGCCTGCCGCCCGCCTCCGTCAGCTCCCGCAGCACGGCGATCCCGCGGATCAGCGGCGTGACCGCCTCGGCGGGCACATCGGCGGAACCGGTCACGGCGTCCAGGGTGGTGTTCGCGGGCATCGGCTCTCCGGTACGGCGGTCACAGGGGGCCTACCGTAATCCGGTACGGCGGTCACGGGTGCCCGCTGTCGTCCGGTACGGCGGTCACGGAGGCGGCCGTGCTGCCGGTGAAGCCGCTCACCGCCGTGTCACCCGCACCCGGTAGTCCCCGTCCAGGTCCGCCCCCGCCACCGTGATCCGGATGCCCTTCTTGCGGTCCTCGAAGTCCTCGCCCGGGGCGAAGGGCGCGTCGGACAGTTCCGCGTGGACGTTCGGGCTGCGGGTGCAGCCGCCGCTGTCGCGCTCGGAGTCGTAGACGCGGACCGGGCCCATGCCGGTGTCCACGTCCGCGTCGACCTTGTAGATCAGCACGCCCGGCCGGCACACCGCCTCGTCGTTGCCCTCGCGGGTGCGCAGCTCGACGGCGTATCCGGTGCGGCCGCTGACCGGGACGAAGAGGAGTTTCGCGCCGCCGGTGCGGGCCAGCGGGGTGAGGGTGTACTCGGTCGTGCCGGGGGTGGTGACGCAGCTGACCTGAGACGCGTCCAGCCAGCCCAGCTTCCATTTGTGCCAGCCGAGGAGGTCGTTGTTGGCGCCCCAGTCCTCGCTCATGATGTCCCAGTGGCCGACCGAGCCGCCGCCGTTCGCGGTGTAGAGGTCGGGCAGGCCGAAGACATGGCCGTTCTCGTGGGGCAGGACCCGGTAGCCGGTCCGGCCGTAGGAGCCGGAGCCGTCGTCCTGGCGGGAGTAGACGAAGGACGCGTTGGCGACCGGGACGCCGTCGGCGACCGGGGCGTCCGGGTTCCCGGCGAAGGTCACCGACAGGACCGTGTCCAGCGCGGAGGGGCCGGCGTTCGGGGTGACCAGCACGTTCAGGAAGTCGTACGACCGGAAGTCGACCTTGGGATCGGCGGCGGCCACGATGTCCTGGACCAGGTCGCGGTAGCCGGGGTCGAAGGGGGCGCCGCGCTCTATGCCGTACGCCTTGAACGGCTTCGGCATGCGCAGCCAGGTCGGGATCGGGGTCTCGGCGCTGTAGCGCAGGCGGCCGTAGCTGCTGGTGCGGAACCAGTCCTGGGTCTGCGGGAAGAACTCGTCGTAGCGGTCGAGGGCGCTGCCGCGGCCCGGCGCGTCCGAGAAGTCGATCATCAGGGTGAGGGCGCGGACCGTGCCGGTGGAGCGGGAGTAGCCGCCGGGGGTGGGGACGCCCTCGGACATCTGGACGGCGTCGCCGCCCCGGATCAGACAGGGGCCGTGGGCGGAGGAGCGGGCCAGCGCGATCGGGCCGGCGCCCGCGGGCGCGGGCGGTGCCGTGAGGTGTCCCGTGCCCGCCGAGGTGCAGACGGCGAGGGTCAGCGCGGTCACGGACACGAGGGCGGCGGTGCGGCGCGGGCGTATCCGACGGCTGGTCTGCGTCTGCTGCATGCACGGCCCTCTTCTGTCCACGGCTCTGTCCACGGCAGCCGCAGGTCCACCGGCTGCACCCTTTCGATCACCCTGTGTCGAGGGATGCGCGGGCGCGCGCTGGAGGAGACCGAACGTGGGTTTCTCGGATCGGGGGCCCGGTGAGGCTTGTGACTCAGGTCACATGAAATCTCTCCGTCAACCTGAAATAAGCGGGGAGCGTCTCCCCGTTTAGAAGGGTGTTCGCGCGAAACGGGGAGAGCTTCCCCGGATCGCCGGACCAGCCCCCACAAGCCAGCCATCCGAGGAGTACGCCGTGACCGCGACCACTGTGCAGAAGAAGGTGCCCCGGCCCCGCGCCGACGCCCTGCGCAACCGGGAGCGCATCGTCACAGCCGCCCGGGAGATGTTCACCGAGTTCGGCCCCGATGTGCCGCTCGACGAGATCGCCCGCCGCGCCGGTGTCGGCAACGCCACGGTGTACCGCAACTTCCCCGACCGCGACGCACTCGTCCGCGAGGTCGTCTGCTCCGTCATGGACCGGACGACCGAGGCGGCCGAACTCGCGCTCATGGAGACCGGGGACGCCTTCGAGGCTCTGGAACGCTTCGTGCATGCCGCCGCCGACGAGCGGATCACGGCGCTGTGCCCGATGATCCAGAGCACCTTCGACCAGAACCACCCGGACCTGGAAGCCGCACGCGTGCGGTGCGAGGAACTCATCGGGAAGCTGATGGACCGCGCCAAGGCGGCCGGTCAGCTCCGCGCCGACGTGGCAGCCGGCGACCTGATGATCGTCGTCGCTCAGCTCAGCCGCCCCCCGTTCGGGACGGCCTGCCTCAACGCCGACCGGTTCGTCCACCGCCATCTGCAGCTGTTCCTGGACGGGCTGCGGGCCCCGGCCCGCTCCGTCCTGCCGGGCGCGGCCATGACCATGGAGGACCTCCGCCAGGCATGACCGGCCAGTGACCGATTAGTTCAGCGCACCTCAGCAGTCAGCCTCAGTACTCAGTGCTCGGTGCCCAGCACCTGAGCAGTCCCCAGTAGCAGCTTTTTCGTTCCCTTTTTCCGTCACGAAGTCCCGAAGTGGGTACCCCCATGTCTCAAGCAGCCGTACAGGCTCCCGATTCCAATCGCTGGAAGGCGCTCTTCTTCATCGCGCTCGCCCAGCTGATGGTCGTCCTTGACGCGACCATCGTGAACATCGCCCTGCCCTCCGCCCAGCAGGACCTCGGCATCTCCGACGGCAACCGGCAGTGGGTCGTCACGGCCTACGCCCTCGCCTTCGGCGGTCTGCTCCTGTTCGGCGGCCGGATCGCCGACCTGTGGGGCCGTAAGAACGCCTTCGTCGTCGGTCTGGTCGGCTTCGCCGGGGCCTCCGCGCTCGGTGGCGCCGCCACCAACGAGGCGATGATGTTCGGCGCCCGCGCTCTCCAGGGTGTCTTCGGCGCCCTGCTCGCGCCCGCCGCGCTCTCCCTGCTCGCCGTGATGTTCACGGACGCCAAGGAGCGCGCCAAGGCGTTCGGCATCTACGGCGCCATCGCCGGTGCCGGCGGTGCCGTCGGTCTGATCCTCGGCGGCTTCCTCACCGAGTACCTGGACTGGCGCTGGACGTTCTTCGTCAACATCCCGTTCGCGGTGCTCGCCGCCGCCGGTGCCTGGTTCGTCATCCGTGAGCCCGAGGGCGCCCGCAACCGCAACCCGCTCGACATCCCCGGCGTCCTGCTCTCCACGCTCGGCCTGGTCGCGCTGGTCTACGGCTTCACCCGCGCCGAGTCCGAGGGCTGGGGCGACTCCGTGACGATCGGCATGTTCGTCGCCTCCGGCGTCCTGCTCGCCACGTTCGTCCTGGTCGAGGCCAAGGTCAAGGCCCCGCTGCTGCCGCTGCGCGTGATCACCGACCGCAACCGCGGCGGTATCTACCTCTCGCTGGGTCTCGCCATCATCGGCATGTTCGGCCTGTTCCTCTTCCTGACCTACTACCTCCAGATCGTGAAGGGCTACTCGCCGGTCAAGACCGGCTTCGCCTTCCTGCCGATGATCGCGGGCATGATCGTGGGCTCCACCCAGATCGGCACCCGACTGATGACCCGGGTCGCGCCGCGCCTGCTCATGGGCCCCGGCTTCCTGGTCGCCGCCGTCGGCATGCTGCTGCTGACCCAGATGAAGATCGACTCTTCCTACGCCGCCCTGCTGCTCCCGGCGATGGTGCTGCTCGGCCTCGGCATGGGTACGGCGTTCATGCCCGCCATGTCCCTGGCCACCCAGGGGGTCCGCCCGCAGGACGCCGGTGTCGCCTCCGCGATGGTCAACACCTCGCAGCAGGTGGGCGGTGCGATCGGTACGGCCCTGCTGAACACGATCGCCGCGTCGGCCACCACGTCCTACATCGCCGACCACATCGCGGGCGCCTCGTCCCGCACCCAGCAGCAGCTCGTGCAGCTGGAGGGCATGGTGCACGGCTACACCAACGCGATCTGGTTCGCCGTCGGCATCCTGGTCCTGTCCGGGATCATCGCCCTGACCTTCGTCAACGCCGGCAAGCCGGACATGTCGGCGGTCACCGGTTCGGGCGAGGGATCCGACGAGGACGGGGCCGAGATCGCGGTCCCGGTGGTCGCGCACTGACCGGACCGACGACGACCGTCAGGTCGTACCCCTTCGGACCGTTCGTACGTACGGGGATGGGGACGCTCCGCACGTACGAACCCTGAGGACCTGCCCCTGGCTCCGCTGAGTGAGCGGCTCAGCGGAGCCAGGGCAGGTCCGCACCCGCTTCGTTGGGCTGAAGTCCCTCGGCGACGATCTGCATGATCTCGCCGAGGGACTTCTGCTGTTCCGGGGTGAGCCGGTCGAAGACGGCGTTGCGTACGACGGCCACATGGCCCGGCGCCGCCTGCGCGAGCACCTCCGCGCCCTGGTCCGTCAGCACCGCGAACTGGCCGCGCTTGTCGGAGGGGCAGTCCTCGCGCCGTACCCAGCCGTTCTTCTCCAGGCGGGCGATGGCGTGCGAGAGCCGGGAGCGGGTGATCTTGGCGTGCATGGCCAGCTCGGTCATGCGCAGCCGCCGCTGCGGGGACTCGGCGAGCTTGACGAGAAGGCCGTAGTAGACGTGCGGCATGCCCGCGTCACGCTGGAGCTGGCGGTCCATGTGGTCTTCGAGGAGCGTGGTGGCGTGCACGTAGGAACGCCAGACCAGCTGCTCCTCCGGGCTGAGCCAGCGAGGCTCCTCGGCGGTCGTGGCGGTGGTGGTTGTGGCTGTGGTCGTGGCGGCGGTGGTGGCCTTGGTCGCGGTGGAAGGGGATGCCGTGTTCATGTGTCCCACTGTACGAGAGCTCTCCTTGAAAATTAAACAAGTTCGGCCTACACTTTTTTGGACAGGGAGTTTTAGACTTCAAGCAACACCTCTCGGAGGGAGCCGCCGTCATGTCCGCCGCCACCCAGGAACGCATGCCCGCGCTCTACCTCAGCCACGGCGCCCCGCCCCTCGCCGACGACCCGATCTGGCCCGGCGAACTGGCCGCCTGGTCCGCGGACCTTCCGCGCCCCAAGGCGATCCTCATGGTCTCCGCCCACTGGGAGGAGGCCCCCCTCGCCCTGGGCGCGGTCGACCCCGTCCCCCTCGTCTACGACTTCTGGGGCTTCCCCGAGCACTACTACCGCGTGACGTACGACGCCCCCGGCGCCCCCCAACTCGCCGAGTCCGTACGGAAACTGCTGCGCGCCCCCGGCATCCCCGTCCAGGACATCCCGGACCGCGGCCTCGACCACGGCGCCTACGTCCCGCTCGTCGAGATGTTCCCCGAGGCCGACATCCCGGTCCTCCAGATCTCCATGCCGACCCTCGACCCGGTCAGGCTCATGGAGATCGGCCGCAAGCTCGCTCCGCTGCGCGACGAGGGCGTGCTGATCGTCGGCTCCGGGTTCTTCACCCACAACCTGGCCGCCCTCCGTCACACCGGCGGGGGAGTGCCCACCTGGTCCTCGGAGTTCGACGACTGGGGCCGGCGGGCACTGGAGGCGCGTGATGTGGACTCCCTGCTGGACTTCCTGAACAAGGCCCCGGCGGGCCGCTACGCCCACCCGCGCACCGAGCATTTCGCGCCCCTCTTCGTCACCATGGGCGCGGCGGACGTGGCCGGCGAGCTGGACGCGCAGCGGTCCGTGATCGACGGGTTCTGGATGGGGATGGCGAAGCGGTCGGTGCAGTTCGGCTGACGGTTCCATGGGGGCCGGGTCGGAGGGGGCGCGGCTGCGGAGGGGGCGCGGCTAGAGCTCCTTCTCGTACCAGGCCACGTCCCAGTACCGCCCGAACTTCCTCCCGACTTCCCTGTACGTGCCGACGTACCGGAACCCGAAGCGCTCGTGCAGCCGCACGGACGCCTCGTTGGGCTGGGCGATGCCCGCGTAGGCACGGTGGATGTCCTGGCCCGCCAGGTCCTCGAAGAGGGCTTTGTAGAGGAGCGTGCCGATCCCGCGCCCGCCCGCGCCCGGGGCGAGATAGATCGTCACCTCGACCGAGGTCGCGTAGGCGGGCTTCGCCCGGAACGGGCTGGATGTGGCGTAGCCGAGAATTTCCTGTGAGTCCGTGTTCGAGTCCGCGTTCGCGGCAACTTTTAGGAGGTGCGGACCGTCTACAGGGTGGGAGAGCAGCCAAGGGCGGCGCTCCTCCGGAGTGAAGACGGTCGTGTCGAAGGTGATCGGCGTCTCGCGTACGTAGTGGTTGTAGATGTCGGTGAGGGCCGCGAGGTCACCTTCGACTCCCGGCCTGACCTGCACCTCTGTACTCTCCGTCGGCATTCGGCCTCCCCGTGTGGCCGCACAGGGTACTGCATGATCAGAAAAATAGGGGAGCGGGTTGGGAATTCTGTCCTGATTCCAGTCGTTGTTTCCATCGGAAGCAGGGCACCCGAGGACAGTGCCGAAGACGGTGCCAGGCTCCGCAAGGACCACCCGCCAGCCCACCATCGCAAGGGAGCACGCATGGCAACCCGTGCCGTCGCCCGTCGTCAGTCCGCCAAGGGCGGGACTGCCGCGGCAAACAGTGTTCGCGCCCATGGCGGCGAGATCGCCGATCGCGACCTGGTCGGCATGTACCTCGACGAGATCGCGCGCACACCGCTGCTCGACGCCGCCAAGGAAGTCGAGCTGTCACAGATCATCGAGGCGGGTGTGTTCGCACGACAGGTCCTCGACGGATACGAGGAGTCCCGGGCGGACGCCACCCGCGAGGAGCTGGAGGCGCTGGTCGCCGAGGCCGAGCGCGCGAAGGACGTCTTCATCCGCTCCAACCTCCGACTGGTCGTCGCCGTGGCCCGCCGCTACCCGAGGGCCGGCCTCCCCCTGCTGGACCTGATCCAGGAGGGCAACGCGGGCCTGGTCCGCGCGGTGGAGAAGTTCGACTACCGCAAGGGCTTCAAGTTCTCGACGTACGCGACCTGGTGGATCCGCCAGGCCATCACTCGCTCGATAGCCGACCAGTCCCGCACCATCCGGCTCCCCGTCCACCTCGTGGAGGAGCTGGGCCGGATCCGCCGTGTCCAGCGCGAGTTCAACCGCGAACACGGCCGGGACCCCGAGCACGCGGAGATCGCCGCCGAGCTCGGCTCCACCCCGGAGCGCGTCTCGGACGTCCTGGACTGGGCCCGCGACCCCGTCTCCCTGAACATGTCGGTCGACGACGACGGCGACACCCAGTTCGGCGACCTCCTGGAGGACACCTCCGCGGTCTCGCCCGAGCAGTCGGTCCTCACCCTGCTGCGCAGCGAGGAACTGGACGACCTCATCGGCCGCCTCGACCAGCGGACGGCCTCCATCATCAAGATGCGGTACGGCATCGAGGACGGCCGCGAGCGCACGCTGACCGAGGTCGGCAAGGAACACGGCCTGACCCGCGAACGCATCCGCCAGATCGAGAAGCACGCCCTCCTCGAACTGAAGAAGCTGGCTCGCGACACCGGGTTCGACGCGGCGGCGTAAGGGGGAATGCCGGGCGGGGGCGGGGCAGCTGCTCAGTGGTGGGCGGTGTAGTGCGTCGCGGTTGCTCGCCGGGTGGCGTGCGTGGCGGGTGCTCGCCGGGTGGTGTGCGTCGCGGTTGCTCGCGCAGCGGTGTGCGGGGCGGCTTGCTGAGGGGCGTGTGTGGGAGCTCGCCGAGAGGTGTGTGCCCGCGTGCGCCGGGTCGCGAAAGCGGCGCAAACACGGCGGTGTCAGACCGCTTCAACAGGCAGAACCCTGGGAACAAGACTTCAGGGTCCAAGTGTTCGAGTCCCGGACGGCGACGATCCGGGACCCGCGAAACCAAGTCCCGACGCAATCCCCCCCGGCGCCGGGACTCTCCCCGAGCCGGACTTCGGCACCCTCCCCCCGGGTGTCGGGGTCCGGCTCTTTTTGTGTCGAGGGGGTGGGGGAGGAGGCGGGGGTGCGGTTGGGGGCGGGGGCGGGTTTTCTCGCGGGGAGCGGGGAGCGGGGAGCGGGGAGCGGGGAGCGGGGAGCGGGGAGCGGGGAGCGGGAGGCAGAGAGATGGGGCTTTCTGGGGTCCCGGGTGTTCCGGGGGCCTAGGGTTGCAGCGGCTCCAGCGGCTCCAGCGGCTCCAGCGGCTCCAGCGGCTCCAGCGGCTCCAGCGGCTCCAGCGGCTCTGGCGGCTCTGGCGGCTCTGGCGCGCCCGGCGCTCCTGGCGCATCCGGGAGTTCCGCCAGTTCCGGGGGCTCCGGGGAGCCTGGGGTTCCGGCAGGTCCGGGGTGCTGAGGGCCTTCGAGGGTCGGCCTCGCTCGTCCCGGGGCATGCTGGACGGCGGGCCACCCCGTACCTGAACCCCGGGGAGACCCGCCGGATGGCAGATTGTGTCACATGGACATACCCTGCCGATGTGAGCAGCCCCACCCCCGCACAGCCCTCGTCCGCCGCCCCTCTCTCCCTGACCGAGCGGCGTAAGGCCGAAACCCGGATGGAGATCGCCCGCGCGGCGGCAGGACTCTTCGTGAAACACGGCCTCCGAGCCACCCGAGCCGAGGACATCGCCCAGGCCGCGGGCATCGCACCCCGCACGTTCTACCGCTACTTCGCCACGAAGGAGGAAGCGGTCGCGCCCTTGTACGCCGCCGGCGCCCAACGCTGGGCGGAAGCGGTACGCGAGGCCCCGGCGGAACTGTCGGTCGCCGAGGCCCTGGAACACGCGGTACGCCGCACTCTCACGCCGGGCGCCGGTGTCTCGGCGGCGTCGTGGGAGTGGGTACGGACACTGATCCGTCTGGCCGAGAGCAGCCCCGCGCTACGGAAGGTGTGGGCCGAGGTGTGTCAGGGGGCGGAACGGATGCTGGCGGGGGTGCTGGGGGAGCGGACGGAGTCGCAGGGCGCGGGTACTGCTGACAACGTTGCCGAGCCATCGACTCCGACTCCGACTCCGACTCCGGCGCCGCCCTTGGTCTCGGCCGACCTCCGGTTCGCGGCGGCGGTGGCCAGCGCGGCGGTACGGACGGCTGTGGAGGCCTGGGCCGCTGGGGATGCCCCGGCGGGCGGGGAACGGGGGCCGGCGGGGTTGGCGTTGCGGAATCTGGGGGTGGTGGGGGGATTTCCGTGGGAGGGAGGTGCGGGGGCCGGGGCTGCGTAGGAGGCCGGTAGCCGCCGTTCCGACCTAGCCCGCGGGCAGGCGTACCGCTAGGGGCGCCGCCCACCCGAGCAGCCGCCACCCCTCGCCCCCGCCGCCTGCGGGCAGGCGTGCCGTTAAGGCCGGCGCCCACCCGAGCAGCCGGCACCCTCGACTCCGCGCCGTCTGCGGGCAGGCGTACCGCTAGGGGCGGCTCCCGACCCAAAGAGAGGCGGCACCCCGCCAGCGCGGGCGAGCGCACCCACCGACGGCACCCCCACCCCGGCAACCCACAAACCCAGCCCAGCCCAACTCAGCCGAGCCGAGCACCCCCGCCGAACCCCCCCTCACCCACCCCCCGCCCGACTCAACCGGCCCCCCAACTCCCGCACACACCGCACCAGTTCCTCCGGCCCCCGCACAACGAACTCGCAGTCCACCATCGCAAGCCGCACCGCCATCCACTCCACGGCGTCCCCCACCTCCCCCCGCAACCGGCACCGCCCGTCCCCCAACTCCTCAGGCTCCCCAGCCCACTTGGGAACCCGAGCCGCGACAAATGCGGCGGACGCCTCGAAGACGACGTCGATCTCGTATGTCTCCTGCCGCCGATACATCGACTGCCGCAGATACTCCGCCGCACTCCCCGTAGGCAACTCCCGCGCAGCGAACCGCGCCCCCGTGGCAAACGGCTCACTTACCCGGTCCACCCGGAACGTCCGCCAGTCCCCCCGGTCGAGGTCGTACGCGACGAGGTACCACCGCCGCCCGTTCGACACCAGCCGATACGGCTCGACGACGCGCCGCGATTCGACCCCGTCCCGCGCCTGATAGGCGAACCGCAACCGCTCCCGCCCGGCGACGGTGGACGCCATCACGGTCAGCGTCTCCGGCGCGATACTCGCCCCGTCCCCGCTGGTGAGCGGTGTGGTCGCGGCCTGCAAGGTCGACACCCGATGCCGTAGCCGCGACGGCAGCACCTGCTCCAGTTTCGCCAGCGCCCGCACCGACGCCTCGTCGACGCCCTCGACCGCGTGCCCGGCCCCCGCCCGCAGCCCGACCGCGATGGCCACCGCCTCCTCGTCGTCGAGGACGAGCGGCGGCATCGCCTTGCCCGCGACCAGCCGGTAGCCCCCGTCGGAGCCCTTCGTCGCCTGCACGGGATAACCCAGTTCACGCAGCCGGTCGATGTCCCGCCGGATGGTGCGGCGGGAGACACCGAGCCGTTCGGAGAGCTCGCCGCCCGGCCATTCCCGCGGGGTCTGGAGGAGGGAGAGGAGCTGGAGCAGCCTGCCCGGAGTGTCCGTCGTCATGAGTTCGAGGATGCCGTACCACTAGGACATGATCTGACCTAATGGGGCCGTAGCTTCGATGCATGACCTCCACCGCAACGCCCGACCCCATGGAATCCCCGGCGTCCTCGACTCCAGGGGCCCCCGACCGCCGCCGCTGGTTCGCCCTCGCGATCATCATGACGGCGGCCTTCATGGACCTCGTAGACGTCACGATCGTCAACATCGCGATCCCGTCCATCCAGGCCGAGGCGGGCGCGACCGTCAGCCAGATCCAGTGGATAACGGCCGGTTACGCGCTCGCCTTCGCAGCCGGGCTGATCACCGGCGGACGCCTCGGCGACATCCACGGCCGTAAGCGGCTCTTCCTGATCGGCATCGGCGGCTTCACTCTTGCCTCCGCGCTGTGCGGCTTCGCCGCGAACCCGGAGATGCTGGTGGCCGCGCGGATCCTGCAAGGCGGTATGGCGGCGATGATGGTGCCGCAGGTGCTGTCGATCGTGCACGCGACGTTCCCGGCGGAGGAGCGCGGCAAGGTCTTCGGCCTCTTCGGCGCGATCGTCGGCCTGGGCGCGGTGTCGGGCCCCCTGCTCGGCGCACTGCTGACGGAGTGGAACCTGTTCGGCCTCGAATGGCGCCCGATCTTCCTCATCAACCTCCCCGTCGGCATCGCGGGCCTGATCCTCGGCAGCCGCTTCATCACCGAGTCCCGGGCCCCGCGCGCCCTCAAGCTGGACCTGGTCGGCGTCGCGCTGGTGACCCTGGGCCTGCTGATGCTGCTCTACCCCCTGACCCGGGGCCGTGAGCTGGGCTGGCCGCTGTGGGGGTACGTGTCCATGGCCGGCGCGCTCGTCGTGGGCGCGGCGCTGGTGGCGTACGAGAAGCGCAAGACCGCCCGTGACGGCTCCCCGCTGGTCGAACTGTCCCTGTTCAAGGTGAAGAGCTTCGCGGCCGGCATCGCGGTCCAGACCGTCTTCGGCATCGGCCTCGGCATCTTCTTCCTGGTCTGGACCCTCTACATGCAGACCGGCCTCGGCTGGCGCCCCCTGAAGGCGGGCCTGACCGGCGTCCCGTTCTCGATCGCGGTCTCCCTGGCGGCGGGCCTGTCGGTCCAGAAGCTCGTCCCGCGCGTCGGCGGCCGCAGGGTGCTCCAGACAGGCGCGCTCACCATGGCGACGGGCGTCCTGCTCTACCTGTGGGAGGCCGACCGCTACGGCATGTCCATCGCCCCCTGGCAGATGTCCCTTCCCCTGATCGTGATGGGCCTCGGCATGGGCCTGATCTTCGCCCCGCTGACGGACATGGTCCTGTCGCGAGTACCGCGCGAGCACTCCGGCTCGGCGTCCGGCCTCATCAACACCATGCAGCAGATGGGCAACGCGCTCGGCCTCGGCCTGGTGTCGGTCGTCTTCTTCAACCAGATCCCCGACGGGCTGCGGCCGGACGAGGTGGGTCCGGTATTCGTGGCGGCCTTCCAGCACGCGCTGGGATGGGTCGCGGCCGTGATGCTGGTGATCTTCCTGCTGATGTTCGCACTGCCGGGGCGGGAAGCCCCCCGGACGAAGCACGACGGGGGCACGCGCGCCTCGCGGGAGACGGCCGCGCCCGCGCGCGAGACCGAGCCGGCGCCGGTTCCGTAACTCCTCGAACGAGTGCCCGTCGCCGCCTGTGTACGGCGGCGGGCATTCACGCCGCACACCCTGTAATGTGCGTAATCTCTGACCCAACCTCGCGCGCGCGGGCATGAGCTCCGTGCACATCCTGGAAGCGGACGTCATGGCAACGACGGAACAAGCCACTGTGACCGAGGTGGCGGCGCCGGAAGCGGTGCGGTCGTGTTGGCTTCCCGCCCTTTCCGGGCTTTCCCTCAGCGAACTCAAGGCCGTGGACGCATCGTTCCTCCAGCCGTCGGTCGCACATCTCCGGAGCTCGGCCCGCCCGTTGTCCACCATCGCGGGGACCAGCGGCAGTTAGGCGCTGTCGCTGAGTCCGGAGTCGGCGGTTTGATTCCGCTGTAGGGTGCACGGCACGCCATTGCCGTGTGAATGAGGAAACATCGTGCCAATGCGCCTTCACCACCTCTCCGCCTCCGTTCTGCGGGCACTGATCTCCACCACCGAGGACCAGCACGCCGTCACCACCCTCGTGGACACGGAGACGAGCCGTCGACTGCTGATGATGCGGGCGATCATGGACGTAGCGGCGCGGCTTCCCGAGGCTCGCACCGCCGAAGTCACGGAAGCCTGGAGCCTGTTGGAGTCGGTTGAGCGCGTCGAGCCCGAGGTCTTCCGCGAGGTTCTGCTGGATCCTCAAGTGGGACTGTGGGGCGCGGCACTCTTTCGCAGGCTCTTCGCTCCGGCAGCGGACAACGAAGCCGGGCCCGACGAGGCGCCTCTGTGGGTGGAGTTCGGTTTCCTCGGTCAGCTGGCGGCGACCGTGGCCGTCGTCGCGGGTGTCGACTTCCGGATCCGGGTGCCAGTCCGGTCGGGTGCCGTCTTCCTGCCAGGGCTCGGGCAGGCGCTGGTGGGTGACGCCCGCGACGCGTGGGGCAGCGCGGAGGTGCGTGGGGACAACGGCGTGGTGGAGGTCGCCGGCACCGGGCCCTTGGTCACACTGCCCGCCGAACGGGAGACCGACGCACCGGGCTGGCAGGGCCTGCGTCGGCTCCGCGCCGTTCATGACGGCGTCGCGCTCAGCCTCGTCCTCGACGATCTGGGGCCTCGCGCGGCCGTACCACTGCTGACGGCGGGGCGGTTGACGGATTCCCAGTTCCGGGTCTGGCAGAGGCATTTCGACCGCATGTGGGCGGTCCTGGTGGATGATCACAGGGCAAACGCGCTCGCTCTGTCCAAGGGACTGCGGTCCATTGTCCCCTTGCCGCGCGGCGAGCGACTGCGGGCCCGGGCCGCTTCCTCGAGCGACGCCTTCGGATGCGTCCTGCTGTCCGACCCCGACCCGGACGAGGAGGTGCTTCCGGCGCAACTCGGGGTCGCCCTGGTGCACGAGTTCCGGCACACGCTGCTCAACGGCCTGATCTTCCTCGTCCCGCTGTTCGAGGACCACGACGAGCTGTTTCACGCTCCCTGGCGGGACGACCCGCGCCCGCTCGGTGGACTTGTCCACGGTGCGTACGCGTTCTCGGGCGTCACGCACTACTGGCATACGAGGGGCCAAGAGAGGCTCGCGGGCTTCGAGTTCGCACTGTGGCGTGACGCCGTGCGCGAGGTTCTCGGCACGCTGGGCGAGCATCCGGCGCTGACCGATCTGGGGCGCGAAGTCGTCCGTTCCCTCAGCGAGCAGTCCAAGGTCTGGGAGCACGAGCAGGTGGGGGCGCGGGAAGCACACCTCGCGCGCCTGGCCGCGGTGCATCACCACGCGACCTGGCGTGCACATCATCTGTACGCGGATCCCTCCTATATCGCTGATGCGGCGCGAGCGTGGAGCGACTCGCGCCCCGCACCGGCCGCCCCCGCCCTCGACCCGGTCCTCCGCACCGACCCGCACGCCTGCCGGCTCGACACCCTCGCCCTGCTGGCACGCCTCAGCCTGATCAACGGCCAGGAGTTCGACGATCTGCGGTCCCTGGCCGCCCCAGCCCTGCGGATCCCCGGCGCCGGCGCCGGGGACCTGGCTCTGGTGGACGGCGACGTCCACGCTGCGGTCAAGCTCTACGCCGACGAGCTCGCCGAACCCGACCCAAGGCCCGCCGCCTGGGCCGGACTCGGGCTGGCCCTGACCGAGACAGGTGAGGAGGCCGCCGGAGCCGTCCTCATCGAGTACCCCGAACGTGTCGCCGCCCTCAGCAGGGCCCTTCGCCCCGCTCCGGACCCGGTAGCCCTGGCCCGCTGGCTGGCGGGGTAGCCACCGCCGCTGCCGAGCCTGCCAGGGCCGGTCACAGGGGCATGGGGTCGATGTCGCAGTCGGCCCGGTGTTCCCAGTCCGCCGACTGGGCGACCGCTGGGTGACTGCTGCCCAGCTTCCGGCTGAGGCGCTCGCTGGCGTCGGTGTGGAGCAGATCGGCTTCCTCTCCGCGGCCGAGGGCCCGCAGGTCCATGGCGAGGTTGGCCGCCACAGCGAGAGTGGAGGGATGGTCGTCGTCGAAGACCTCCCGTGAACGGCGCAGCGTCTCCGTGTCGAGTTCGTGCGCGGCGGCCGGATCTCCCAGAGCGAAGTGATCGCTGGCGAGGTTGGTCCGGCAGACCAGCGTGGACGGGTGGAGTTCGCCCAGCGCGACGGAGAATTCCTCCAGGACGACCAGGTTGATGTACTGCGAGGCGGCGGGGTTGCCCAGCAGCCGATGGGTGATCGCCAGGTTCAGGGCGGCGGACAGCGCGTGCGGATGCCGCCTGCCGTACGTCTTCTCGTACTGCTCGCAGATCTCGGTGCCAAGACGCAGGGCTTCCGGAAGGTTGCCGCTGTGGCGGTGATGGACCGTCAGTTCCAGGGTGGCGGCCATGGATTCGGGATTGTGCGGGCCGTACCGGCGGACAAGATCGGTGCGGGCCTGGTCCGCGGTCGCCATCGCCTCCGGGTGTTCGCCGGCCTTGCGCAGGGCGACGGCCAGATGTCGGAAGCAGGAGAGGCTGAGTGGATTGTCACCACCCAGGAGGGTGATGGCCTGCTCGACGATCTCCCGGTGGTACGTCAACGCCGCTCCGTAGTCGCCCAGTTCCCGGATGTCCAGGATCAGCCCCAGCCAGGTGCGCAACGAGTCGACATGGTCCTGGCCGAAGATCTGCGTCCAGCCGTGCCACGTCTGCTGGTCGAGGTCGTGGGCCCGGCCGAAGTCGCCGACGAGGCGCAGGCTGACGCCGAGGTTGTGGGCGGCGCGCAGGGTCTCCGGGTCTTCCGGGCCCAGCAGGCGCAGATACTGCTGGTGCACGGATTCCGACAGGCTGAGCGACTCACTGAAGGCGCCGCGGACACGGTGGTCGGTGGCGACGTTCCCGAGCGCGTCGATCGTGTCCTGCGCCTGAGGGCCCATCGACTCCCGGTACGCCTCAAGGGTGATGGCGTTGAGTGTCGCGGCCTCCTCGTAACTGCCGGTGGTGAAGAGCAGGAAGCCGAGCCAGCGGGCGACCTGCAGAGTCTGGGGATGATCCGCGCCCAAGGTTCGGGACCAGGTCTCGTGGGCGGTGCGAGCGAGATCGAGACCGGACTCGTAGTCGCCCCAGCGCAACAGGTAGATGACCTCGTTGACGACGAGGTTGCGCACCCAGCTCTCGTCCGAGAGGACCGCCTCGGACACCAGCACATGCGGATACAGCGAGCCGTACCGCTCCCAGCGCACCATGTTGTTCGGATCGTTGGGATCGCTCGACGCCAGCAGCAGATGGGCGCCGCGCTGCATGGTCGACCGGTCCTCGTCGGTCATCCGGTACAGCAGAGCGGCCTGCACCAGTCGGTGCATCTGCAGGGAGTTGTTACGGTGGTTGAAGCGAGCCAGCGAGTAGCGGCCGATCTCCCGGATCACCTGCCCGAGCCGGATCGGGTCCTCCAGTGCCGAGTCCAGCTCCGGGGCGATGGATCCGCGTGGCATCCGTGCGAACAGGGTCCGGGAGATGGGCTCGGGCGCGTAGAACGAGCACACCTGCAACAGTTGGTAGGCGGCCGGGTTCTTGGTCTCCAACTGGTCGAGGGAGATGTTCCAGGCCGCGATGACCGGATGCTGATTGTCCAGCGGGGCAGTGCTGCGCAGCAGGTCCACGCGCTTCTCGTTGAGCAGGCGCAGATACTCGTCGACGGGCATACCGGTCTCGGCGTGCCAGGCTGCCGCCTGCTCGATGGCGAGCGGCAGA
Source organism: Streptomyces sp. NPDC046909 (assembly GCF_040644695.1). NCBI lineage: Bacteria > Bacillati > Actinomycetota > Actinomycetes > Kitasatosporales > Streptomycetaceae > Streptomyces > Streptomyces sp. NPDC046909. The sequence continues at coordinate 279,491 of NZ_JBEYXC010000004.1, read as the reverse complement.
TCTCCCAGCGCCTCCGCCAGCCGGTCGGCGTCCTTGTCGCTGATTTCCGGTCCGCGCAGCCGAAGCAGCTGTTTGCTCTCCTCTCGCAGGAACACGTCGACCTCCAACGGGCGTGCGATGGAGGCCCATTGCGGGTTGCGGGAGGTGATGAGGATGTTGCCGGGGCCGCCGGCCGGGAAGAACTGCCGTACTGCTTCCGGGCTTTCTGCGTTGTCGAAGACCAACAGCCAGTTCGCGTAGGGAACCCCGACGCGCAACGCCTCCAGGACGCCTGCCACTGTCGAGGAGGCATCGCTGCCGGGCGTCAGTCCGAGGCGTGGGGCGAGTTCCACCAGGGACAGTGAGATCTGTGCGGTGCGCTCGGCGGGGATCCACCACACGACGTCGTACTCGGTCATCCGCCGGTACAGGTACTCCACCGCGAGCAGGCTCTTGCCCACGCCACCCATGCCGTGCAGCGCGTGCGGCAGGACTGCGGTCGCCTTCTCCTGGAGCAGCCGCTGGTGGAGCTGTTCGAGTAGGTCTCCGCGCCCGGTGAAGTTCGGGTTCCTGGGCGGGATGTTCCCCCAGACGGTCGGGGTGTTCCGGGTGCGCTCTGTGCTCGCACTGCCCGCCGGGGCCTGCTGGGGCATCACCGGCCTCCTCTGGTCGTGGGTCGTGGGACGGGCGGTGTCACCCGGGGGCCGGGCGACGGACTGGCTGGGCGCGGTGGTGCGACAAGCTGTGCGGTGCAGGCCTTCCCGGTATGCGGTGACCGCGGCGTCGACCACTTTCGCCGGGTTCAGGAACGGTCCGGACAGCGCGTGGAGAACAGCGCTCTCCACGGCGAGCCATGGTGCGGACTCCTCGTCCACCGGGGGAAGTTCGGACACTGCGGCCCCGCGCAGGAGCCGGGGTAGTCGCCACAAGTGTTCCCCGCCGGATCCCCGGCGATCCCCCACGAGTTCGACAACTCGTACGAGATCGGTACGGCGTCCGGCGGCGAGGAGTTCCTCTCGTACGCCAGGTGCGAACTCGAACGCCGGGTCCCTGCCGCCGTCCGTCTCCCGGACCAGACCGTGCACCAGCAGCTGCGCGAAGTCGGCGAGCGAGGCGGCCGGCATCAGCGCGTCCCGCACCCGCGAGATCACCGGCCGGGTGAGCGGTACCGCAGCCAGCAGGGTGGCCAGTGTGAACACATCCTGGGTGGCCGCGGACCGGAAGCGCGCCACCTGAGCCGCGGCGGGCGCTGACGGCACCTGGGCCTCGTCGTCCGGAGCCGCGTCGGGCCGGGGGAACATGACCGTCAGCGGCAGCCATCCGGGAGGCCCTGCTCCGAACAGTTCCGACCAGGCGGCGAACCAGCGGGGTGTCAGCTCCAGCACGGGCACTGGTACGCCGGTACGGCGGTCGGACGGTCTGCCGTCCAGATCGGGACCGAGCCCGCGCGCCTGCCAGTGCAGCCGGTCGTTCGTCATGGCGGCGGCCGGCGTGCGCAGCAGGACCTGCCAGGTCCGCAGCCAGGTGACCGGCCAAACCGGATGCGGTAATAGATGGACCACCACGACCGGACCGCTCCGGCTCCAACGGCGCAGCAGCGGTTCCATCGCACGGGTGCGCCAGCGTGGCCCGGCGCCGTCGGTCAGGAGCACGGTCAACCGGACTCCCGCGGCGCGCCGCGGCAGCGTTGCCGGGTCGGCGCAGCGGCCTTCAGACAGCCGGTGGGTGGTGATCCGGCCGAAGGCGCCCGATCGGTGCACCTGGAGAGCGAAGGCGCCGATCGTGTCCCGCCACAGGCCCATCGTCGGCCCGGTGTCCGCGACCACGGCCACCTCCACGGCCCGGGGTGATCCGTGCCTGAGCGCGTTGCCCACGCGGCGCAGGGATTCCGGGAGCTCCGAGGGAAGCTCGGTCCAGAAGCCGGCGCTCATGGCTCTTCCGGGGCGGTCCAGCGCCAGATCGTGTCGAAGGCCTTCTGCCGGTCTCCGTCTCCGTCGATGACCGCTTCCAGGGCTCCGGAGAGGGTCAGTTGCAGCGAGTCCAGGAGGCGTTCCACGGCAGGGCCGTCGGTGTGGGCGGCCCGGTCGAGAAAGGCTTCCAGCACGTCAGCCGGGAGGCCGGGCCCGCTTGTGGCGAAACGGCTCGCGACGATGTCCCGCAGCGTGCCGGAGGCGGGCCGGGGCATCCGCAGTCCGACGCAACGCCGTACCAGCGCGGGTGCGAGATCCCGGGCCCCGCTGCTGGTGACGACCACGACGGGATAGGCGTGACAGAGGACCTCCCCGCCCCGCAGTGCCACCGAGGCCTGGTGGTCGTCATCCGTCGTCACCCGTTCAACGTGGCCCGGCACGGCGAAGCCGCCGGAGTCGAGCACCGTGCACAGGTCCTCCGGCAGCGTGATCTCGGCCCGGTCCAGCTGGTCGATCAGCAGGACCCGTGGCCTGCGGTACGGGAGGAAGGCGGTACCAAGCGGCCCGAGGCGTGCCGCACCGTCGTACAGACCCTCGGCCAGTGTGCTCAGGCTGGTGATCGGCCATCGCAGCACCCGTCCGAGCCCCAGCTCCCGGCTGATGCGATAGGCCAGCGCCGACTTGCCGGAGCCCGGTTCGCCGGTGACGAGCAGCGGACGCCGCAATGAGAGCGCCGCGTTGACCCGGCCCACCTCGTCCGCGCCGGACGGCGGGGGTACGGCCTCGTCGCCCAGTAACCGGAGCCCGTACATGTCGTCGGGGGGAGGCTCGGGAAGATCGGGACCACCCGCGAAGCGGCGCCAGGGCGGCGGCTCGGGCAGGACGGCCGTGCCGGTACCGGGCTGCCCGGTGCCACGATAGATCCCCCAGGGCTTGCTGTTCGGCGTCATGAGCGGCGTCCCTCCGAACTGACGGCTGCTGCGGCCGCGAGGCGCGGTCGCCACGATGCGGATGGTGCTGCGGTACTCGGCTTGCGGAGGTGCGGTGGCGCTCAGGCGTTCGGCACCACGGGTTTGCGGTCGGGGTCGTCCCAGAGAACGGTGAGGTTGGCGCCCAGGGGGGAAGCGCCCTGGCTGTCGGTGTTCCGACCTTCCGCGCCTTCGCCGGTGGTGTCCTGGCCGTCGGCGTCCTGGATCGCTGCCTGGCGTCGGTAGGCGGCCACCTTCGTGGGAAAACGCTGCCAGCCGTCGGCGATCAACCAGCCCACCGCGTCCAGGAACTCAGGGGTGGAACGGCTGGTGCGATGCCAGATGACCACGGGCAGTCCACTGCGCAGAGCCGCCTCCAGCTCCTGACTGCCATGCCCCTGCCCGGGAAGCGGAGGCCCGCTCAGCACAGCGGCGACAAGATGCTCGTTGTCGCCGAGGCGGGCACCGAGCCCGCGCAGATGACCGCCGTCCTGACCCGCCACGTTGACATGCACCGAGCCCGCAGGGGGCTGCTCGTCGTTCGTGAGCTGTTGCCAGCGGCGCCGCCAGAACCTGTGCCAGGCACTGGTCTGCAACCGGTCCAGGCTGCGGATGACGACGGGATAGTCCACGGCCAGCGGTACGGGCGGCACTTCGCCCATGTCCCTGGGCCACCAGTCGACCGGCAGGTTGAGCAGTTCGAAGGGCAGGACGAACTCAAGCCACAGCTGTGCGGACCGGTCCCCGCCCCGCTCTTCGACCATCCGGATGATCCGGCTCACTGCGGCCTCCAGCCCCTCCAACGGCACGCGGGACGGCGCTTCACTGTGCTGCCAACCAGAGCTACGGGCCAGGGACATGAAGGAGTGCGATACCAGGTAGTGCCCGTCGTCCAGTGGGTCGCGCTCGATGTGGATGGCAAGGTACTCCTGGTGCGGCCGTACCGGCACCGTCGGTGACCGCGCCCGATCCCGCCGCTCCGCGTCCAGCCGTTCGGCCAGGCCCCAGCGCAGCGCCCACTGCCGGTTGCGGGCCAGCACCTCCCCGGCCAGGTGAGGGCTCATCTCGTCGGTGCTGCGGTCGAGGTAGAGCATCCATGGCGGCAGCCCGTCGCGCGGGGCCCCCTGCCCGGCCATGTGCAGAAAGTCGTGCCAGGGATTCTCGGCATGCGGCGGCGGCTCCGGTACCCGCGCCTGGGTGGCCGTGCGGATCAGCGCGGTCCGCATCCGGCGCGTCATCGGCAGAGTGCCGAGCGCGTCCGAGAGGAACGGCCAGGACCCGGTGACGTCGCCCGGCCCTGCCAGCGAGTCGACGGCCGTCCACTCGTCGGCGAGCCGCTGCACCATCAAGGCCTGCGGACAGCCCGGCTCCAGCATGGGCAGTTTGCGGGCGAGAGTCGTCAGTCCGTCCTGGTGTCGGACGCAGAAGCGGAACAGCTCCAGCAACTGCATGGGCACAGTGGCTTGTTCGCGCAGATCGGCGGGGGTGCCCAGGGCGTCGGAGACGAGGTCGACGAGGAGCGCCCGCGCGTAGCGGTCGCCGAGTGAGCGCATCGCGAGGAGCGCGGCGAGAGCTTCCTCGCTGATCCGCTCGCGGATGCGTAAGGCGTCACGGCCGCTGTGGTCCCCCATCGGCGCGGCCCGTTCAGCCTGGGAAATCGGGTGGCAGGGCCGGCCTGGAGCGACCGGACTCGGCGCCGCCGATGCCGTCGAGCAGGGTCTTGCGGGCCTCCTCCTCGGCCTGGCCCACCAGATCGATGTAGACCAGGTTGGCCAGCAGCCCCGGTGGCTCGCACGGTTTGACCCGTACCGGTACGAGCTTGCGGGACAGCCCGAGTGCGTCCTTGGACTGCACGGCCTGCCATTCCTGGCGGCCGTAGACGGAGTTGAGATAGTCGGGAGACAGCACGGCGATGGTGCGGCGGCACTCGGTGACCCCCCGCTCCATCCCGACCGGCCAGTTGCTGCCGGGCACGAAATCCCACTCCTGCACCAGCACGCTGTAGCCGGCTGCTTCCAGCTGCCAGGACATCCAGGCTGCCCAGCCGCGGTCGGCGGAGGTGTACGAGACGAAGAAGTCCCGTGTGCCGTCGTCGAGTTGTGCGACCGAGGCTTGCGGGAACGGTGGCGGGCCGGACCTCGCCACGATGTGCTCCCGCACCATCTCGCTGACCCGGTCGGAGGTCCGGCTGTGCCCTTCGACCGTCGACACGGCGGACGAGAGGGCGGTCAGCCCGTTCTCCTCGCGATCGCAGAAGCGCACCAGCTCCATGAACCGGAGCCATGTCGTGGGCTGTTCCCGCAGGGAGACGCGCTGTCCGAGCCGCTCCTCGATCAGTTCGATCAGAAAGGCGAAGGCCTGTCGGTCACCCAGGGTGGGTGAGCCGATCAGTGTCCGGGCCATGTTCTGCTGCCAGTCATGGTCCGGCCGGGCGAGGCGGCTACGGTCGTCCCCGTCCACAACACCCCCAAAGAGCTGTGTACGAAACCAGGATACGAGTGCCATGACACTCCGTCAGGGTCCCTCGCGGAGTTCTGGTGGATCCGGAGAGTACCCCTTGTCCCCGGTCTGTCGTGACTCACAGCGGCATGGGATCGATGTCGAGGTCGATCCTTTCGCGCACCCCGCAGTCCGTATCGGCGCGGGAAGGTCCGCGCGGCTGCACGGCGAGATTGGCGGCGCAGGCATGTGTGAAGGGATGTTCCTCGCCCAGCATCTCCCGTGACCGGCGCAGAGTTTCGGAGTCCATCTCGTATGCCGCGGACGTCTCGTGGAGCGCGAGCAGGTCACCGGCCAGGGCGCTTCGGCACGCCAGTGTCGAGGGATGCCGTTCGCCCAGCGCCGAGACCAGGCCCGACAGGGCGAGCGTATCGATGCGTCGCGCGGCCGCCGGGTTGCCCAGCGCGCGATACGTGAGCGCGAGGCTCACCGCCGCCGACAGGGTGTGCGGATGCGGACGGCCGTAGGTCTGTTCGTACCGGTGCCAGGTCTCGGTGCAGAGCACAAGTGCCTCCGCCGGCCTACCGGCCCGCCGCAGCTGCACGCCCAACTCCAGTCCGGCGGCGATGGTTTCGGGCTGGCGTTCGCCGAAGCGCCGCAGCAGGGCGGTGTGGGAGCGCTGTGCCGTGTCCAGCGCCTCGTCTTCCGCGCCCGCCTTTCTGAGGGTGACCGCGAGGTGACGCGCACAGGACAGAGTGAGCGGATTGTCGGCCCCGAGCACGTCCCCGACTCGTTCCGTGATGTCCCGCATGTATCTCAACGCGGCGTCGTACTGGCCGAGTTCACGCACGTCCAGGATCAGTGCCAGCCAGGTGCGCAGTGAGTTGAAATGGTCCATGCCGTGCACCCCGATCAGGCCGTGCCAGGTCTGCTGGTCGAGGTCGCGGGCCCGGGCGTAGTCGCCGACGAGGCGCAGGCTGACGCCGAGGTTGTGGGCGGCGCGCAGGGTTTCGGGGTCCTCCGGACCGAGCAGCCGCTCGTACTTGCGGTGCACGGACTCGGAGAGGTTGAGGGCGTCGGCGAAGGCGCCGCGGGCCCGGTGGTCGATCGCGACGTTGCCGAGCTGGTCGAGGGTGTCCTGGGCATGGGGCCCCATGGTCCGCCGATAGGCGGCCAGAGTCGTGGCATTGAGATCGGCGGCCTCCTGGTAGTTGCCGGTGCACCAGAGGAGGAAGCCGAGCCAGCGGGCGACCTGGAGAGTCTCGCGGTGATTCGCGCCCAGGGTCCGGGACCAGGTCTCGTGCGCGGTGCGGGCGAGTTGGATCCCCGAGTCGTAGTCGCCCCAACGCTGCAGATGGACGATCTCGTTGACGACGACACGGCGCACCCGGCTGTCGTCGGAGCGAACCGCTCCGGAGAAGACGACGTGAGGGTGCAGCAGGCCGTACCGCTCCCAGTGCTCGGCGTTGTCCGGGTCGTTGGGGTCGTTCGCGGCCAGCAGCAGATGCGCGCCGCGCCGCATGACGGACTGCTGTCCGCTCGTCATGCGCGACGAGACGGCGGCCTGCACCAGACGGTGCATCTGGAGGCTCTGAGTACGGTGATCGAACCGGGCCAGGGAGTACCGGCCGATGTCCCGGAGCACCTGACCGAGCCGTATCGGATCCGCCCAGGCGGCCTCCAGTTCCGGAGTGACGGAGCCCTGCGGCGCCCGCGCCCAGAGCAGCCGGGGGATCGGCTCGGGCGCGTAGAACGAGCAGATCTGCAGGAGTTGGAGAGCCGCCGGGTTTGTGTCCCGCAACTGGTCGAGGGAGATGTTCCAGGCCGCGATGACCGGGTGCCGATGGTCCGGGGGAGCGGTGTCGCGCAGCAGTTCGGCCGTCTTCTCGTCGAGCAGGCGCAGATACTCGTCGACGGGCATGCCTGTCTCGGTGTGCCAGGCAGCTGCCTGCTCGATGGCGAGCGGCAGGTCGCCGAGTGCTTCCGCCATGCGGTCCGCGTCGTGCCGGCCGATCTCGGGGCTGCGGGCGTGCAGCAGGCTCCTGCTTTCCTCCCTCTGGAACACATCGACCTGCAGCGTCCGTGCGATCCCCGCCCAACGGGGGTTGCGGGATGTGACGAGGACGGTGCCGGGTCCGCCGACGGGCAGGAACTGCCGTACGGCGTCGGCGCTTTCGGCGTTGTCGTACAGCAGCAGCCATTTCCGGTACGGCTGGCCCGTGCGGAGCGCCTCCAGTACGGCTGTGACGGTCCAGGTCGCGTCGGCGGCGGGGACGAGGCCGAGCCGCGGGGCGAGCTCGACCAGAGCGTGCGCGATCTGTGCGGTGCGCTCGGCGGAGATCCACCACACGACGTCGTACTCGTCCATGTGCCGGTACACGTACTCGACGGCGATCGACGTCTTGCCGACACCGCCCATACCGTGCAGGGCGTGCGGCACCAGGGCGGCGCCCTTGTCCCGCGTCAGCCGTTCGTGCAGGTCGTCCAGAAGGCTCTCGCGGCCTGTGAAGTCAGGGTTGCGCAGTGGGACGTTCCCCCAGACGTCGGGGATGCGGCCCTCGCTGTCGTCGTACGGCATGGTGGCCCTCCACGATCGGGGAGCGTCCTTGGACGGGTGATCGGGCGCGCGTGGGCCGCGCGACGTCTCACGGGGGAAACTCCGGAGGCACCGTCGGCTTCGAACGCCCGGCGAGTACGCCGGTCATGCCGCTCAGCAGCCTTTCCCGCGCCTGAGTCACGTTCAGCCCCACCAGATCGATGAAGACCAGTGCTGCCAGCAGCCCCCTCGGCCGGCAGGGCGCGATCCGTACCGGTACCAGCCGACGGGCGAAGCCCGCCGGATCGGAACCCTGGGCCGTCTGCCACTCGAGACGCTCGTAGACCGACTCCAGGTAGGCGGGGGAGAGCACGGCCACAACCCGCTCGCATTCGCCGACCCCCTTTTCCCTGCCGTCTTGCCAGTTGCTGCCAGGGACGAAGTCCCACTCCTGTACCAGCACACTGAAACCGGCTTCCTCCAGCTCCCACGCGATCCATACCGCCCACCGCTGGTCGGAGCCGGAGTACGAGAGGAAGAAGTCACGGCCGCTGTCGCGCAGGACACCGGGTGTGACCGGCGCCGAGGGCGCCTCGGCCGTGGCCGTACCGTCCGGGGCGGCCGTGCAGGGGCGGCGTGTGTCACGGGCCTCGACCAGGCCCATGACCTGCCGGGCCGATGCGCCGTCCGGCTCCAGCAGGCCGATCACCGAGGCGAGTGCGGGCAGGCCACCGGGGAGACGGGCGCAGTGTCGTACGAGCCGTACGCACTGCAGCAGGGCGGTGACGTGGTCGCCGATGTCCTCGGCGGGCAGCGGGTGCGCCAGCTCGGCGTCGATCAGCCATCTGAGCAGCGCTCGTGCATGCTGATCGGCGAACACGTCGGTGCGCAGCACCGCTTCGACGATGTCCGACTGCCAGCCACGCTCCGGGCGGTCGCCGACGGCGCCGTCACTCTCGTTCACAGCGCCCCCGAGGAATGTCCGCGACGCCTCCGAGACGCCTCCATAAGGTGCCCCGACGCCTTCACGAGGCGCCTCTACCTGCTCAGGGTAAGGGGTTCGTGACTCCGGGTCAGCTAGTTGTGACGTCCTGCTGTGATGTCTGATCGTGCCCGAATGTCACCCGCTTGTGTTTACTTTCCTGAAATCCAGGCGTAGCCTCCGAGCGAAACCACAAGTTCGGGCACAGGTCGGAAACGACCGGACATTGAGCCGGACGAACGACCGGATACTCAAGTCGGAGGCGAACGGACATGTACGCACCGGAGCGGCAGCAGGAGATCCTCCGGCTCGCGCGTGACGGCGGGCGGGTGGACGTGGTGTCGCTGGCCGAGGAGTTCCAGGTCACCGCGGAGACGATCCGCCGCGACCTGAAGGCCCTCGACCGCGCCGGCCTGCTCCGCCGGGTGCACGGCGGTGCCATCCCCGCCGGGCGCCTCGACTTCGAGCCGGACCTCGCCGAGCGCGAGACGACGGCGGCCGACGAGAAGGACCACATCGCCAAGGCCGCCCTCGCGGAACTCCCGACCGAGGGCACCCTCGTCCTCGACGCCGGTACGACGGTCGCGCGCCTCGCCGCCGCCATCCCGCTGGAGGCCTCCCTCACCGTCGTCACCCACAGCCTGCCGATCGCGGCCCGCCTCGCGGACCACCCCGGCATCCAGCTCCACCTCGTCGGGGGGCGCGTACGGCACCGTACGCGCGCCGCCGTCGACGCCTGGGCGCTCCGCGCTTACGGCGAGATCCGGGCCGATGTCCTTTTTGTGGCAGCCAACGGCTTCTCCGCCGATCATGGTCTGACCACGCCCGACCTCGCCGAGGCCGCGGTGAAACGGGCCGCTCTGGCCGCCGCCCGCCGCGTGGTGCTGCTCGCCGACTCCTCCAAGCACGGCCAGGAGCACTTCGCCCGCTTCGGCGACCTGAGCGACGTGGACCTGCTGATCACCGACAGCGGGCTGAGCCCCGAAGACGCCACCGCCATCGAGCGCGGCGGCACGGAAGTAGTGCGCGCATGATCCTCACCGTCACCCCGAACCCGTCCCTGGACCGTACCTACGAGGTCCCCTCCCTCGACCGCGGCGAGGTCATCCGCGCCACCGGCGAGCGCATGGACCCGGGTGGCAAGGGCGTGAACGTCTCGCGCGCCGTCGCGGCCGCCGGCCGGCGCACGGTCGCGGTTCTGCCCCTGGGTGGTGCGCCGGGGGCGCTCGTCGCGGATCTGCTCGACGCGCAGGGCATCGAGGTCGCGCCGGTCCCGGTCGCGGGTGCCACCCGCTCGAACATCGCGCTCGCGGAGGCGGACGGGGTGCTCACGAAGATCAACGCGCCGGGCCCCGAACTCTCGGCGGAGGAGCAGGAGCTGCTCCTGGAGACGGTGCGGGCGCAGTCGCGTGACGCGGACTGGATCGCGTGCTGCGGGAGCCTGCCCCGGGGGCTCGCGCCGTCGTGGTACGCCGATGTGGTCGCGCGGGCGCACGCCGGGGGCGCGCGCATCGCGCTGGACACCTCGGGGCGCGCGCTCCTGGAAGCCCTGCGTGAACGCCCCGACGTGGTGAAGCCCAACGCCGAGGAGCTCGCGGAAGCCGTCGGGCGCCCCCTGTCCACCGTGGGCGACGCCGTGAAGGCGGCCGAGGAGTTGCGTGAGATGGGCGCACGCGCCGTGCTCGCGAGCCTGGGCGCCGACGGACAGCTCCTCGTCGACGGCGCCGGCACCTGGTTCGCGACCGCCCGCGTGGACACCGTCCGCAGCAACGTCGGCGCCGGCGACTCCTCCCTCGCCGGCTTCCTCATCGCCGGCGGCACCGGCCCCCACGCCCTGGCCTCAGCGGTAGCCCACGGCGCCGCAGCAGTCCAACTGCCCGGCAGCGTGATGCCGACCCCGTCCGACCTCGACCCGACCGCCGTCTCGGTGACGGCGGAGGTCCCGGTGGACCGCGTACTGAAGGAGCCGGTGTCATGAACGATTCGACGGCTCGTACGGCGGTGTCGGCGCCGGTGGTGCGCGGCGCGCGTACGAGGGTGCTGGCGCCGACGGCGCGCGGCGCAGGTACGAGCGGTCCGGTGCCCGCGGTGTGTGCCGCAGGCGCGAGGGCATCGGCGTCCGTGGCGTGCGGCGCACGGACGAGGGCGTCGGTACTCGTGGTGCGTGGCACGGGGTCCGTGGCGCGCGGCGCACGTACGAAGGCGCCGGCGCCCCTGGTGCGCGGCGCGGCCACGACGCTGCCTGCGCCCCTGGCGTGCGCCGCACCCTCCCATGAACCGGCCATGAAGCGGCGAGGCTCCCCGTTACTCGCCGCGGCCTGCGGGAGGCAGGGCCACCTGAGCCGCCCTGCCGCCCGGTGGGGGCGGAGCTTCCCCGGCTCCGCCCCCACCACCCCCGGAAAAGCCCCCCACCGCCCCGTCCCCACCCCCGCCCTCGCCCACCTCTCTCCTCGGGCGATACGCGTGCGAAGGAGCCCGCGATGAGCGACATGATCACCGCGGACCTGGTCGATCTCGACCTGTCCGCCGACACCAAGGAAGCGGCGGCACGCGCCCTCGCCGAACGCATGGTCTCCCTGGGCCGGGTGACCGACCTGGACGGCTTCCTCGCCGACGTGGCCGCCCGCGAGGCCCAGATGCCGACCGGCCTCGACGGCGGCATCGGCATCCCGCACTGCCGCAGCGAGCACGTCACCGAGCCGACGCTCGCCTTCGGGCGCAGTGCGGCCGGTGTCGACTTCGGCGCGGCGGACGGCCCCGCCGACCTGATCTTCCTGATCGCGGCGCCCGCCGGCGCCGACGACGCCCACCTGACGATCCTCTCGTCGCTGGCACGGCAGTTGATGAACGCCGAGTTCACCGACGCGCTGCGGTCGGCGGGGGACGCGGAGACGGCGGCGGCGCTGATCCGCGGGGACGCGCCAGCGGCGGACGCGGGGGGCGCGGACGCTTCCGCGAGCGCCGCCGAGGGCGCGAAGAGCGCCGGGAGCGCCCCCGCGGGCGCCTCTGCAGACTCCGTGGCGGTGTCGGGGGCGGCCTCCGCCGATACCGCCACGGGTAATACGGCCCCGGCGCCGGGCGCCACGGACGCGAGCGGCGCGCGCGGCGAGGGCGAGCGCCCCTTCCGCATCGTCGCCGTCACCTCCTGTCCGACCGGTATCGCCCACACCTACATGGCGGCCGAGTCCCTGGAGAACGCGGGCCGCGAGGCGGGCGTCGAACTCGTCGTCGAGACACAGGGCTCGGCCGGCTTCACCCGGCTCGACCCGGCCGTCATCGCCGCGGCGGACGGCGTGATCTTCGCCCACGACGTCCCCGTACGCGACAAGGACCGCTTCGCCGGCAAGCCGACCGTCGACGTCGGCGTGAAGGCGGGCATCAACCGCCCCGCCGAGCTGATCGGCGAGGTGCGCGGGAAGGCGGCGCGCGGTGAGGTGACGGGCGCCCCCGGGTCCGCATCCACGCCGGTCGAGCGCGCGGGCGACGCCGGCGACAGCTACGGCACCAAGCTGCGCAAGTGGTTGATGACCGGCGTGAGCTACATGGTCCCGTTCGTCGCCGCCGGCGGTCTGTTGATCGCCCTCGGCTTCGCGATCGGCGGCTACCAGATCAACGAGGCCAAGTCCGTCACCGAGCACTTCGACTGGGGCCAGGTCGACAGCTGGGGCGCGCTGCTCTTCCAGATCGGCGGGGTCGCCTTCGGCTTCCTGATCCCCGTCCTCGCCGGCTACATCGCGTACGGCATGGCGGACCGGCCCGGCCTCGTGCCCGGCTTCGTCGGCGGCATGATCTCCGTCAACATCGCCGCCGGCTTCCTCGGCGGCCTGGTCGCCGGTCTGCTGGCCGGTGGTGTCGTCCTCGCCATCCAGCGGGTCAAGATCCCGCCGGTACTGCGCGGCATCATGCCGGTGGTCGTGATCCCGTTGCTGTCGTCGATCGTCGTCGGCTTCCTGATGTTCATCGTGATCGGCAAGCCGATCGCCGAGGCCCAGAAGGCCATGACGGACTGGCTGAACGGCCTCTCCGGCACCAACGCCATCCTCCTCGGCATCCTCCTCGGCCTGATGATGTGCTTCGACCTGGGCGGCCCCGTCAACAAGGTCGCGTACGCCTTCGCCACCGCCGGCATCGCCGTACAGGACCCCAGCGACTCGGCGATGAAGGTCATGGCCGCCGTGATGGCCGCCGGCATGGTGCCCCCGCTGGGCATGGCCCTCGCGACGACCGTCCGCAAGAAGCTGTTCACCGAGACGGAGCGCGAGAACGGCAAGGCGGCCTGGGTGCTGGGTGCCTCCTTCATCTCCGAGGGCGCCATCCCGTTCGCCGCGGCCGACCCGCTGCGAGTCATCCCCGCCTCCATGGCGGGCGGCGCGGTCACCGGCGCGCTGACCATGGCCTTCGGCTCGACCCTGCGCGCCCCGCACGGCGGCATCTGGGTCACGTTCCTGATCGGCAAGCCGTTCCTCTACCTGCTGGCCATCGCCATCGGCACCGCGGTCACGGCAGGCCTGGTCATCGTCCTCAAGGGCCTGCGCAAGACGGCCCCGGGCGGCGCGGCCACCGACTCCGGCGAGCCCGCGGCGGCTCCCGCGGAGGAGGCGAAGCAGCCCGTCGCCGCGTAAGCGGCGGCAGGACGGGGCGGGCCCAGGCGGCCCGCCCCCGCGCGACCGGCCGGGGCCGTTTCAACGGCTGTATGTCCCTTTGGGAAGCTGTGAGTTGTTCACGGCACCTGCGAGATACGTCACGGTCCGGGACCAAAGTCCCGGACCGTGGTGTCTACTGGAGCGCATGCCTGAGCACGTCTCGATCTACCAGCTGACGGGCCTGGCCGTCCTCGCCCTGGCGACCGTCGTCTGGGCGATCGGCCTGACCCGCGTCCTGCGCCGCAGCCGCGAGGCCGCCCTGTGGGGCCGCTCCGCCATGCTCCCGGTCCTCCCGTACCAGCGGCAGACCGGCCCCGACCTGGAGTCCGTCCAGCTCAGTCCTGCGGAGATGGACGCGTTCGCGGGACTCGTACGACAGCTCAGCAACGGCCGCTGACCAAGCGCCCGGGACGGCTCCCGCAGGCAGAAGCGCGCCGGGGCTCACGCCGTGAGGCTGACTGCGCGGCTCACGCCGAACGGCGCGCGCGAGGGCTCGTACCGGGGCTCACGACACCCGCGCCGCGCGCCGCTCCATCGCATCCCGCGCCGCGTCCTCCGAGACGTACACCTCGCACATGTGCCGCCCGTCGGGCGTGGCCGTGTGCTCGACCTCCCACAGGGAGATCTCCTTGCCGTCACGCAGCAGGAACGCGTGCTCGTAGAGCGAGAAGCACAGCCCGATCCGTCCCGCCCGGCACGGCCGTCCGAAGGCCTGCGTGATCTGGTGCGCGAACGCCGTCGTCAGCAGTGCGGCCGTCTCCGAGCCCGGCCGGTCCGGGTTCTCCGCGCGCCGCAGGACCCGCCGCGCGTGGTCCGCCGAGTCGTCGGGCACGTACGCGTGCCGGGGCGCGGGGACCGGCGACAGCTGCACCGTCACCGGCAGCTCGAAGTCCGGGGTGTCAGGCGGCAGGGGCAGCCGCGCCGTGGCGGCGCGCAGTTCCTCCTCGTCGACGTACACCTCGTGCTGCGGGACGCTGCCCGGCGCGGTGTTGTGAACGAGCTCCCACAGTGTGAGCGCCGAGCCGTCGGCCAGCAGCCAGGTGTGGCGGTACGTCTCGCGGTGCAGCCCCGCGCTGTGGTGCGCGGAGTGCAGCGAGCTGTCGTGCGCGAGCGCGCAGTCGAGTCGCCGTATCGTCTCGTCGGGCAGCTCGAAGGAGTTCAGCGCGCGGCCGAGGAGTCGCGCGAGGTGCTCCTCCGGAGACTCGGGCGACTCGCGTGGCTCGTACGCTGCTGTCTCGTACGGAACGCTCAAGGTTTCTCCCGGCGTTGCTGCATGTCACCTTGTGGGTGCATACCGTAGCCCCTCGGTCGGACATCATGTCCGGGAACCGAGAAAACGTGCGCACAGAAAACGCGCGGGCCGCGTGAGAAGTTCCCACGCGACCCGAAGATCCGTCAAAACCCGCCGGTCAGAAGGCACTTACCGCTTCTTGGCGCCCCGGACGGCGCACCGTCACGCGGGTGCGCCCCGGCGCTCGGCGGGCGCTCACACGGCGCTTCCCGCGACCCACTGCGTCCACGGCATGTTCCAGCCGTTGAACCCGTTGTCCGGCGACACCGTCTTGTCGGGGGAGTCCTTGACGATCACGACATCCCCGACCATGGAGTTGTCGTAGAACCACGCGGCGCTCGTGTCCCCCTGTCCGCCCTGCACGTCCTGGAGTCCGACGCACCCATGGCTGGTGGCCTGCCGGCCGAAGGGCGGGTTGCTCTTGTTGTACCAGTAGTTGCCGTGAATGAACGTCCCCGACTGCGTCAGCCGCATCGCGTGCGGCACGTCCGGGATGTCGTAGGCGTTGTCGAGGCCGACCGTCCTGCTGTCCATGCGCAGCTTGGTGAACTTCTCGGAGATCACCATCTGCCCGTTGTACGTGGTGAAGTCGGGGCTGCCCGTCGAGATCGGCACCTTCTTGAGGGTCTTGCCGTCCCGCACGACCGTCATGGTCTGTGTGTCGGCGTCGACGGTGGAGACCTGCGACCGCCCGATGGTGAAGCTCACGGTCTTCTTCTGCACCCCGAAGACGTCGTTCGCGCCCTCGACACCGTCCAGGTCGATCTTCATCGTGACCTTGGAGCCGGCCTTCCAGTACTCCTCCGGCCGGAAGTCGAGCCGCTGCGACCCGAACCAGTGCCCGACCACCTTCTGCCCGCTGCTCGCCGTGACAGTGATGTGCGACTGCACGGCCTTCTTGTCGCTGATCACCTTGTCGAAGTTGAACGACACCGGCATCCCGACGCCCACCGTCGTCCCGCCGTCCGGCGTGTACGTCCCGATGAAGCTGTTCGCCTTACTGACCGTGGTGAACGTCGAGTCGGCCGCGGAGCTCCGCCCGTCCGAGTCCTTCGCGGTCGCCGATATCTCGTACCTCGTCCCCCGCTCCAGCTGCTCCTTGGGCTTCCAGCTCCCGCCGTTGGCGGATATGAAGCCGGGCACGTCCTGCCCCGTCCCCGCCACCGTCATCTTCACGTCGGTCAGCTCACCCCCGCTGACCTTCACCCCCGTGGAGTTGATCGACGCGCCTGTCGAACCGTCCTTCGCCGAGATGACGATCTTCGCCTCGGACGTCTTCGGCGAGTCCCCGCCGCCCTTCCCGTCGTCGTTCTTGGCGCCGGCGCCGCTGCCACAGGCGGTGAGAGTGAGGGCGCCGACCGCCAGGACGGCACAGGCCCCGAGTGCGCGCCGCGCTGCTATGTCCGGCGTTGTCACGAGCTGCTCCAGGTTCGTGTGATGTGCGTGATCCGCTCCAATGTGTGGAGAAAGAGCGCATCCATGGCCGGTCGGGTTCCCTCCCCTCGCCGTGAACGACATCACGTGACACAACCGGGACAATCCCCCGTACGAATTGCGCCACCCACGGCACGGCGGGACCGGATCGTCACGCTCCGGGGCGTGCGCTCCGGGTGGGGCGCGGGCGCACCGCAGGCCAGACACCGGGCGCACCGCAAGCCAGACACCGGGCGCCCCCACCAACGCCCGCACAAGAAGGCCGGTTGGGGCGTGTCGAGCCAGCCACGCGCCGCGATCAGACGTCTCTGCGACTCAGGGCGCGGAGCTCATGCCGAGCCACGCGCCCTGTCGCCGGCCCCGCCCCCAACCCCGACGCGGCTACCCGCGCCCGTCGCCGCCCCCGTACAACTCCCCGTACGACGGCCACACCCCACCCGGCCCGTCCACCGACTCCGCCGCGCGCACGGCGCGCACGAGCGCGCGCGTCACCACATCTGCGCCGGCCTCCAGCAGCGGGTTGAGCGCGAGCGGGTGCTCGGCGTCGAGCGGGCGCTGCCCCGTCGCCAGCGTGAACACCGTGTCGCCGTCGTTGAGCAGATGTACGGGCCGCACGGCGCGCGCGATGCCGTCGTGCGCCGTGCCGGCGAGCTTCTGCGCCTGCGCCTTCGACAATTCGGCATCGGTGGCGACGACCGCGAGCGTCGTGTTGAGAAGAGGCGGCGCGTTCTTCGAGGCGGTCTCGGCGAGGCGCCGGCGCGCGGCCTCATGGACACGCGCCTCCGGATAGTCCACGCGCCCCTGGAACAACTCCCCGTACAGAACCCCCGTTTCCGGGTCCAGCACGGAGCCCGCCGCGTTGGCGACCACCAGCGCGGCGACCGTGATCCCCGAGGCGAGGACGGTGCTCGCGCTGCCGACGCCGCCCTTCATCGCGCCGACCACGGCGCCCGTACCAGCGCCCACGCTCCCTTCCCGCACCCGCGCGCCGACCGCGCCGGCCGCGGCCGCCTCGACCGCGGCCCGGCCGGTGGCCGCGTCCGGCCTGGCCCGGAAATCGCCACCCCGCCCCAGATCGAAGATGCAGGCGGCAGGCACGACGGGCACGACGTGCGCCGGGTCCGCCCCGACAGGCACCCCACGCCCCTGCTCCTCCAGCCACGCCATCACACCGGACGCGGCGTCGAGCCCGTACGCGCTGCCGCCGGTGAGCACGATCGCCTCGACGCTCCGCACGACGTTGCGGGGATCGAGCGCGTCGGTCTCCTTGGTGCCCGGGCCGCCGCCGCGCACATCCACGGCGGCGACGGCCCCGCCCTCAGGGGCGAGGACGACCGTGGTGCCGGTGAGCCAACCGTCGCCCACGCGCGTCGCATGACCCACACGCACGCCGGCGACGTCCGTCAGGGCGTCAACTGTCATGGGACCAGTTTGATCCAGGCACCGGCACCTCACGCCACCGGCGTGGCCTCTCGGCGCTCCCGGTCCGCCATGCGCGCCGTCAGCGTCACGCCGGTCGCCACCGCGAGCGCCGAGACGATGCCCGCCGCGAGCACGGCCCAGTCGCCGAGGAAGGTGCAGACGATCACCAGCAGTGCCGTGGTCGGCAGCACCAGCTGCTGCGCGGTGCCCACCTTGAAGTGGCGTGAGTGCAGGGCCCAGACGGTGAGCAGGTAGAGCGCCGTCGGCAGGGTCACCGCGGCCGACGCGGCCAGCGTGGAGATGTGCGCCTTGCCGACCGCCTGTTCCACCGCCACCTCCAGGCCGGCGCCGATCGCGGCGGCCGAGGCGAAGATCAGGTAGTGGCCATAGCCCCACAGGAACGCCTGCTTGTTGGAGCGCAGATGGCCGTGGATGGGCACCGCGAAGTAGATCCACCAGGCGGCGAAGATGATCAGCAGCCCGCCCATGGCGATCGGCAGGAGCTCGTCGAGCGCGTCGTTCTCGTCGGCGGCGGTCTTCACGGCGATGGTGGCCGCGGCGATGGTCTCGCCGAGCACGATGATGGTGAACAGGCCGTAGCGCTCGGAGATGTGGTGCGGATGCCAGGACGTGGCGAAGTCCTTCTCCGCGTACATGGGCACGCACATTTCGAGGATCGCCATCACCAGGAACACCCAGGGCCGCATGTCCTCAGGCAGGAACAGTCCCAGCCAGCCGACCTGGCAGAGCAGCACGCCACCGGCGTACCGCAGCGCCGTCGTTCTCTCCGCGCCCTCGCTCGACCGCGCCACGCGCAGCCATTGCGCCACCATGGCGAGCCTCATGATCAGGTAGCCCAACCAGACGAACAGGAAGTCATGGTCCTCGAACGCCCGGGACACCCCCGCCGCGAGCACCAGCACCCCGGCGATCTGGACCAGCGTGACGACCCGGTAGAGGACGTCGTCGTTGTCGTACGCCGAGGCGAACCAGGAGAAGTTCATCCAGGCCCACCAGATGGCGAAGAAGATCATCGCGTAGTTGAGGATCCCCTCGCCCGCGTGCGACTCGGCCACGGAGTGCACGAGCTGGACGCCCGCCTGGGCGACGGCCACGACGAAGCACAGGTCGAAGAAGAGTTCCAGGGGCGAGGCGACCCGATGGGCCTCGTCACGACCCCGGGCGGTGAGTCTGCGCAGTGGTCTGCGGCTCGTGGGGCCGCCCGAGGGCGTCGGAGCAGAACTGGACGTCATGAGTCCAAGCACAGCAGATACCGGCCGGAAATTCTTGTGAACGTATTCACAAGCGAAAGAAGGTCCAAAGGCCCGGAGAAAACGCCAGCTCAGTCGCATCGATCGCCACCGGGACCGACCCTCGGAGGGACCTACGTCCCGCAACTCGGGACCAACGCGGCCCGCCGCGCCGCCCCGACGGGCGTGGAATGGACGCGTACCGACGAAGCGATGCGGAAGGTGCGGACCATGACTGCCGTCCCTGCGGAGACCACCACCGTCACTCCCACCGAGGAGACGGCCCAGCAGACGCCGACGCCGGGGGAGGGGGCCTGGGACGGCTTCCGGGGCGGACTGTGGCGCGACGCCATCGCCGTCCGCGACTTCGTCCAGAGCAACTACGCCCCCTACGAGGGCGACGCCGGCTTCCTCGCCGGGCCCACCGAGCGGACCTCCAAGGTCTGGGACAAGCTCCTCGCGATGTTCCCCGACGAGATCGCGCGCGGCGTCCACGACGTCGACGTCAGCACCCCGTCCCGCATCGACGCCTTCGCGCCCGGCTGGATCGACCCCGACCTCGACCTGATCGTCGGCCTCCAGACCGACGCCCCGCTCAAGCGCGCCATCATGCCCAACGGAGGCTGGCGCATGGTCGAGAGCGCCCTCAACGCGTACGGGTACGAGGCCGACCCCGCCGTCCGGGAGATCTACACCAAGCTCCGCAAGACCCACAACGACGGCGTCTTCGACGCCTACACCCCCGAGATCCGCGCCTGCCGCTCCTCCGGCATCATCACCGGCCTGCCCGACGCCTACGGCCGCGGCCGCATCATCGGCGACTACCGCCGCGTCGCCCTGTACGGCGTCGACCGGCTCATCGTCGCGAAGCGCGCGGACAAAAGCGCACTCGAAGTCGAGTGGCCGAGTGCGGAGGTCATCCAGGAACGCGAGGAAGTCGCCGAGCAGATCCGCGCCCTCGAAGAACTCAAGGCCATGGCCCTCTCCTACGGCCACGACATCTCCGGCCCCGCCCGCACCGGCCGCGAGGCCGTCCAGTGGCTCTACTTCGCCTACCTCGCGGCCGTCAAGGAGCAGAACGGCGCCGCCATGTCGATCGGCCGCATCGACGCCTTCCTCGACATCTACCTCCAGCGCGACATCGAACGCGGCCTGCTCACCGAGACCGAAGCGCAGGAACTGATCGACGACTTCGTCATCAAGCTCCGCATCGTGCGCTTCCTGCGCACCCCCGAGTACAACGAGCTCTACTCCGGCGACCCCACCTGGGTCACCTGGTCCATGGCGGGCCTCGGCGAGGACGGGCGTCCCCTGGTCACCCGCACCACCTTCCGCGCCCTCAACACCCTCTACAACCTCGGCCCCGCCCCCGAGCCCAACCTCACCGTCTTCTGGTCCCCGCGCCTCCCCGAGGCCTTCAAGAAGTACGCCGCCCAGGTCGCCATCGACACCAGCGCCCTGCAGTTCGAGTCCGACGACCTGATGCGCCCCAAGTACGGCGACGACACCGCCATCGCCTGCTGCGTCTCCGCGATGGCCATGGGCAAGCAGATGCAGTTCTTCGGCGCCCGCGTGAACGTCGCCAAGGCGCTGCTGTACGCCATCAACGGCGGCCGCGACGAGGTCTCCGGCAAGACGATCGTCGAGGGCTTCGAGCCCGTCACCGACGAGTACCTCGACTACGACACCGTCCTCGCCCGCTACGACGCCATGCTCGACTGGCTCGCGAAGACCTACGTCCACGCGCTCGACGTCATCCACTACATGCACGACAAGTACGCCTACGAGCGCCTCGAAATGGCCCTGCACGACCGGCAGATCCTGCGCACCATGGCATGCGGCATCGCCGGACTGTCGGTCGCCGCCGACTCCCTGTCCGCGATCAAGCACGCACGCGTGAAGGTCGTCCGCGACGAAACGGGCCTCGCCGTCGACTACGTCGTCGAGGGCGACTACCCGGCGTACGGCAACAACGACGACCGTGCCGACGACCTCGCCCGCCGGATCGTCCACGAGTTCATGGCGAAGATCCGCCGGCACCCGACGTACCGCGACGCGGTGCACACCCAGTCGGTCCTGACGATCACCTCGAACGTCGTCTACGGCAAGAAGACCGGCAACACGCCCGACGGCCGCCGCGCCGGCGCCCCCTTCGCGCCCGGTGCGAACCCCATGAACGGCCGCGACGAACACGGGTACATCGCCTCGGCGCTCTCGGTGGCCAAGCTGCCGTACGACGACGCCGAGGACGGCATCTCGCTGACCAACACCATCACCCCGGACGCCCTCGGCCGCACCCCCGAGGAGCGCGTCGGCAACCTTGCCGGTGTCCTGGACGGCTTCATGGGGAGCGACGGCTTCCACATGAACGTCAACGTGCTCGACAAGGCGACCCTCGAGGACGCGATGGAGCACCCCGAGAAGTACCCGCAGCTGACGATCCGGGTCTCGGGATACGCGGTCAACTTCATCCGCCTCACGCGCGAGCAGCAGCTCGATGTCATCAACCGCACCTTCCACGGATCGCTGTAAGGGAGCAGGGCGATGACCACGCTTCTTCCGTCCCCGCCGACCACGCCGGCGACGGGCGGCGGCGCCTTTGCCGCGGCGGCCACCCCCGCCGCCGCGGCGACCCGGCGCCCGGTGGTCGGCTCGGTCCACTCGTGGGATCTGTCGACCGGCGTCGACGGCCCCGGCACCCGCTTCGTCGCTTTCCTGTCCGGCTGCCCGCTGACCTGCCTGTACTGCCACAACCCCGACACCTGGCGCATGCGCGACGGCAAGCGCACCACGGCCGACGAGATCGTCGCCGAAGCCGGCAAGTACAGGCGGTTCATCGCGGCCGCGGGCGGCGGCGCGACCGTCAGCGGGGGAGAGCCGCTGCTCCAGCCCGTCTTCACGGGCGAACTGCTGCACCGCTTCAAGCACGAACTCGGCCTGCACACCGCCCTCGACACCTCGGGCTTCCTCGGCGTCCGCGCCACCGACGCCCTGCTGCGCGACACCGATCTGGTCCTGCTCGACATCAAGTCCTGGGATCGCGCCATCTACCGCAGGGTCACCGGCCGCCCGTTGGACCCGACCCTCGACCTCGCCCGGCGCCTGGCCGACCTCGGCAAGGAGGTCCACGTCCGCTTCGTCCTGGTCCCCGGCCTCACCGACGCCCCGGAGAACATTGCCGGCGTCGCCGCCTTCGCCGCCTCCCTCGGCAACGTCAGCCGCGTCGACGTACTGCCCTTCCACAAGCTGGGCGAGGCCAAGTGGCAGGCGCTCGGCCGGCCCTTCGCCCTGCACGACACCCCCAGCCCCACCCCGGAGCAGGTCTCCCTGGCCAGAAGCATCTTCGAGACCCACGGGCTCCGGGCCGTGTGAGCGGGGACGAGATCCGCTCCCGCCAGGACCTGAACACCGCCCGCCCTCAGGGCCGTACCCTGGACGCATGAGCACCGTCCCCGACCCCGAGCCGCGCGCCCCGAAGCCGTCGCTGATCTTCGACGACCCGCTGGACCAGCAGTCGTCGGACGACACGGACCGCGGCTGGGGCGAGCGGCCCGGCGCCGACAGCGCGGCCGACCTGAAGCGCTTCCTGGACGAGAAGCCGCCCCACCACCTCTGACCGAGCCGGACGGCCGCCCGCCGGACCAGACGGGCCGTGGCCGTCAGCGCTCGTCGTGCCCGGACCCCCGCTGTGCGACCAGCGCGTCGCGGATCTCCTTGAGGACCTCCAGCTCGGTGATCTCGATGACCTCGTGCGTCCCCTCCTTGGCCTTCCTGCGGGCCTCCTGCCGGGCCAGGTACTTCGACATCGGCAGCACCATCAGGAAGTAGACGACGGCCGCGGTGATCACGAAGCTGAGCGTGGCGCCGATGACCGAACCCCACATGATCGGGACGCCGCTCTGCACCGTGCCGTCCGCCGCGACCTTGCACGGGTCCTTCAGGCACAAGCTGTAGCTGTCGAGGTTCTTGGTGCCGATCGCTCCGACCAGCGGGTTGATCATGCCCTTCACCACTGAGTTGACGACGTTGGTGAAGGCGGCGCCGATGACCACCGCTACTGCCAGATCGACGACGTTCCCGCGCGTCAGGAAGGTCTTGAAGCCCTCCAGGACGCTCGGCTTCTTCTCGCTCACTCGGAGGCCTCTTCTCGCATGCACAGGTTGTGGAACAAACAGCTCCGCAACCTACGTCAACGCGAGGCGACCGTGTCCAATTGGGTAGCTCGAAAGGGGGACTTGACAGAAATTCGCGCAACAGGCGCACCGCACGGCTCAACACAGTGTCACCGCCAGCCGTGCCGTGGCACTCGCGCCCGCGAGACGCGCGGCCGTGGCGCGCGGCACCGAGAGCACGACCAGCGCCCCGCTGTCCGCCACGCCCTCCAGCGGCTCCGGCACCTTCTTCACCCGCGCCCCGCGCGCGATCACGCGGGCGTCGCCGCCCGTCGCCGTCGTCTCGGCCGCGATCACGTCGACCCGGTCGCCGGGCCGCAGCAGCAGCACCGTGGCGCCGTCGGCGATCCGCACCGGCGCCGTCACCATCTCGACGGCGCGCCGCTCCCGTACCGGCGCGGCCACGGGATGTCCGCGGGCCCCGTCCGAGTCGCCCGGACCGACCGCCACCAGCGCGGCCGCGGTGACGGCGAGGCCCGCCGCCACGGCCCGCCTGCGATGCCGTACGAGCCGGGCCAGTTGGTACCGCCCGCCGCGAACCCGCACGGGAGCGAAGTGCGGCACCTCGCACGGAGCGGGAGCGTCGCCGCCCGGCGGGTTCGCAGCGAGAGGAGGGGGAGGAGGGAAGGGAGACGGAGCGAAGGACACGGGGAACCACCACCTGTCACGAGGGATCGGCTTGCAAGGCCACGATGAGGCCTCGCGCCGCCGCCCGCCGGGACAGGTGGATCACCGGCCGGTTGTGGACAACTCCCTCACCCGAACGATGAGTTCCGCCCGTTAAGGGGTGCCGCCTTCCACAGGATCACGGCAGTTCGAACCCGGGATCCATCCCGCCCAGCGCAGTCGTGCACAGGCAGTCCCGCTCCTCGTTCGCGGGAAGCGCGGCCACCGCGTCGAACAGCACACCCCGCAGCCGGTCCACGTTCGCCGCGAACACTCGCAGCACCTCGTCGTGCGAGACGCCCTCACCGGTCTCGGCGCCCGCGTCGAGGTCTGTGACCAGCGTCAACGACGTGTAGCAGAGCTCGAGTTCACGGGCGAGCGCCGCCTCGGGATGGCCGGTCATGCCCACCACCGACCAGCCCTGCGCCCGGTGCCACAACGATTCGGCGCGTGTCGAGAAGCGCGGCCCCTCGATCACGACCAGAGTCCCGCCGTCCACCGCCTCCCAGTCCCGCCCACGAGCCGCCTTCAGCGCGGCCGTCCGCCCGACAGGGCAGTAGGGGTCGGCGAGCGACACATGCACCACGTTGGGCACGGCGCCACCGGGCAGCGGCAGCCCGTCGAAGTACGTCCCCACGCGGGACTTCGTACGGTCGACCAGCTGATCCGGCACGAGCAGCGTGCCCGGCCCGTACTCCGGGCGCAGACCGCCCACCGCGCACGGTCCGAGGACCTGGCGCGCGCCGACCGACCGCAGTGCCCACAGGTTGGCGCGGTAGTTGATCCGGTGCGGCGGCAGATGGTGGCCGCGGCCGTGCCGGGGCAGGAAGGCGACCCGCCGGCCCGCTATCTCACCGAGGAAGAGGGAGTCGCTGGGCGGCCCGTACGGGGTGTCCACCTGGATCTCGGTCACGTCGTCGAGGAACGAGTAGAAGCCCGAGCCGCCGATTACGCCGATCTCTGCGTTCGCCATGCCCCGCACACTAGCTGGCCCGTACGCCGGGCAGCGCGGGGCGCCGGAAACACCGAGGACCCCGCCGTCGTACGACTGCGGGGTCCTGCGGATGAGTCCTTACGCGGCGGAGGTGCTGCTGGAGGAGGTGCCGCTGCTCGACGACTTCGAGTCCGAGGACGACGACGTCGAGGTGGACGTGGAGGGCGTCGACGGCTTCGACGACGCCGGCGAGCTGCTCGACGAGGAGCCGCGGCTGTCGTTGCGGTAGAAGCCGGAGCCCTTGAAGACGATGCCGACCGCGGAGAACACCTTCTTGAGGCGGCCACCGCAGTTGGGGCACTCGGTCAGGGCGTCGTCGGTGAACTTCTGCACCGCCTCGAGGCCCTCGCCGCACTCGGTGCACTGGTACTGGTAGGTCGGCACTGTCTTCCTCCTGGCACTCTCACTCAATGAGTGCTAACGAGGGTCCATAGTGACGTATTCCCGAGGATCAGTCCACCGCCACCGGCACGCGGTGACCGACGCCACGTGCGACGGTCCGGGTCCGGGGGCGCGACGTAAGGCGTGACCGGAGGGCCAGCAGGGTCGCCAGGGCGAGCAGCGTGCCGACCATCGGGACCAGGAATCCTGCACCGTCCCAGAAGCGGTCCTCCAGCTGTCCGGCGACCGTGACGGCGGCCGCCTGACCGAGCGCCACCGCGCCGGTCAGCCAGGTGAAGGCCTCGGTGCGGGCGCCGGCCGGCACCAGGCTCTCCACCAGCGTGTAGCCGGTGATCAGCGCGGGCGCGATGCACATGCCGACCAGGAGGCCGAGCCCGGCGAGCGCGAGCACCGAGTGCGCGGCCCACAGCCCGGAGGCCGCCAGCGCGAGCGCGCCGTACCCGACGACGAGGCGCTGCTGCGGGCCCGCCTTCCACGCGATGGCGCCGCAGACGATCCCGGACAGCATGTTGCCCGCGGCGAAGACGCCGTACAGGACGCCGTTCAGACCGGGTTCGCCGATGGACTCGGTGAACGCGGCCAGCGAGACCTGCATGCCACCGAAGACGGATCCGATGCCCAGGAACGTCACGATCAGCACGCGCACGCCGGGCACGCGCAGCGCGGAACCGTGCTCCACGCGTGCGTGCTCGTCGAGAGTGACCAGGGGCTGCGTGCTCTTCTGCGCGGCGAACAGCAGGCCGCTGAGCAGGGTCAGTGCCGCCTCCGTGAGCAGGCCCGCGGCCGGGTCGACGGCGGTGCACAGGGCGGTGGCCAGCAGCGGGCCGAAGACGAAGGTCAGCTCGTCCGTGACGGACTCGAAGGCCGCCGCGGTGGTCATGAGGGGTGAGCCCTGGAGCTTCACGCCCCAGCGGGCGCGCACCATCGGGCCGATCTGCGGCACCGAGGCGCCGGTGGGGACGGCCGCCGCGAACAGCGCCCACAGGGGCGCGTGCGAGAGCGCGAGCGCCGTCAGGGTCAGACCCGACGCCGTGTGCACGAGCACGCCGGGGATCAGCACGGCGCGCTGCCCGTAGCGGTCGGCGAGGCGGCCGCTGTAGGGCGCGAACAGCGCCATGGAGACGCCGGTGACGGCCGCGGCGGCGCCCGCCGCGCCGTACGAGCCGGTGGTGTGCTGCACGAGCAGCACGATGGAGATCGTCAGCATCGCGAACGGCTGGCGCGCCGCGAAGCCGGGGAGCAGGAACGTCCAGGCGCCGCGGGTGCGCAGCAGCTGTCCGTATCCCGGGCGGGAGGTGACCGTGGATGCCACGGCCCGTGCCTTTCTGCCGCCTGGTAGCGCGCCTGTGCGGGGGCGCCGAGAGCTGTCCTCTTGCGCGGACTGCGGTAGATACCGGCGCCCACTGCGGAAGGGGCTTCTCGGCCGCCATACGGTCGCGCCAGCACTGCGTCAGGCAGAGTTGGTTCGATCAGAATGTGCCTTCATCGTACAGGGGTCCACGCCTGGTACGCCTGTGAAAATGAGCACCCATGGAGCTGTTCACCTGCGATTACCAAAGGTGTGAACAGTGCGAAACGCGCCCTTAACGACATCCGGGCGCCCGGAGCGCGCCGCGCGTCAGCGCTGCGGGGCCTCGCCGTTCGTGCCCAGCCACCCCGCCAGCTTGCCGCCGTGCCCGACCGCGCGCAGCCGTCGTTCCGCGGCGTCCCGCACGGGATCCGTGGCGACCACGAGCAGCTCGTCACCGCGCCGCAGCACCGTCGTGGGCAGCGGAACGAACGATTTTCCATCGCGGACCACGAGGGTGACGGCGGCTCCGGCGGGCAGCCGGAGCTCGTTGACCTCGACGCCGTGCATCTTCGAGCCCTCGGGGATCGCGACGGACAGCAGGTGCCCGCGCAGTCGCTCCAGGGGCGCCGACTCGATGCCGAGGTCGGCGGCCTCCGCGCCCTCGCCCAGGCGCAGCTGGCGGGCCAGCCAGGGCAGCGTCGGCCCCTGGACCAGGGTGTAGACGACGACCAGGACGAAGACGATGTTGAAGATGCGGCGGCTGCTGTCGACGCCGTTCACCATGGGGATCGTCGCGAGAATGATGGGCACGGCGCCGCGCAGCCCGGCCCAGGACATGAGGGTCTGCTCCTGCCAGGGCAGCCGGAACGGGGTCAGGCACAGCACGACGCTCAGGGGGCGCGCGACCATCGTCAGCACCAGGCCGATGACGAGGGCGGGCCACACGTCGTCGCCGAGTTCGTGCGGGGTGACGAGCAGGCCTAGCAGGACGAACATGCCGATCTGGGCGAGCCAGCCGAGCCCTTCGGCGAACCCGCGGGTGGCGGGCCAGTGCGGGAGCTTGGCGTTGCCCATCGCCATGGAGGCGAGATAGACGGCGAGGAAGCCGCTGCCGTGCGCCAGCGCGCCGGCGGCGTACGCCGTCACGGCGATCGCCATGACGGCGATCGGGTAGAGGCCGGAGGCGGGCAGCGCCACGTGCCGAAGGCCCCAGGAGCCCAGCCAGCCGACGGCGATGCCTATGGCGGCGCCGATGGCCAGCTCCAGGGTTATCTCGCCGAGCAGCACGTACCAGTGCTCGACCGGGCCCGCCGTGGAGAAGGCGACGACCAGGATGACCACGGGGGCGTCGTTGAAGCCGGACTCGGCCTCCAGCGTGCCCGTCACGCGCGCGGGGAGGGGGATCCTGCGCAGGACCGAGAAGACCGCCGCCGCGTCCGTCGAGGAGACGACCGCTCCGATGATGAGCGCCTGGCGCCACTCGAGGCCGATGAGGTAGTGCGCGGCCGTCGCCGTGATCCCGACGCTCACCGCGACCCCCGCCAGCGCGAGCGCGGTGGCGGCCGGCAGGGCCGGCTTGATCTCCTTCCACTTCGTGCCGAGACCGCCCTCGGCCAGGATCACGACCAGGGCCGCGTATCCGATGACCTGGGTCAGTTCGGCGTTGTCGAAGTGGATGTCGCCGATGCCGTCCTGGCCCATGGCGACGCCGATGCCCAGATACACGAGCAGGCTGGGGAGCCCGCTGCGCGAGGAGATCCGGACCGCTGCGACGGCGACGAGCAGGACGAGCGAGCAGACGAGCAGGAGCTGGTTGAGGTCGTGGACGGTCAGCGGCTGTTCCCTTCCCTGGCTCACACACATCACGCGCGCGTGGGCTCACGTACATAGGACACGAAGTGGCGGGCCTCCGCACCCAAGTACTTCGTTACCTTACCTAACTCTTGACGATTTCTTGACACTCCTCAAGGCAAGATCGAACGCCCGTCCGCGTCGGTAGCCGACTCCGCGTCAAGTGGCGTCGGGCCCTGCGCCTATGGTTGCTCCAGCGCTCATTCAAAGTCACAGCCCCGCCTGCCGCTCGCGTTAGGACAGCAAGGACAGCGATGCCCCCCAACACCACCGCCTCATCGGGTCAGAAGCCCGGCAAGTCCGGCAGGAAAAAGGGGCGCAAAGCCCGTCTGATCGTCCTCGTCCTGGTGCTGGCCATCATCGGGGGCGTCGCCTACGGGGCGTACTGGTCCATCAGCACCGTCCGCGCCTCCTTCCCGCAGACCAAGGGTTCGATCACGCTCGAAGGCCTGTCCGGACCGGTCGACGTGCAGCGCGACGGCTACGGCATTCCGCAGATCTACGCCTCCTCCGACGAGGACCTGTTCATGGCGCAGGGCTACGTCCAGGCGCAGGACCGGTTCTACGAGATGGACGTGCGCCGCCACATGACCTCCGGGCGCCTGTCGGAGATGTTCGGCAAGGGCCAGGTCGACAACGACGAGTTCCTGCGCACGCTCGGCTGGGACCGGGTCGCGAAGGAGGAGTACGACACCAAGCTGTCGGCCTCCACCAAGAAGTACCTCCAGGCGTACGCCAAGGGGGTCAACGCCTACCTGAAGGGCAAGGACGGCGAGGAGATCTCGCTGGAGTACGCGGCCCTGGGCTTCTCCAACGACTACAAGCCCGAGGAATGGACGCCCGTCGACTCGGTCGCCTGGCTGAAGGCGATGGCCTGGGACCTGCGCGGCAACATGCAGGACGAGATCGACCGCGCCCTGATGACCAGCCGTCTCGGCCCCAAGCAGATCGCCGACCTGTACCCGGACTACCCGTACAGCCGCAACAAGGCGATCGTCCAGGAGGGCCAGTACGACGAGCTGACGGGGACGTTCGAGCAGGGCGACTCGGCGTCCTCCTCGGCCTCCACGAGCGGTACGACGGGCACGGGCACCTCCTCGGCCTCCTCGGCCCTCCAGAGCCAGCTGGCGGGCCTCCAGGACGTCCTGGACGACGTCCCCACGGCCGTCGGCGTGAACGGCAACGGCATCGGCTCCAACTCCTGGGTCGTCTCCGGCAAGTACACGATCACCGGCAGCCCACTGCTCGCCAACGACCCGCACCTGTCGGCCTCGCTGCCGTCCGTCTGGTACCAGATGGGCCTGCACTGCCGCACCGTCTCCAGCAAGTGCCAGTACGACGTCACCGGCTACACCTTCGCCGGCATGCCCGGCGTGGTCATCGGCCACAACCAGGACATCGCCTGGGGCATGACCAACTCCGGCGTCGACGTCACCGACCTCTACCTGGAGAAGATCAGCAGCGACGGCTACCTCTACGACGGCAAGGTGAGGCCCTTCACCACGCGCGAGGAGACCATCAAGGTCGCCGGAGGCGCGCCCAAGAAGATCGTCGTCCGCGAGACCAACAACGGCCCCCTGCTGTCCGACCGCGACGACGAACTCGTCAAGGTCGGCAAGAAGGCCACCGTCGACGCCTCGGCGCCCGACCGCGGTGACGGCTACGGCATCTCCCTGCGCTGGACCGCCCTGGACGCGGGCACCACCATGGACGCCGTCTTCGCCATGGACAAGGCCGAGAACTGGACCGACTTCCGCGCCGCGGCCGCCCTGTTCGAGGTGCCCTCGCAGAACCTGGTCTACGCCGACAGCACCAACATCGGCTACACGTTGCCCGGAAAGATCCCCACGCGCGCGAAGGGCGACGACGGCTCGATCCCGGCACCGGGCTGGGACTCCAAGTACCGCTGGACCGGCTGGATCCAGCAGGACGAACTGCCCTACGAGTACAACCCGAAGCGCGGCTACATCGTCACCGCCAACCAGGCCGTCGTCGACCCGGACAAGTACCCCTACACGCTCACCACGGACTGGGGGTACGGCACCCGCAGCCAGCGGATCACCGACCTGATCCAGTCGAAGATCGACGACGGCGGCAAGATCTCCACCGACGACATGCGCCAGATGCAGGTCGACAACAGCAGCGAGATCGCCAAGCTGCTCGTGCCCAAGCTGCTGAAGATCGACATCGACGACAAGGACGTCCGCGAGGCGCAGAAGCTCCTTGAGGGCTGGGACTACACCCAGGACGCCGACTCCGCGGCCGCCGCCTATTTCAACTCGGTCTGGCGCAACATCCTCAAGCTCGCCTTCGGCAACAAGCTGCCCAAGGAACTCCGCGTCGAGGGCCAGTGCCTGTGGGTCGACAAGGCCGACTCCACCGGCCCGGCCGACGAGGACACCAAGGTGCGCGAGTGCGGCCAGCGCGACCCCGACCAGGCGCAGCCGGACGGCGGCGACCGCTGGTTCGAGGTCGTGCGCAACCTCATGGACGACGAGGACAGCGACTGGTGGACGACGCCGAAGGGCGTCGGTGACCGCCCCGAGGCCACCAACCGCGACGAACTGTTCAAGCGCGCCATGATCGACGCCCGTTGGGAGCTGACCGCCAAGCTCGGCAAGGACATCGACTCCTGGAGCTGGGGCCGGCTGCACCGCCTGTTCCTGAAGAACCAGACCCTCGGCACCGAAGGCCCCGGATTCCTGAAGTACATGCTCAACCGCGGTCCCTGGAAGCTCAGCGGCGGCGAGGCCACCGTCAACGCCACCGGCTGGAACGCCGCCGGCGGCTACGGCGTCGTCTGGGTCCCGTCCATGCGGATGGTGGTCAACCTCGGCGACCTCGACAAGTCGAAGTGGATCAACCTCACCGGCGCCTCGGGGCACGCCTACAGCGCCCACTACACCGACCAGACGAGCAAGTGGGTCAAGGGCGAACTGCTCGACTGGTCCTTCTCGAAGGACGCGGTCGACAAGAGCACGAGCGACACGCTGGTGCTGAAGCCGTGAGCCGCTGACGGCGGACAGCGGAACGGGCCCTCCACGCGTACGTGGAGGGCCCGTTCGCATACCTGAGGGCGCACCGTCGGCTCACGCGCCGTGCCGTGGGCTCACGCGGCGCCGTGGAAGCGGCGCACGCCCGACGGCGTCACCACGGCGTGCACCGGCTGGTCGTGCGCCTCCTCCGGGACGTGCTCGACGACCTCGGAGTCGTAGAGCAGCACCACCAGCGCCGGGTGTGCGCCCGCGCGCTCCAGGCGCGCGAGCACGCGGTCGTACGACCCCCCGCCGCGCCCCAGGCGCATGCCGCGCGCGTCGACCGCGAGGCCGGGCAGCAGCACGACGTCGGCACCGGTCACGGCGTCCGGACCCAGACGCTCGCCGGCGGGCTCGAAGAGGGCCATCTTTCCGCCGTGTTGGACGCGCGCGAGGGCGCCCGCACCGGTGTACGCGCCCCAGTCCAGGTCGTTGTCGGGCAGGAGCGCCGGGAGCAGCACACGCACGCCCCGCGCGCGCAGCGCGTCCAGCAGCGCGAGCGTGCCCGGTTCGCTCCCCACCGAGACGTACGCCGCCACCGTGCGCGCCCGCCCCAGCTCGGGCAGTGCGAGCGCTCGCCCGGCCAGCGCGGTCGCGTGTTCCCGCACGTCATCGGCTGTCAACCTGTTCCTCACCGCGAGGAACTCTCGTCGCAACATTCGCTTGTCAGGCTCGGCCGGACGTCCGATGTGGCTCAAAGGTCGCACCCGTACCCTTCCAATACGCTCATATCAGAGCTAATTAACCGGAGCCTCAGATTCCGAGCAAAGGCACCGGATAAGGTTGCGGGCATGACTCAGTCGCACCCTCGGATCACCAAGGCTGTCATTCCCGCAGCAGGCCTCGGCACCAGGTTCCTGCCGGCGACGAAGGCCACTCCCAAGGAGATGCTGCCGGTCGTCGACAAGCCGGCGATCCAGTACGTGGTCGAGGAGGCCGTCTCCGCGGGTCTCGACGACGTCCTCATGATCACGGGCCGCAACAAGCGCCCCCTCGAGGACCACTTCGACCGCAACTACGAGCTGGAATCGGCCCTTCAGAAGAAGGGGGACGCCAGCCGGCTCGCCAAGGTGCAGGAGTCCAGCGACCTCGCGACGATGCACTACGTCCGCCAGGGCGACCCCAGAGGCCTCGGTCACGCCGTCCTGTGCGCGGCGCCGCACGTGGGGCACGAGCCCTTCGCCGTCCTCCTCGGCGACGACCTGATCGACCCGCGCGACCCGCTGCTCAAGCGGATGGTCGAGGTCCAGGAGCAGCGCGGCGGCAGCGTCATCGCGCTCATGGAGGTCGAGCCCGAGCAGATCCACCTCTACGGATGCGCGGCGGTCGACGCCACCGAGGACGGCGACGTGGTCAAGGTGCACGATCTCGTCGAGAAGCCGTCCGCGGTCGACGCCCCGTCCAACTACGCGATCATCGGGCGCTACGTCCTCGACCCGCACATCTTCGACATACTGCGCAAGACCGAGCCCGGCCGGGGCGGCGAGATCCAGCTCACCGACGCTCTCCAGCAGCTCGCGGCGGACGAGAAGGTCGGCGGCCCGGTGCACGGCGTCGTCTTCAAGGGCCGCCGCTATGACACCGGCGACCGGGGCGACTATCTGCGTGCCATTGTCAGACTCGCATGCGAACGTGAAGACCTGGGCCCGGACTTCCGGACCTGGCTTCGCAGTTACGTAGCCGAGGAGATGTAGCAACGTTGAGCAGCGCCGCGCCCCGCACCACCGGCCAGGACCACCTCTGGTCGGTGGACGAACACCTGGAGGACATCCTCGCGACCGTCCGTCCCCTCGAACCCATCGAGCTGCAACTCCTCGACGCCCAGGGCTGTGTCCTGGTCGAGGACGTCACGGTGCCGGTCTCCCTGCCGCCGTTCGACAACAGCTCCATGGACGGGTACGCGGTACGGGTCGCGGATGTCGCCGGCGCGAGCGAGGAGTTCCCGGCCGTCCTGGACGTCGTCGGGGACGTCGCGGCGGGCCAGGCCGACCTGCTCCACGTGGGCCCCGGCCAGGCCGCCCGCATCATGACCGGCGCCCCGCTGCCGCCCGGCGCCGAGACCGTCGTACCGGTGGAGTGGACCGACGGAGGGCTCGGCGAGGGGCCCGTGGCCGGGATGCGCGCCCGGGCGCTCGCTCCCGAGGGCGCCGAAGGGCACGTGCACGTGTACCGGCCCGCCGAGGCACGCGCGCACGTACGCGCGAAGGGCAGCGACGTGAAGGCCGGTGACCGCGCCCTCGAAGCGGGCACCGTCCTCGGCCCGCCCCAGATCGCGCTGCTCGCCGCGATCGGCCGCGGCACCGTACGCGTGCGCCCGCGCCCGCGCGTGGTCGTCATGTCCACCGGCAGCGAACTCGTCCAGCCCGACGAGCAACTGGGCAGCGGCCAGATCTACGACTCCAACAGTTTCGCCCTCACCGCGGCCGCCCGTGACGCCGGCGCCATCGCCTACCGCGTGGGCGCCGTCGCCGACGACGCCGAGACCCTCCGCGACACCATCGAGGACCAGCTCGTCCGCGCCGACCTCATGGTCACCACGGGCGGCGTGAGCGTCGGGGCGTACGACGTCGTCAAGGAAGCGCTCTCGTACGTCGGCGACGAGGACGAGGCCGGCAGCGGCATCGACTTCCGCAAGCTCGCCATGCAGCCCGGCAAGCCCCAGGGCTTCGGCTCCATCGGCCCCGACCACACCCCGCTGCTGGCCCTGCCGGGCAACCCGGTGTCGTCGTACGTGTCCTTCGAACTGTTCGTCCGCCCCGCGATCCGCACCCTCATGGGCCTCCAGGACGTCCACCGCCCGCGCACGCGCGCGACGCTGGCCGCCGGCAAGGCGCTGACCTCGCCGAAGGGGCGCAGGCAGTTCCTGCGCGGGACGTACGCCGACGGTGCCGTGACCCCCGTCGGCGGCGCCGGATCGCACCTGGTCGCCGCCCTCGCGCACGCGGACGCGCTGATCGTCGTACCCGAGGACGTGGAGTCCGTGGAGCCCGGTGCCGAGGTCGAGGTGGTCCTGCTCGGCTGAGTGCTCCTGGTTGGCGGTACCGTGTCGCGCACAACAGGCCCGCGCGCCGCACCGCGAAGGGCCGGGATCGGGAGCGCCGCACAGCATGAGTACGCAGGACCGACTGACCCACATCGACGAAGCGGGCGCCGCCCGCATGGTCGACGTATCCGACAAGGACGTGACCGCGCGCACCGCCCGCGCCAGCGGCCGGGTCCTCGTCTCGCCCCGCGTGATCGAGCTGCTGCGCGGCGAGGGCGTCCCCAAGGGCGACGCCCTCGCCACCGCCCGTATCGCGGGAATCATGGGAGCCAAGCGCACTCCCGACCTGATCCCGCTGTGCCACCCGTTGGCGGTCTCAGGTGTGAAACTGGATCTGTCGGTCGCGGACGACGCCGTGGAGATCCTCGCCACCGTGAAGACGACGGACCGCACGGGCGTCGAGATGGAGGCCCTCACCGCGGTCTCCGTCGCCGCGCTCACCGTGATCGACATGGTCAAGGCGGTCGACAAGGGAGCGGTCATCACGGACGTGCGCGTGGAGGAGAAGACGGGCGGCAAGTCGGGCGACTGGAGCCGGGCGTGAGCGCCGGGGCGCATGATGCCGCGCCCGCGCCGTACCGCGCGCTGGTGCTGACCGCCTCCAACCGGGCCGCCGCCGGCGTGTACGAGGACAAGGGCGGGCCGTTGATCGCTGAGGGCCTCACCGGCTTCGGCTTCGATGTCGAGGGGCCGCAGATCGTGCCCGACGGCGACCCCGTGGAGGCCGCCCTGCATGCCGCCGTCGAGGTCGGATACGACGTCGTCGTGACCACCGGCGGCACCGGTATCTCGCCCACCGACCGCACCCCGGAGGCGACCCGCGCGGTGCTCGACTACGAGGTGCCGGGCATCGCCGAGGCCATCAGGGCGTTCGGACGGGAGAAGGTGCCGACCGCCGCGCTCTCCCGAGGGCTGGCCGGAGTGGCACGAAGGACACTGATCGTCAATCTGCCGGGTTCCACCGGCGGGGTGAAGGACGGACTGGCCGTCCTGGAGCCCCTGCTGGTTCACGCCGTCGACCAGATCCGCGGCGGCGACCACCCGAGACCCGGCTCCGGCACTGGGGGTGCGAGCTGAACAGCCCATCCTGGCCCGTCGTACTGGCGGACGGCGATGTCGTCCTCCGGCCGATAAAGGTGCGCGACCAGCGGGCGTGGCGCGAGGTGAACCGGCGCAACCGCGACTGGCTGCGCCCCTGGGAGGCGACCATCCCGCCGCCCACGCCCAGCGGACCGATCGCGCACCGGCCGACGTATAGGCAGATGGTGCGGCACCTGCGGTCCGAGGCGAACGCGGGCCGGATGCTGCCGTTCGTCATCGAGTACCAGGGGCGGCTCGTCGGGCAGTTGACGGTCGCCGGGATCACCTGGGGCTCGATGTGCTCCGGGCACGTCGGCTACTGGGTGGACGAGGCGGTGGCCGGCCGGGGAGTGATGCCGACGGCGGTGGCGCTCGTCGTGGACCACTGTTTCCGGACCGTCGGTCTGCACCGCATCGAGGTCTGCATTCGGCCGGAGAACGTGCCGAGCCGCCGGGTCGTGGAGAAACTCGGATTCCGCGAGGAGGGTCTGCGGCCCCGTTATCTCCACATCGACGGCGCCTGGCGCGACCATCTCGTCTTCGCGCTCACCGCCGAAGAGGTGCCGGAGGGGTTGCTCGGGCGGTGGCAGCGGGCACGCTCACAGAACGCGCCGCACCACACGCCCCGGAACCCGCAGAACACGCCGGGGAATCCCGCATAGCCCGGGGAGCGTCCCGAGAAATTGAATAAATGTTCGAGAATGATCGGACGGCGATCGTCTCGGGGCATTAAATTCGCGGCCCCGGCGGCCTGCTGATCGCATCGGTCACAAAAAAAGCTCGAAATATCAGCCAGATCGTGCGACACACCGGCCCAATTGGCGGATGGCCTCACGCGAATCCCTCTACCGTGTGAGGCGTGAGCAGCAGCGGCCTCATCTACGCAGTCATTGTCGGGGCCTGGGCCGCCTACTTGGTGCCGATGTGGCTCCGTAGGCAGGACGAGCTGAACGAGGCCCGTCCGACGGAACGCTTCAGCACCGCCATCCGATTGCTGTCCGGACGGGCGGGGATGGAGCGTCGGTACGCCAAGGACCTGCGGGCGCGCTCCACCGACGAGGGGGAGCCCAGCGCCGTCGACCCGGATGCCGTCACCGATTCGGTGGACGTCCGGGCCTTCGCCATGCCTCCGACGCGCCCACAGGTGCGAGCGGATGTGCAGCAGGGGCAGGCGCCGACGCCGGTGCGCAAGGAAGCGGTGCGTGAACCGGTGCGCGGAAGGGTGGCCGATCCGGCCGCGCACGCCCCGGCATCCGCACCCGCACCGGCGCCCGCATCCGGATCCGCGCCGGCGCGTAAACCCGTGCCCGCCGCGCGGCGCACGCCCTCGGCGGAAGCCGCTGCCGCGCGCGCCCGGCGCACGAAGGCGCTCGCGCGCCGTCGGCGCACCACCGTGGTGCTCTTCTTCGCCTTCACGCTCGGCGCGATCGTCGCCGCCGTCGGAGGGCTCACGTTCCTCTGGGCGCCCGGCGTGCCCGCCGTGCTCCTCAGCGGGTACATCGCCTATCTGCGCTCCCAGGAACGCCGCCGCTTCGCCTACCAGATGGACCGGCAACGGGCCGAAGCCGCGGCGCAGCGACTGAAGGAGCGCGCGCGCCAGCCGCGCCGGCGCGTGACCTCCGAGGCCGCCGTCGACGCGGACGAGCCGGAGGGCGGACCGGAGCCGGAGCGTGACCCCGGGCTGTCGGCGCTGGCCGCCGACCGGCGCGCCCTAGTGGAGCAGACCGACCACGCCGAGTGGGTCGACCAGCAGCGTGAGCGGCAGCGCAGGCCGGGGCACGGGGACAGTTGGGAGCCGGTGCCGGTGCCGCTGCCGACGTATGTGACGGCGCCGGTGGCTCCGCGGGCCACGGCCGACGTGGATCTGGGGGCGCCGGACGCGTGGAGTTCGGCGCGGTCCAGTTCGGTCGCCGGGGACCGGGAGGCGCGCGGCGCGGGCCCCGAGGCCGGTGCCGGTGCCGGGCAGGACGGTGCCGTGAGGGACGCCGAGGCGGGGGAGCCGTCCGAGGGCGAGGACAGGGAGGAAGGTGACGGGCGCAGTGACGCGCGTCGGGCCGCCTCCGCACGCCGGGCGCGGGAGCGGGGACGTACGCCCCTCTTCGATCAGTACGAGGACGGGGAGCGGCCGCGGGCGGCCAACGAGTAGCCGTCGGCGACGTCCCGGCACCTCTGCTCCGCGCGCGGCACCCCGCCACCCGTCCCACCTGTGGCGGTCCCCTCGGGGCGGCAGGGAACGGATTTCCAAGCACCCCGATCGGGGTGCTAAAGTTTCACTCGTTGCAAGGGCCTGTGGCGCAGTCCGGTAGCGCACCTCGTTCGCATCGAGGGGGCCAGGGGTTCAAATCCCCTCAGGTCCACGCAGCTCAAAGCCCCCACCGGGGATCTCCGGTGGGGGCTTTGGCATGCCGTGTTCCAGCGAAGTACAGCAACTGCCTCCGATCTTGTTTCCCGAGGTGTTTGCCGAGCTTCTGCGGCGCGCGACGCGTCGGCTCGGATGAGAGACGAACAGTCGGTTGAAGTCGCGGGGTTCGTGCGGCGTGCCATAGCGCGTGGTGAACACGAAGTCGGATGCGGTCCGCAGGTCACCGGCGGCTTGCTTCACCAAGTCCGGTTTCTGCAACCGGGGTTGGCGTGGCTGGGGCCGGCCCGGATCCAGTTGCGCGATCTTCCGAACTGGCGTCTTCGCTGCTTACCAGGAACGTGACAGCACGATTCGATGCCCGGCGCCTACAAGGAAGACGCCCAGATCACAATCCCGATCGGCGTGAGGCCGCATACGAGGCCGAGGGCCAGGCAGACGTAGGCCAACACCTTGAAGACCTTGTGGCTCTGGGCTCGACATGCCGCGAAGCAGGTGAAACCGATGATGGCGAGGCACGGCAGGGTGATGAAGAAGAAGCCCAGCGCAGCCATGATCCCCCCCGATTGTGAGGCCGCCGTATGGCAGGAAGTACGGCAACCACCGGGACCGTAGCCGATCGCTGCGGTCCTCTTGCAGCCGCCGTACCAACCTGCAGGCCGCGGCGGCTCTGCGTCGTGCGGCAGGTGCGTGTGGCGTGTCGGCCTGTGGTGGGTGGGCGGCGTCAATTTCCTGTCGTAGTCCGTGGGGCTGAACACGAGGAGTCATCAGGCCTGTTGGCTCCTTGGTGAGAGGCGGAGCGTGAGCTGGGCCCTCGGATGCCGATGGTCACTGTCTGGTAATCGTGGCCTCGCGCATGGTGAGGGAGGTCGGTGGATGGGGACTGCGGTGCCGCCGGAGGGTGAGGACCAGGGCCGTGGGGCATCTGGGCGCCGGACGCTTGAGTGGCAGCCCTTCATGGCAGCGTCCGTTGCGGCGTTGGCCTCCGTCGTCGCGGCCTGGATCGCGGCGGTGGGCAGTGGTGGCGGGACGCAGGTGGCTGACCCGGCGTCAGGAGTCGTGGCCCCCTCTGGCTCCGGGGCGTGTGCGGGGGAGCTGGACTGGCACATGCATCCCGGGGCCTCGCGGGGCGGCCGATCCGTGGTGACGGGGCGGACACCTGACCTGCCTCAGGGATGCGGTGTGTATCTCGTCGCGGGATCGGCTGGCCCGTCGTTCCACCTCACGCCGGTGACGCATTTCTTGCCGGACGGCACGTGGACGCTCACTCTGCCCGCCACGCTTCCCGCGGACTTCACGGTGGAAAAACGGTCGCACGAGGGCATCGACGACCGCAGTGCGGCGGAACCACTGGAGTCGTCCGAGTGATCGGGAGGCCCGGCGCTAGCTCGGTGTCCCCTTCGA
Source organism: Streptomyces sp. NPDC046909 (assembly GCF_040644695.1). Lineage (NCBI taxonomy): Bacteria > Bacillati > Actinomycetota > Actinomycetes > Kitasatosporales > Streptomycetaceae > Streptomyces > Streptomyces sp. NPDC046909. Next base: position 240,340 of record NZ_JBEYXC010000004.1, on the reverse strand, counting down.
TGTGGCGTGCAGCGAGCCCAGCAGAGCGAGGGCCTCGGCGTTCGGGTCGGTGGGTTCGGCCTGGTAGATGACGAGTTGGTGGTCTGGGGTGTCGCGGACGTCGAAGGTCAGGTAGGTGAGGGTCAGGGGGCCGATGTCGGGGTGGAGGAAGTGCTTGGCGTCCTGGGTTTTGTTGTGGACGGCGTGGGGTTTTCCACAGGCGGGTGAAGTCCGGGCTGTGCTCGGTGAGGGTGTGGACGAGTTCGTGCAGGCGAGGGTTGTCGGGGGCGAGGCCGGCCGCCTGGCGCAGGTGGCCCACGGTGGCCTCTGCCGTGCGGCTCCACTGGGTGTAGAAGCGGTGGCCCGCAGGGTCGAGGAAGGTCATGCGGGCCAGGTTGTCCGCCGGGGTGAACGGTGAGTGCAGGGCCTGGGCCAGGGCGTTGGCGGCCAGGATGTCCAGCGTGCCGTTGATGACGAACGCCGGGGCGTTCGGGTAGGCGTCCAGCAGCCGGCGTAGCACGGGGGCGATGCGGTCCGTGGTGGGCGTGAATCGGGGCACCGGTGCCGTCCCGGCCAGCCGGTGCAGGTGGGCTTGGGCGGTGGGGGCCAGTCGTAGGGCGCGGGCCAGTGCGTCCAGTACCTGGGGTGAGGGGTGGCGTTCGCGGCCCTGTTCGAGGCGGGTGTAGTAGTCCGCGTTCACCCCGGCCAGTACGGCCACCTCCTCCCGTCGCAGACCGGCGACGCGGCGCACGCCATGGCTCGTCACACCCACGTCCTGCGGCCGTAGGGCCGCTCTACGCGCGCGTAGGAACTCGCCCAGGCGGTTGTCGGTCATGTGGCTCAGGCTAGGGCGCGGCCGCGGTGTGCTGCCTGGGTGTGGCGCACCCAGGCAGCACACGTCCTGGTGGCGGCTCCTCGGCCCGCACAGACTCGCCGGGCAGGACCGATCCCCCCCCGAATCGAGAAGGAACCCAGGCATGCTCGAGACAACCAAGGTCGTCGTCGTCACCGGTGCGAGCAGTGGGATCGGGGAGGCGACCGTGCGCCGGCTCGCCGCCGACGGGCACCGTCTGCTGCTCGGGGCGCGGCGTACGGATCGTCTCGACCTGTTGACCAAGGAGATCACCGGCGCGGGCGGTACGGCGGCGTACCGGCGGCTGGATGTCACGGACGCCGACGATGTCCGGGACTTCGTGGCCGCCGCGCGGGAGCGTTACGGCCGGGTGGACGTGGTCGTCAACAATGCGGGCCTGATGCCGCTCTCGCCGCTGGAGGCGCTGAAGACGGACGAGTGGGACCGGATGATCGACGTGAACGTGCGGGGAGTCCTGCACGGCATCGCCGCCGCCCTGCCCGTCATGCGGGCCCAGGGCGGCGGGCACTTCGTGAACGTCGCCTCCGTCGGCGCCTATGAGGTCTCGCCCACCGCGGCCGTCTACTGCGCGACCAAGTTCGCCGTGCGCGCGATCTCCGAAGGGCTGCGTCAGGAGTCCGCCGGGGACGTCCGGGTCACCCTCGTCTCCCCGGGTGTGACCGAGTCCGAGCTCGCCGACGGCATCTCCGATCCCGTCGCCCGTGAGGCCATGAAGGCCTACCGCGCGGTGGCGCTGCCCGCCTCGGCCATCGCGGACGCCATCGCGTACGCCGTCTCGCAGCCCGCGGAGATCGACGTCAACGAGATCGTCGTACGGCCCGCGGCGAGCGCCCAGTGACCCAGGGCAGCTGACGGCGGGTCCGCGCGGAGGTGTTCCGGCGCAGGGCCACGGCCGCCGGGAGCACCGCCGAGACCACGGCCAGGAGTGCGCAGGCCGTCGTGGTCGCGGCGAGTTCCGGCCAGGGGAGGCGGATCGGGGAGCGTACGGACTGCAGGGCCAGGGCGCTCCACAGGGTGGTGAGGTTGAGGGCCGTCACCAGCAGGCCCAGTACCGCGCCGATCGCCACCACCAGCAGGGACTCCGCGGCGACCAGCCGCAGCACCTGGCCGGTCGTGGCTCCCGCCAGCCGCAGGGAGGCGAACTCCCGCTTCCGGTCCGACGTCGCCGTCAGGAGGGTGTTGGCGAGGGAGATGCCGGTGTAGAGCAGCGCGATGCCGAGGACCAGGAGGAAGCCGAGGCGGGTCCGCTCGTCGGCGTCCCCCGTGAAGCCGGCCGTGGGGTAGGTGGTCCGCAGCCACTCGGCGCGGGTGTGGAGGGTCGCGCCCGGGGCGCGCAGGGGCTTCTGCGAGTCCCTCTCCGGCGCCGTCACCTCCGGGGCCTTCCCCAGGTCCGGCGCCCTCCCCGGCGCCTTCCTTAGGCCAGGCGCTGTCCTTGGGGCCTTCTTCAGGCCCGTCGCCGTCTCCGTCCACGCTCCCAGCGCCTCCCTCAACTCCCCCTCCGTCGCCGCCCCCTTCACCTCCACGCGGTCGACGGCCGCACCGCGCGCGTTGGCCGGTGTGACGTACGCGCCGTTGTCGCCCGTGCCGACCGGCATCACCGCGGCGATGCGGAGGGATCTGCGGGTGCCGTCGCCGAGCCAGACGGTGACGTGTCGGCCGACCTCGTGCTCTTCCCACTCCTCGTTGACGATGATCGAGTCGTCGTCGAGGTCGGTGACGCGGCCGGCCGTGAGCGGGAGGCGTGCGGTGGCCGCCAGTGCGCCGGGGTCGGCGGCGCGGGCCTCGGACCTGATGAGGGCGACGCCGTCCTCCAGGACGTACACCGCGGTCGACGCCGTCGCCGAGATCTCGGTGTCGGGGAGCGCGCGCAGACGGCGTACGACTTCCGGCGACAGGCCGGTCGGTGAGGTCACCACGAAGTCGGCGACGGTACGCGCGCGTGCCTCCGTCGCTTTCGCCTCGCTCAGGGTCGCCGTCGCGCCCAGTAGGGAGCCTGCCAGCGCCACGGTGATCAGGACGGGGGCGGCGACGGCGGCGGTACGACGGACCCCGGCGGCCGCGTTCGAGCGGACCAGCAGGCCGCAGGGGGCGAGGAGTCCGGTCAGGGGGCGGACCAGGGCGGGGGACAGGAGGGCCGTCGCCGTGATCAGGAGCATCGGGCGGCTCGTGTACGTCTTGCGGTGCAGCAGGTCGCCCGGGTCCGTCAGCAACGCCCACGCGAGCGTGCCCACGGCCGCGACCAGGAGGGCCGCTCCGCACAGCAGGCGGCCACGGGTCAGGGGGCGTTCGTCCGCCGCCGCCTCGCGCAGCGCCTGCGTCGGAGCCGTGCGCCCCGCCCGCCGGGACGCGGCCAGCGCCCCGCACAGCGCCACCGTCAGACCCGTCCAGAAGGCGACGTGGTACGGCCACGCGTGGTCGCCGATCGTGAACCAGGCCGGGGCGAGGCCGCCGTCGACCACCCGTTCCGCCAGCCAGGGGGCGGCGTACGCCCCCAGCGCGCAACCCGCCGCGGACGCCACCACGCCGACGAGCAGCGCCTCCGTCAGCACGCTCCGGCGGATCTGTCCCGGCGTGGCGCCCACCGTGCGCAGCAGGCCGAACTCCCGGCGGCGCTGGGCCACCGCGAAGGCGAAGGTCGACGCCACGACGAACACCGACACGAACCCGGTCACCCCGCCCGCCGTGCCGAACAGGGCGTTCAGTGTGGTCAGCGCCTCCGTGTCACGGTCGGGGTCGGCGTCCGCGAGCCGTCGGGCGTCGCCGGTCAGGACCTGGACGCCGGTGCCTGCGGCTGCTCGGGTGCGACGGTCAGCGGTCGTCGGCGTTGTTCCGGCGCGACGGTCCGCGCTCTCTGGCGTCGGCCCTGTGGCGTGGTCCGCGGACCTTGCCTCGGCCCTCGTGCCGTCGTCTGTCGCCCCCGTCGCCGGCCCGCCGTTCACCACCCGCCGTACCGCCGCCGCGTCCGCCTCGACCACCAACTGTGTGCTCACCGGCGCCAGTTCCGCCGCGCGCGCGTCCGTGTAGAACAGCGCGTTCTCGAAGCCGCGCGCCCCCACCGTGCCGACCACGCGCACCACACCGTGCCCGGTGCGCAGACGTTGGCCGACCGTTGCTTGGTCGTCCGTTGCCACGACCTCGTCCGCCGCCAGGGGCGCGCGGCCCGCGGTCAGTTCGTACGGTGCGAAGGCCGCCGTCGACCAGGGGTGGCCCACGCCCGTCAGGTCGCCGTGCACGGCGAAGGTGCGGTCCTCCGTGACCTTGCCGAGGCGTCGTAGCGCGGCGATCGTCCTCGGCGGTATCGGGCGGGGCTGCGCCAGCTTCTGGGTGCGGTCGCCGATCGGGGTCGGCACGTGCAGGGTGTCCTGGCCCTTCACCACGACCGGGGCCGCGGCGAACCGTTCCGGCGCGCGTTCGGGTGCGTCGAGGGAGGAGGCGAGGGAGAGGCCCATGACCGTGAGCAGGGCGACGCCGAGGGAGAGGGCGACGAAGCTGCCGGTGAAGGCGGTCCAGCGGGAGCGCAGGGTGCTCAGAGTGAGGGTCAGCACGGGAGGGCCTCCGAAGCGCCGGCCTGCGAAGTGTCTGCCTCTGAAGCACCCGTCTCTGAAACACCCGTCTCTGAAGCGCCCGTCTCTGAAGCGCCCGTCTCTGAAGCGCCTGCCTCTGAAGTACTGGCCCTTGAAGCACCTGCCTCTGAAGCACCCACTTCCGACGCACCCACCGCCGCCACCCCCGTCTCCAGCGACGTCATGCGCCCCGCGATCTCCCCCGCCCCCGCGCCCACCAACTCCCCGTGCACCCGCCCGTCGACCAGGAACACGACCCGGTCCGCGTACGCCGCGGCCACCGGATCGTGCGTGACCATCACGATCGTCCGGCTCTCCGTGTCCACCAGGGAGCGCAGCAACGCCAGCACCTCATGCCCGGTTCGGGAGTCCAGCGCACCCGTCGGTTCGTCCGCGAACAGCACCTCGGGGCGGGTGATCAGGGCGCGGGCCAGGGCTACGCGCTGCTGTTGGCCGCCGGAGAGCTGGGTGGGCCGGTGCCGGGCCCGTTCGGCGAGCCCCACGCGCCGGAGCGCCTCACGCGCGCGTGCCTTCGACACGCGCTGGCCCGCCAGACGCAGCGGCAGGACGACGTTCTGCTCGGCGGTCAGGGAGGGGAGGAGGTTGTACGACTGGAAGACGAAGCCGATGCGTTCGCGGCGCAGCAGGGTCAGGCGGCGCTCGCTCAGGCCGGTCAGTTCGGTGTCGCCGACGCGCACCGAACCCGACGTCGGACGGTCGAGACCGGACGCGCACTGCAGCAGCGTCGACTTGCCGGAGCCGGAGGGGCCCATGACGGCCGTGAAGGTGCCCTGCGGGAAGCCGAGAGAGACGCCGTCCAGCGCGGTCACGCCGCCGCCGGCGTCACCGCCGCCGTAGCCATAGCCGTCGACATCGCCGCCGCCGTATCGCCTGATGACGGAGGTCAGTCGGATCGCGTGCCCTGTCATCTGCCCTCATTAAGTCCGAGGAAGGCCGACGGCCCTCATTAAGTGGGCTCCACGAAACCGCGCCGCCGCACCCGGGAGCAGTGCGGCAGGACCGAGACTTGGGGTAGGGCCAGGCATACCCCCGGATGTCCCCCTGGACGGATTCCGTCCGCCCGTACCCGCCTCCTACGGTGATCTCCATGACGGTGTGGCAGGCGCTGAGCAGGCGCGGATACCTGGGGTCGGCGTGGCCGTGGCGGGCGGTCGGCTTTCTGGTGAGCGGGGCGGTGTTCGGGGCGGTCGTGCTGGTGGTGATCGTCGTGGGGGCCGTCGTGGGCGGCGCCCTGGCCGTCGTACTCGTCGGGCTGCCGTTGCTTCTGCTCACCGTGCTGTCCGGGATCCCCGTGGCCGCGGTCGAGCGGTGGCGGCTGCGGCTGGCCGGGGTGGGACCGGTGCCGCTCGCGCGGCATCGCGTGCCCGACGCGCCCGGGCTCGGCAGGTGGCTCACCGTTCGGCTCACCGAGGCCGCCACGTGGCGGGAGTTGGGGTACGCCGTGCTGCTCGGCCTCGTGCTGTGGCCGCTGGACGCGCTCGTCGTCGCCTTCGCCGCCGGGGTTCCGCTGTTCCTCCTCGCCACGCCACTGCTGGTCGCCGTCGATGGCGAGGCGAAGGTCGTCAAGCTGTGGACGGTCGACACCTGGCCGGCCGCGTTCGGGGCCGCGGCGGGCGGGGTGGTGTTGCTGATCGTGGGGGCGTACGTGCTCGGGCTGGGCGCCGGGGCGCGCGCCGAGGTTGCGAAAGCTCTGCTCGGCGCCCCCGGGGACAGCGCGCGCGTCACCGAACTCGTGCGCTCCCGGGTGCGGTTGGTGGACGCCTTCGAGGCGGAACGGCGCCGTATCGAGCGCGATCTGCACGACGGCGCCCAACAGCGTCTCGTCGCCCTCACCATGGCCCTCGGCCTCGCCCGCCTCGACGCCCCGCCCGGCGGCCCGCTCGCCGAACAGCTCGCCAAGGCGCACGGCGAGGCGGAGAAGGTGCTCGCCGAACTCCGTGAACTCATCCACGGCATCCACCCCAAGGTCCTCGCCGACTACGGACTCGAAGCCGCCGTCGCGGATGCGGCGGACCGGAGCGTGGTGCCGGTGGACGTGGAGCTGGACATCCCGGGGCGGTTGCCCCAACCCGTGGAGACCGCCGCGTACTTCGTGGTCTGCGAGGCGCTCGCGAACGTGGCCAAGCACAGCGGGGCGAGCCGGGTGACCATCGGCGGCGGGTACGAGGACGGACGGCTCACCCTCGACATCCGCGACGACGGACACGGCGGCGCCTCCGCCACTGCCTCCGTATCTGCCTCCGCCTCCGTCTCCGGCGGCACCGGGCTCACCGGTCTCGCCGACCGGGTGTCAGTGCTCGATGGCAGACTTTTCCTGTCCAGCCCGCCGGGCGGACCGACCCTGCTGCGAGTGGAGATCCCTTGCCGGCCGACCGAGCCCTGCGCATAGTCCTCGCCGAGGACAGCGTGCTGCTGCGCGACGGACTCGTCGCGCTGCTCACGCGGTTCGGGCACGAGGTGGTCGCGGCCGTCGGCGACGCGGAGACGCTCCTCGCGGCGGTCGCCGAGCACGAACCGGACGTCGTCGTCACGGACGTCCGGATGCCGCCCGGCTTCCAGGACGAGGGGCTGCACGCGGCCGTGAAGCTGCGCGAGGAGCGGCCCGGACTGCCGGTGCTGGTGCTCAGCCAGTACGTGCAGCGGGCGTACGCCGCCGAGCTCCTCGACTCCGGCGACGGCACCGGCGTCGGCTATCTGCTCAAGGACCGGGTGGGCCAGGTCGAGGAGTTCGTGGCCGCGCTGCGGGAGGTGGCGGCCGGGGGGACGGTGGTGGACCCCGAGGTCGTACGGCAACTGCTGCGCCGGCGACGGGATCCGCTCGCCCGGCTCAGCCCGCGCGAGCGGGAGGTGCTCGCGCTGATAGCCGAGGGCAGGTCGAACGGGGCGATCGCCAAGGCGCTGGTGGTGTCGGACGCGGCCGTCGGCAAGCACATCGGCTCGATCCTCACCAAGCTGGACCTGCCGCCGGCGGACGACACCCACCGGCGGGTGCTGGCGGTGCTGGCGTACCTCAGAAGCTGACCTCCAGCTCCCCCGGGGCGACTCCCAGCTCCCACACCGCCCCCGCCGGGACGCCCTACAGGGTCTTCGCGAAGCAGCGGCTCGACTCGTAGTGCCGGTAGTAGCCGAACTTCTCGCACGGCTCGTAACCGCTGGAGATGTACAGGGCGATGGCCTCGGGCTGCTTGTCGCCGGTCTCCAGCACCATGCGGAGTCGGCCGGCCGCGCGCGCGTCCTCCTCCAGCGCGGCCAGTATCCGGCGCGCGAGCCCCCGCCCCCGCGCCTGCTCTATGACGTACATCCGCTTGAGCTCGGCGTCGCCGTCGAGGTTGCCCTCCTCGTTGGCGTCCTGGATCCGCCAGCCACCCGTGGCGACGGGGCTGTCGTTCTCGTCGTACGCGATCAGATACGCGCCGTTCGGCGGGTCGAAGTCCGCCGGGTCCATGGGGGTGGCGTCGCCGCCGTCGCCGTAGCGGACGCCGTACTCGGCTTGGACCTGGTCGTTGAGCTTGACGGCATCGGGGTGGTCGAACGAGACGCGACGGATATCCATGCTTCCTACCGTATGTCAATACATTCCAGAACGGGATCCAGTCCAGTGTGCCGGTATCGTGCCGGAGTGCTCACTGTGACCTCTGTGAATGTGAACGGACTCCGCGCCGCCGCGAAGAAGGGCTTCGTGGAGTGGCTCGCGGACACCTCCGCGGACGTGCTCTGCCTCCAGGAGGTGCGCGCCGAACCGCAGCAGCTGCCCGAGGAGGTCCGTACCCCCGACGGCTGGCACGTGGTGCACGCCCCCGCCGCCGCCAAGGGCCGCGCCGGTGTCTCCCTCTACACCCGCCGCGAGCCCGATCGCGTCCAGGTCGGCTTCGGCTCGTCCGAGTTCGACACCAGCGGCCGCTACGTCGAGGCCGATCTCCCCGGTGTGACGGTCGCCTCCCTCTACCTCCCCTCCGGCGAGGTCGGCACCGAGCGCCAGGACGAGAAGTACCGCTTCATGACCGAGTTCCTGACCTACCTCAAGGGCCTGCGCGAGCGCGCCGCCGCCGACGGGCGCGAGGTCGTCGTCTGCGGCGACTGGAACATCGCCCACCAGCCGGCCGACCTCAAGAACTGGCGCGCCAACCAGAAGAACTCCGGGTTCCTGCCGGAGGAGCGGGAGTGGCTGACGCGGGTCCTGACTCCGGCCGACGGCGGCTACGTCGACGTCGTACGTGCTCTGCACCCGGATGTCGACGGGCCGTACTCCTGGTGGTCGTACCGCGGGCGGGCCTTCGACAACGATTCGGGGTGGCGCATCGACTACCACCTCTCCACGCCCGGCCTGGCGGCCAAGGCCGTCAAGGGCTTCGTCGAGCGGGCGGCCACGCATGCCGAGCGCTGGTCGGACCATGCGCCGGTGACGGTGGTCTACGACCTGTAGCCGACCGTCGGTCCCGGCGGCCGGCGGCTAAGCGCTCCGCTGGATGTGCGGCGACGTGTCGGCGTTCGTCTGCGGCGCCGTCGTGGCTGGTCGCGCAGTTCCCCGCGCCCCTTAGCGGCGCTGCCGTACCGCAGCCGACTTCACCGGGTCCGCTTAGTCCCGCTTCCGCAACCGCCGGTCCAGTGCCAGCGAGAGTTCCGCCTCCACCACGCTCCGGGCCAGGGGGCGGAGGCGGTGGAGGTCGTCTTCGGTGGCGTACTGGAGGACGAGGGCGGCGAACATCTCGGCGAGGTCGTCGACGTGTTCGCGGACGCGTTTGCCCGCCGCCAGGACCTCCGCGAGGGGGATGCCCTCGCGGACCAGGGCGGAGGAGACGTCGAGGAGGCGGCGGCTGATGTGGACGATCTCGTCGCCGTCGGTGCCGAGGTAGCCGAGGTCCAGGGCCGCCGCGAGGTTCTCCGTGGTGACCTGGCCCTCGAAGCGGGCGGCGAGTTCCTCGGGGGTGAGGCGGACGGGTTCCTCCTCGGAGGGGGCCTCGACGCCCAGGAGGTCGGCCACGTCGCGGCCGTGGTCCAGGGCCTCCGCGAGTTCCGCGATACCGGTCAGGGTGTGGCCGCGTTCCAGGAGGGCGGCGATGGTGCGGAGGCGGGCCAGGTGGTGGTCGTCGTACCAGGCGATGCGGCCCTCGCGGCGGGGCGGCGGGATGAGTTTGCGTTCGCGGTAGAAGCGCAGGGTGCGCACTGTGATGCCGGCTTCCCTGGCCAGCTCCTCCATGCGGTACTCGCGCTTCTCCGTCACGATCGCAGCCTATGTTGTACCGCCGGTACCCGCGGCGGAGCCGCTGATGTCACAGTCCTTCCCTCCTACCCCTACCCATCGGTACGCGGCTGTCCTACTCTCCCCATTGCGCCAGTGTTCACTGGCGCGGTTCGGTGAGGGCGACGCGGGAGGCTTTGGGATGACCGAGCACGAGCATGTGCGGGTGGCGGTGATCGGGTCCGGGTTCGGCGGGCTCGGGGCCGCCGTGCGGCTGCGGCGCGAAGGGGTCACCGACTTCGTCGTCCTGGAGCGGGCCGGGAGCGTGGGCGGTACGTGGCGCGACAACACCTACCCGGGGTGCGCCTGTGACGTGCCCTCCCATCTGTACTCGTTCTCCTTCGCTCCCCATCCCGACTGGCCTCGCACCTTCTCCGGGCAGGGGCACATCCGCGCCTACCTGGAGCATGTCGCCGATGTCTTCGGGCTCCGGCCGCACCTTCGCTTCGACTCCGAGGTGAAGATGATGACCTGGGACGCCGAGAAGCTGCGCTGGGACATCGAGACCAGTAGCGGGCGGCTGTCCGCCGATGTCGTCGTTTCCGCGACCGGGCCGCTGTCCGATCCCAAGATCCCCGACATTCCGGGGCTCGACTCCTTCCCCGGCAAGGTCTTTCACTCCGCCCGCTGGGACCACGACTACGACCTGCGCGGCAAGCGGGTCGCGATGGTCGGGACGGGGGCCTCCGCGATCCAGATCGTGCCGGCCATCCAGCCCCAGGTCGCCGAGCTGACCCTCTTCCAGCGCACCCCGCCCTGGGTGATGCCCCGCGTCGACCGGGCCATCAGCGGCGCCGAGCGGGCCCTGCACCGGGCGCTTCCCTTCACCGCCCACGCCCGCCGCGGACTCCTGTGGGGCATCCGGGAGTTGCAGGTCCAGGCCTTCACCAAGCGCCCCAACGAGCTCGGGTTCGTCGAGAAGCTCGCCAAGGGCAACATGGCCCGCGCCATCAAGGACCCCGCCCTGCGGGCCAAGCTGACCCCCGACTACCGCATCGGCTGCAAGCGGATCCTGCTCTCCAGCACGTACTATCCGGCGCTCGCCCAGCCCAACGTCGACCTGGTCGCGAGCGGGCTCAGCGAGATCCGCGGCTCCACCCTCGTCGCCGCCGACGGCAGCGAGGCCGAGGTCGACGCGATCATCTTCGGGACCGGCTTCCACGTCACCGACATGCCGATCGCCGACCGGGTCGTGGGCGCCGAGGGCAAGACCCTCGCCGAGGCCTGGACGGGCGGGATGGAGGCCCTGCGCGGCGCCTCCGCCGCCGGGTTCCCCAACTGGATGACGATCATCGGCCCCAACACCGGGCTCGGGAACTCCTCGATGATCCTGATGATCGAGTCCCAGCTGAACTACATGGCCGACTTCGTGCGCCAGCTCGACGTCCTGGGCGGCCGCGCCGCCCTCGACGCCCGGCCGAGCGCCGTCGCCGCCTGGAACCGGCGGGTGCAGGAGCGCATGCGGCGGACCGTGTGGAACACCGGCGGCTGCACCAGCTGGTACCTCGACGCGGGCGGCCGCAACACCACCATCTGGCCGGGGACGACGACCGAGTTCCGGCGCGCGACACGGCGCGTGGACCTCACCGAGTACCAAGTCCTCCGTACGAAGAAGGACATCAAGAAGCAGGACACGAACAAGAAGGACACGAACAAGAAGGACACGAACAAGAAGGTGACCGCGTGAGCCGGATCATGAGCGTGGCCTCCGGGCCGTACGCCCCGCCCGCCCCCGCCCGTGAACTGACCGCCGTGTCGGCCGACGGCGCGCGGTTGCACGTCGAGGTGCACGGGCCCGACCGTGCGCCCGCCGTCGTCCTCGCGCACGGCTGGACCTGCTCGACCGCCTTCTGGGCGGCGCAGATACGCGACCTCGCCGTCGACCATCGGGTCATCGCCTACGACCAGCGCGGCCACGGACGCAGCCCGGCGAGCCCGGCCTGCGGTACCGACGCCCTCGCCGACGACCTGGAAGCCGTACTCCGGGCCACCCTCGCGCCCGGAGAGAAGGCCGTGATCGCCGGTCACTCCATGGGCGGGATGACGGTGATGGCGGCCGCCGAGCGCGCGGCGTTCCGGGAACACGCCGTCGCCGTCCTGCTGTGCAGCACCGGTTCCTCGCGGCTGGTCGCCGAGTCGACCGTCGTACCGCTGCGCCCGGGGCGGCTGCGGACATGGCTGACGGCGCGCGTCCTGGGCTCGCGCGCCCCCCTCGGGCCGGTCACGCCGGTTGCCCGCCGGATCCTCAAGTACGGGACGATGGGCCCCGGTTCGGCCCCGCACATGGTCGAGGCGTGCGCGCGGATCGTGCACGCCTGCCCGCGCAAGGTGCGGTACACCTGGTCGAAGGTCCTCGATCTGCTCGACCTCGACCACGGGGTGCGGTCCCTCGACGTCCCCACGGCCGTCGTCACCGGTACCGCGGACCGGTTGACGCCGCCCGTGCACGCGCGTGCGCTGGTGGCGGCGCTCCCGAAGTGCGTCGGGCTCACGGAGCTGCCGGGGCTCGGGCACATGACGCCCGTCGAGGCGCCCGAGCTGGTCACAGGGAAGATCCGCGAGCTCGTGACGACGTACGCAACGATCAAGGAGGACGCATGAGCAGGGTCAGCCTCGAAGGACAGGTCGCCGTCGTCACCGGAGCGGCGCGCGGCGTCGGTGAGCTGCTCGCCCGCAAGCTGTCCGCGCGCGGGGCGAAGATCGCGCTGGTCGGCCTGGAGCCGGACGCGCTCAAGCAGGTCTCCGAGCGGCTGCACACCGACAGCGATCACTGGTACGCCGACGTCACCGACCACGAGGCGATGGCCCAGGTCGCGCGGGAGGTGAAGGAGCGGTTCGGGAAGGTCGACATCGTGGTCGCGAACGCGGGGGTCGCCACCGGCGGTCCCTTCGTCGACTCCGATCCGGACGCCTGGCGGCGGGTGATCGAGGTGAACCTGATCGGCTCCGCGGTGACCGCGCGCGCGTTCCTGCCGGTGCTGATGGAGAGCCGGGGGTATCTGCTCCAGATCGCCTCGCTCGCCGCCATCACCCCGGCGCCGATGATGACCGCGTACTGCGCGTCCAAGGCGGGCGTCGAGGCGTACGCGCACAGTCTGCGGGCCGAGGTCGGGTACAAGGGCGTGCGGGTCGGCGTCGGGTATCTGTCGTGGACCGACACCGACATGGTGCGCGGGGCCGACCAGGACGACGTCATGCGGGAGTTGCGGCAGCGGCTGCCCTGGCCGGCCAACAAGACGTACCCGCTCGGTCCCGCCGTGGACCGGATCGTCGCCGGGATCGAGCGGCGGTCGAGTCATGTGTACGGGCAGTGGTGGCTGCGGGGCATGCAGGGCGTGCGCGGGTATCTGCCGGGGCTCATCGGGACCGTCGGGGTGCGCGAGATGCGGCGGTTCGGGGACCGGCTGGAGGGCATGCGGTCGGGGCTCGTCGGTGCGGGCGGGGCGGCCGACGAGGAGGCGCGCGCTACTCGCCGTAACTGATCGAAATGCGGTGATTGTCCGGCCGTGTGAATCTGGTCGAGGCCCCGGCTCGGGGCCTCCCCCTCACCCGCATCGGGAGTGAACCCACATGGGTAAGAAGGACCAGTTCCAGGACAAGGCCGAGCAGTGGCAGGAGCAGGCCAAGCAGAAGGCCCAGCAGGCCAAGGAGCAGGCTCAGCAGCGTGGCCAGCGGCGCGACGAGGACACGGAGCGCATGCAGCAGGAGGAGCAGGACCGGTTCGACCAGGACTACGACGCGTAGTCGCTGCGCCTGGCTTCGGCCGTTGAGCGTGGGGTGCCCCGAGGTTCTTCGGGGGCGCCCCACGTTTGCGTTGTCGGGTGCGTTGCCGGGTGCGGGCCGTGGGGGCTGATCGCGCAGTTCCCCGCGCCCCTGACGGCATCACCGCACCCCCGGCTTCATGCTCGCGGCGGCAATTTCGGCCGTGATCTGTCCGGTACGTTCGTGTAGTCCGGCGGCGTCGCCGGAGGCGTCGTCGACAGCAGGTCCACCGCCAGTCTCACCGCGTCGTCCAGCTGGGCGTGCCGTCCCTCCGCCCAGTCCAGCGGTGTCCGGAGTACCTCCAGATCCGGGGTCACGCCCCTGTTCTCCACCCCCCACCCGTACGCGTCGAACCATGCCGCGTTCATCGGTACGGTGATCACCGTGCCGTCGCCCAGGCTGTGGCGGCCGGTCATGCCGACGACTCCGCCCCAGGTGCGCTGGCCCACGACCGGGCCGAGCTTGAGGAGTTTGAAGGCGGCGGTGATCATGTCGCCGTCGGAGGAGGTCGCCTCGTCGGCCAGCGCGACCACCGGGCCCCTCGGGGCGTTCGACGTGTACGACACCGGCTGGGCGTTGCGGGTGAGGTCCCAGCCCAGGATCGTGCGGGTCAGCTTCTCGATCACCAGCTCGCTGATGTGGCCGCCCGCGTTGCCGCGTACGTCGACGATCAGGGCGGGGCGGGAGACCTCCATGCGCAGGTCTCTGTTGAACTGGGCCCAGCCCGAGCCGCCCATGTCGGGGATGTGGAGGTAGCCGCAACGGCCGCCGCTCAACTCCCGTACGACCTCCCGGCGTTTGGCCACCCAGTCCTGGTAGCGCAGAGGCCGCTCGTCCGTCAGCGGGACCACCGCCACCCGGCGTGCCCGGCCCTCGCCCTCCGCCGGGGTGAACGTCAGCTCGACCGTCGTACCGCCGGCGCCCGCCAGCAGCGGATACGGGCCGGTCAGTGGGTCCACCTCGCGGCCGTCCACATGGGTGAGGACCGCGCCCTCGCGGATGCCGGTGCCGGCCAGCGGGGAGCGGGCCTTGGAGTCGGAGGAGTCGCCGGGGAGGATGCGTCTGACCGTCCAACCGGCTTCCCGGCGGACGAAGTTGGCGCCGAGGAGGCCCTGCCGGCGCTGGTAGTGGGGCGGGCCCTCGTTGCGGCGGGCGGCGGTGACGTACGCGTGCGAGGTGCCCAGTTCGCCGAGGACCTCGCGGAGGAGGTCGGCGAACTCGTCCGGGGTCGCCACCCGTTCGACCAGGGGGCGGTACTGCGCCAGCACCTCGTCCCAGTCGATGCCGCACATGTCGGGCTCCCAGAAGTACGCGCGGATCAGACGGCCCGCCTCCTCGTACGACTGCCGCCACTCCGCGCCCGGGTCGACGTCGTGGAGGATGCGGCGGGCGTCGATCCAGACCGTCGAGTCGCTGTCGCCGGATTCCGTCGCGGGGACCGCCCGCAGGTCACCCTCGTCGACGACGACCAGGCGGGAGCCGTCGCCGCTGACCGCGAACCAGTCGAGGTGCTCGATCAGTTCGGACTTCTTCGCCTTCGTGATGTTGAAGTACTCCAGGGTGGGGCGGCCCGTCGTGTCGTCCGGGTTCGCGAAGGTCTCGCCCAGGGCGCCCGAGATCGGCCACCGGAGCCAGACCAGACCGCCGCCGGACACCGGGTACAGGGCCGAGTACTTGGAGGCCGTGACCGGGAAGGGGGTCACCCGGCTCTCCAGGCCCTCCACCTCGACCGTGACCGTGCTGCCGTCGCCCGGTTCGTCCTCCGCCGGGTCCAGGCCGCCGGCCGCCGGGCGGCCCTCGGGGGTCAGGGCGAAGGGGGACGGGGTCGCCGACGACAGGGGGACCAGGTACGGGCGGCAGCCGAGCGGGAAGGACAGGTCGCCGGTGTGGACGTCGTACACCGGGTCGAAGCCCCGCCAGGAGAGGAAGGCCAGGTAGCGGCCGTCCCTGGTGAAGACCGGGTTCTCGTCCTCGAAGCGGCCGTTGGTGACGTCGACGATCAACCGGTCCCCCCCTCCCTTCGGGGAAATGCGGGCCATCTTGATCTGCCGCAAGGACCGCCCGATGCCCGGGTGCGACCACGTCAGCCAGGCGCCGTCCGGGGAGAACGCGAGGTCGCGGACCGGGCCGTTGACCGAGCGGATCAGCTCGGTGACCTCGCCGTTGGAGTCCTCGGTCGCGTCGATGAGGAGGAGGCGGCCGTCGTGGGCGGCGATGGCCAGGCGTTCGCCGTCCGGGTCGGCCACCATCTCCAGGACCCGGCCCAGCTCGCCCGAGGCCAGCCGCCTGGGCTCGCGGTCGCCGGTCGCCCGGGGGAGGTAGGCGATCTCCACCGCGTCCTCGCCCTCGGCGTCCGTGATGTACGCGACCTGGCCGACCGAACCGAGCATCTCCGGGAGCCGGACCCGTACGCCCGGGGTGTCGGTGATCGTACGGGCGGGACCGTCGCGGTGGGTCAGCCAGTACAGGCTGCCGCGCACGACGACGGCGCTCGCGCGGCCCGTCTCGTCCACCGAGACGCCGTCCACGTGCTGGGCGGCGGGCACCTGGTACGTACGACGGCCCGTGCGCGGCCCGCTCAGCCGTACGTCGAGTCGGCGCGGCTCGCCCGCGAGGTCGTCGTCGACGATCCACAGGTCGCCCGCGCACTGGTACACCACCCGGGTGCCGTCGCTCGCCGCGTGCCGGGCGTAGAAGGCGTCGTGGTCGGTGTGGCGGCGCAGGTCCGAGCCGTCGTGGGCGCAGGAGTAGAGGTTGCCGACGCCCTCGTGGTCGGAGAGGAAGGCGATACGGCCGCCCACGAACATGGGGGAGTGGAGGTGGCCCTCCAGGCCCTCCAGCAGGCGGTGGCCGTGGAGCCAGAGGCGGCCCGTCGCGCCGCCCCGGTAGCGCTTCCAGGCGGCCGGTTCGTGGGGTGGGGTGCCGGTGAGCAGGAGGGTTCGGCGGTCGCCGTCGAGGTCGGCGACCTGGAGGTCGGAGACGGGGCCCCAGGGGAGTTTGCGGCCGGGGTCGCCGTCGGTGGGGACCTTGTAGGCCCAGGTGAAGTAGGAGAAGGGCTCGCCGTGGGAGGCGACGGCGAGGATCTGCGCGCCTCCTTTTCCTTCGGATCCTTTTCCTTCGGATCCTTTTCCTTCGGAGGGCGTCCAGCCGCAGACCTGGGTGTCCGGCGAGCCCCAGTACGTGAGCCGTCTGCCCGGACCGCCCTCCACGTCCACCAGATGGATCTCGGGGACCAGGCTGCGCCAGCTCGTGTACGCGATGTGGCGGCCGTCGGGGGAGAAGCGGGGGTGGCCCACCTTGGTACGGTCGGCGGTGAGGCGCCAGGCGCGGCCCCGCCCGTCCAGGGGGGCCAGCCACAGGTCGTCCTCGGCCACGAAGCACAACAGGTCACCGCTCAGATGCGGCAGGCGCAGATAGCTCACCTCCCCATGCTTTTCCGGAGGATGGGCCGCAGCAACTTATGAAAAATGGGTCGATGTCGATCCCGCGCGGATCCCACGTGAGACAGGACACGTACGAAACTGTTTCGTTTCGCACGATCCATGCGCTACATTCGTCACGTACGAAACCGTGTCGTTCGGACCGTTGTCGTTCGGAGTGGGAGGCGAAAATCATGACTGAGGTCGCAACCGCGCGTCGCAGCAGGATCACGCCCGAGCGGGAGGCCGAGCTGTACGCGGCCGTGCTCGAACTGCTCCGGGAAGTCGGCTACGACGCCCTCACCATGGACGCCGTCGCGGCCCGCACCAAGTCCAGCAAGGCCACGCTCTACCGTCAGTGGGGCGGAAAGCCGGAGCTGGTGGTGAAGGCCATGCGGAGCCAGAAGGCGGGCGGCAGCATCGCCGACATCGACACCGGGACCCTCCGGGGCGACCTCCATGCCTTCGTCGGCCGTGAGGACGACTGCACCATGGAGCGGAACTCCGACCTGATGCGCGCCCTGGCCATGGCCGTGCACGGGAATCCGGAGCTGATGAAGGCCTTCCGCGAACTCCTCGTCGAACCCGAGATGGACGAGTTCAGGAAGGTCATGCAGCGCGCGGTCGACCGCGGAGAGGTCCGGGCCGACTGCCCGGCGCTGGACTACATCGTCCACATGATGGTCGGCGCGTTCGCGACACGGACGATGATCGACCAGATGCCTCCGACGCAGTCGTTCCTCACCTCGTACATCGACGCCGTGGTCCTCCCTGCCCTCGGCGTGCCCACCCGCTGACCCCTCCCCGGACAGCAAGCACCCCTCGTAGCACCCCCCGTAGAACTCCCCTGTAGCACCTGACGCCACCGCTCAAGTCGTCGGGACGATCACCCATGTCCCCATCGGGTCGATCACCCCTTCCCTGCACCAGACCACGACCTGACCGGGAGTACGCCCACGTGGCCACGTTCCTCTACAAACTCGGCCGGCTCGCCTTCCGGCGACGGCATTTCGTCGCCCTGATATGGGTCGCCCTGCTGACGCTCGCCGGCGTCGGCGCGGCCTCCGCGCCCGCCGCGGGCTCGACCTCCTTCTCCATCCCGGGGACCGAGGCACAGAAGGCCTTCGACCTGCTCGAACAGCGCTTCCCCGGCGGCAGCGCCGACGGCGCCACCGGACGCATCGTCTTCAAGGCGCCCGACGGCGAGAAGATGACGGACGCCGCCAACAAGGCGACCGTCGCCAAGACCGTCGAGGAACTCGGCGACGGCGCCGAGGTCGTCTCCGTCACCGACCCCTACACGTCGAACGCCGTCAGCAAGGACGGCTCGGTCGCCTACATCTCGGTGAAGTACGACGCCCCGGGCATGGAGCTCAAGGACTCCACCCGGGATGCCCTGGAGAAGGCCGGGGACGAGGCTCGGGACACCGGGCTGACCGTCGACATCGGCGGTGACGCGCTCCAGGCCGCGTCCGAGCCGGGGGCGGCCGGAGAGGTCGTCGGCCTCGCCATCGCCGCGGTCGCCCTCGTCATCACGCTGGGCTCGCTGGTCGCGGCCGGACTGCCGCTGCTCACCGCGATCATCGGCGTCGGGATCGGCGTCTCCACCATCACCGCCCTCGCCAAGACGCTCGACCTCGGCGACACCACCTCCACGCTCGCCCTGATGATCGGCCTCGCGGTCGGCATCGACTACGCGCTGTTCATCGTCTCCCGCTACCGGGGCGAGCTGGCCGAGGGCCGTGACCGCGAGGAGGCGGCCGGGCGGGCCGTCGGCACCGCCGGATCGGCCGTGGTCTTCGCGGGCCTCACCGTCGTGATCGCGCTCGCGGGCCTCGCCGTCGTCAACGTCCCGATGCTCACCAAGATGGGCCTCGCGGCGGCCGGCACGGTCGTGGTCGCCGTCCTCATCGCGCTCACCATGGTCCCGGCGCTGCTCGGGTACGCGGGCCGCAAGATCCGTCCGGCGGGCGAGAAGCGCAAGCCGAGGAAGGCCTCTCAGGGTTCCCAGAGCTCCCAGGGTTCCCAGAACTCTCAGGGGCAGGGCGCCAAGCCCGGCCTCGGTGTCCGCTGGGCCAGCTTCGTCATCCGCCGCCCCGCCGCCGTACTGCTGCTCGGCGTGCTCGGTCTGGGCGCCATCGCCGTCCCGGCCACCCAGTTGGAACTGGGCCTGCCCGACGACGGCTCCCAGCCGACGTCCACGACCCAGCGCCGCGCCTACGACCTGCTGTCCGAGGGCTTCGGGCCCGGCTTCAACGGTCCGCTGATGGTCGTCGGCGACGCCCAGGGCAGCGCCGACCCCGGGGCCGCCGCCACCGAGGTGGCCGACCGGATCAAGGGCCTCGACGACGTCGTGACGGTGACACCCGCGGCGTTCAACAAGGCCGGGGACACCTTCACCATCACCGTCATCCCGGACTCCAAGCCCTCCTCGACCCAGACCGAGGACCTGGTCCACGCCATCCGGGACGCCGGCGCCGACGTCAAGGCCGACACCGACGCGAACGTCCTGGTCACCGGCACCACCGCGATGAACATCGACTTCTCGCAGAAGCTCAACGACGCCCTGATCCCGTATCTGGGCCTGGTGGTCGGCCTCGCCTTCCTCCTCCTCATCGTGGTCTTCCGCTCGATCCTGGTCCCGCTGAAGGCGGCCCTCGGCTTCCTGCTCAGCGTGCTCGCCGCGCTCGGCGCCGTCGTCGCGGTCTTCCAGTGGGGCTGGCTGGGCGGTCTGATCGGCGTCGAGGAGACCGGCCCGATCATGTCGATGATGCCGATCTTCATGGTCGGCGTGGTCTTCGGTCTCGCGATGGACTACGAGGTGTTCCTCGTGACCCGGATGCGGGAGGCCTACGTCCACGGAGAGAGCCCGAGCCAGGCCATCGTGACCGGCTTCCGGCACAGCTCACGGGTCGTGGTCGCCGCCGCGATCATCATGATGGCCGTCTTCGGCGGCTTCATCAGCTCCAGCGAGTCGATGATCAAGATGATCGGCTTCGGCCTCGCGATCGCCGTCTTCTTCGACGCGTTCGTGGTCCGCATGGCCATCGTCCCCGCGGTGCTCGCGCTGCTCGGCAAGAAGGCCTGGTGGCTGCCGAAGTGGCTCGACCGCGCCCTGCCCAACGTCGACGTCGAGGGCGAGGGGCTGCGCAAGCTCGACGCCGAGGGCGACGGGGACGGCGGCGGCGACGACAAGAGGGACGAGGACCGGGAGCTCGTACGGGTCTGATGTACGGCGTCTGATGCTGTGACCCTGTGACCCTGTGAACCTGTGATCCGAAGCCGTGGTGTAGTCCGCTACACCACGGCCTCGGCAGTTCACTCCCTCGTGGCGGCGAGCGCGGGACGGGAGGCTGGAGGCAGCTCGGAAAACCGTCCTCCACCTGCAAGGAAGCCCTCATGTCCGTCCTCGCCGCCGTCAAGAAGTTCGTCGCCGATCTCCTGCTCTGGTCCGTCTTCGTGGCCGGCCTCGTCGCCAGTGCGGGCGGCGCCGGAGCGGTCCTCGACGGGACCGAGAAGAACGTCGCCACCGCCGTCGGCGGAGTCCTCGCCCTCATCGCCGGCTCGCGGATCGCGAAGAAGCCGAGGATCAAGGCGTTCCTGGGCCGCCCCGGCACCCTCTGGTTCCTGTTCCTGTTCAACGGGGCCACCGCCGCCGCCATGTACTTCACTATGGACGGCGCGAAGGGCATCATCGGCGCCGCCGCGATGGGCCTGGTCTCCCTCGGCGCCCTGGGCGGCATCGTCGGCGGCCGCAGGAAGCGGTCCGAGGCCAAGCACGCCGCCGGGACGAACCACGAGGCCGGGGCCGTTGTCAGTGGGCGGGGCTAACGTGGCCGACATGACCACACTGCCTGAACGAACCCGTACGGCTCTGCTCGTCATCGACGTCCAGAAGGGCGTGGTGGCCGACGCGCATCGGCGTGACGAGGTCGTCGCCGCCATCGCCGGTCTCGTGGACCGGGCCCGCGCCGAGGGGATACCGGTCGTCTGGATTCAGCACTCCGACGACGAACTGGTGAAGGGCAGCGCGGAGTGGGAGTACGTCGAGGAGCTGACCCGTCTCGACTCCGAGCCGCTGGTCCACAAGAGCTACGGCGACTCCTTCGAGGCCACCGACCTGGAGGAGGTCCTCGCCGGGGCCGCGGTCGGACGCCTGGTCGTCACCGGGGCGGAGAGCGACGCCTGCATCCGCTCCACGATCCACGGCGCCTTCGTCCGGGGCTACGACGTCACGCTCGTCGGCGACGCGCACACGGCCGGCGACAAGAGCGCGTGGGGCGCCCCGCCGGTGGAGCAGGTCATCGCCCACACCAACCTGTACTGGCGCTGGCAGTCGGCGCCGGGGCGGACGGCGGGGGTGGTGGAGGCGAAGGAGGTGTCGTTCGACGGGGTCGAGTAAGCCGCGTAAGTCGAATGAGCCGCGTCATTCGATGGGGCTGTGCACGGCGTACGAGGACGGCGTACGAGGCGGGGGCCGCTGTCCGAAATCAGGGCGGGGTGACTGTCCGGATCAACTCCCCTGGATCTTCGGATCCTTGACCCGCGCCATGGGATGATCCGGATACGGCCGCTCTCCCCGGGGAGGGTCGCCGGACTTCGTCGAGGAAGTGGTGGGGGCGGCCATGAGTACCTCGGAACTGGTGGGCGACACCGGCGACGTGCTCAAGGCTCTGAGGCAGTGGGAGGAAGCCGGGACGGCCCCTTTCGAGCCCGCCCCGCCAGGGCGTTGGGGGGACCGCGTCGGCCTCGCGGAACGAGCCGTGCGCGGTGAGGGGGAAGCGCTCGGACCGCTCCGGGCGGAGGTCCGCCGGCTGCCCGAGGACGAACAGCTCCTGGACACCCCGGCCGCGGCCGGCGCCATGTCGTACTTCCTGTCCCTGCTGCGTGCCCTCGGCGCACCGGCGCAGGGGGAGTACGCCCGGGCGGTGGGTGTGGTCGTCGACCGGGTGAGCGGCGGGCTGGTCCCCGTGGAGCACCGGTGCGCGGTGCACAACCGGATGGCCGCGGTCCTCGCGGAGCTCGGCTTCACCGCCCGTGCCCGCGAGGCCCTCGAATCCGCCCTGCGCGCCGCCCGCACCCCGCTGGAGACGGCGTACACCCTGTCCCGCCTCGCCACGTTGGAAGCCGACCTCAAGGACTGGCCGCCGGCCCGCCGCCATGCGGAGGAGGCGGGGAGGCTTGCGGAGGAGACGATTGGGCTTGCGGAGGAGGCGGTTGGGCTCGACGGAGGGGTCGGAGCCGTGCACCTCGCCGAACCGGTCGTGCCCCTCCCCGAACCGCGCGTACCCCTCGCCCAGCAGTCGCCCCGTCCCGAGCAGGAGTGGCTGGACGTGCGGATGCGCTGTGCCTCCGTGCTTCTCCAGGCCGAGCGCAGAGGGGCGCCGCCGGGGGATCCCCGGGTCGCGGCGCTCGCCGGGGCGCTCGTCGGTGTCTGTGCCGCGCAGGTGGACCGTTGGGGGGCCGGGCATCCCCGGGCGCTGGAAGCCCTGGTCGTGCGGGTCTCGGCCGAGCTCGCGGCGGCCGAGTCGCTGGGGGACCTGGAGTCGATGGGGCGGCTGACCGAGGTGCTCATGGGGGTCGCGCGGTGTTCCGTGAGCGCGCTCGGGGCCCGGCATCCGCAGGCGCTGGCGGCCCGCGCGGCGTCGACGGAGGCGCAGCGGGTCACGGTCCGGGCCCGGGATCAGGGCACCCATCCGGGAACTCGGTCGCATGCCCCGTACACGCACCGCTAGCGTGCCGTGCATGACGACAGACTCCGAGGCCCACCCCCTCTTCGCCGAGGCCCTGACCACGCTCGGTCTCGACGGGCTGCGGGCCGAGATCCGCCGCTTCCCGGACGCGACCCGCACCGCCGCTGAGGCCGCCGCGGCGATCGGGTGCGAGCTCAGCCAGATCTGCAAGTCGCTGATCTTCGCGGCGGACGGCGTCCCGGTGCTGGTCCTCATGGACGGGGCGTCCCGCGTCGACGTGGAGCGGGTGCGGCAGGAACTCGGCGCCGGGAAGGTGACCCGGGCCAAGGCGGACGTCGTACGGGAGACGACGGGGTACGCCATCGGCGGCGTACCGCCCTTCGGGCACCGGACCAGGACGCGGGTGCTGGCCGACCGTTCGCTGCTCGACCACGACGTGGTGTGGGCGGCGGCCGGTACGCCGTACACCGTGTTCCCCATGGAGCCCAAGACGCTGATCGCCCACGCGGGCGGCACGCTGGTGGACGTCCGCGAGCAGAGCCAGTGACCCCGCTGGTCACCGCGGCCGTGCTGCTCGCCGCGGTGACGCACGCCAGCTGGAACGCCATCGCGCACAAGATCACCGACAAGCTGGTCGGGTTCACGCTCATCGCCGGCGGCGGGATGCTGATCGGGCTGGCGATGGTGCCGTTCGTGCCGGTCCCGGCGGCGGGCGCGTGGCCGTATCTGATCGCCTCGTCCGTGATCCACATCGCGTACTACGTGCTGCTGATGAAGTCCTTCCGGCTGGGGGACTTCGGGCAGGCGTACCCCATCGCGCGCGGCACCGCGCCGCTCGTCGTCACCGCGCTCGCCGCGGTCTTCGCGCACGAGGTGCCGGACGGCTGGGCGGCGGCCGGTATCGCCCTGTCGTGCGCCGGGCTGACGGGTGTCGCGCTGTGGGGGCTGCGCGGGCGGCGGCCCAACTGGGCGGCGATCGGGGCGGCGTTGGCGACGGGGCTGTCCATAGCGGCGTACACCGTCGTCGACGGGCTCGGCGTGCGCGCGTCCGGGTCCTCCCTCGGCTATGTCGCCTGGCTGATGGCCATCGAAGGCGTGGTCATCCCCGCGTACACCCTCTGGCGCTGGCGCGGTGAATTCCTCGGCATGGTGCGGCCGTTCGCCGCCGTGGGGCTGCTCGGCGCGGCCCTGTCCGTCGCCGCGTACGGACTGGTCCTGTGGGCGCAGACCAAGGCGGAACTGGCGCCGATCGCGGCCCTCAGGGAGTCCTCGATCATCGTGGGGGCGGCCATCGGGGCGGTGTTCTTCAAGGAGCGGTTCGGGGCGCCGCGGATCGTGGCGGCGGGGCTGCTGGTGGCGGGGATCGGGCTCATGCTGCATACGGGGTAGTCACGCATTCCGCATCATGATCAACGTCACAGGCGCTGATGGGGTGTTGACCCTTTTTATGGCTGATGTGTGTCGATTGAGGAGGCGGTGCGCACCCTATGATCGGTCGCTCATTGTCAACTGTTGGCAATGTCTTGACCATTGGGGGGATGTATGCGAAGACGATTCATGGCGATGACGACCACATCGCTGGCCCTGTGCCTCGCCCTCGCCGCCCAGTCCTCCGCCACCACCCTGGCGGACGACACGGCGGCGGACGACGGCACGGCCACCGCCGCCGAGACGGGCGCGGGCGATGACCTCCGCGTCACCGAGGCACCGGACGAGAAGGCGGCCCGGCTGGCCGCGGTGCTCCAGGGCCATCGCGTCGAGGTGCTCGACGCGCGCACCGAGTCGGACACGACCTGGGCCAACCCGGACGGCACGCTGACCACGGATGTCGCGTCGGGCGCGATCCGGGTCAAGGAGAACGGGCAGTGGCACCCGATCGACACCGGCCTGGTCGACTCCGGCACCCGCCTCGAACCGCGGACGTCGGTCGCCGACGTCGAGCTGTCCGACGGTGGTACCGAGGACTTCGCCCAGGTCAGCCGAGGGCAGCACACCTTCGGGCTGGACTGGGGCAGCGCCCTGCCCGCGCCCCGGGTGGACGGGGACACCGCCGTCTACCGGTCCGTAGTACCCCATGGCGACCTGCGTGTCACCGCGCTGCCGCACGGATTCTCCGAGGCCCTGATTCTCAAGGAGCGGCCCACCGAGCCGGTCGAACTCCGGCTCCCGGTCACCCTTGAGGGCATGCGCCTGGAGCAGACCGCCGAGCGGCATCTGCGCCTGGAGGACACCAAGGGCACCCTCGTCGCGAGCGCGCCCGCGCCCCGGATGTGGGGCACCGGCATCGACGCCCGGTCCGGCGAGCCGGCCAGAAGCGCGGAGATCGCCACGACCGTCGAGGAGACGCCCGAGGGGACGGTTCTCGTCCTGCGGCCGAGCGAGGAGTTCCTCGGAGACCCGGAGCTGACCTACCCGGTCACCATCGACCCGACGACCACGCTCGCCGCGTCGACCGACACCTGGGTCGCCACCAACTACCCCGACTCGCAGCGGGGTTCGACGGAGCTCAAGGCGGGCACGTACGACGCGGGCACCACCAAGGCCCGCTCCTACGTCAAGTTCGACGTCTCCAAGTACACCGGCAAGCACATCCTGAGCGCCGGCCTGCGGCTGCACTCGTACTGGTCCTCCACCTGCGCCACGGACGGGTCCGGGGTCCAGGTCCGCAGGATCACCGGGAGCTGGGATCCCAGCGGGGTCTCGTGGGGCGCTCAGCCCGCGACCACGGCGACCGGCGCCGTCGTCTCCAAGTCCGCCTACGGCCACAGCGCGGACTGCCCGGCCGACTTCATGCGCTGGAACGTCACGGGCATCGCCCAGGCGTGGGCCGACGGCGAGCCCAACCACGGCCTCCAGGTCCGTGCGGTGGACGAGGCCGACTCCACGAGCTGGCGCCGCTTCCGCTCCGCCAACTACGTCGACGGTTCCCAGGGGCCGACCGAGCCGGCCCTGTCGATCACGTACAACACCAAGCCGGGCGCGGCCTCGCCGGTGAGCCCGGCCGCCGACGCCCTCACCGGCGACAGCACGCCCACGCTCACGGCCAAGGCCACGGACGCCGACGGCAACACCGTGCGTCTCACCTTCGAGGTCTGGGACTCCGCCGGCACCACCAAGGTCGCCTCCGGCACCTCCCCCTTCGTGGCCTCCGGGAGCGCGGGCGGCTGGACGTCGCCCGCCCTGGCCGCCGGGACCTACAAGTGGCGGGTCGCCGTGTACGACGGCACGGACTGGAACGGAACCTGGTCCGGCTGGCGCACCCTGTCCGTGGACCCGACCGTCCCGGCCGCGCCCGCCATCAGCTCGGCCACGTACCCGGCCGACGGTCTGTGGCACGGCGACGCAGGCACCGCAGGAACGTTCACCCTCGCCGCCGGCACGGACAAGGCGACCAGCGGCGAGTACCGGCTCGACGAGGGCACGGCACAGACCGTCACGCTCGCCTCCGGCAAGGCCACCGTCACCGTGACACCCGCCACCCGCGGCACGCACACACTGACCGCCCGGGTGCGGAGCGCGGCCGGGGTCTGGTCCGACTGGGCCGAGTACACCTTCCGCTCCGGGAAGATCACCGGGACGCTCTCCGTCCCGTTCGTCAACGAGATCGCCGAGACCCACTTCGCCTCCCTCCTGCACTCCGCCGACGGACTCGACCCGACCGAGGAGATCGCGGACGAGATCGCCGACGAGGAGGACCTCCCCGCCGGTTACGTCGTCCCGGACGACCCGGAGAAGACGGAGACCGAGGACTCCGCGGGCCGGCTCGCGACGACCGAACTGCCCTCGACCGCCGACGGCGCGCTGACCGGCAACAGCGCCGACGGTGCCTCCCAGACCCTGATCGACCTGCCGGTCGCCGCCGGGTCGGCGGCCGAACTGAGCGACACCGGGCTGGTGATCTACGCCAACACCCAGCAGGACGCCGACACCATCGCCGTTCGCGACGCCGAGAACCGGGTCGAGCTCTTCCACCTGCTGCGCGGCGCCGACGCACCGCGGTCCTTCACCTACAAGGTCGCCCTCCAGCCGGGGCAGGAGATATCCGCCGTCTCCGAGAACACGCTGGTGATCGCCGACAACCAGAGCGGCCTGATCACCTTCCTCAGCGCGCCGGTGGCGGTCGACGCGAACGGTGCCACGGTGCCCGTCACCATGACGGCGAACGGCACCGACGTCCAGGTCTCGCTCGCTCCGGCCGCCGGCCAGAACCCCGCGTTCCCGGTGCTGCTCGACCCGAGCGGCGCCAGCTACACGGTGACTCCGTCGGAGCGCAACTACTGCTTCTGGAACCCGTACGACTGTTCCAAGGCCCGTGACATGGCGGACGTCGCCCTCAAGTACGCCAAGGACCTCTACCCCGACAACACCCTCTTCCAGGGCCGGGGCGACGCCTTCCGGCACTGCTACTGGAACGCCCTGATGGAGATCTACGTCGACCACGAGACGGCGTACGAGGTGGCCACCCGGCACGAGTCGGAGTCCCGGGGCGTCGACAAGGAGATGGACCTCAAGAACAACAAGAAGGGCAGGGAGATCGGCCGGCACTACAAGGCCAAGTACAGCTACAAGGCCGATGCCTCCAAGGCGGCCCGGGGCTCGTGCAAGAAGCACGTGTCCGACGGCAAGCTGTGGATCATCAAGAGCGGTCGTCTCGTGAGGAGCAACGCATGACGGTCCTGCACCGCAGAATCGCCCCGGCCCTCCTCCTGGGCCAGGTCGCGTACGCCGCGCTCCTGGAGTTCGCGTTCACCTTCCTGGCGCCTCGGACCGGGGAACTCGACCACACCGAGTCGGACCCCTCCGGACTGCTCCTCTACGGGCTGCTGGTCGCCGCCGCGGTGGTGGGTATGACCGGTGGCGCCGTACTGCTGGGCTCCGCCAAGGCGCGGGCCGCCACGCCCCACGCGGTGCGTGCCGGGTGGCTCGGCCTGCTCTCGCTCGGGGAGGCCGCCATCGCGATCGCGTTCGCCGGCACAGCCCTGGCCGGGGGTTCCGGTCCCGACCCGCTGATCGGAATGGCGGGAACGCTGGTCGCGGGATGCGTCGCGTACGTGTGCTGCGCCGAGACCGGATCGGCGGTGCGGCGGGCCTCCAGGCAGGCCTGATCCGCACCGGCCGGCAGGGCCTCTCCGCGGTCCGGGAAACCGGGCGCCGCGGAGAGGCCCCGCGCACGGGCCGGGCGCTGTCCCCCTCCCGGCGGGTTCTGGCGCGTTCTCCGGCTTTCCCTCCGTAACTCTGGTACGAACGCCCGCATGAGCGGCGTATTCATCAGCTACCGCAGAGGCGGGCACTCGGGCGTCGTCGACGACCTCGACGCGGCACTCGCGCGGCATTTCGGCCGGGGCCAGGTCTTCCTGGACCGGCCGTCCCTGCTGCCGGGGCAGCGGTTCGCCGACGCGCTCAAGGCGCGGGTCGCCGACTGCGACGCGTTGATCGCCGTGATCCACCCCGGCTGGGCGGGCGCACGGCATCCCTCCGGGGCCCGGCGGCTGGACGACCCCGAGGACTGGGTCCGGCGGGAGATCGAGTGGGCACTGGCGGGCGGGAAGTTCGTCGTACCGGTCCTGCTCGGCGGTGCCGAGATGCCGCGCGGGGCTGAGCTGCCGGAGTCGCTCCGGCCACTCGTCGGCCTCAACGCGCCCAGGCTGCGCGAGGAGCGCTGGACCTCCGACCTCGCCGTGCTCATCGCCGCGCTGGAAGGGCCGGTGCGCCCTGACTGGCGGCCCGTCGAGGCACCCGAGGAGCACGGGGTGCGGCCCGGCCGGTGGCTCGGGGCGCTGACCGCACTCCTCGCCGCCGCCGTCCTCGTCGGCATTCCCGCGCTGCCCCAGGACGACAGCTGGGCCGGGACGGACGTGCTGCCGTACACCCTGGCCCTCGCACTGATGTCCTGCACCGTGCTGTGCGCACCGCTGATCGCGGTCGCCGCCGTCCGGGTCGTGCGGCGGTCCGTCGACGGGCTTGAACGCGAGCTGCATGCCGTGCGGCACCAGACGTACATCCGGCTGACCTGGCCGATCGGCCTGGGGTTCGTCGTCATCGGCGCGGTGGTGGGGCTGACCGGTGACCCGGGCGCGCTGGTGGCGCTCGCGTTGCTGCTGGTCCTGAGCGTCGCCGTCGCCCTCTCGGCCCGCACCCACCTCCGCCTCAAGAAGCGGGACGCCGATCTGTGGGCCCGCTGGCCGCACCGGCTGCCCGACCGTGTCACCCGCGTCGTGCTGCGGCGCGCGGCCGCCCGGCTCCACCTCCGCCTGGACCGGATGACGGCCCCGCTCTCGCTGGAGCAGCGCGAGAAGGCGGCCTGGGAGCTCGACGACATCGCCGGGGCGGTGGGGCGGGTGTCGGAGGAGGCCGGACGGTCGCGGCGTGCCTGGCTCGGCCAGGACCACCCTCTGCTGTTCGCCTTCTACGTGCTGTGGCTCGCCCTGACGGCCGCGCTCTTCCTGGCCTCGGGGCTCGCCTACGCAACCGAGGGCGAGGGCACGGTCCGACGGTACGTGGCGCTGGGCGTCATGGTCCTGATCGCCGCCCTCCTGGCCCTCGGCACCCTGGAGATCGCCCACCGGTACCAGCGGCGGCAGCGCCGTGAGCTGGTACGACAGGTCACCCGGTTCCACGGCGAGCTCGCCTCGCGGGTGACCGAGATGAGCCGCCCCGCCCGCACCAGGCCGACCGCGCCCGCCTTCAGGCCCGAGGAGTACGCCGAACCCGACTAGGCGGGGCCCACCGCCGAGGAGCACTCTGGAAGCAGGTCTTCCGGAGGTGATCGTGATGATGCACACCGCTGTGGGATGGCATGTCGAGCTGGAGTTCCAGGAGGACGCCGAGCACACCAGGGCGGTCGCCATGGTGCGGCTGCCCGACGGTTCCGAGGTACGGGCCCATGGGCAGGCCAGCCGCCACACGTCCGACTCGAATCAGCCGAGGGTGGGGGAGGAGATCGCGGGCGCCCGCGCGCTCAACGAACTCGCCATGCAATTGCTGACCAAGGCGCACGGCGAGATCGACGCGGCGTCCGGGCGGACGTCGCATCCGATCCACGTCTGACCGCCAGGGCCCGGGGCACGCCTAAAGGGCGGCCCGTACCGCCCGTACCAGCGCCTGCGCCCGCGGGTCCGCCGTCACCGTCTTGCGCAGGCCGTTGGTGACATAGCCGAACCCGATGCCCGACTCCGGGTCGGCGAAGCCGAGGGCGCCGCCGCGGCCCGGGTGGCCGAAGGAGCCGGGGCCGAGCAACGGCGACGCGCTGCCGTGCAGCATGTAGCCGAGGCCGAACCGGGTGTTGATGACGAGGACGCGGTCGGGTCCGGCGGACTCCTCCGCGCGGGCCGCCGCGACGGTCTCCGGCGTGAACAGCCGCACGCCGTCCACCTCGCCGATCAGCGCCGCGTAGACCCGGGCCAGGCCGTCCGCCGTCGCGATGCCGTTCGTCGCGGGCAGGGCGCTCGCGCGGTACGCCGGGTCGTTCTGGTCCGGGAAGGGGGTGATCGCACCGAACGCGCGGTTGGTGAGCGAGGCCGGGTCGGTGTAGGCCTCGGTCACCGAACGCTTCGGACGCGCGCGCAGGGCGTTCACGGGCTCGGGCGTCTCCACCCGCCCCACCCGCCCGGCCCGGTACGCCTCCGATTCCGGCAGCCCCAGCCACAGGTCGGCGCCCAGCGGCCCCGCGATCCCGGACGCGATCCACTCACCGGTCCCGAGCCCGGTCACCCGCCGCACGATCTCGTCCAGCAGCCAGCCGTACGTCAGCGCGTGATACCCGTGGTCCGTCCCGGGCTCCCAGACGGGCGCCTGCGCGGCGACCGCCTCGGGCCCCTTCGACGGGTCCAGGGCCTCCTCGGGCGTCAGCGGGTGATCGATGACCGGCAGTCCCGCCCGGTGGTTCAGCACGTGCCGGACCAGCACCCGCTCCTTGCCGCGCGCCTTGAACTCCGGCCAGTACGCCGCCACCGGCGCGTCCAGGTCCAGCAGCCCGCGCTGCGCGAGCATCAGGGGTACGGCGGCGGCGACGCCCTTGGTCGCCGAGCGCACGATCTGCGCGGTGCCCCGCTGCCAGGGCTCGGTGCCGTCGACGTCCCGGGTGCCGGCCCACAGGTCGACGACCTTCCGCCCGTCCCGGTACACGGCCACCGCCGCGCCCCGGTCCCCGAGCGTCTCGAAGTTCCGGACGAACGCGTCCCTGACCGGCTCGAAGCCCTTCTCGACCGTGCCGTTCACGTTCACGTCCACGTCCGTGCTCCTCCTGCGTGCCGCCGGTGCGGGTGTTCCTCCTTCACCCAAGCAGGATCGTCACGTCGATGTTCCCGCGGGTCGCGTTCGAGTACGGGCAGACCTCGTGGGCGGCGTCCACCAGCTTCGCCGCGATGCCCGCGTCCAGGACGGGGAGGGAGACGCTGAGGGCGACCGCGAGACCGTAGCCGCGGTGCTTGTTGGGGCCGATACCGACCTTCGCGGCGACGGTGGAGCCGGTCAGGTCGTATCCCTCGCGGTTGCCGACCAGGATCAGCGCGTTGTGGAAGCAGGAGCTGTAGCCGGCCGCGAACAGCTGCTCCGGGTTGGTGCCGTTGCCGTCGCCGCCCAGCTCCGGCGGCATCGAGACCTTCAGCTCGATCTGGCCGTCCTGACTGGTGACATAGCCGTCCCGGCCGCCGTGCGCGGTGGCCTCGGCGACGAACATGATCTTCGTCGGGCGGGTGTCGACTGCGGTGTCCTCACTCATGACTGGCTCCCCCCAGAACAGGTGCGCACAAATACATCGTGCACAAGGTACCGGCCGGTAGGGGGAAGGTGGGTTACCAGGGGGTAGCGACCGCGGGTAACAGGAGCTCAGAGGGGGCGTGGGATAGGCCGAGAGGGCGCGGGTGGCTCAGAGGGAGCGCTCGGCCGCGTTCTGCGCCCTGAGCGCGAGCTCCCACAGCTCCTCGCGCAACCGCGCGACCTCCGTGGCGTCCAAGCCGGTCGCCGTGGCCAGGGCGCCCGGGATGCGTGCCGCGCGCTCGCGGAGTTCCTCCCCGCGCCCGGTGCACGCGACGAGCACCGAGCGCTCGTCGTGGGCCGCGCGCTCCCGGCGCACCACCCCCGCGCTCTCCAGCCGCTTGAGCAACGGCGACACCGTGCCGTAGTCGAGCCGGAGTGCGCCCGCGAGCTCCTTCACCGTCGTCTCGCCGCGCTCCCAGAGGACGAGGAGGACGAGGTACTGGGGGTAGGTGAGACCGAGCTCCTCCAGGAGCGGGCGGTACGCGGCGGTCACGGCGCGCTGGGCAGCGTAGAGCGCGAAGCAGAGTTGCTCGTCGAGCAACAGCGACCCTTCGAGCGCCGTGCGCGCCCCCTCCGCACGCGCCCCCACCTCACGCGCGCCCCGCGTCTCCTCGTTCGTCACGCGCCCATTGTCACGGACGCCCCGGAGCCCCGGAGACCGAACGCGGATCGAAGCCGTACGGCAGCTCCAGGCGGTGGGCGCGCATCAGGTCGTCGTCGGAGAGCAGTTCGGCGGTCTTGCCGTCGGCGGCGATGACGCCCTCGGAGAGGATCAGGGAGCGCGGGCACAGCTCCAGGGCGTAGGGGAGGTCGTGGGTGACCATCAGGACGGTGACGTCCAGGGAGCGCAGGATGTCGGCGAGTTCGCGCCGGGAGGCGGGGTCGAGGTTGGAGGACGGCTCGTCCAGCACGAGGATCTCCGGCTCCATCGCCAGCACTGTGGCCACCGCCACTCGCCGCCGCTGTCCGAAGGAGAGATGGTGCGGCGGCCGGTCCTTGAACTCCGCCATGCCGACCCGCTCCAGCGCACGGTCGACCCGCGCCTCCAGTTCCGCGCCCTTCACGCCCGCCGCGGCCGGTCCGAAGGCCACGTCCTCCCGCACGGTCGGCATGAACAGCTGGTCGTCCGGGTCCTGGAAGACGATGCCGACCCGGCGCCGGATCTCCGCCATGTGCCGCTTGCCGACGGGCAGTCCGGCGACGTGGACCGTGCCCGCGCCGCCCGTCAGGATGCCGTTGAGGTGGAGCACGAGGGTGGTCTTGCCGGCGCCGTTCGGGCCGAGGAGCGCGACGCGTTCACCGCGCGTGAGGGAGAAGTCCACGCCGAAGAGGGCCTGATGCCCGTCGGGGTAGGCGAAGGCGAGGCCGGAGACCTCGAGAGAAGCGGTCACGGCGTCCAACTCACTCACGGCGTCCAACCCACTCACGGCGTCCAACCCGGTCACAGCATCCATCCCAGCAGACATACGACAAGTGCGGCCGACGGCAGCGCGAACGCGTACCGCCACTGCGCCCGCGACGCCGTCACCTCGTCGATGACCGGCATCGAACCGGCGTAGCCACGGCTCACCATGGCGAGGTGGACGCGCTCACCCCGCTCGTAGGAGCGGATGAAGAGGGCGCCCGCCGACTTCGCGAGCACCCCCCAGTGCCGCACGCCCCGCGCCTCGAACCCCCGCGACTCCCGCGCGATCCGCATCCGCCGCATCTCGTCGGTGATGACATCGCCGTACCGGATCATGAAGGACGCGATCTGCACGAGCAGCGGCGGCAGCTTCAGCCGTTGCAGCCCCAGCAGGAGTTCGCGGAGTTCGGTGGTGGAGGCCAGCAGGACCGAGGCGGCGACGCCGAGCGTGCCCTTGGCGAGGACGTTCCAGGCGCCCCACAGCCCGCTCACGCTGAGGGACATCCCGAGCACCTCGACCCGCTCGCCCTCCGCCACGAAGGGCAGCAGCACCGCGAACGCGACGAACGGCACCTCGATGAGCAGCCGCTTCAACACGAACCCGGCGGGCACGCGCGCGACGTGTGCGACGACGCCCAGGAGGACGGCGTACAGCCCGAAGGCCCACATCGCCTCGCGCGGCGTCGAGACGACGACGATCACGAAACAGAGGACCGCGGCGAGTTTGGTGTGCGGCGGCAGTTCGTGCACGGGCGAGTGCCCGTGCCGGTAGAGCCTGTGGGTGTGCCCGGCGCCCATGTCAGGCGCTCGAACCGACGGCCGTGCCGGACGGCGAGACGTCGCCGGTACGGCGCCTGC
Organism: Streptomyces sp. NPDC046909; assembly: GCF_040644695.1. Taxonomy (NCBI): domain Bacteria; kingdom Bacillati; phylum Actinomycetota; class Actinomycetes; order Kitasatosporales; family Streptomycetaceae; genus Streptomyces; species Streptomyces sp. NPDC046909. The sequence continues at coordinate 206,770 of NZ_JBEYXC010000004.1, read as the reverse complement.
GCACCGCCCAGAAGATCCCGCTGCCCGCGACGACCGTGACGCCCACGCCGATCACGCCCGCGAGGCCGCCGGAGAGACGGGCGTCGTCGACGTCCTTGACGCCGTAGTCGGCGAGCGGGGAGTCGGCGGCGGCGTGCTCCTCGACGTTCTTGTCGATGCCCTTGTCGGAGGCGACCTTCTCCAGGCCGTCGGGGCTGGCGGAGGCGTAGAAGCTGACGACGCCGGCGAGGACGAGGGAGGTGGCGAGACCGGAGAGCCACAGCGCGCGCCGGGAGGTGCGCGCCGCGACGGGCGCCGTGCGCGCCCCCTGGGGCGCCGGTACGTCCACCAGCTCGCCGTTCACCCGCAGCTTGAGCCGCTGCCGCAAGCCGCGCGCGCCGTGCACGAGGTCCGGGCGCACGGCGATGACGGCGCCGACGGTCAGCGCGGTGATCGCGGCCTCGCCGAGGCCGATGAGGACGTGCACGCCGACCATGGCGGTGGCGACCTTGCCGATGGCGACGTCGGTGGTGCCGCCGATCCAGTAGATGAGGGTGAAGGCGAGCGCCGCGGCCGGTACGGAGAGCAGCGCGGCGGTGAAGGAGGCGACCGTGACCGAACGCCGCCCGCGCGGGAGCACCTTCACCAGGACGCGGAAGACGGCGTACGCGACGACCGTCGTCACACACGCCATGACCGTGATGTTCACGCCCAGCGCGGTCAGGCCGCCGTCCGCGAAGAGGATGCCCTGCATGAGCAGCACGACGGACACACACAGGACCCCGGTATAGGGCCCGACGAGGATCGCCGCGAGCGCGCCGCCCAGGAGATGGCCGCTCGTTCCCGCCGCGACGGGGAAGTTCAGCATCTGCACGGCGAAGATGAACGCCGCCACCAGCCCGGCCAACGGGGCGGTGCGCTCGTCGAGTTCGCGGCGCGCGCCGCGCAGGGACACGGCGACAGCGGTCGCGGCGACCACGCCGGCCGCGGCGGATACGGGAGCGTCGATAAAACCGTCAGGCACATGCACCGTTCGATGATGCGGCTTACTGCAAATCAATTGCAAGAGCGAGTGGGTCGTACATCGGGCATGTGAGATGCCCGACGATGTCCTGCGCCCGGGAGCGCGATCCGAAAAATATGCGACATTGGAGAGGAAGCGGGCGCACAGCTTCCGCACAGGTCACGCAGCGTAAGGGGCCGTTCCGATGTCCGTAGTCGAGCAGTACGCGCGAGCCCACATCGTCACGGACGCCGATCTCTCGGTCGCGGAACCCGAGGCCGTGCCCGTCGTCCTGCGCTACGACCCCGACGCCGACCCGCGCGCGGTGCGCGTCGGACTGCCGGGGACGCACGAGTGGACGTTCCAGCGCGAGCTGCTGGAGCGGGGCCTGCGGGCGCCGGTCGAGGCCGGCGACGTACGCGTGTGGCCGTGCGGACGGGTGCAGGCCGTGGTCGAGTTCCACTCCTCGCAGGGCGTCTCGGTCGTGCAGTTCGAGTCGAAGGCCCTGCTCAGGTTCCTGCGCCGCACCTACACGGCCACCCCGGTGACCCACTGACCCTCGGCAGGTCAGCCCATCTTCAGCAGCGCCGCCACGATCGGCCCGGCCGTGTCACCGCCGTGCCCGCCCGCCTGCACCACACCGGCCGCCGCCAGGTCGCCCCGGTACGCCGTGAACCAGCCGTTGGGCTTCTTCTGCCCGTCGACCTCCGCCGAGCCGGTCTTCGCGCCCACGTTGCCGGAGACCCCCTGCATCGCCTCGGCCGCCGTGCCGTAGGCCGCCGTGTACGACATCAGCTCGCGCAGCTGCGAGAGCGTGCCCGACGACATCGTGCGCGAGGCCGTCGCCAGCGTCCGCCCGTCCACGTCGGGGGAGACCAGGTAGGGCTGCTTGAAGACGCCCGACTCGACGGTCGCCGCGACCGACGCCATGTTCAGCGGGTTCATCCGCACCCCGCCCTGGCCGATCAGCGAGGCCGCCATCTGCGCCTGCGACTGCACGGGCACCGCGCCGTCGAAGGTGGGCACGCCGACCGCCCAGTTGTTCATGGACAGGCCGAAGACCTGCTGGGCCTGCTCGGTCAGCGAGTCGTTGTCCAGGTCCGGCGCCTGGCTGATGAAGGCGGTGTTGCAGGAGCGGGCGAAGCTCGCCTTGAAGGTGCCGCCCTTGATCTCGAACTTGTCGTCGTTCTGGAACTTCCAGCCGCCGTACGTGAAGTACTTCGGGCACGGATGCGTCTTGTCCGCCGACGCGAGCCCCTTCTCGATCAGCAGCGACGACGTGATCACCTTCATCGTCGAACCCGGCGCGAGCGAGCCCTGGAAGGCGACGTTGAAGCCGTGCGAGGCGTTCGCGGCGGCCAGGATCTCGCCGGTCGACGGACGCAGCACCACCACCGACGACTGCGCCTTCTTCGCGACCTGCGCCTCCGCCGCCGCCTGCATGGTCGGGCTGAGCGTGGTCTTCACCGTGCCCGGCGTGCCCTTGCTCAGCGTCAGGACCGTCTTGTCGGACAGCTTGTCCTTCTTGGACTCCTCGCCCCGGACCACCTGAAGCTCGACGCCCGCCTTGCCGCCGGCCTTCTTGCCGTACTTCTCCCGCAGCCCGTCCAGCACCGAGCCCAGCGACGGGTACTTCTTCTCGGTGATCTCCCCGCCCTCCCGGTCCAGCGCCTTGACCGGCGGCGTCCCGGACTCACCCGTGACCAGCCTGTCCCCGTCCTCCAGGTCGGGGTGGACGATCGCGGAGTGCCAGTCGACCTGCGGCTTCCCGGTGGTGCTGCTGCGCACGACGGTCAGTGAGCTCTTGTACGTCAGCGGCTTGCCGGTGCCCTTGTACGACACCGTCGCCTTCACCGTGAACGGCACCTTGTCGCCGCTGCGGGTGCCGGCGGTGAGGGTGACGTCCTTGAGGTGGGCGTCCTTGGGGAGGCCGGTGAGCAGGGTGGTGGCCGCCTTGCTGTCGTCGGTGACCGCCGCGGCCTGCGCGACCTTCCCCGACTGCCAGGAGGTGAGGAACGTCCTCGCCGCGGAGGTGACCTCGGCCGCGGCCAGCGGGCCCGTCCTGACCTTGAGCTTCGGCTTCTGGTCGGCGACCGCGGCCGTACGGTCCTCGGCCGCCGCCCCGCCGCCGTACACCGTGTACACGGCGAACCCGGCGCCGCCGACGACGACGGCGATCATCCCGCCGATCACGGCGGGGCGATTCGTCTTCCGTCGCTCGGCGACGCGCCTTCTCTTGCCCACAGTCCTCGGTCCTCCGCGCGATCCCAGGGTCCCCGCTGCCCTCGTCCATCACCTCAACGACGGCGACCACCCTAGAGTCCCGTCCTGTGCGGGTGAGTTCAGCCACCCGCCGCCAGTACGGCCTTCACGATCGGTCCGGCCGCGTCGACGCCGTGGCCGCCCTGTTCCGTCATGGCGGCCGCCGCCACATCATCGCGGAAGCCGGTGAACCAGCTGTTGGAGGTCTCCACTCCGTCCACCTCGGCCGACCCGGTCTTCGCCCCGATGTCCCCGCCGAGCCCCTGCATCACCGGCGCGGCGGTGCCCTGCGTGGCCGTCAGCCGCATCATCTGCTTCAGCTGGGTGGCCGTGCCGTAGGGCAGCCCCTTGGCGGTCGCCAGCTGCCGGTCGTCGAGCTTGGGCGACACCAGGTAGGGCTGGTGGAAGTCGCCGGTGATCGCGGTCGCCGTCACGGACGCCATGTTCAGCGGGTTCATGGTGACCTTGCCCTGGCCGATGGCGTTGGCCGCGCGGTCCGGGCCGCTCTCCGCGGGGACGCTGCCGTCGACCGAGGTGATGCCCGTCTTCCAGTCGTCCCGGCCCAGCCCGAAGCGGGTCTGCGCCTCCTGGGTCAGCGACTCGTCGGTGAGCGGCTTCTCGTCGATCAGCTTGATGAAGGCCGTGTTGCAGGACCGCAGGAAGCTGTTGGCGAGCGTGGCGCTCTCGTTGGGCTTCATGTTCTTGAGGTTGTGGAAGGTCTGCCCCTGCCACATCGCGTCGTCGGGGCAGGGCGCCGGGCCGTTCATCGAGGTCACGCCGTTGTCGATGAGCATCGCCGCGGTGATGATCTTCATCGTGGAGCCGGGGGGCTGCGTCCCCTCGAAGGCCGCGTTCCAGCCGTCGTCGCGGTGATTGGCGACCGCCAGCACTTCACCCGTGCCCGTCTTGACCGCCACCACCGAGGAGTTGGCGTACTTCTTCACCGCTGTCTCGGCCGCCGCCTGCGCGCTCGCCCTGATCGTCGTCCGCAGCTCGCCCGCCTTGCCCTCGGCGAGGGTCAGCAGCGAGGTGTCGGGTGAGCCGTCGCCGTTGTGCCGGACATAGAGCTCGACGCCTGGCTTCCCGCCCACCCTGGCGCCGTACTTCTCGCGCAGCGCGTCCAGGATCGGCCCGAGCGAGGGGTACTTCTCCTTCGTCAGCACCTTGCCGTCGCGGTCCACCGCCTCGATGGGCGGGGTCGCCGACGGGCCGGTCACGAGCGCGTCCTGAGCCGTCCTCAGCTCGGGATGGAGCACGGACGGCTGCCAGTCGACCAGCGGCTTGCCCGTGGTGATCCCGCGTACGACGGTCAGCGTGCTCTTGTACGTCAGCGGCTTGCTGGTGCCCTCGTACGACACCTTCGCCTTCACCGTGAACGGCACGGTGGTCTTCTGTACGGTCCCCGGAGTGATCTCCACGTCCGTGATGTGCGCGTCGCCGGCGTAGTCCGTCAGCGCGCTCTGCGCCGCGGCGTTGTTGTTCGTGAGCTGCGCCGCCGTGGCCGCGGAACCCTTCTCCCAGGCCGCGAAGAACTTCTGCGAGGCCTCTTCGACCTCGTCACCGCTGAGCGGTCCCGACTTCGCCTCGGACCCGCCCGATCCCCCGTCCTCGTTCAGCGCGGACACGATGTTGAACGCGCCGTATCCGGCACCGCCCACCATCACCGCGAACACGCTGCCTATGACGGCGGCCTTGACCCCCTTGCCCATGGAACTGATTCCTCTCCCCGTTATCAGTCCTGTGAACTGTAAGTGGCGTGAGGGATTTCTGTGAGAGCTGTTTTCTTTTGTTGGCCGAAGCGAGACGGACCTCAGCCGTGCAGCCGCCGCCCGCAGTGCGGCCACGGACTGGCCCCGCGCTGCACATAGAGCTTCTTCGCCCGGAACGTCTGCTCGGCCGCCGGCGCGTCCTGCGGCCGCCCGCTGCCGCCCAGTCCCTGCCAGGTCCGGGTGTCGAACTGGTACAGCCCGCCGTACGTCCCCGAGGGGTCCACGGCGTTCGGCCGGCCCCCCGACTCGCATGTGGCCAGCCCCTGCCAGTTCAGCCCGTCGGCGCCCTGCACGGAGGTCGGCAACGGCTTCGTGCCCACCTTCACCACCTGCGTCCGGGGCTCCCGCACCACCTCGGACCCGATCCGCCGCGGCTTCTGCTTCACGCCGTTGACGGTCCGCAGGGCGTACGTGACCCGCCGGAGCCCCTGCTGCCCGGCCTGCTCGACGACCTCGGTGCCCTTGAACAGCGAGGGGTCGGAGGTCCGCTCCACCCGGAACGGGATCGCCTCCTCGCGGACCTCCTTGGTCCCGGTGATCCGCAGCACGGTCACCGTCTGGCCGTCGCGGGGGAAACTCCCCGGCGGGACCGACGTCGTGTCCTGCCCGCGCAGCGTGATGCCGGCCTCCTCGACGACCTCCCGCACGGTCGCCGCGTTGGTGCGTACGACGCGGGAGCGGCCGTCGGACATCACCGTGACCGCGCGCTCGGTGCGCACGTCCAGCGCGAGCCCCTCGCGCCCGATGGACCGGGAGCGCGAGGTCGACACATACGCGCCCTCGGCGCGCACCCCCAGCTGTTTGAGCGCCCCCTCCACCGTGCGCGCCGTCGTCCACACCTCGCGCCGTTCCCCGTCGAGCGTGAGCCGTACGGGGCGCCCGTAGCGCACCGCGATCTCGTCACCGCTGGCGAGCGCCGTCCCGGGGGCGGGCGCGACCACGTCGTGCGCCCCCACGGCGACGCCCTCGTCGGCGAGCAGCTCGGTGACGTCGTCGGCGAAGGTGTGGAGCGTGCGCGGCTTGCCGTCGACGGTCAGCTCGATCGCCTTGTCGTTGGCGACGAACGCGGTGGTGCCGCCGGCGAGGAACGCGACGACCAGCGCCTGCGGCAGCAGCCGGCGCATCGCGCTGTCCGAGCGCTCGGCGCCCCGCGCCTTCCGCCGGCGCGCGGCCCGCCGGTTCGATCCGGTGCGCGAGGAGGGCGCGGGCGCCCCGGGAAGGTCGTACGCGGGCCGGTACGTGTCCTCGTACGGCATCGGCATGGGGGGCGTCGGCGCGACCTGCACGCCGTACGCGACGGTCTCCGCGCTGTGCGGGTCGTACACCGCGCCGTACGGGTCGTTCGGGCCGTACGTCTCGTACGTCTGGTACTGGGAGTTGCTCACGCCGACACGCTCCAGGGTCCAGAGAGACCCAGAACTTAGCGGAGCGACCGTCACTCTCCAAAGCGACGCAACTACTCAGAGTGGTGTTCCGTACCCGAACGCGCGTGCTGTGTTGGCCCCGAGAGCAGCGGCCAGGGTGTCCTCGTCCGTCCCCCGCACCGCGGCCATCGCGCGCACGGTGACCGGAACGAGATAGGGCGCGTTGGGCCGTCCGCGGTACGGCGCCGGGGTCAGGAAGGGCGCGTCCGTCTCGACCAGGAGGAGCTCCAGGGGGGCCACGGCGACCGCGTCCCGCAGGTTCTGGGCGTTCTTGAAGGTGACGTTGCCGGCGAAGGACATGAAGTATCCGGCGCGGGCACAGATCTCCGCCATCTCGGCGTCGCCGGAGTAGCAGTGGAAGACGGTGCGCTCGGGGGCGCCCTCCTCCTTCAGCACGCGCAGGACGTCGGCGTGGGCGTCGCGGTCGTGGATGACGAGGGCCTTGCCGTGCCGCTTGGCGATCTCGATGTGGGCGCGGAAGGAGCGCTCCTGCGCCTCCTTGCCCTCGGGCCCTGTGCGGAAGTAGTCGAGGCCGGTCTCGCCGACGCCCTTGACCTGCGGGAGTGCGGCCAGCGCGTCGATCTCCGCGAGCGCCTCGTCGAGCGCCCCCGCGCCCCCCGGCTGCCGCGCGCCCTGCCGGGACCAGCCGTCCGGGTCGCCGTGCACGATGCGCGGCGCCTCGTTGGGATGCAGGGCGACGGTCGCGTGGACGCTCTCGAAGGCGGCGGCCGTCTCCGCGGCCCACTGCGAGCCGCGTACGTCGCAGCCGACCTGCACGACCGTGGTCACGCCCACCGACGCGGCCTTCGCGAGCCCTTCCTCCACGGTGCCGGACTGCATGTCGAGGTGGGTGTGGGAGTCGGCGACGGGCACCCGGAGGGGCTCCGGGAGCGGCGGCGCGGCGTTCTTGTCGGACGAGGAAGGCATGCCCCGATCCTACGAAAGGGGCATGCCCTCACCCGGGGGAGGCCGGGAGTCCGGGGAGGCGGGGAGTCCGGGAGGCCGGGGCTCAGCTCGCCTTGCGGTGGTGGAACGGGTGCAGGAGATCGGACAGATGCCAGTGGTGGCGCTCCTTGGCCTGCGCGGGCACCTCGGGCACCTCGACGGGCCCGGCCTGCGGGGTGCGCTGATGCCGGTGCACCGCGTCGAGCACCGACGACACCTGTCCCGGCCGCATGATCCGCACCACGTGGTTGTCGCAGTTCTGGCACGTGGGGCGACTCAGCGGCGACGGCACGACCTGGCCGCCCGCGACGTAGATGACGAAGTCGTGGCCGTCGGCGTCGGTGTGGTGCTCGATCTCGTACGACTGCTCCCAGCCGTGCCCGCAGCGCATGCAGGCGAAGGAATACGACTCGTGGACGACGGCGGTGGCGCCACTGCGCAGTGCGGCGGTCTGCCCTGCGATCTCGCTCATGCCAGCTCCTCTGGTCCGCTGGACACAGGGACGGGTGCGTCCCTGTGTCCCAGTGGACGCCTCCGCCGGCGCGAATGCATCAGCCCTGTCGAGTGTTGGATCCGATTTGGACTTTCCTTGCAAAACGGCCCGTGCGGCGAGGGCTGTGCTTTGCCTTCGCCGCTCGTCCTTTGCCTGCACGTGGGGCGCACGCTCAAACGACATGCGCCCTGCTCAGAGGGCGTGTGGGCGCGGTCACGCGCCCCCGTCTACGCCCCCGAATTCTTGGCCGCGACGACCGCGTCGAAGACCTGCCGCTTCGGCAGTCCCGCCTCCGCCGCCACCGCCGCGATCGCCTCCTTGCGGCGCTCGCCCGCCTCCTCGCGCACCCGCACCCGCCGCACCAGCTCGGCGGCGTCGAGCTCCTCGGGCCCCTTCTCCGGCGCCCCCTCGACGACGACGGTGATCTCACCCCGTACGCCCTCGGCGGCCCACGCGGCCAGCTCCGCCAGGGGACCCCGCTTGACCTCCTCGTAGGTCTTGGTCAGCTCCCGGCACACGGCGGCGCGCCGCTCCGCGCCGAACACCTCGGCCATCGCGGCGAGGGTGTCGTCGAGCCGGTGCGGGGCCTCGAAGTAGACGAGGGTCCGCCGCTCCCCGGCGACCTCCCGCAGCCGGGTCAGCCGCTCGCCCGCCTTGCGCGGCAGGAACCCCTCGAAGCAGAACCGGTCGACGGGCAGCCCGGACAGCGCGAGCGCGGTCAGCACCGCGGACGGGCCGGGGACCGCGGTCACCTTGATGTCCTTCTCCACGGCCGCCGCCACCAGCCGGTACCCGGGGTCCGACACCGACGGCATCCCGGCGTCCGTGACGAGCAGCACGCGCGCGCCGCCGACGAGTTCCTCGACCAGCTCCGGCGTACGGGCGCTCTCGTTGCCCTCGAAGTACGACACGACGCGCCCCTTGGGCGTCACCCCGAGCGCCTGGGTGAGGCGCCGCAGCCGCCGGGTGTCCTCGGCGGCGACCACGTCGGCGCCGGCCAGTTCCGCGGCGAGCCGGGGCGGGGCGTCCGCGATGTCGCCGATGGGGGTGCCTGCCAAAACAAGGGTTCCTGTCACTTTTCCATCCTCGCAGGACCCATCCACGGGACTCCCACAGACGTGTTCCCTACGATGGCGCGGTGACCAGTACAGCGTCGTCCATGGACTCCACGGACACCCGGCAGGCCCAGGACCCGCGAGACCAGCGGCCGTCGTGGCAGCAGCGGCTGCGCCGCTTCGGTTATGCGGCGGGGCCCAGAAGCGACGTGCGCGACCGGCTCGTGCCGCCGTACACGCGCCCCGACCCGCGCATGTGGGCGGCGCTCGGGCTGCCGAAGGCGCTGGTCGAGCGGATCGTGCGCTGGTCCGGCTGGGGCGGTCCGCTGCTGGTGACGCTGTTCGCGGGCGTGATCCGGTTCTGGAACCTGGGCAGCCCCAAGGCGGTGATATTCGACGAGACGTACTACGCCAAGGACGCGTGGGCGATCGTCCACCGCGGCTTCGAGGTCAACTGGGACAAGAACGCCAACGACCTGATCCTGGACGTCGGCAGCAAGGTGACGGTCCCGACGGATCCGTCGTACGTCGTGCATCCGCCGGTCGGCAAGTACGTCATCGGGCTCGGCGAGCTGATCTTCGGGTTCGACCCGTTCGGCTGGCGGTTCATGACGGCGCTGCTCGGCACGCTGTCGGTGCTGATGCTGTGCCGGATCGGCCGCCGTATCTTCCGCTCGACGTTCCTCGGGTGCCTGGCGGGCGCGCTGATGGCGGTGGACGGACTGGCCTTCGTGATGGCCCGCACCTCGCTGCTGGACGGCGTCCTGATGTTCTTCGTGCTGGCCGCGTTCGGCTGCCTGGTCGTCGACCGGGACAAGGCACGCGAGAAACTCGCCGCCGCGCTGCCGGTGGACGCGGAGGGACGGGCCCGCCCGGACGCGCACATCGCGGAGACGACCCGCCTCGGATGGCGCCCCTGGCGCTGGCTGGCGGGCCTGATGCTGGGCCTGGCCATCGGCACCAAGTGGAACGGCCTGTACATCCTGGCCGCGTTCTGCGTCATGGCCGTGCTCTGGGACGCCGGCTCGCGCAAGGTCGCGGGCGCCCGGCACCCGTACACCGCCGTCCTCAAGCGGGACGTCGGCATCACCTTCCTGGCGACGGTCCCGGTGGCGATCGTCACCTACCTGGTGTCGTGGATCGGCTGGATCCTCTCCCCGACGGACGGCACCGGCGGCTACTACCGCAACTGGGCCGCGACCGACGGCAAGAACAGCGACTGGTCCTGGCTGTTCCCCGACTGGTGGCGCAGCCTGTGGCACTACGAGCACCAGGTCTACGAGTTCCACGTCGGCCTGCACTCCCCGCACACCTACCAGTCCAACCCGTGGAGCTGGATCGTCGACGGCCGCCCGGTCTCGTTCTTCTACGAGTCCCCCGCGCCCGGCAAGGACGGCTGCCCCGCCGACGCCACCGAGAAGTGCGCCCGCGAGGTCCTCGCGATCGGCACCCCGCTGCTGTGGTGGGCGGCCGCCTTCGCGATCCTCTACGTCCTCTACCGCTGGTTCTTCCGCCGCGACTGGCGCGCCGGCGCCATCGCCTGCGGCATCGCGGCCGGATACCTCCCCTGGTTCATGTACCAGGAGCGCACGATCTTCTTCTTCTACGCCGTCGTCTTCCTGCCCTTCCTCTGCCTCGCCGTCGCGATGATGCTCGGCGCGATCATCGGCCCCCCGGGATCGAGCGACACCCGACGCGTGGCGGGCGCCACGGGAGCGGGCGTCCTCGTGCTGCTGATCACCTGGAACTTCATCTACTTCTGGCCGCTGTACACCGGCACGGCGATTCCGATCGACGACTGGCGGTCGCGGATGTGGCTGGACACCTGGGTCTAGGGGGTGCCTTCTGGATCATGCCGGTGTCGCGGGATCTGGCACGCCCATCTGCGGCGTTGTCGTCGGTTGCCGACGCTCCGCGTCGCCGCCCTCCTCCGCCTTGCAGCTGCACGCACCAGACCCCGCTCGGCTGGGCCGACCCGCACCGCTTCTCATAGCCGGCCTGATCCAGAAGACACCCCCTAGCGCTCATCAGGGGGCGCGGCCGCCCCCGGCCGCGCCCCGTACCCTTGACCCGTGACCAGCAGCCCCACCCCCGATGCCCTTCTCGGTCCCGCCGACGTCCGTGAGCTCGCGGATGTGCTCGGTGTGCGGCCGACCAAGCAGCGCGGGCAGAACTTTGTGATCGACGCGAACACGGTGCGGCGGATCGTGCGCACCGCGGACGTACGGCCGGACGATGTGGTCGTCGAGGTCGGTCCGGGGCTCGGGTCCCTCACCCTCGCGCTGCTCGAAGTGGCCGACCGGGTCACCGCGGTCGAGATCGACGACGTGCTCGCCGCCGCGCTGCCCGCGACCATCGCGGCCCGGATGCCCACGCGCGCCGACCGGTTCGCGCTGGTGCACTCCGACGCGATGGAGGTCGCCGAGCTGCCCGGCCCGGCGCCCACCGCGCTGGTCGCGAATCTGCCGTACAACGTCGCCGTACCCGTGCTGCTGCACATGCTGGAGACCTTCCCGAGCATCGAGCGGACCCTCGTCATGGTGCAGAAGGAGGTCGCCGACCGGCTCGCCGCCGGGCCGGGGTCCCGGGTGTACGGGGTGCCGTCGGTGAAGGCCAACTGGTACGCCGAGGTCAAGCGGGCCGGGGCCATCGGCCGCAATGTCTTCTGGCCCGCGCCCAACGTCGACAGCGGGCTCGTCTCGCTCGTCAAGCGCGCCGAGCCGATCAAGACCACCGCCTCCCGGAGCGAGGTCTTCGCCGTCGTCGACGCCGCGTTCGCCCAGCGCCGCAAGACGCTGCGGGCCGCGCTCGCCGGGTGGGCGGGATCCGCGCCCGCCGCCGAGGCCGCGCTCGTCGCCGCGGGGGTCTCGCCGCAGGCGCGCGGGGAGTCGCTGACGGTCGAGGAGTTCGCCCGGATCGCCGAGCACCGCGTCTCCGAGAACCGCGTCTCCGAGAACCGTGCCTCCGAGAACCGTGTCTCCGAGAACACCGCCGACACCGAGGAGCCGAACCGCCCGTGAGCGTCACCGTCCGCGTCCCCGCCAAGGTCAACGTCCAGCTCGCGGTCGGCGCCGCCCGTCCCGACGGCTTCCACGACCTTGCCAATGTCTTCCTGGCGGTCGGCCTCTACGACGAGGTGACGGTCACCCCGGCCGACGCACTGAGCGTCACCTGCGAGGGACCGGACGCGGGACAGGTCCCGCTCGACCGTACGAACCTGGCGGCGCGGGCGGCCATCGCCCTCGCCGAACGCCGGGGCATCGAACCGGCCGTGCACCTCCACATCGCCAAGGACATCCCCGTGGCCGGCGGCATGGCGGGCGGCAGCGCGGACGGCGCCGGGGCGCTGCTCGCCTGCGACACGCTGTGGGGCACGAACGCCTCCCGCGAGGAACTCCTCGACATCTGCGCCGAGTTGGGCAGCGATGTGCCGTTCAGCCTGGTGGGCGGGGCGGCGCTCGGGACCGGGCGGGGGGAGAAGCTGCGGGTGCTCGACGTCGGCGGGACCTTCCACTGGGTCTTCGCGATGGCCGAGCGGGGGCTGTCGACTCCGGCCGTGTTCCGGGAGTTCGACCGGCTGACCGAGGGGGCCGGCGTCCCCGAGCCCGTCGCCTCGCAGGAGTTGCTCGACGCGCTCGCCAAGGGCGACCCCGACGCGCTCGCCGCCGCCGTCTCCAACGACCTCCAGCCCGCCGCGCTCTCCCTCTTCCCGGAACTCGCCGACACCCTCGCCGCCGGCCGCGGCGCCGGTGCGCTCGCCGCGCTGGTGTCCGGTTCGGGGCCGACGACGGCGTTCCTCGCGCGGGACCCCGAGTCGGCGGCGAAGGTGGCCGAGGCGCTCACCGCGTCCGGCACATGCCGCACGGTGCGGACCGCGTCGGCGCCCGCGCCGGGGGCGTCCGTGGTGGCTGGAAACTGACGTTCTCCTGACAATCCCCGGAACCTCCTCGAACCCTTCACGAGGCAGGGGTTGACCGCATATTTATGCAGGTCAGGTGTTACCTACGCCACAGTATTTTAATGTTCACCATTGCGGCCCCTGGTCCCTTTTCGCCCCCTCTGTGTCACGGGGAGGGCTGGCATGATCAGCCAACCCCGGTCCCTCTGTTACCGGCGGTACTTCGTGTGCGCGGCGACCTCCAGCCCGCGCCACGCGCGAGAGGAAATCCCCCCATGGGTCACATGGATCACTTCAGCGCCGGATGGGTCACTCCCGTCCTTTCCTATGTCATGGCGTGCGTCGGCTCGGCGCTGGGACTGCGCTGCACGCTCAGGGCGCTCGAAGCCGACGGCGCCTCCAAGCGGAACTGGCTGCTGCTCGCCTCCGTCGCCATCGGGTCCGGCATCTGGACCATGCACTTCATCGCGATGCTGGGCTTCAGCGTCGAGGGCACCCCGATCCGCTACGACGTCCCCCTCACCGTGCTCAGCCTGCTGATGTCCATCGGCGTGGTCGCGGCCGGAGTCTTCACCGCCGGATACGGCAAGTCCCGTGTGACGTCGGTCGTCTTCGGCGGGCTCGGCACCGGCGTCGGTGTCGCCGCGATGCACTACACCGGCATGGCCGCGCTGAATCTGCACGGTGACGTCAACTACGACCCCATGCTCGTCATCGCGTCCGTCGCGATCGCTGTTGTTGCCGCGACGGCGGCGCTGACGCTCACGCTGATCGTGCGGGGCGGGGTGCTCGCCGCCATCGCCGCGCTCGTCATGGGGCTCGCGGTGAGCAGCATGCACTACACCGCGATGTACGCCGTGAGCATTGATCTCGCGCCCAGCAGTGCGGGGTTGCCGGGGGCGACGCCGACCGAGTTCATCTTCCCGTTGGCCGTCGTGCTCGGGTCGTTCCTGTTTCTCGCCGCCGCGTATGTGGCGTTGTCGCCGACCGGGAAGCGGCATGAGTCGGCTATCGCTGCGGAGATTCTCCGCGAGGTCGAGCTGGCGACGGCCTAAGAACGCCCCTTGATCTGCGGCGCCTTGTGCTTTGGCGTCTGCGGGTTCGTTGTGGCTGGTCGCGCAGTTCCCCGCGCCCCTTTCGGGGCGCCATACGCACCGCAAACCCCCAAACTGAGGTCCCCCTATGCGCGTTCTCCGCACCACGACCGGCAGACTTCGGCCCAGATCCGTCCGGGCGAAGATCGTCTCCCTGCTGATGCTGCCCATCGTGTCCCTCATGGCGCTGTGGGGCTTCGCCGCCGTGACGACCGCGTCCAGCATCGGTGATGCCGAGCGGGCCAAGGACGTCAACGCCGAACTGCTCGCGCCCGTCGGCAGGTTCGTCACCGCGTTGCAGGCCGAGCGGACCGCCGTCATGCGGGAACCGGACGACTACGCCGGTGCGCGCAAGGCGACCGACAAGGCCGCGGCCGCGCTGCTGGACGGCATCAACGCGTCCAGCTCGGACGCGGCGCTGCTCGACGCGAGTCTGCCCGGGCGCCTGGACACCCTGGAGGCGGCGGCGGGCAAGCTCGACCAGCTGCGGACACAGGCGAGTTCGAAGCCGGCGGTGGCGTACGCGAAGTACTCCGCGGTCGTCGAGGACGCCTTCGCGGTCGCGGGCGGGCTCACCGAGGACCAGAGCACCGAGGCCGCGTCCGACGCGCGCGTGGTGCTCGAACTGTCCCGCGCGCGGGAGGCGTTGGCGCGGGAGCAGGCGCTGCTCGGCGCCGCCGAGGCCGACGGGAAGCTGAGCCGGGAGGGCTACGCGCAGTTCGTCGGCGCCGTCGCCACGCAGCGGCAGCTGCTGGAGCCGGCGGTCACCGACCTCAAGTCCGTGCACCGGGCGGCGTACGAGGAGATCCTCGACGGCGACCAGTACGCGAAGCTGCAAGCCGTCGAGAACCGGGTGCAGAGCGCCGGTCCGGGTGCCTCGGCCGTGGCGTCGGGGCTGCTGAGCGGCTGGGACACGGCGTCGGCCGGGGTGCTGAAGGACCTGACCGCCGCCGAGACGGCCGCCGGTACGGGGGCGACCGCGCAGGCCGACCCGTTCGGCTGGGACACCCTCGGCGCCTCCGGAGTCGCCGTGGTGCTCGGTCTCGTGGGTGTGCTGCTGTCGCTGCTCGTCTCCGTGCTCGTCGGACGCGGTCTCATCGTCGAACTCCTCGACCTGCGCAACGACGCCCTCGAAGTGGCCGGTCGCCGACTGCCGCAGGCCATGCGGAAGCTGCACGCCGGGCAAGGCGTCGACATCG
Source organism: Streptomyces sp. NPDC046909 (assembly GCF_040644695.1). NCBI lineage: Bacteria > Bacillati > Actinomycetota > Actinomycetes > Kitasatosporales > Streptomycetaceae > Streptomyces > Streptomyces sp. NPDC046909. The sequence goes on along the minus strand of NZ_JBEYXC010000004.1, from coordinate 191,649 downwards.
ACGCCGAGGCCCCCATGCGCCGGCTCGTCGGCGACGAACTCGCCCAGGTGGGCACCGCGTTGACCGCCGTCCAGCGGGCCGCGCTCAAGGCCGCCTCCGAGCGCGCCGAACTCCTCAGCGGCATCTCCGGCGTGTACGTCAGCCTCGCCCGCCGCAGCCAGGTCCTGCTGCACCGCCAGCTCGACCTGCTGGAGGGCATGCAGCGCCGCCAGCAGGACCCGCACGAGCTCCAGGACCTGTACCGCGTCGACTACCTGGCGACCCGGATGCGCCGCCACTCCGAGTCGCTCCTCATCCTGTCCGGCATCGCGCCCGGGCGCGGCTGGCGGGACCCCATCCCGCTGTCGGACGTGCTGCGGGCCGCCGTCGCCGAGATCGAGAACTCGCCCCGCGTGCAGATCTGGGCGGTGCCGAAGGTGTCCGTCGTGGGCGGCTCGGTCGCCGACGTCATCCATCTGCTCGCCGAACTCGTCGAGAACGCCTCCGCCTTCTCGCCGCCCAGCTCCAAGGTGCAGCTGCGCGCCGCGCGGATGCGGGACGGCGTCCTCATCGAGATCGAGGACAGCGGCTTCGGCATGAACGAGCAGGCCCTCGCCGACGCCAACCGCAAGATCCAGTCCGAGAAGGTCGACCTCCTCGACGCCAAGCAGATCGGCCTGTTCGTGGTGAACCGGCTGCGCGAGCGCCAGGGCCTGCGGGTCGAAGTGCGCGCCTCGCCCAACGGTGGTGTGACCGCGGCGGTCTTCATCCCCGAGGCGCTGACGCGGGACGACATGCCGGTGGGCGAACAGGCCGTCGGCGGCCGGGGACTGGCACCGGCGGCGGCGCTGATCCCGCAGCAGCGGATCACCGGGGCGGGGGCGTAGAGGGGGCGGCGAGGGCGGCGCCTGACGCTGTCTTTGCCCGATCTCCACACGATCTACTGCACCCGTTGTACATGCCGGACACCAGAGGCCTCTAGGGTCACTTGACACTTCAAGCGCCACGCGGCGCCCCCAAGTGAACCGCACCGGAAGGCACGTCCGTGTCCGAACAACCCCCCACCCCCACCCCCGCCTCCCACCGCCGCAGGCGGCCCCTGTCACGCCGTGGAGTGATCGGGGCCGCCGGCGCGGTGGCCGCCGGGGCCGCGCTGACCCCGGTGGTCTTCGCGGCGACCGAGTCCGAGTCCGACTCCGGTTCCGCGGACCAGGCGTCCGGTACGACGCCCGAGAAGTTCCCGGCCACCCGCTCCGACGCCACCACCGGCACCGGCACGGCCACCACCGCCTTCGCCGCCTCCTACGTCGGCGTCCGCTGGGCCGGCGCCCGGGACGGCGCCTCGCTGCGGCTCGCGGACGGCGACTGGCGGACCCTGAGCGGCGGCTGCGCCACCGTCGAGGACGGCGGTACGGCCCTGGTCGCGGCCGGCGCCTCGACGTCGTACGACGTGAAGGCGGCGGACGGCACGACGGACGTGCGCTCGCTCGCCATCGACACCACCGACGGCCCGCAGCGCGCCTTCCAGGTGCCCTCGGAGCCGACCCGGCTGCGGGGCGTGCGCTATCTGTCGCGGCCCGCGTGGGGTGCGGACGAGTCGAAGCGGTACAAGGACGGCGCGGTCAACTCGCCGGAGAAGTACTACGCGTTGCAGACGATCACCGTCCACCACACGGACACCCCGAACGGCGACGCCGACCCCGCCGCGACCGTCCGGGCGATCTACGAGTACCACGCGGTCACCCTCGACTGGGGCGACATCGGCTACCACTTCCTGATCGACGAGGCCGGCACGGTCTACGAGGGCCGCTACTCCGGCGACGACGGCGTGCCCGCCTTCGACTCCGACGGCGACCTCGTCACCGCCTTCCACACCGCCGGCTTCAACTCCGGCAACCTCGGCATCGCCCTCCTCGGCACCCTCACCGACCAGGGCCCGACGGACGCGGCGAAGGCCTCGCTGGTCCGCCTGGTCAAGGTGATCGCCCGCCTCAAGGGCCTCGACCCGCAGGCGAAGGTCACGTTCACCAACCCGGTCAACGGCGTCACCAAGGACGTCGAGACGGTCAGCGGCCACCGCGACTGGCTCCAGACGGAGTGCCCGGGGCAGACGATGTACGACCTGCTGACCGAGGTACGGGCGGCGGCGGCCCGCTGACCTGCTCGGGGATCGGTCACCGACCGGCAGGGCCTACGCTGGGAGGCTGATCGATCCCCCTGGGCAGGAGAGAAATGGCCGTCAACCTGGTCAATGTCGAGAACGTCAGCAAGGTGTACGGCACGCGTGCCCTGCTGGACGGTGTCTCGCTCGGCGTCTCCGAGGGCGATCGCATCGGCGTCGTGGGCCGCAACGGCGACGGCAAGACGACCCTGATCCGCATGCTCGCCAAGCAGGAGGAGGCCGACACCGGCCGGGTCACGCACTCCGGCGGACTGCGCATCGGCGTCCTCACCCAGCACGACTCCCTGGACTCGGCCGCGACCGTGCGGCACGAGGTCATCCGGGACCTGGCCGACCACGAGTGGGCGGGCAACGCCAAGATCCGCGATGTGCTGACCGGCCTCTTCGGCGGCCTGGACCTGCCCGGCTTCCCGCAGGGCCTGGACACCGTCATCGGCCCGCTCTCCGGCGGTGAGCGCCGCCGGATCGCCCTCGCCAAGCTGCTCATCGAGGAGCAGGACCTGCTCGTCCTCGACGAGCCGACGAACCACCTCGACGTCGAGGGCATCTCCTGGCTGGCGAAGCATCTGCGCGAGCGCCGCTCCGCGCTCGTCTGCGTCACCCACGACCGCTGGTTCCTCGACCAGGTCTGCACGCGCATGTGGGACGTGCAGAAGGGCGATGTGTACGAGTACGAGGGCGGTTACTCCGACTACGTCTTCGCCCGCGCCGAGCGCGAGCGCATCGCGGCGACGGAGGAGACCAAGCGGCAGAACCTGGTCCGCAAGGAGCTCGCGTGGCTGCGGCGCGGCGCCCCCGCGCGTACGTCCAAGCCGCGTTTCCGCGTCGAGGCCGCCAATGAGCTCATCAAGGACGTGCCGCCGCCGCGCGACACCAGCGAGCTGATGAAGTTCGCCTCCTCGCGGCTCGGCAAGACGGTGTTCGACCTGGAGGACGTGACCGTCCAGGCCGGTCCCAAGGTGCTGCTCAAGCACGTCACCTGGCAGCTCGGCCCCGGCGACCGGATCGGCCTCGTCGGCGTCAACGGCGCGGGCAAGACCTCGCTGCTGCGGGCCATGGCCGAGGCATGGCGCACCGAGGGCGAGACGCAGCCGGTGGGCGGCCGGGTCGCCGTCGGCAAGACGGTCAAGCTGGCCTATCTCTCCCAGGAGGTCGCCGAACTCGACCCCAACCTGCGGGTGCTGGAGGCCGTGCAGCGGGTGCGTGAGCGCGTCGACCTCGGCAAGGGGCGCGAGATGACCGCCGGGCAGCTGTGCGAGACGTTCGGCTTCAACAAGGAGAAGCAGTGGACGCCGGTCGGGGACCTGTCGGGCGGTGAGCGGCGCAGGCTTCAGCTCCTCCGTCTCCTGATGGACGAGCCGAATGTGTTGTTCCTCGACGAGCCCACCAACGACCTCGACATCGAGACCCTGACCCAGCTGGAGGACCTCCTCGACGGCTGGCCCGGCTCGATGATCGTCATCTCCCACGACCGCTTCTTCGTCGAGCGCACGACCGACCGCGTCTTCGCCCTGCTCGGCGACGCCACCCTGCGGATGCTGCCGCGCGGGATCGACGAGTACATCGAGCGCCGCCACAAGATGGAGGAGGCCGCGGCCGCCTCGGCGCCCGTCGTGCAGAAGGCCGCGCCGTCGGTGAGCGCCGCCGACCAGCGCGCCGCCAAGAAGGAGCTCCAGAAGATCGAGCGGCAGCTCGACAAGCTCTCCGAGAAGGAGACCAAGCTGCACGCCCAGATCGCCGACAACGCCACGGACTTCGCGAAGGTCGCCGAACTGGACGCCCAGCTGCGCGACTTGGCCGCCGAGCGCGAGGAGCTGGAGATGCGCTGGCTGGAACTCGCCGAGGACGCGTGAAGGGTGCGTGAAGGCGCATAACAGAGGCATCACGGGCCGGTCCTCCCTTGGGTACAGGGGGTGATCGGCCCGGTTTGTTGTCAGTCCCGAGTGATAGAAAGAGCCGTCTGAGAACTGTCTGAGAACGACTCTGAGCCCGTACGTACCTCAGGGCGTGGCTAAAAATCAGTGACGAGGGGGAACACGCTGATGACTCAGCCGCCCAATCAACCGCCCGGTTTTGGAGCACCGCAGGACCAGCCGCCACAGGGTGGTTTCGGCGCGCCGCCGCCCCCCGCGGGGCCGCCGCAGACGCCACCGCCTCCGGCCGGCCCGCCGCAGGGACCGCCGCAGCCCGGTTACGGCTATCCGCAGCAGCCGGGTCCCTATGGGCAGCCGCAGCCGCAGCCGCAGCCGCAGCCGCAGCCCCAGCCGCAGCCGCAGCAGCAGCCGGGCCCTTACGGTCAGCCGCAGCAGCCGGGCCCATATGCCCAGCCCGGCCCCTACGCGCAGCCCGGTCCGTACGGTCAGCCGCAGCAGCCCGGCCCCTACGGCCAGCCCGGTTACGGCTATCCGCCCCAGCCCCAGTACCCCGGCGGCCCCGGCACCCCGCCCCCGTCCGGCTCGCGCAACCCCTTCAAGGGCAGGCCCGCTCTCGTCATCGCCGCGGCCGTCGCCGGGCTGCTGGTGATCGGCGGCACCGTGTGGGCGGTCGCCGGCGGGGACGACGACCCGAAGAAGCCGGTCGCCAAGGAGAGCGGCAGCTCCAAGCCGTCCGCCTCCGACGACCCGGTCAACCCGGGCTACGGCGACGGTGGCGGCGGCGAGGAGCAGAAGGACCTCAACGAGGGCCGCCAGTCAGGTGAGTCGAAGGTGCTCTGGTACAAGGACGCGCCCGACGCGCCCGGTTCCGGCGCCGACGCCCCCGGCATGTGGATCACCGGCAAGACCGCGGTGAAGGCGGCCTACAAGCAGCTGTTCGCCTACAACGTAGGTGACGGCAAGCCCACTTGGGACCCGATCACCTTCGACCAGAAGATCTGCGCGGTCACCCCGCAGAAGACGGCCGCCGACAAGATCGTCGTCGCCTCCATGAGCGGCAGCAGCGACCGCGCCAAGTGCAACCAGCTCCAGGAGATCGACCTCGACACCGGTGCCAAGGGCTGGACCGCCGAGGTCGCCGACGGCGACCTGTTCGACTCCGCGCTCCAGATCGAGCTGTCCGTCACCGGCAAGACGCTCATGGTGGGCCGCTCGATGTCCGGGACCGCGTACGACGTGGAGACCGGCAAGAAGCTGTTCGACAAGGGGAAGTACGGCAACGCCTGCTTCCCCAGCGCCTTCGCGGGCGGCACCAGGCTGATCGCCGTCTCCTCCTGCGACGCGGGCGGCGACAAGGAGCACGACGAGGTCCAGGAGCTCGACCCGGCGACCGGCAAGGCCAAGTGGACCTTCGCCTACGAGAAGGGCTGGCGGGTCGCGCGCGCGTACTCCGTCGAGCCGCTCGTCATGTACGCCACCAACGAGGACAAGGACACCTGGAACATCGCCGCGTTCACCGCGAGCGGCAAGGTGCGTTCCCAGGTCGGCGTGGACGAGGACTTCGCCCCCGCGTGCGATTGGGCGATCCTCGCGCGCGACCTGACCGGCTGCACCGGCGCGGTCGCCGACGCCGACACCCTCTACCTGCCGACCGACGCCACCAGCGCGGCCAACGAGGTCGTGGCCATCAGCCTCGCCGACGGCAAGGAGAAGTGGCGGGTCAAGTCCCCGGCGGCCGAGTCGATGCTGCCGATGAAGATCGAGAACGGCAAGCTCATCGCCTACGTCGAGCCGTCCTACGACGGGGGCGGCCAGGTCGTCTCCATCCCGACGGCCGGTGCGAACCACAGCCCGACGAAGCTGCTCCAGAACCCCGGGGGCATCGCCGACATCGAGTCGGGCTTCTACTCCAAGGCCATCGACTGGGTCGGCGGACGCTTCTACCTCTCGACCACACGGCTGAGCGGCAACGACGACACGCAGGAGAAGCTGATGCTCGCCTACGGCAAGTAGCCCGTCGCCCCGTCACATTCCGCCGCCGTCCCCACTGCCCGAGGTACCCGCATCATGACCCAGCCGCCGCCCCCACCACCCCACCAGCCCCCGCCCGGCGGAGGCTTCGACCCCCCGCAGGACCAGCCGCCGCAGCCGGGGTACGGCTACCCCCAGGCACCCCCGCCGCCGCAGGGCGCCCCGCAGCCGCCCCCGCCGCCGCAGGGCCCGCCGCAGACCCCTCCGCCTCCGCAGCCGCAGCCCGGCTACGGCTACCCCGGTCAGCAGCCCCAGCCGTACGGCCAGCCGCAGACCCCGGCGTACGGCCAGCAGCCCGGCGCGTACGGGCACCCGCAGCCGGACGCCTACGGGCAGCAGCCCAACCCCTATGGCCAGCAGCCCGGTTACGGCTACCAGCAGCCGACCGTGCCGCTGCACCCGCAGGCCGGGCAGCCGGGCGGCGGCGGGCGGAAGATCAACGCACAGCTCGCGATCATCGTCGCGGCCGTCGTGGCGATCGCGCTGATCGTCGGCGGCGGCCTCTGGTACGCCTCCTCCTCCGGTGACGACGGCAAGAAGGACGTAGGCGGCAGCAGCGGCGGCACCGGCGGAGGTGGCGGCGACGAGAAGGGCGGCACGTCCGGCAAGGGCGAGGAGAAGGTCCCCTCCAGCACGGCCGCGTCCGTCCTCTTCCAGGTCCCGCAGCCCGAGGTCAAGGTCGACACCACGTACACGGTGAACGGCTCCTGGCTGACCGACACGGTCTACGCCAAGAGCGGCATCGCCGAGGTCGTCGGCTACGACCCCGCCAAGGGCACCAAACTGTGGACGATCAAGCTGCCCGGCCCGGTCTGCCAGGCCAGCCGCCACGCCACCGAGGACGGTCTGACGGCCATCGCCTACGAGCCCGCCATGCCGACCAAGGAGACCCCGACCGCCGGATGCAGCCAGGTCGCGGCGATCGACCTCGCCGCGGGCAAGAAGCTGTGGACCAAGACGGCCAACACCGGTGACCGGCTGATCACCTGGGACAACGTCACCACCAGCGGCAACACCGTCGCCGCGGGCAGCACCAGCGGCGGCGGCGCCTGGGACCTCAAGACGGGCAAGTCGCTGTGGTCCCCGAAGCCCACCGACACCTGCTACGACGCCGGGTACGGCGGCGGCGAGAAGCTCGTCGCGGTCCGCAAGTGCGGTGCTTACGGCGAGCGCGAGCTGCACATCCAGACCATCGACCCGACCTCCGGGAAGGTGATCTCCGAGTACAAGATGGCGCAGGGCATCGAGTACGCGAGCATCGTCTCCACCGAGCCGCTGGTCGTGGCCGCCGAGGTCGGCGAGGTCGAGGGCGCCCAGGGCATCTCGGACGTCTTCTCCATCGACAACAAGACCGGCAAGCTGCGCACCCGTATCTCGGTCGACCCCGAGCAGTACACCGCCCGCTGCGACGGCATCACCAGGATCGAGTACTGCTCCCAGGTCGTGGTCGGCAACGACCGCCTCTACCTGCCGACCGAGGAGCACGACGCGGCCGGCAGCGACACCTACAGCCGGACCAACGAGATCGTCGCCGTCGACCTCGCCACCGGCAAGCAGACCGGCCAGCGCGCCGACGCCGGCGCCGGCTACACCATCAGCCCGCTGCGCATGGACGGCGGCAACCTGCTGGCGTACAAGCGGCCGCCGTACGACAAGGGCGGGCAGATCGTCACCATCGACGGCGGCAGCTTCAAGGAGACGAAGCTGCTGGAGAACCCGTCCACGGAGGCGGTCCGTGACGTGGAGACGAGCATGCTCCCGGAGTACTCCGAGATCCTCTACCACGACGGCCGGCTGTTCATGTCGCAGGTCTACGCGAGCGACTTCGGCAGCAGCACGAGCGAGAAGGAGTATCTGGCGGTCGCTTTCGGCGTGAAGTGAGCCGAGAAGTGAGCGAAGTGAGCGAAGTGATCGCTCGGCGGGTGTGAATCCGCTTGTCGCGCACGGCCCCGTCCCTGCTCAGGGACGGGGCCGTGCGCGTACCACCCATCAACCTCGAATGCCGGAAATTCCGTCGATCCGGGGCACTTCTCGCGAGTAGGGGGAGCGCAACGTCGAACAAGCGTGTAGCTTCCGGGGGCATGAAGAACGGGGGAGCCGGGGGAGGGCTTCTGTCCGTGCGGACCAGTGGGCATCCATAGAGGGGCACCCACAGCGGTGCATGGGGATCGTTGCATGGTGATCCATTGGGGGGACTGGGGGGTTGCTCGATGGGAGTGCGGCTCATGGTGGTCGACGACCACCGATTGCTCGCCGAGGCGCTGGCCTCGGCGTTGAAACTGCGGGGGCACCGTGTCCTCGCCGCGGCGGCACCGGCCGCGGGAGCGGCGGAGCTGGTGATCACCCGCGCTCCGGAAGTGTGCCTGCTGGGCACGGCGACACCGGCCGAACCGGGCATCTTCGACCCGGTGGTGAAGATCAAGCGCGACCGTCCGCAGGTGGCGGTCCTGGTCCTGGGCCCGGTACCGAGCCCGAGGGGCATCGCGGCGGCCTTCGCGGCCGGCGCGTCGGGGTACGTCCGCCACGACGAGCGGATCGAGGGTGTCGAACGGGCGATCATGAAGGCCAGGGCGGGTGAAGCGGCCGTCGCGCCTCAACTGCTGCAAGGCGCCTTCAGCGAGCTGCTGAACCCGGCGGCCCAACCGGACGACGAGGGCCAGCGGCTGCTCCAGATGCTGACGCCCCGGGAAGTCGAGGTCCTGGTCCGCGTCGCCGACGGCGAGGACACCCGGCTCATCGCGGCCGGCATGGGGATAGCCCCCTCGACCGCCCGCACCCACGTCCAGCGGGTCCTGATGAAACTGGGGGTGGGATCGAGGCTGGAGGCGGCGGCACTGGCGGCGAGGACGGGCTTGCTGGACCGCGCGGGCCCGGTACCCCACTCACCACCGGACCCGCCCGCCTGACCGGAGCCCCGGACACCGAGCGCCCGACGCCGAGCGCCGGGCGCCAATCACCGTGTCAGTCGTCGCCCCGCACGCCCCTACTCGCCCGGCGTCTCCTCCGGCGTCACCTCCGGCACCGTCGGCGGGGTCGGGCGCAGCTTCAGCCAAGCCAGGAAGAAGATGCCGAGGATCAGCATCCCCAGGCCGGTCCAGAGGTTGATGTTGACGCCCTCGGCCTTGTCGAGGGTGGCGTCGGAGGGGTTGATGCCGGCGATCGTGACGATGACGCCGTACAACACGAACAGGCCGCCGATGATGCGGCGCAGGTCGAAGATGCGGGCCGCGGTGGCGGACTTGGCCTCCAGTTCGGTGACTTCCCGCTGGACGTCCTGCTCGGAGTATCCGTGGTGGTCAGACATGGTCTCTCAATCCTCCCGCGACTAGAACGAGAACGGGATGTAGCAGGCCGCCGCCAGGATCACCGCGCCCCAGCCCAGCAGGGCCGGCCGGCGGTACCAGGCGTCGTCGCCCTCGGAGGGGGCCTCGGACATGCCGGGGGAGCGGGTGCCGTAGACCAGGCCCTGGAGTTCCTCGGCCGGCTTCGGCGCGGTGAACAGCGAGACGGCGACCATGACCACCGCGCCCGCCACGAAGCCCACGATCGCCGAGACGAAGTTGGCGCCCTGGTCGGAGGGGATGTCGATGATGCCCTGCTTGTAGATCCAGAAGTAGTTCACCATCGCCGCGACCGTGCCCGCGAGCAGGCCCCAGAAGCCCGACTTCACCGACGCCCGCTTCCAGAACATGCCGACGATGAAGACCACGAACATCGGCACGTTGAAGAAGCTGAACAGCGTCTGCAAGTAACTCATGATGTTCGAGAAGGACGATGCCAGGAACGCCGTTCCCACCGACGCCGCGACGCCGATCACCGTGATCAGGCGGCCGAAGCGGACGTAGTACTCGTCCTCACGGTCCCTGACCACGTACCGGCCCCAGATGTCGTTGGTGAACACCGTGTTGAAGGACGACACGTTGGCCGCCATGCCCGCCATGAACGCCGCCAGCAGACCGGTCACCGCGATGCCCAGGACGCCGTTGGGCAGCAGCTGTTCCATCAGGTACGGGATGGCGTCGTTGTACTGGTAGCCGGACTGCTCCGTGCCGAAGCCGGGGATCAGGGCGGCGGCGGTCAGGCCCGGGATCATCACCAGGAAGACGATGAAGATCTTCGGGTAGGCGGCGATCAGCGGCGTCCGCTGGGCCGCGCTCAGGTTCTTCGCCGACAGGGCGCGCTGGACCTCGGCGAAGTTCGTCGTCCAGTAGCCGAAGGACAGGACGAAGCCCAGACCGAGCACGATCGTCAGCCAGTTCGCGCCCAGCGGGTTGGCGCTGCCGATGCCCGTGCCGCCCCACGCCGTCGTGAAGTCGGCGCCGTGCTCGGCCGTCAGCTTGTCGGTCAGGCCGTCCCAGCCGCCCACCTTCTTCAGCCCGAGGACCACGATCGGGATGAGCGCCGCGAGGATCACGAAGAACTGGAGTACTTCGTTGTAGATCGCCGACGACAGACCGCCGAGGGTGATGTACGCCAGCACGAACGCGCCCGCGACCACGATGGCCACCCACTGCGGCCACCCCAGCAGGGCCTCCACGACGATCGCGAGCGCGTAGAGGTTGACGCCCGCGATGAGGATCGCGGCGAAGGCGAACAGGGCCGAGGAGAGCAGGTGCGCCCACTTGTCGAAGCGCAGCAGCAGCATCTCGGGGACCGAGCGGACCTTGCTGCCGTAGTAGAAGGGCATCATCACCAGGCCCAGGAAGACCATGGCCGGGATGGCGCCGATCCAGTACCAGTGCACGGTGTACGCGCCGTACTGCGCGCTGTTGGCGGCCATGCCGAGGATCTCGGTGGCGGCGAGGTTGGCCGAGATGAAGGCCAGGCCGGTGATCCAGGCCGGCAGCGAGCGGCCGGAGAGGAAGAAGTCGAGGCTGGTCTTCACCGATCTCCGGGCGGCGAATCCGATGCCCAGGACCACGACGAAGTAGATGCCCAGGATCGTGTAGTCGAGCCAGTTCGTGGGGAGTCGTAGCTCGGCCGCCAGATATGTGGCTTCTGTGGGGGATTGCATGGGGCAATTGAACCCTTCCACTGGCGTTCTTTGTTTGATTCCGACGTTGACGCTGCTGTCGAGTTATGGTTACTTGTGTTTAGTTCTGTTTGAGTGAAGGAGTCCGGCGGTGAAGAAGACCTCGACCCGGCTGGCCGACGGTCGCGAGCTGATCTACTACGACCTGCGCGACGACACCGTGCGGGACGCGGTGGACCGCCGTCCGCTGGAGCGGACGGTCACCACGTCCGAGATCCGCCGCGACGCGCTGCTCGGCGACTCCATCGCCGTCGCCTCGCACCGCCAGGGCCGCACCTACCACCCGCCGGCCGACGAATGCCCGCTGTGCCCGACGCAGGGCGACCGGCTGAGCGAGATCCCGGACTCGTCGTACGACGTGGTCGTCTTCGAGAACCGCTTCCCGTCCCTCGCCGGTGACTCCGGCCGCTGCGAGGTCGTCTGCTTCACCTCCGACCACAACGCGTCCTTCGCCGACCTCACCGAGGAGCAGGCGCGGCTGGTTCTGGAGGCGTGGACGGACCGGACGTCGGAGCTGTCTCATCTGCCCTCCGTTGAACAGGTGTTCTGCTTCGAGAACCGTGGCGCGGAGATCGGTGTGACCTTGGGTCACCCGCACGGGCAGATCTACGCGTACCCCTTCACCACGCCCCGCACCGCCCTGATGCTGCGCCAGGTGGCCCAGCACAAGGAGGCCACCGGCGGGGAGAACCTCTTCGACGCCGTCCTAGAGCGCGAACTCGCCGGTGAGCGGGTCGTCCTGGAGAGTGAACACTGGGCGGCCTTCGTGCCGTACGCCGCGCACTGGCCCTACGAGGTCCACCTGTACCCGAAGCGCCGGGTGCCGGATCTGCTCGGGCTCGACGAGGACGCGCGCTCAGAATTCCCCCAGGTTTATCTGGAACTCTTGAAGCGCTTCGACCGGATCTTCGGTGAGGGCGAACCCCTCACGCCGTACATCGCCGCCTGGCATCAGGCGCCGTTCGGCGCGCTGGAGGAGTTCGAGGGTGTCAGCCGTGACGACTTCGGCCTCCACCTCGAGCTTTTCACCATCCGCCGCACCTCCGGCAAGCTGAAGTTTCTCGCGGGTTCCGAGTCCGGCATGAACGTGTTCATCAACGACATCCGGCCGGAGGCCGCGGCCGAGCGACTGCGAGAGGTAGCGAGTTCATGAGCGGTAAGTACCTGGTCACCGGTGGCGCGGGCTATGTCGGCAGCGTGGTCGCCCAGCATCTGCTGGAGGCGGGCCACGAGGTCGTCGTCCTCGACAACCTGACGACCGGCTTCCGCGAGGGCGTACCGGCCGGGGCCGCCTTCATCGAGGGCGACATCCGCGACGCCGACAAGTGGCTCGACGGCTCCTTCGACGGGGTCCTGCACTTCGCCGCCTCCTCCCAGGTCGGCGAGTCCGTCGTCAAGCCCGAGAAGTACTGGGAGAACAACGTCGGCGGCACGATGGTCCTGCTGCGCGCCATGCGCGAGGCCGGCGTCCGCAAGCTCGTCTTCTCCTCCACGGCGGCCACGTACGGCGAGCCCGAGCAGGTGCCGATCGTCGAGTCCGCGCCCACCAGGCCGACCAACCCGTACGGCGCCACGAAGCTCGCCGTCGACTTCATGATCACCAGCGAGGCGCACGCGCACGGCCTCGCCGCGGTCTCCCTGCGCTACTTCAACGTCGCTGGCGCCTATGGCGAGTTCGGCGAACGGCACGACCCCGAGTCGCACCTCATCCCGCTGATCCTCCAGGTCGCCCAGGGCAGGCGCGACGCCATCTCCGTCTTCGGCGAGGACTACGCGACGCCGGACGGCACCTGCGTCCGCGACTACATCCATGTCGCCGACCTGGCCGAGGCCCACCTCCTCGCGCTGACCGCCGCCGCCCCCGGCGAGCACCTGATCTGCAACCTCGGCAACGGCGAGGGCTTCTCCGTCCGCCAGGTCATCGAGACGGTCCGCCAGGTCACCGGCCACCCGATCCCGGAGGTCGTGGCCCCGCGCCGCGGCGGCGACCCGGCGGTCCTGGTGGCATCGGCCGAGACCGCCCGCGAGAAGCTGGGCTGGAACCCGTCCCGCGCGGACCTCGCGGGGATCGTCGCGGATGCGTGGGAGTTCACGCAGAAGATCGCAAGGGAGCAGTAGTGGTGGGGCAGCAGGTGCGGGACGGTTTCGTCGAGCTCTACGGAACCGGGCCCGAAGGTGTCTGGGCGGCGCCGGGCCGCGTCAACCTCATCGGTGAGCACACCGACTACAACGACGGCTTCGTGATGCCCTTCGCGCTGCCGCACACCGCCGTCGCCGCCGTCTCCAGGCGCACCGACGGCGTCCTGCGCCTGCACTCGGCGGATGTCGAGGGCGGCGTCGTGGAGCTGCGCCTGGACGACCTGGTCCCGGAGTCGGACCGCGACTGGACCGCGTACCCGGCGGGTGTCGTCTGGGCGCTGCGCGAGGCCGGGCACGCGGTGACCGGCGCCGACATCCACCTCGCCTCGACGGTCCCGTCCGGCGCGGGCCTGTCCTCGTCGGCGTCGCTGGAGGTCGTGGTCGCCCTCGCCCTCAACGACCTGTTCGAACTGGGCCTGCCCCGCTGGCAGCTGGCCCGCCTGTGCCAGCGCGCCGAGAACGTCTACGTCGGCGCCCCGACCGGCATCATGGACCAGACCGCCTCGGCCTGCTGCGAGGACGGCCACGCGCTCTTCCTCGACACCCGCGACCTCTCCCAGAAGCAGATCCCCTTCGACCTCGCGGCCGAGGGCATGCGCCTGCTGGTCGTCGACACCCAGGTCAAGCACTCCCACAGCGAGGGCGAGTACGGCAAGCGCCGCGCGGGCTGCGAGAAGGGCGCGGCACTGCTCGGCGTGGACGCCCTGCGGGACATCGCGTACGAGGACCTGGACGCGGCGCTGGCCCGCCTCGGCGACGAGGAAGAGGTCGTACGCCTGGTCCGCCACGTCGTCACGGAGGACGAGCGCGTCGAACGCGTCGTCAGGCTCCTGGAGTCGGGGGACACCCGCGCGATCGGCCCGGTCCTGGTCGAGGGCCATGCCTCGCTGCGCGACGACTTCCGGATCTCCTGCCCCGAGCTGGACCTGGTCGTCGACACCGCGATGGCCTCCGGCGCCCTGGGCTCCCGGATGACCGGCGGCGGCTTCGGCGGCTCGGCGATCGTCCTCGCGGACGTCGCCGACGTCGACACCATCACCAAGGCGGTCGAAGAGGCCTTCGCCGCGGCCGGGTTCACCGCACCCCGGGTCTTCGAGGCGGTGCCTTCACCGGGCGCACGCAGGCTCGTCTGAGCTTCTCCACAGCAGGCCGGCCCCGCCGCTCGTCACAGAGCCGCGGGGCCGACCTGCGTACCGGCCCGGTGCCGGGCCCCCTGTAGCGTGCAGCCGCAGACAGCGCGAGGCAGGCAGGGAGTACGGGGATGTCAGGCGGCATACACAGCACCGCGGTCACGGCACCGAACGGGAAGGGCGCGACGGCCGTCGCCCCCTGGACGTCCGCACGGCGCACCCTCGCCCTGATCCTGTTCGGATGGGCGGCCGCCGCGGGCACCACGGGCATCGCCTATCTGACCCTGGGCTCGGAATGGATCCCCATCTCCACCGGCGTGCTGCTGTGCTTCGTCTTCGCCATCCTGATGATCCTGCTCCACCGCGCCTGGTGGCTCGGCGTCCTGTCCGCGGTGCCCTCGCTGTTCGTCCTCGTCGGGGCCGTCCAGTACGCGCCCGAGGCGGCCCTGGAGGAGCGGGGGGTGCGCGAGAGCGTGGTGATCGTCGCGGACAGCGCGGCGGAGACGGGCGGCAACAACCACCGCTTCACCCTGCGGCGCGCGGACGGGAGCGAGCTGAAGGAGAAGCTGGCGTACGACGGCGACACCTGGGCCCCCAAGGTCGGCCGGCGGCTCGACGTCCTCGTGGACCCGGACGGCGAGGTGCCCATGGAGCAGGCGGACGACGTCGACGCCGCAGGCCGGCTGGGCGGCCTCGTCGCCGGAGTGGTGATCTGGACGCTGATGGCGCTCCTGGCGGGCCGGCGCGGTCATGTCCGGCGCCGCCGCGGCCTCGACTCCACGGACGACCTGCCGCTGTGACGCCCCGCTCGCGCACATGATGTGGGGATTGTCCCCGCCCCGTCCCTCCGGTGTCCCCGGAACGTAACGGCCCCCGCAGAACCGGACGTTCCGTGTGACCGTGGACACATCGCCGTGAGCGAAGGGGGATTTCATGGCTGTGCAGGACGGTCCTCAGGATCCGCCACCGCGCAAGCAGCCGGGGTGTCTGCGGGGGCTGACAGCCCTGGTGGTGTTCATCGGGATCATCTACGCCATCTGGTGGTTCACCGGCGGCAAGGATGACGACGAGGCCTCGTCCTCGTCCTCGCCCTCCGTGTCCGCCTCGGACACCGCCGACGGCGGCGGGAGTTCGGGGGAGTGGCAGGTCGGCGACTGCGGCGGGCCCGACCCGGACCGCGCTCCCGACGGGTACCGGCAGCTCGGCTGCGGTGACTCCGGCGCCACCTTCAAGGCCCTGAAGATCATGGACGGCAGCATCCTGCCCGCCGCGGTGCAGTGCCCGGCGGGAACCGACCTGGTCATCGAGGTCTCGATGAACTTCGGACCGGACGACGACACGACCCGCGGCATCCCCACCGACACCGTCTGCGGGCGCAATCTCTCCGGCGGCCATCCCGGCGACGCGGGCGCCGGCGGCGGCCAGTTGGTCACGGGGGACTGTGTCGACGCGCAGGCCCAGGAGATCGCGTGCGACCGGGCCGGGTCCGGGGACTTCAAGGTGACCGGCCTCGTCGACGCCGGCTCCGCGCGCTGCCCGTCCGGCACCACCGACCCGATCCGGCTGACGATCGTGGTCGGACGGCCGTACGACACCATCTGCGGAAAGGCGCTCTAAGCGGACCCGGTGAAGTCGGCTGCGGTACGGCAGCGCCGCTAAGGGGCGCGGGGAACTGCGCGACCAGCCACGACGGCGCCGCAGACGAACGCCGACACGTCGCCGCACATCCAGCGGAGCGCTTAGCCGGTCCGCGTCAGCCGATCCGCTTCGTCAGCGTGTACTCGGTGATCCCCGGCGGATAGTCGGGGATCACGCACACCACCTCGTAGCCGCGCCGCTTGTAGAACTCCGGCGCCTGGAAGTCCCAGGTCTCCAGCCGGGAGTTCACACAGCCCCGCTCGGTCCTGGCGACCGTCTCCGCCCGCGCGAGCAACTGCGAACCCAGACCCGCGCCCCGCCACCGCTCGTCCACCCACAGATACGTGACATGGAGCCAGCTCGCCCAGGTGTGGCCGACGAGCCCGCCGGCCAGCTCGCCGGACCCGTCCAACACCCAGACATGGAGCGGAAGTTCCCGTTCACCTGGGGTTCCGCGCAGCGCGCGCAGGACCGGCGAGGCCGCCGTGTTGGTGTCGCGGAGCCGTCTGCGCAAAAGATCGCGCCGCTCTCTGTCGACTTCTGTCTCCATACGAAACATGCGGCTCACCATAAACGCGCTGGACAAGCAGTTCTGCAAATTACCTTCCGCTCCTGCCCCCCGGCCGTACCCTGATGAACAGCACCGGTGGGGGCCGGTGCCGATCAGGGGGCGAGACAGTCGGGTACGGCGCCCGAAGTGGGGGTAGCAGTTCGTGCACGGCGGCGGCCGTGCGGCCATCACACTTCGGGCGTCGTATCCGTGCCGGTCTGCATCCGTCTTCCGTCTCCCGACGATGGGGTAATCCCCTGCTCTTACAGAGAGCTTGGGGAAGGGGGTTTCGTGGTTCGCATCCGAGTCCTGGTCGTCGACGACCATCGCATCTTCGCCGAGTCGCTCGCCGCCGCCCTGGCCGCCGAGCCCGACGTCGACGTCTCCGCCGCCGGCAGCGGTCCCGCCGCGCTGCGCAGTCTGGAGCGCGCGGCCGCCGAGGGGCGCCGCTTCGACGTACTGCTCGTCGACGCCGATCTGGGCGGCAACGTCCAGGGCATCCGGCCCGCCGTGCCCGTACAGGAGGGCAATGAGGACGGGCTGGTCGACGGCATCTCGCTGGTGGCCGGGGTGCGTTCCGCACAGCCCGGCGTACGGATCGTCGTCCTCGCCGAGAAGGACGATCCGCGCCGGGCGGCGCTGGCACTTCAGGCTGGGGCCTCCGGCTGGGTGGCCAAGGACTGCTCGCTGTCCAGACTGCTCACCGTCATACGGGGAGTGCTGCGGGACGAGACACATCTGCCGCCCGCCCTGCTCACGGGCGTGCTGCGGGAGCTCACCGCCGCGCGCAAGCACCGCACCGAGAGCGAGCGGCTGGTCGAGTCGCTGACCCCGCGCGAGCGGGAGGTGCTGCGCTGCATGGTGGCGGGCCTGGGCAGAAAGGCCGTGGCCGAGCGGCTGTTCCTGTCTCCGCACACCGTCCGCACCCATATGCAGAACGTCCTCGGCAAGCTGGGCGTCCACTCCACCCTGGCCGCGGTCGCGCTCGCCCGCCGGGCCGGTGTGGGTCCCGTGGACCTAGCCGGGGATGTTGTCGAACGGGGCGGTCAACTGGCGTAGCAGTCCCGCCAGTTCGCCCCGCTGCGCCCGGGAGAGCTCGGCGAGGATCGCGCGCTCCTGGTCGAGCAGTCCGGCGAGGGCCTGGTCCGCGCGGTCCTGGCCCTCGTCCGTCAGCCGCACCAGCACACCGCGCCGGTCGCTCGGGTCCGGCAACCGCTCCACCAGGCCCTTCTTCGTCAGCCGGTCGATGCGGTTCGTCATCGTGCCCGAGGTGACCAGGGTCTGCGTCAGCAGCTGCCCCGGGGAGAGCTGATACGGCGTCCCCGCGCGCCTGAGCGCGGTGAGGACGTCGAACTCCCAGGGCTCCAGACTGTGCTCCGAGAAGGCCAGCCGGCGCGCCCGGTCCAGGTGCCGGGCCAGTCTGCTCACCCGGCTGAGCACCTCGAGCGGTTCCACGTCGAGGTCAGGGCGCTCCCGGCGCCACGCTGCGACCAGCCGATCGACCTCGTCCTCCATGACGATCAGTCTAGTGGTTGTGTCGACGTGGAGTCTCTTGAAGTGAAGTCTCTTGACGTCAAGATAAATCGGGGGTCACAGTGGATCCATGACGAACAGGACGAACACGGGATCCATGACGACGGGATCCATGACGACGTGGGACCCCGCGCAGTACCTCCGGCACGCCGACCACCGAGCCCGCCCCTTCCTGGATCTCCTGTCCCGCATCCCGGATCCCCCGGGCGCCTCCGCCCGCATCGCCGACCTCGGCTGCGGCCCCGGCAATGTCACCGTCCTCCTCGCCGACCGCTGGCCCACCGCCCGCATCACCGGTTACGACAACTCCCCCGAGATGCTCGACCGCGCCCACACCGAGCACGAGGGCCCCACCCCGGGCGGCGGCCGCCTCGACTTCGCCCACGGCGACGTCCGCACCTGGAACCCGGAAGCGCCGTACGACCTGATCATCAGCAACGCCACGCTCCAATGGGTCCCCGGCCACGTCGACCGCTTCGCCGACTGGATCGCCGGGCTCGCCCCCGGCGGCACCTTTGCCTTCCAGGTGCCCGGCAACTTCGGCGCCCCCAGCCACCGGCTGATGCGCGAACTGGCCGAGTCCGCGGGCCTCGCCGGCGCGCTCCGCCACGAGGACGCGGTCCTGTCACCCGAGTCCTACCTCGAACACCTCACCGCCCTCGGCTGCACGGCCGACGTCTGGGAGACGACCTACGTCCACCTCCTCCCCGGCGAGGACCCGGTCCTCGACTGGGTGAAGGGCACGGGCCTGCGCCCCGTCCTCACGGCCCTCGCTGACGACCCCGAGGCCCGCGACGCCTTCCTGAACCGCTACCGAGACGCCCTCCGCAAGGCGTATCCGGCCGGCCCCCACGGCACGGCGTTCCCGTTCCGCCGGATCTTCGCGGTCGCCCGCAAGGAGGCGTGACCGTGATCTCCGCCGTCGACCACATCCAGCTCGCCGCGCCGCCCGGCTCCGAGGACCGGCTACGGGCGTACTACGTCGACGTCCTCGGCATGACGGAACTCCCCAAGCCACCGGTACTGGCGGCGCGGGGAGGGTGCTGGTTCCAGGCGGGGGCGGTCCAACTGCACCTGGGAATGGAGGACGGCTTCCGGCCCTCGAAGAAGGCTCACCCCGGCCTCCGGGTCACGGACATCGAGGCGTACGCCGCCCAGCTGGAGGCGAGGGGAGCGACGGTCACCTGGGACGGGGACCTGCCGGGACACAGGCGGTTCTATGCGTACGACCCGGTGGGCAACCGGCTGGAGTTCCTGGAGCCGGAGGCGGGCTGACAGCTCGGGGGTGAGTGTTTCGTCGGCGGCTGCGGGTTTGTGGGGGTTGCTCGCGCAGTTCCCCGCGCCCCTGGGGGAATCGGGGCGCAGCCCCGTCTTTAAGGGGCGCGGGGCTGTATCGATTTGCGGCTCCGCCGCGTGGGCGCGACCAGCCCCCACCGCCCCGCAGGCGACAACGCACCGCCGCCCTAACTCTTCCGGTGCCCGATCAGCCGCGGCTTCTGTTCCATGCCGTCCAGGCCGTGCCACGCCAGGTTCACCAGATGGGCGGCGACCTCGGCCTTCTTCGGGCGGCGGACGTCGAGCCACCACTGGCCGGTCAGGGCGACCATGCCGACCAGGGCCTGGGCGTAGAGGGGAGCCAGCTTGGGGTCGAAGCCGCGGTTCTTGAACTCGCGGCCCAGGATGTCCTCCACCTGCGTGGCGATGTCGGAGATCAGCGAGGCGAAGGAACCCGTCGACTGGGGGATCGGAGAGTCACGGACCAGGATGCGGAAACCGTCCGTGTACTCCTCGATGAAGTCCAGGAGCGCGAACGCCGCCTGCTCCAGGAGCTCCCGGGGGTGGCCCGCGGTCAGGGAGCGGTTCACCATGTCCAGCAGGCGCCGCATCTCACGGTCCACCACCACCGCGTACAACCCCTCCTTGCCGCCGAAGTGCTCGTACACCACCGGCTTGGACACCCCGGCCTTCGCCGCGATCTCCTCCACCGACGTGGCCTCGAAACCCTTGGCGGCGAAGAGGGTGCGGCCGATCTCCAGCAGCTGCTCACGGCGCTGGGCCCCCGTCATCCGGGTACGACGCGCGCGCCGCGGCTTCTCATTGCTCTCGGTGCTGCTCGGGTCGGTCGCCACGGCGTCAATCATGCCGCCTTCGCGGGCTCCTTCCGGCGCCGGGAGTCGTCTTCACCGGTGTTGCGCCGCGAATCGATACGCGAGCGTGACGGCCAGCGCACGTCGTACGCCCACCCGGCCATCTCGAACCAGCGGATCAGCCGCGCCGAGGAATCCAGCTGCCCCCGCATCACACCGTGCCGCGCCGACGTCGGGTCGGCGTGGTGCAGGTTGTGCCACGACTCACCGCACGACAGCACCGCCAGCCACCACACATTGCCCGAACGGTCCCGCGACTTGAACGGCCGCTTGCCCACCGCGTGGCAGATCGAGTTGATCGACCAGGTCACATGGTGGAGAAGGCACACACGGACCAGCGAGCCCCACAGGAACGCCGTGAACGCGCCCCACCACGACATCGTCACCAGCCCGCCGACCAGCGGCGGAATGGCCAGCGACAGCATCGCCCAGAAGATGAAGCCCCGGGAGATCCAGCGGATCGCCGGATCCTTGATCAGATCCGGCGCGTACTTGTCCTGTGGCGTCTGCTCCTCGTCGAACATCCAGCCGATGTGTGCCCACCACAGGCCCTTCAGCAGCGCCGGAACGGTCTCGCCGAACCGCCACGGCGAGTGCGGGTCACCCTCCGCGTCCGAGAACTTGTGGTGCTTGCGATGGTCGGCGACCCAGCGGACCAGCGGCCCCTCGACCGCCATCGACCCCGCGATCGCCAGCGCGATCCGCAGCGGCCGCTTGGCCTTGAAGGAGCCGTGCGTGAAGTAGCGGTGGAAACCGATGGTGATGCCGTGGCACCCGAGGTAGTACATGAAGACGAGCAGACCGAGGTCCAGCCAGCTCACTCCCCATCCCCACGCCAGCGGCACCGCCGCGAGCACCGCGAGGAACGGGACGATGATGAAGAGCAGAAGGGTGATCTGCTCCAGCGAGCGCTTCTGCTCGCCGCCCAGGGTGGCGGACGGCATCGGGGAATCGTCGGGCGCCTTCGGGGCGTCTTCGATCACATCGGAGCTTGCGGTCATGGGGCGTCCCCTGTGGGGTTCGAGGGTTTTGTGACAAGAGCCTGGTCAGCGGAGCCAAGCGGAAGCAGAGCGGGACTTCCTACGGGTCCGTAACCTACGGCGTCGTAAGTATGGCAGCGCGTCGCCCGACGGCAAGAGCCCCAGAACCTGCGCGTCCGCACGGACACCTATCCTGGAGTCGTTCGGACAGCGCGGTCCGCTCTCATCTCTTCCCGGATGTCCGGCCCGTATGCGGCACCCGCCGCACGACCGGTACCGGGTTCCCTCCCGGACGAGCTTCAACACTGCAAGGAGCCGCACCTGTGAGCAGTGCCGACGACCAGACCACCACGACTTCGAGTGAGCTGCGCGCCGACATCAGGCGACTCGGTGACCTCCTCGGCGAGACCCTCGTCCGCCAGGAGGGCCCGGAGCTCCTCGAACTCGTCGAAAAGGTCCGCCGCCTCACCCGTGAGGACGGTGACGCCGCCGCCGAGCTGCTGCGGGGCACCGAGCTGGAGACCGCCGCCAAGCTGGTGCGCGCCTTCTCCACCTACTTCCACCTGGCCAACGTCACCGAGCAGGTCCACCGCGGCCGCGAGCTGCGCGCCAAGCGCGCCGCCGAGGGCGGCCTCCTCGCCCGTACGGCCGACCGCCTCAAGGACGCCGACCCCGAGCACCTGCGCCAGACGGTCCAGAACCTCAACGTCCGTCCGGTGTTCACGGCCCACCCGACGGAGGCCGCGCGCCGCTCCGTCCTCAACAAGCTCCGCCGTATCGCGGCCCTCCTGGAGACCCCGGTCCTGGAGACCGACCGCCGCCGCTACGACACCCGCCTCGCCGAGAACATCGACCTGGTGTGGCAGACCGACGAACTGCGCGTCGTACGCCCCGAGGTCACCGACGAGTCCCGCAACGCCATCTACTACCTGGACGAACTCCACGCGGGCGCCGTCGGCGACGTCCTGGAGGACCTCACCGCCGAGCTGGAGCGCGTCGGCGTCACCCTCCCCAAGGACACCCGCCCCCTCACCTTCGGCACCTGGATCGGCGGCGACCGCGACGGCAACCCCAACGTCACCCCCCAGGTCACCTGGGACGTCCTGATCCTCCAGCACGAACACGGCATCAACGACGCCCTCGACCTCATCGACGAGCTGCGCGGCTTCCTCTCCAACTCCATCCGCTACACCGGCGCCACGGAGGAACTGCTCCAGTCGCTCCGGACCGACCTGGAGCGCCTCCCGGAGATCAGCCCCCGCTACAAGCGCCTCAACGCCGAGGAGCCCTACCGGCTCAAGGCCACCGCGATCCGCCAGAAGCTGGAGAACACCAAGCTGCGGCTCGCCAAGAACACCCCGCACGAGGACGGCCGCGACTACCTCGGCA
This sequence comes from Streptomyces sp. NPDC046909, assembly GCF_040644695.1. NCBI lineage: Bacteria > Bacillati > Actinomycetota > Actinomycetes > Kitasatosporales > Streptomycetaceae > Streptomyces > Streptomyces sp. NPDC046909. Next base: position 169,045 of record NZ_JBEYXC010000004.1, on the reverse strand, counting down.
CCAGCGAGCTCCTGCACGACCTCACGCTCATCCAGACCTCCCTGCGCGAACACCGCGGCGGCCTCTTCGCCGAGGGCCGCATGAACCGCACGATCCGCACCCTCGCCGCCTTCGGCCTCCAGCTGGCGACGATGGACGTCCGCGAACACGCCGACGCCCACCACCACGCCCTCGGCCAGCTCTTCGACCGCCTCGGCGAGGAGTCCTGGCGGTACGCGGACATGCCCCGCGACTACCGCGGCAAGCTGCTCGCCAAGGAGCTGCGGTCCAGGAGGCCCCTGGCCCCCACCCCGGCGCCCCTGGACGCCGCCGGCGAGAAGACCCTCGGCGTCTTCCACACCGTCAAGCGCGCCCTCGACGTCTTCGGCCCCGAGGTCATCGAGTCGTACATCATCTCCATGTGCCAGGGCGCCGACGACGTCTTCGCCGCCGCCGTCCTCGCCCGCGAGGCCGGCCTCATCGACCTGCACGCCGGCTGGGCCAAGATCGGCATCGTGCCGCTCCTGGAGACCACCGACGAGCTCAAGGCCGCCGACACCATCCTCGAAGACATGCTCTCCGACCCCTCCTACCGGCGCCTGGTCGCGCTCAACGGGGACGTCCAGGAGGTCATGCTCGGCTACTCGGACTCCTCGAAGTTCGGCGGCATCACCACGTCCCAGTGGGAGATCCACCGCGCGCAGCGGCGCTTGCGCGATGTCGCCCACCGCTACGGCGTGCGTCTGCGCCTCTTCCACGGCCGCGGCGGCACCGTCGGCCGCGGCGGCGGCCCGTCCCACGACGCGATCCTCGCCCAGCCCTGGGGCACCCTGGAGGGCGAGATCAAGGTGACCGAGCAGGGCGAGGTCATCAGCGACAAGTACCTGGTGCCGTCCCTGGCCCGCGAGAACCTGGAACTGACGGTCGCCGCCACCCTCCAGGCCTCCGCCCTGCACACCGCCCCCCGCCAGTCCGACGAGGCCCTCGCCCGCTGGGACGCGGCCATGGACGTGGTGAGCGACGCCGCCCACGCGGCCTACCGCAGGCTGGTCGAGGACCCCGACCTGCCGAACTACTTCCTCGCCTCGACCCCCGTCGACCAGCTCGCCGACCTGCACCTCGGCTCCCGGCCCTCCCGCCGCCCCGGCTCCGGCGTCTCCCTCGACGGACTGCGCGCCATCCCGTGGGTGTTCGGCTGGACCCAGTCCCGCCAGATCGTCCCCGGCTGGTACGGCGTCGGCTCCGGCCTGAAGGCGCTGCGCGAGGCAGGCCTCGACACGGTGCTCGACGAGATGCACGAGCAGTGGCACTTCTTCCGCAACTTCATCTCCAACGTCGAGATGACCCTCGCGAAGACCGACCTGCGCATCGCCCGCCACTACGTCGAGACCCTCGTCCCGGCCGAACTCCAGCACGTCTTCGCCGACATCGAGGCCGAGCACGCGCTCACCGTCGCCGAGGTCCTGAAGGTCACGGGCGAGAGCGAACTCCTCGACGCCCAGCCCGTCCTGAGGCAGACGTTCACCATCCGCGACGCCTACCTCGACCCGATCTCCTACCTCCAGGTCGCCCTGCTCAAGCGCCAGCGCGACGCCGCCGCGGCGGGCGAGGAACCGGACCCGACCCTGGCCCGCGCCCTGCTCCTGACGGTCAACGGCGTGGCGGCGGGCCTGCGCAACACCGGCTGACAGTTCCTACGGATACGGCGGTGGGGGGGGGGGGGGGCGGGCGGGGGGGGGGGGGGGGGGCCGGGGGGGGCGGGGGGGTTGGGTTTTTTTTTTTAGTGTGAGGTCTAAAAAGCGAACGCACCCCCCCCC